>JAGNYW010000005.1 GCA_017984755.1 Methyloversatilis sp.
CAGAGCCGGCTCACCATGCAGGGGCCCTGCATTCCTCGCCGAAACCCATGCGCCGGTCCACGGCTGGCCTGGTACGGCCAGCCGGCTCTGCGGGCGGCGAGCAGTGCTCGCCGAAACCCCCGCGCCGGTCCACGGCTGGCCTGGTACGGCCAGCCGGCTCTGCGGGCGGCGAGCAGTGCTCGCCGAAACCCCCGCGCCGCCCATTGATCGCGAACCGGCACGTCGATCAGTACCTGATTTCAGGTAGTCGAAATACCTGCGATGCGGAATTCAATTTCCCGAGGGCAGCAGCGATATTCCAATTGTGATTCCGATGTGATTTCCGGATTGATTCGGAGATGACGGACTTGGTTGGAATGGACTTTCGCACCATGTCAATTCATGACTTAAGCGTAGGCCTTGAATCGACATGCATATTTTAAATGTGCTGCTTCAAAGGAGGGGTCGCAATGAAAAAGAGTCGCACTGAAAGCGGCGCCGGTTTTGCCGGCGTAGTCCTGCTCGTTGCCGGATTGATCATGGCACCTGCAATGTCGCATGCAGCTGACCCATCATCGGCTGATCTTTTCGGCAGCCAAATGATGACCGAGCAGGAACGCGTCGAACAGCGGGAGCGCATGCGCAATGCACGAAGCGATGATGAACGACGCCGCATCCGCGCCGAGCACCACGAGCGCATGAAGGAGCGCGCCAGGGAGCGTGGCATCACGCTGCCCGACGAGCCGCCGATGGATGGGCGTGGTCCCGGAAGGAGAGGCGGAATGGGTGGCGGGATGGGGCCCGGGCCGGGAGGCGGCGGCCGGTAAGTCTGCATCCGTGCCCGGATGCGCAGCGGTGTGCGCCGGGCCGCGAAGGATCTGTTCCCGCATTTCCCCGATCGTGCAGCGTCGAATACCTGATTTCCGGTATCGAAATTAGCTGAATCGGCGTATTTCCGTTAGCGCGCGAAATAGTTTTAATTGATTCAGAATCCGATGCGATATGGTTATGACATTCGGAAAATGAATTGGAAGAGGAGTCTGATTCCCCATGTGTCTTCCCATTTCTCCATGTGATGCAAGGGTGTTTCCGCCCCTGGCTGCCGAGTCGACAGTGCGAAGTGAATTCCGGAGTGAATGCCCGGCCGACTGCGATTGCGGTCCCGATGGCGGAGTCCGGTTTTCGGATTCCGACGGATTCTGACCAGGTGTTCCGAATGCCTTTGCCCGGATTTTCCGGCCCGAAGAATGACAGCGATAAAAGGATTCGATACATGAGCTCCGCTGCCTTGCGCGCCGTCTCCGGGGAGACCTCCTCCCCCGTGAAAGCGCCGTTCGAAACCTCCTGCCACAAGTGCAATGTGCGCGAAATGTGCCTGCCTTGCGGCCTCACCGGCGAGGGTCTCTGCCGCATCGATGGGCTGGTCAACCGGCGGCGTCGTGTGTACCGAGGCGAAACGCTTTACCGCGCCGGTGATCCGTTCAGTTCGCTCCATGTATTGCGCAGCGGCTTCTGCAAGTCGTATCTGCCGGTCGAAGGCGGACGCGAACAGGTGTCGGGCTTTCACATGACGGGCGACATCATGGGCATGGACGCAATCTGGTCGGGCACCCACGCGAGCAGTGCGGTGGCGCTCGAGGACGGCGTGGTGTGCGTGCTGCCCTATGACCGGCTCGAAAGGCTGAGTCACGACATGCACGACCTGCAACGCCACCTGCATCAGCTGATGAGCCGCGAAATCGTGCGCGAGCACAGCGTGATGGTGCTGCTCGGCAGCATGCGCGCCGAAGAGCGACTGGCGGCCTTTCTGCTCAACCTGTCCGAGCGCCTGACCGAGCGCGGCTACTCCGCTTCGGAGTTCTATCTGCGCATGACGCGCGAGGACATCGGCAGCTTCCTCGGCATGAAACTGGAAACGGTGAGCCGCATCTTTTCCAAGTTCCATGCGCTCGGCCTCATCAGCGTGCAGCAGAGGCACGTGCGGATACTCGATGTGCCCGGTCTCCGGCAGGCGCTGGAGTAAGCGTCCGGAGAACGCGTCATTTCCCTGCGACCCCGACCGATTCATCCCGGCTGCCGCTGAGCGCGGGCCGGACCGGAGGACACACCCATGCCCGCAAAACAGCTGCTGTTTCATCACGCAGCGCGCGAGAAGGTCATCGAAGGCGTCAACACGCTGGCCAATGCGGTCAAGGTGACGCTGGGCCCGCGTGGATTGAACGTGATCGTCGAGCGCAGCTTCGGACCACCCCTGGTCGCGAACTCGGGTGTGGTCGTCGCGCGCGAGGTCGAACTGGAAGACCACTTCGAAAACATGGGTGCCCAGCTGGTCAGGGAGGTGGCGGCCAGGACGTCGGACGTGGCCGGCGACGGCACCACGACGGCCACGGTGCTGGCGCAGGCCATCGTGCTCGAAGGCATGAAGTACGTCGCTTCGGGCATGAATCCGATGGACCTGAAGCGCGGCATCGATCAGGCGGTGGACGCCATCGTCGAGGCGCTGAAGCGGCTGTCCAGGCCTTGCGCAACGAGCCGGGAGATCGCGCAGGTCGGCGCCATCTCGGCCAGTTCCGATCGCGCCGTGGGCGAAATCATCGCCCAGGCCATGGAGAAGGTCGGCAAGGAGGGCGTTATCACGGTCGAGGACGGCAAGGGCCTGCAGAACGAGCTCGAAGTGGTCGAAGGCATGCAGTTCGATCACGGCTACCTGTCGCCTTACTTCATCACCCGTGCCGAGCGCGAGCTCGTCACGCTGGACGACCCCTGGATACTGATTCACGACAAGCGCATCGGCAGCGCCGCAGTCATGCTGCCGCTGCTCGACCAGATCGCCCGCGCCGGCCGGCCGCTGCTGGTACTGGCGGAAGACGTGGAAGGCGAGGCGCTCGCGACGCTGGTGGTCAATCACCTGCGCGGAATCGTGAAGGCGGTTGCGGTGAAGTCGCCCGGTTTCGGCGACCGGCGCCGCGCCATGCTCGAAGACATCGCGATCCTGACCGGCGGCAAGGTGATCGCCGACGAACTGGGCCGCACGCTGGAGAAGGCGACGCTCGACGATCTCGGTCAGGCTCGGCGCATCGACGTGGCGAAGGACAGCACCACGCTGATCGGCGGTGCCGGCGACCCGGCCGCCATCCATGGCCGCATCGAACAGATACGCGGCCAGATCGATGCCGCCACCAGCGACTACGACCGCGAAAAGCTGCAGGAACGCGCGGCGCGCCTGGGCGGCGGCGTGGCGGTGATCAAGGTTGGCGCCGCGACCGAATCGGGCATGAAGGAAAGGAAGAGCCGCATCGAGGATGCCGTGCATGCCACGCGCGCCGCGGTGGAGGAGGGCGTGCTGCCCGGCGGCGGCATGGCGCTGCTGCGTGCGCGGGAGGCGCTGGGGCCGCTGCACGGCGAGAACCACGACCAGGACTGCGGCATCACCATCGTGCTGCGGGCGCTCGAGGCGCCGCTGCGCCAGATCGTGACCAACGCCGGGGGTGAGGCGTCGATCGTGCTGCACAAGGTGCTCGAAGGAAAGGGGGGCTATGGCTACAACGCGGCCACAGGCCAGTACGGCGACCTGATCGAGATGGGGGTGCTCGATCCGGCAAAGGTGACGCGCTGCGCGCTGCTCAATGCGACATCCATCGCCAGCCTGATCCTGACCACCGACGTGATGATCGCGCTGAAGCCTGCGCCGAACGCACCGCGGATGGCAGGCATGGGCGAAGACGCACTGATGTAGTCCGCACACACGACTGCGGAGACTATCTTCTTGCCGGTTCCATCCATCATCCGGAAAACCGCGGCCGACCTGCGCGTCGCGCCGAACCTGAGCGATTACGAGGCTCAGCGGCGTGCCTTCAGCTGGAGCGAGGCGGCACGTGAACTGGCGGGCCTGTCGGGCGGCGGACTCAACATCGCGTTCGAAGCCGTTGACCGGCACGCTGCCGGCCCCCTGCGCGACCGGACGGCCTTCCGTTTCCTGAGTGCCGATGCGCCGCAGCACGACATGACGTACGGTGAGCTGTCGCGCCGGAGCAACCGCTTTGCCAATGTGCTGCGCGGTCTCGGGGTGGAGAAGGGCGACCGCCTGTTCCTGCTGCTGGGCCGCGAGCCGGCGCTCTATGTCGCGCTGCTCGGCGGGCTGAAATGCGGCGCGGTGGTGTC
This sequence comes from Methyloversatilis sp., assembly GCA_017984755.1. Lineage (GTDB taxonomy): Bacteria > Pseudomonadota > Gammaproteobacteria > Burkholderiales > Rhodocyclaceae > Methyloversatilis. The sequence goes on from JAGNYW010000005.1 coordinate 4,141, forward strand.
GCCGCTGTTCTCGGCCTTCGGCCCCGAACCGATCATGACGCGGGTCAATCTCGGCGGCTGCAAGGTGCTGCTCACCAGCGAAGACATCCATCGCCGCAAGGTGGCCGACTGGCGGGCACGCATGCCGTCGCTGAAGCATGTGCTGCTGGTGGGCGAAGACGGCGCCGGTACCGACCTGCCCGACGCGCTCGACCTGGCGACACTGATGGCCGGCGCGCCCGATACCTTCGACATCGAGCCGACGCGTGCCGAAGATCTCGCACTGCTGCATTTCACCAGCGGCACCACCGGCATGCCCAAGGGCGCGCTCCATGTGCATGGTGCCGTGCTGACCCACCTGGTCACAGGTCGCTACGCGCTCGATCTGCATCCCGACGACATCTACTGGTGCACCGCCGATCCCGGCTGGGTCACCGGTACCTCGTACGGCGTGATCGCGCCGCTGCTGCACGGCGTGACATCGATCATCGACCGCGAGGAATTCGACGCCGCGCGCTGGTACGGCATCCTGCAGGACCAGCAGGTGAGTGTCTGGTACACCGCGCCGACGGCCATCCGGATGCTGATGAAGGCGGGTGCCGAACTGGCCGCCCGGTATCGGTTTCCGCAGCTGCGCTTCGTTGCCAGCGTGGGCGAGCCGCTGAATCCGGAGGCCGTCTGGTGGGGCCGGGAGGTGCTCGGTCTGCCGATTCACGACAACTGGTGGCAGACCGAAACCGGCGGCATCATGATCGCCAATACGCCCGCCTTCGACATCAAGCCGGGGTCGATGGGGCGCGCGCTGCCCGGCGTGGACGCCTATGTCGTGCGTCGCGCGGAGACCGATGACGAGGGGAGCGCCCGCGCAATACGGTTGATCCGCGAGCCCGACGTCGAGGGCGAACTGGCGCTCGGCGTCGGCTGGCCTTCGATGCTGCGCGGCTATCTGAACAACGAGGAGCGCTACCGCCAGTGCTTCGCCGGCGATCTGTACCTGACCGGCGATCGGGTGCGGCGCGATGCAGACGGCTACTTCTGGTTCGTCGGCCGCAGCGACGACATCATCAAGTCGGCCGGTCACCTGATCGGCCCCTTCGAAGTCGAAAGCGCGCTGATGGAGCACCCGGCGGTGGCCGAAGCCGGTGTGATCGGCGTGCCCGATGCGGTGCTCGGCGAGCGCGTGAAGGCCTTCGTTTCGCTGCGCCAGGGCCATTCGGAAAGCGAAGCGCTGCGACGGGAGCTGCTCGGTCATGTGCGCAAGCGGCTGGGCGCCGCCGTGGCACCGAAGGAAATCGCGTTTCTGGCAAGCCTGCCGCGCACGCGCAGCGGCAAGATCATGCGCCGCCTGCTCAAGGCGCGCGAACTGGGGCTGCCGGAAGGCGATACCAGCACGCTCGAAGCGGGGGCCGCATCGTGACGGTGCAGCCGCCGGTCAGTCCACCGCAGCCGCCCGCGCCGTCGACGCAGCCGGTGCCGTACGACCGGGCGTTCGCACATCGGCTGCTGGCCGACATGCTGCGCATTCGCCGCATGGAGGAAAAGTCGGCCGAACTTTACGGCGCCGGCCGCATCCGCGGCTTCCTGCATCTATATATTGGCGAAGAGGCGGTGGCGGTCGGCGCGCTGCATGCACTGCAGCCGCAGGACAATCTGGTCGCCACCTATCGCGAGCACGCCCACGCGCTGGTGCGCGGCATGCCGATGCGCATGATCATGGCCGAAATGTACGGCCGGCTGGAGGGCTGCGCGCGTGGCCGCGGCGGCTCGATGCACCTGTTCGACCGCGCGACCCGGCTGTTCGGCGGCAATGCCATCGTCGGCGCCGGCCTGCCGATCGCCACCGGACTGGCGCTGGCGGAGCGGATGCAGGGCACGACACGCGTGAGCGCGTGCTTCTTCGGCGAGGGCGCGATGGCCGAGGGCGCGTTTCACGAGTCGATGAACCTCGCGGCGCTGTGGCAGCTGCCGGTGCTGTTCTGCTGCGAAAACAATCTTTACGCCATGGGTACGGCGCTCGACCGTTCCCAGTCGCAGACCGACTTGTGCGCCAAGGTGCGCGGCTACCGGATGCTTGCCGTGAGCGTCGACGGCATGGACGTGGTGGCCACGTACGAGGCGACGCGCGAGGCGCTGGCGTCCGTGCGCGCCGGGAAGGGGCCTGCCTTCATCGAGTTCCGCACCTATCGCTTCCGCGCGCATTCGATGTTCGACCCCGAGCTTTATCGCAGCAAGGCCGAAGTCGAGGCGTGGAAGCAGTGCGGTCCCATCCATACCTGCACGGCGCGCCTGAAACGCCAGGCGCTGCTCGACGAAGAAGAATTTCTGGCGCTCGACGCGCGGGCCATGGCCGAGGTGGATGCCGCCGTCGCATTTGCCGAAGCCGGCAGCCCGGAGCCGCTGGAAGAGATGCTGGCCGGCGTTCATACGCCACCGGGTGCGCGGCCATGAGCCGCATGAGCTATCGCGAAGCTGTGCGCGAGGGTTTGCGCGAGGCGATGCTCGCTGACCCGCGCGTGTTCCTGATGGGCGAGGACGTCGGTCGCTACGGCGGTACTTATGCCGTGTCGAAAGGGCTGCTTGAAGAATTCGGCCCGGACCGCATCCGCGACACGCCGCTGTCGGAACTGGCTTTCGTCGGCGCCGGCATCGGTGCCGCGCTGGGCGGGCTGCGGCCGGTCGTCGAAGTGATGACGGTGAATTTCAGCCTGCTGGCGCTCGACCCCATCGTCAATGGTGCCGCGCTGTATCACCACATGTCGGGCGGGCAGTTCTCGGTGCCGCTGGTGATCCGCATGGCCACCGGCGCAGGGCGTCAGCTGGCGGCCCAGCATTCGCACAGCCTCGAAGGGTGGTACGCGCACATTCCCGGCCTGACGATACTGGCGCCGGCGACCGTGCGCGATGCCCGCCACATGCTGGCGCCGTCGCTGGCCGATCCCGATCCGGTGCTGATCTTCGAACATGCCGCGCTGTACAACATGCAGGCGGAAGAGTCGGAGACTACCGGACCGGTGGACATCCGCTCGGCCCGGCGCATGCGCGACGGCGGTGATGTGGCGCTGATCACCTATGGCGGCAGCCTGCACAAGACGCTGGCGGCAGCCGACCGGCTGGCCTCGCTGGGCATCGGCGCAGCAGTGCTCGATCTGCGCGTGCTGCGCCCGCTCGACACCGCTGCCATCGTGGCGCTGGCGCAGCAGTGCCGGCGCGTGGTCGTCATCGACGAAGGATGGCGCAGCGGCAGTCTGGCAGCGGAAATCATCGTGCGCATCGTGGAATGTGCCTTCTACGAACTCGATGCACCACCGGTTCGGGTGTGCTCGGAAGAAGTGCCGGTGCCTTACGCGCAGCACCTGGAAGAAGCGGTGCTGCCTCAGCCGGACAGGATCGTCGCCGCAGCGCAGGCTTTGCTCGGGGGCAGGGGATGATCGAATTCCGCCTGCCGTCGCTCGGGGCGGACATGGATGAGGGCACGCTGCTGGAGTGGCGGGTCGGCCCCGGCGATCGCGTGAAGCGGGGCCAGATCGTCGCAGTGGTCGATACGTCCAAGGCTGCCGTGGATATCGAATGCTGGCAGGAGGGCACGGTGGGTGCGCTGCTGGTGCAGCCGGCGCAGACGGTTCCGGTCGATACCGTGCTGGCGCTGCTGCTGGAGGAAGGCGAGAGCACGGAGGACGTAGCGCGCCGCCTGCGCGAGCAGTTCGTCATCAAGCCGCAGGGTGGTGCGGCCGCCAGCACGGCTGTAACGCAGGCTGTCGCTCCGCGGGCCGGCAGGCGGCCTGCATCGCCGGTGGCACGCCGTCGCGCCGAGGCGCTCGGCATCGACCTCGATGGGCTGACAGGCAGCGGCCCGCGCGGTGTCATCACGCTGGACGACGTCGAGAGGGCTGCAGCCGTTTCAAAGGCGCCGGCGTCCGGCATGCGCCAGGCCATTGCTGCCGCGATGAGCCGTTCGAAGCGCGAAATTCCGCACTACTACATTGCCGGGCAGGTGCCGATGGCACGCGCGCTGCGCTGGCTGGCCGAAGCCAACGCGCGCCGTTCGGTGGCGGATCGGCTTCTGCCGGCCGTACTGCTGTTCAAGGCCGTTGCGCGCGCGCTGCAGAAGTATCCGGAATTCAACGGCACATTTCGCGACGGCGCGTTTCACGCGGCATCGCGGATCAACCCGGGCATCGCGATTTCACTGCGTCGGGACGGACTGATGGCACCGGCGCTGCTCGATGCGGGCGACAAGGATCTCGCAACGCTGATGCGCGACCTGACCGATCTGGTGCGGCGCGTGCGTGCGGGGTCGCTGCGCAGTTCGGAACTGACCGATGCCACCGTTACCTTGACGTATCTGGGTGACCAGGGCGTCGAGTCGGTGTTCGGCGTCATCTACCCGCCGCAGGTCGCGCTGATCGGATTGGGCAGCATCGCCGAACGGCCCTGGGTCGAGGACGGAAAGGTGATCGCGACGCCGCTGCTGACGGCCACCCTCGCGGCGGATCACCGGGTGTCCGACGGGCACCGCGGGGCGCTCTTCCTGGCCGAGTTGCGCGAACAGCTGCAGCAACCCGAAGCACTCGACGGACCTTCATGCGGAGCCCTGGCATGACACCGGACACGATGGGCGCCGTCGTGCTCGAGGTACTGACCGCCATCGCGCCCGAAGTGGACGTGGCCCGGCTCGTCGCCGATCGTCCGCTGCGCCGGCAGGTCGATCTGGATTCCATCGACTGGCTCAACTTCCTCATCGGGCTGGACCGCCGGCTCGGTGTGGACATTCCGGAAGCCGACTATGCACGCCTGGCAACGCTCGACGACATCGGGCGCTATCTCGCGGAGCGATTGAAAACTTGACCTTGCAAACCTTTGAGGAGCAAAAAAAGTGAACAGACGAGATCTGACCCTGGGTGTGAATCAGGCCATCGAGCGCCGCTGTTCGGTGCGCAGCTATGCGCCGGGCAGCCTCGACCGGGACATCGTCGAGCGGCTGCTTGCGGCCGCGGTGCGCGCGCCGACGGCGATGCATGCCGAACCGTGGGCCTTCGTCGTTGTGCAGGACGTGGCGCGGCTCAGGCAGTTGTCGGACACCGGCCGCAAACTGTTCGTCGAAGACATCGACCGCATCTACCCCGATCGCGCGGGCACCATGCTGGGCTCGTTCCGGCAGCCCGACTTCGACATCTTCTACAACGCCGGCACGCTGATCGTCATCTGCGCCGCCCGCACCAATACCTTCGCCGCCGCCGACTGCTGGCTGGCCGCCGAGAACCTGATGCTGGCGGCGACCGATCTGGGCCTGGGTACCTGCGTCATCGGTGCCGCCGTATCCGGCCTGAATCTGCCCGAGATGAAGGCCGGACTGGGCATTCCGCCGGACATGGATGCCGTCGCACCGATTGTCGTGGGTATTCCGGCTGGCCGGACAGCGCCGTCTTCCCGCAAGCCACCGCACGTACTTGCGTGGATATAGGTGCAAGGGGAGTGCCGGCGATGGGAAATCAGGTGCCTGACGGCGCGTTTTCGCGGCTGATCAATGTGCCGGTGGAGTCGGGCGTGCTCGAGGGCATGCTGGAGGGACCGGCGGATGCGCGTGGCCTCGTCGTGTTCGCACATGGCAGCGGCAGCAGCCGCCTGAGCCCGCGCAACGGCGCCGTCGCGCGGGTGCTGCGCGAGGTCGGGCTGGCCACGCTGCTGATCGATCTGCTGACGGCACGGGAAGATCAGGACTACGACGCCCGCTTCGACATCGACCTTCTGACGCGGCGGCTCGGCATCGCCACCGACTGGCTGCGCACCCAGGCGCCGGAAGGCGATCTGCCGATCGGCTACTTCGGGGCCAGCACCGGTGCGGCTGCGGCATTGAACGCCGCGGCGCTGCGGCGCGACATCGGAGCCGTCGTGTCGCGCGGCGGCCGTCCCGATCTGGCGTCACCGAGCCGGTTGGGCGAAGTGCGCGCGCCGACGCTGCTGATCGTCGGCAGCCTCGATGATCTGGTCATCCGGTTCAACAAGCGGGCGTTCGCGGAACTCGACTGCATCCGCAGGATGGTGCTCGTGCGCGGCGCAACCCATCTGTTCGAAGAGCCTGGCACGCTCGAGGAAGTGGCGCAACTGAGCGCCGGGTGGTTCCGCCGCTACCTGGTGGACGAGTCCATCGACCTCTGATCGGTCGCCCGCGTCAGCAAGCGCCACCCATCACGCCGATTGCATCGGCACACAGCCGCCCGGCATCGAGCACGTGCAGCCGGTTGCCGAGTACCTCGCGCGCGGTGTCCGGCACCGGAATGGTGTTGCTCACGACGACGGCATCGATCACCGGATCGCACAGCAGTGACGCGGCATTGCCGGAGAGGACGGCATGCGTGGCGGCTGCAATGACGCGTTCGGCCCCGCGCTCTCGGCAGATGCGGGCGGCGCGCAGCGTGGTCGCGCCGGTGCAGATCATGTCGTCGACGATGAGCGCCGTCCTGCCGGCAAAGTGGCCGCTCGCGCCAGTGCCGCCCAGACCGCTGTCGCTGCGGTGCTTTTCGATGAAGGCGCTGTCGATATCCGCATCCAGCCGGTACGACAGCAGTTCGCGGAAATGCGCGGCGCGCGGAATCGCGCCGCTGTCGGGGGCGACCACGACGAGGGGGCGTTCGCGCAGTGCGCCCGCAAGACCGTTTCGCTCATGCCCTCCCGCTGGATCGTCCGGAGTGCCCGCACAGGATCGGGCGAAGAAGTCGGCCAACAGCGCACCCGGCATGATGTTCATCGCCGGAATGCGGAAGGCATTGTCGAAGGCGCTCGGATTGTGGATGTCGACCGTCGCCATCCGGCCCGCACCGCTGGCTTCCAGCAGCCGTGCCACATGCCGCGTGGCCACCGGATCGCCGGGCGCGCTCCGCCGGTCCTGACGCGCGTAGCAGAGGTAGGGTACGACAGCCGACACACGCGCGGCACCGGCGTCGACGGCCGTGGCGATGAAGAACAGCAGGCGCAGCAGTTTTTCGTCGGTGCTCTGCTGCGCGTCGCCGTGCAGAGACTGGATGACGAACACATCCTTCCCGCGCACGCAGGTGACGAGGCGGGTTCTGAATTCGCCGTCCGAGAAGGCTTTTTCGTCGTGTTCGCCAAGTGTCGTTCCGAGGTGACGACATACTGCTTCGGCGAAAGTCCGGTTGCTGCCCGGCGCAAAAAGACAAGGTTCCGGTTGTGTCATTGCACTCTCCGGCGGGATCGTGGGAATGCGTTCGACTGTAGGCAGGGGGCGCGCAGCGCAATTGATTTTCGACAATGTTTGACGCGTTCGCGCGATCAGACTTTCACCGCAGCGAAGTCTTCGGTCCGCGAGCGAAGAGGGCGAACAGGACGATGAGGAGATGGCGATGATCTTTCGTGACCGCAACGATGCCGCCCTGCAACTGGCCGGGCAGCTCGACCGGTACCGCGGCAGGAATCCGCTGATTCTCGCCATCCCGCGCGGGGCGGTGCCGATGGGCGGAATACTGGCCGAACAGCTCGACGGCGAACTGGATGTGGTGCTGGTGCGCAAGCTGCGCGCACCCTTCAACCCCGAGTTCGCGATCGGCGCGGTGTCCGAGTCGGGCTGGAAAGACATCGCCGACTACGCCGCCGAGTCGGGTGCCGACGAGGTCTATCTGCGCGGGGAGATCGCCATCCAGATGGCCACCCTGCGCGCACGCCACGAACAGCTTCGCGGCATCGCCGGGCCGATCGATCCGTCAGGCCGCATCGTCATCGTGGTCGATGACGGACTGGCTACCGGCTACACCATGATGGCGGCGCTGCAGTCGGTGCGCGCTGCACACCCGGCACGCGTCGTGTGCGCGGTACCCGTGGCGTCGCACGACGCGCTGGTCAAGGTGTCCGGACTGGCCGACGAGGTGGTGTGCCTGCATCGACCGGCGCGCTTCGAATCGGTCGGTCAGTTTTACCGCAGCTTTCCGCAGATCGACGATGCCGAGGTGGCCGCCGGTCTCGTTGCCATGCGTACGAAGAACCGGAGAAGAGCTGCGAGCCTGGGCGCATCCGGCTTTGTCAGGCCCGGTTGAGTGCTGCCGGAAGGCAGGTCGGTCGTGCCATTGATGTCGTTCGGGCAACAGGAGTTCGTGTTTTCCAAAATCGACTTCACCGTTCATTGAACATTCAAAGCGCGATCAACATTGAAATCAAGGGGAGATCTTGATGACTTCGCCAAGACTTTTCAAAGAAGCGGTTCGGCGCTTTGGAACCGCATTTCTACCCGCTTTTTTCCTGCCGTTTACCGCTCATGCAACGCTGGTTCTGGAAGGTTCGACCGAAGAAAAGGCCGAATTGAGAAAGATCATCGACGACTACAAGAAGGATTCACCGAAGGCACAGGCAATTGTCGCGGATCTGGAAAAGGCGGAAACCGGCGACGTAAAGGTACGCTTCGGACGAACGGCCGATATAGCGACGGCCCAGCCAGGGGCAAAGATAATAACCATCAACAAGCCTGCGGTTTCGGCGATGAAGCTGATCGAGAAGCCCGGCGGTGGCGGCAAGGCGCTCGAGCAATTCAGCATGCCGTATCTGTTCGGTCACGAAGGCATCCACATCCTGAGACCGGGTGATACCGAGGATCAGGTGGTCAGCCGGAACAACGAGGTGAGAGTCGAGAAGGGCTCCTCGAAGCGAACAAAGTATGAAATCGACAAAGTCGGTGAAAAAACCGTCCTGCCGTTCGATGACGGGTCGAAGGTTGATCTCACGGATGCGTTCAGAGCGCGCGCAGCCGCAGGTGGATCACCCGGGGTCTCCGTTCTTCAGACGGCCGGGAACCTCGCTTTCTCTGCTCTGGAAAATGCGGCGACAGGGGAACTGACGCTCGGCCTGACGCAGGGAGCGATCGATCAGTACATGACTCTTTCGTTGCCGGATGAATTGGGGGGTGAGTCGATCTCAGTGAAACTCCTCGAGATTTCGACCCGGTTTGCACCTTCCTCGAGTACGGATTTTTCACTTGTGGCAAACGATTTCTACATGAAATTCGATGCCTTCGATCTGGGCGGGCGAAATACGGGCACGAACATCATTCGTCCCTATCTGGCGCACCAGACACCTTACGGGTACCGCGAAATGTTGTCGGACGATTTGTTCCGCTTCGACTTTTCCGGTGATCTTGGCTGGACCAATGCGCTCTTTGGCGCAGAGAGCTTCGCGCTCGCGGTGGAGTCCTTCGATATCACCCTCTCGAGAACGGCAGGCAATGGGTGGGCGGGTACCGGCTCGCTTTCGGGAATGAAGTTCACCGTACCCGAGCCGTCTTCTGCGCTGCTGATTTTCGCAGGTGCTCTTGCGCTGGCTGTACTGCGAAGCAGAACGTCGTCGCTTCAGATGCCTGCTGCGTGATCGACCTTCCTTGAGCCGATATTCGGGAGGCACTCGATGATGGATGTGTACTCACCTTCCGTAGCGTCAGACAGCAGCATTTCGATCGGCGCGCTGGTGCTCGACGACAGCGGCATCGTTGTCGGATGCAGCAGAACGGCGGCGAGGATTCTCGCGCGGAGTGTGTCGTCGATCGAAGGTGCAGAGATTTCATCGTTGATCGCCGACATCACGCCGAGCGACGCCTCGCCGGGTTGCAAGGCCCGCTTTCTGGCCCTGATGAGCGGCAAGAGGAAATGGCGACGCTGCAATGCAATCGATGCCGGGGGGCATTCGATCGCTCTCGAGATAAGGCTTTCGAAGATCAGCCTGAATGGCCGCGACACCGGATTCCTGATGAATCTGCGGCCCTTCCGGGCACGCGATCCTTCGTCCGGTGCAGGAAATGGACGTTGAAGGACCGTACGAAATCGACAAAGTCATCCGGACCGGAGTCCGGGCACCAACCGGTGCCGCAGCCGCGTCCCGGGAGGCGTCACCGAAAACTACGGGCTACCCGCGCGCGCAGCCACGCTTCGCACATGGTGCGCGTCGAGGCCTGGCTTCAGGCCGAGCAGGACGTCTGGCAGACATTCGATTCCGGCAGGTTCGCCTGACGGCACCGGATGTTTTTTCATCACTCATGAAAAGGAGAGCAAGCATGTCCAACATCAAGCGTTTCGACCCGTTCGCCGATCTGTTTCCGCTCGATCCGTTCGGCGAGGATTTCTTCAAGGGATTTTCGCTCCGTCCGGTTTTTTCGAAGATGGAGTCGGAGCCCCGGATGCGGCTCGACGTGTCTGAAAGCGATGGCAATTACGTCGTGAAGGCTGAAATTCCGGGCGTCAGGAAGGAGGACGTCAAGGTGTCGGTCGACGGCAGGCAGGTGTCGATCAGCGCCGAATTGAAGAAGGAAAAGGAAGAGAAGGACAACGGCAAGGTGATTCGCAGCGAGCGCTACTACGGCAGCGCCATGCGCAGTTTCACGCTCGGCGAGGAGGTGGACGAAGACAGGGCGAGCGCCAGGTGCGAAGACGGCGTGCTGGTGCTGACGCTGCCGAAGAAGCCGGGTACGAAGTCGAAGCAGCTGACGATTGGCTGACCATCGGCTGACCGGGTGCATGTGCAAGCCGGACCGGTGCGTTGCCGGTCCTTGTTGAACACCTTGCCTTTCGGTCGCCTGCTGCCGGTTCGTCCGGATCGGGGAGGAATGGCCGGGTGAGGCAGGATTTCCGCAGGGAGGATTCGAATGCTGGATTCACTGAAGGAAGTCGGCCGCAACGTCGGTCGGGAAATCAATCGCGCGTGGGAAAGTGTGGCCGAGGGCTGGCACGAGTTGCTCAGCCGAAGCGGCAACGCGTTGACGCACTTTTCGCGCAGATCGGCCGCCGAGGGCGAAGACGGAAGCGCAGCGGGCGGCCTGCCGGCGTCGTCTCCGCGCTGGGGCCTGCTGGCCGGCGAGGTCGAAGAGACGGACAAGGAACTGGTGGTGCGCGTCGAGGTGCCTGGTCTCGAAAAGGAGGATTGCCGCATCAGCATCGAGGACAACGTGCTCTACCTCAGCGGCGAAAAGCGTTTCGAGCGCGAGTCCGGCGACAGTACCTATCACGTCACCGAGCGCGCATACGGGATGTTCCAGCGCTCGATCCCGTTGCCCTGCAGGGTCGATCCCGATCAGGCCGACGCGCGCTACCGGAACGGCGTGCTGACCGTGCGTCTGCGAAAGATGAGCAGCGGGAGGCCACGGTGCATACCGGTTTCCTGAAGACCGGTCCCTTTGCACGCCGGGCAAAGCTCCTGCCTGGCGTTACGTGATTTTCGGGCCTGGCACGCAGATGGATCGCCCCTGCATCCGGCAGCAGACGGTACTCAGTGATTGAAGCCGTCTTCGAGCAGCGCCACGTCGTCGCGCTTGCGCTGATTCGCCTTGTGCCACTTGCCCACCATGTACATCGTGACGGCAATGAACAGGCCGAACATGATCATCACGGTGAATACCGACAGGCCCCAGGCGAGCAGCGCTGCATAAAGGCCGGTCATTATGAGGATGGACAGGTTCTCGTTGAAGTTCTGCACGGCAATCGAGTGGCCGGCGCCCATCAGCATGTGGCCGCGGTGCTGCAGCAGTGCATTCATCGGCACCACGAAGAACCCGGCGCAGGCGCCGATCATCACCAGCAGCGGCACGGCCAGCCACAGGCTGCTGACCAGCACCATCAGTGGCACCAGCAGGCCCATCGCGATGCCCAGCGGAATCACGCGCACCGATCCGCGCAGCGTGATTCGGCGCGCGGCCATGATGGCGCCGATGGCGATGCCGACGGCGACCACGCCCTGAAGTTTGGACGCCTGCGACAGTCCCATGCCGAGCGCACGGTCGGCCCAGTCGATCACAATGAACTGCAGCGTCGCGCCGGCACCCCAGAAAAGCGTGGTGACGGCGAGTGAAATCTGGCCGAGCTTGTCTTTCCAGAGCCCGGTGAAGCTGTGGCTGAAATCGGCCAGTAGTGCCAGCGGGCTGCTGTGCAGCGGCTTGAGCGGCACACCGGTGTCGGGGATGAACAGGTTGAAGAAGCCGGCCAGTACATAGAGACTGCCGACGATGGCCAGACTGATCTCGACGGTGGTGTCGAGCCCGGTGTCCATCATCGGCAGATCGATGGCGAGCAGGCGGGCGCTGAGCGAGGGGTCGATCAGCAGACCGCCCATCAGGACGCCCAGGATGATGGCGCCCACGGTGAGGCCTTCGATCCAGCCGTTGGCCACCACGAGCAGCCGGTGCGGCAGATATTCGGTCAGGATGCCGTACTTGGCCGGCGAGTAGGATGCGGCACCCAGACCGACGACGGCGTAGGCGAGCAGAGGATGCACGTGCGCAAACATCAGTGCGCAGCCGACCACCTTGATGCCGTTGCCGATCAGCATGACGCGCCGTTTCGCCATCGAATCCGCCAGCGCGCCGACGAAAGCCGCGAGTGCGACGTAGGAGATCGTGAAGAACAGCTTGAGCAGGGGAATCTGCCAGTCCGGCGCAAGGGCATCCTTGAGCACGAATATGGCGACGACGAGCAATGCATTGTCGGCCAGCGCCGAAAAGAACTGCGCCGCCATGATCATGTAGAAGCCGAAAGGCATCGAGCGTTTTGAGCCGGGACTGCCCGCCGGCGATGCGCAAAAAAGTTCGCTTTTATACCATGAAGACCCGACTCTCCCGACGGGGCGGAGCCTGGAACGTCCGGCAGCACGAATCGCGAGCCAGGCTATGACCCCCGGCGTGCCAGGCTTGCCCGCAGAATCACCGCCGGCAGAAGGCGGCGCCTTGCATCCGCATCCGTCGAAGCGCAACGCATCTCCCCGTTTCGTGCAGCCAGGCGTTCGAGATACAGGGTATTTTCCGCTGCACTGCAGCACGTGACGCCGGTCTTCCTTGCGTCCGGAAAAACCCGCCGGACCCTGCATTTTGGTTTACCGCTCGCGCTCGACTTGGTCTATAACCACGAGGGCAAGTGTCACTTATACAGAGGGAAAAATGCCTGATCGAAGGCTTGAGGTTTTTCACGCGGCAGCGAGCCAGATGTCCTTCACACGTGCCGCCGAACTGTTGCAGATGACTCAGCCCGCAGTCACGTTTCAGATCAAGCAGCTGGAAGAGCATTTCGGAACCCGCCTGTTCGAACGCGCGCACGGCCGCGTGACGCTGACCCCCGAAGGTTTGCGGGTGAAGGACTACGCGGACCGCATCCTCGATCTTTTCGCCAACCTCGAAAACGAGCTTCAGGAGATGTCGGTCGACCTGCGCGGGCACCTGCTCATCGGTGCCACGCCGACGGTCGCCGAGTATCACCTGCCGCCGGTGCTGGCCGAATTCCGCGTGGCTCACCCGAATGTGGTGCCGCGGCTGACGGTGGATAACCCGGATGTGATCGAGGACATGGTCGACCAGCGGATCCTCGATATCGGCATCGTCGAGGGGCTGGGCCGCGGCGTGCAGGTGATGGTCGAACCGTGCGCCGAAGACGAACTCGTGGTCGTGTGTTCGCCGGATTTTCCGCTGGCGAAACTGGGTGAAGTGACGCCGGAACACCTTCTGCAGTACCCGTGTGCCGGCCGCGACGCCGGCAGCGTGCGCGCGCTGCTCGACAACTACCTGTCGCGCGGTGGCGTAGACCCGGCCAAGCTGCCGCTGGCGTTCGAGCTCGACCGCCTGTCTTCGGTGAAGGGCGTGCTGGAGCGCGGGCTCGCCTATTCGATCCTGTCGCGGGCGGTGATCCGGCACGAAGCGAGCCTGGGCCTGCTGGTTGCCGTGCCGCTCAGGCCGAGGCTGGTGAGGCACATGGCGCTCCTGTATCCGTCGGAACGCTTCCGCACCTACATGGCGAAGCAGTTCGGCGAATTCGCTGCCGTTCGTCTGAGCAGGAACGCGGGCGCCTGAGCGGCCTGCCGTTTCCCGGGTGTCGGGACGCGGCGTCATTCGATCGAGGTCGCAGGCTCCCGCGGGGTGCGGATAGTACAATCCGCACTCGGCAACCCGCCGCCTTCGCCCCGCTCCCTTCCCCCGTTTTCATGTCGCGACCACCGTTCACCGCTTCCTTCCCGCTTTTTCGCCCGATTCATGCGCGCATCGACTTCGATGCGCTGCGCCACAACCATAAGGTCAGTCGCGATCTGGCGGGGGGCGCGAAGATCTGGTCCGTGATCAAGGCCAACGCGTACGGCCACGGCATCATGCGCATCGCGCGCGGGCTGGGCGGCGTGGCCGACGGTTTCGCGCTGCTGGATCTGGAAGACGCGGTGCGGCTGCGCGAAGCAGGCATCCGGCAGCCCATCCTGCTGCTGGAAGGGTTCTTCGGCCCGAAGGATCTGCCGGAGATCGCCGCCCACGGCTTGTCGGTGGTGGTGCACGCGATGGAGCAGCTGGACTGGCTCGAAGTTGCAGCGCTGCCTCCGGCGGCGCGCATCCCGCTGTTTCTCAAGGTCAATACGGGCATGAACCGGCTCGGCATCACGCCGGATCGCACCGTTGCGGCACTGGCCCGCCTGCGTGCCTGGCCGCACGCGGGTACGATCGGTCTGATGACCCATTTTGCCGACGCCGATGGCGAACGCGGTGTCGCGGCGCAACTGGCGCGCTTCACACCGCTGACGCAAGGCTTCGACGGCCCGGTGTCGATGGCCAATTCGGCTGCCCTGCTGCGTTTCCCGGAGTCGCGCGCGGACTGGGTTCGGCCGGGCATCCTGCTTTATGGCGCCAGCCCGGCGACGCAGTACGCCAGCGCAGCCGACATTGGCCTGCGGCCGGTGATGCGCTTCGAAGCGAAGGTGATCGGCGTGCAGGCGCTGCAGCCGGGCGACCGTGTCGGCTATGGCGGCACGTTCACTGCCGAGCGTTCGATGCGCGTCGGCACCGTGGCATGCGGGTACGCCGACGGCTACCCGCGTCATGCGCCCAGCGGCACGCCGGTGGCGGTCGATGGTGTGCGCAGCCGGCTGGTCGGACGCGTATCGATGGACATGATTGCGGTCGATCTGACCGACCTTCCGTCCGCCGGCCTGGGCAGTGTGGTGGAGCTGTGGGGCGAGCATGTGACGCTCGACGAAGTGGCCGCGGCAGCCGGCACGGTGAATTACGAACTGATCTGCGCGCTGGCGCAGCGGGTGCCCGCGGTCGAAGTCGGATCGGCGGATATGTCGTCGAACAGCGTGATGTCGTCGCGTGCGCGGCAGGGCTGAGCGGCGGTGGCCAAACCCAAGACCGTCTATTCATGCACCGAATGCGGTGCCACGAGCCCGAAATGGACCGGGCAGTGCCCGGGCTGTGCCGCCTGGAACACGCTGGTCGAGACTGTTGCAGAGCAGGGCGGCGGTGCCGCCCATCGCTTCGCTTCGCTGGCCGGCACCGCGCAGGTGCAGACCCTCTCCGAAATACGACCGCGTGAAGAGCCGCGTCTGGCCACCGGGCTGGAGGAATTCGATCGCGTGCTGGGTGGCGGACTGGTGCCCGGTGGCGTGGTGCTGATCGGCGGTGACCCCGGCATCGGCAAGTCGACGCTGCTGCTGCAGGCGCTGGCGCAACTCGCGTCGCGAGTCAGCACGCTGTATATAACCGGTGAGGAATCGGGGGAGCAGGTGGCGCTGCGTGCGCAGCGCCTGGCGCTTGACCCGTCGGGCATGCAGCTGCTGGCGGAAATCAATCTTGAGAAGATCGGCGCTGTGCTGACCGAAAAACGGCCGCGCGTGGTGGTGGTCGATTCGATCCAGACCGTGTATTCGGAACAGCTCACGTCGGCACCCGGTTCTGTCGCGCAGGTGCGCGAATGCGCGGCACAGCTCACCCGCGCGGCCAAGCAGGCCGGGCACAGCCTCATTCTGGTCGGTCACGTGACCAAGGAAGGCACGCTGGCCGGGCCGCGCGTGCTCGAGCACATCGTCGATACCGTGCTGTATTTCGAAGGCGAAACCAGTTCCAGCTTCCGCCTGATCCGTGCGTTCAAGAACCGCTATGGCGCGGTGAACGAACTGGGCGTGTTCGCGATGACGGAGCGCGGGCTGCGCGGAGTGTCGAATCCGTCGGCGATGTTCCTGTCGCAGCATGGCCAGCCGGTGTCGGGGTCGTGCGTCATGGTGACGCAGGAAGGCACGCGGCCGCTGCTGGTCGAGATACAGGCGCTGGTGGACAGCGCCCACGGCAATCCGCGCCGCCTCACCGTCGGGCTGGATGCGGCGCGACTGGCCATGCTGCTCGCAGTGCTGCACCGGCACGCGGGCGTGGTATGCGCCGATCAGGACGTGTTCGTGAATGCGGTGGGCGGCGTGAAGATCGGCGAACCTGCCGGCGACCTTGCCGTGCTGCTGGCGATCGTGTCATCGCTGAAGAACCGGCCGCTGCCGCAGAAACTCGTGGTCTTCGGCGAAGTCGGCCTCGCAGGTGAAATACGCCCCGCGCCGCGCGGCCAGGAGCGGCTGCGCGAGGCGGCCAAGCTCGGTTTCACGCATGCGCTGATACCGAAGGCGAATGCGCCGAAGCAGAAGATCGACGGCCTGACCATTGTTCCGGTAGAGCGCATCGAAGAAGCGTTCGCAAAACTGCGAGAGCTGGACTGACCGCGCTCGCCGAGACACCCGCGCCGCCCATTGATCGCGATTCGGACGTTGATCGGCGGACGGCGCATGCTCAACGCGCGTGTTCGCGATCAATGGATCGCTCCTGCAAAAACGTCATGTCACTCGCGGAACCGCCCTGGCCTTCAATGACATTAACGAATCCCGCGACAACCCTGGAATGACGCTCGAATTCAGGAGCACGTCGCGTGCCGGCGATTGATCGGAAAGGTTTCTGTCGCGGGGCGTGCCCGTTGCTAGTTCGTCCTGAGCGCAGGTGTGACCTTGCCGTGCAGATAGAACAGCGCACCCACGTCGCTGCTCAGGTCGAACGCCGGGGCGTCGCGGTGAGCGTAGTCGTATTCGCCGGCGCGCAGCAGGGTGTCACCGACGTAGCCTTCGCCTTCCAGCAACAGATATTCGCCTTCCGGCGTGCTCAGGCCGGCCGGCGCGTGCGCGCCCGGCTGCAGGCGCAGCAGCATGGACGTTTCGTCGGCGCCGTCGAACAGGCGCTTGGCCTGAACCCCCGGCGCCAGATCGGCCCACGTGCCCTCGGCTGCGCGGATGGTGCGCGGTGCGTCGCCGCGGCCAGGCAGCCAGGCAGTGAGCATGTCGCGCACGACGCCGGCGGTACTGCCCAGCGAAACGCCCCGCAGATAGATGAGTGCGCCGCCGGTGGAGCGCACGCGGCCGTGCCGGCTGCCGGCGGGCGCTTCGTGATAGTCGCCTGCGCGGATGTCGAGATCGTCCATCTGCAGATCGCCGCGCAGCACGAGACATTGTTCGTGCTCGTGATGCCGGTGCATGGGCAGTGCGGCACCGGGCTCGAACTCGACCAGCACCGAGCGGGTGCTTGCGCCGTCATTCAGCAGTTTGACGCGCACGCCATCGACCACGCGCGCCCAGTTTTCGCCGTCGGCCCGCACGCGCGTGTGCCGCGCGCCGGCTTCGAGACTGGCCCGGGCACGCGCCAGCAGGCGGGCGCGCAGCGCATCGCTGCGCGCACCGTCGAACGCAACCGGTCTGAGCGCATCCGCCAGCAACTGCTGCAGCGAGGCCGGCGTGTCTTCGTCGGGCAGGATGGGCTTGCTCATGCGTGTGTGTCCAGTGCGCCCATGTCGGGTGGAAGTACCTTGCCGAGCGCCGTCAGCGCGCGCCGGATATGTGACTTGACGGTACCCAGCGGCAGCGAGGACTGAAGCGCGATTTCCTCGTGCGTCAGCCCGCGGAAGAAGGCGAGCGACAGCAATTGTCGCGGCAGGGCATCGAGCGATTCCAGTGCTGCGTGCAGTGCGTGATGTCGCTGCACGGCTTCAAGCAGATTCTGCGGATCGCCGCCGCAGGCAGTTTCCGCGGCCATCAGCGTTTCCGGTTCCGGGTGGAGTTCGGCGTCGTCGATGCGCCGCAAGGCGTCGAGCGCTCGGCTGCGTGTCATCGTCATGAGCCAGGCCATGGGATTGCCGCGCGCGGGATCGAATCTTAGCGCCTGCCGCCAGGCTTGCCAGAACACCTCCTCGACGACTTCCTCCGCCATTTCGGGGCTGCGCGTGACGCGCAGGGCAAAGCCGTAGACGCGGCGCGAAGTCCGGTCGTAGAGCTGGCCCAATGCAGCTTCGTCGCCATCACCCATGCGTGCGATGAGTGCGCGCAGCAGCGCATCGTCTTCGCACGCAGTCGTGCCGGCGGAGTTGTCGTTCGACGTCGGACTCATCGGCATGAAAGCGGACGGGAGTTCAAGCGGGAACACCTGCACAAGCAGCGGGCGGTTGCCCATGATGTCTCCCCGAACGAACTGTTCCATGCCTTACGCGGCGTTGCGGTATCCGGATGCACGGGGGGCGGCGGCTCGACATGGGCCTGGCGTCAGTCGAGCATCAGTCGCATCGCCAGCATGCTCGATGGGATGAAGCCGTGACGTGCGTAGAAGCGCTGGCCGATGGCGTTGTCGCCGTCGGTGAGCAAGGTGATGCGGCGGCAGCCCCGGCTGCGCGCGCGCGCAATCGCAGCGTCGAGCAGCCGGTTGCCATGACCGGAGCCACGATGGGCGGGCGCGATGATCATGTCTTCGAGCAGCGCGACCTTGCTGCCCAGTGCGGTACTCGTCAGGTAGAGCAGGTTGACCATGCCGATCGGGGTGCCGTGTTCGCACGTCACCAGGATGTCGCCACCTGCCGGCGACTCGATGATGCGGCGCAGCCCGCGCGTCTGCGCATCGGTGTCGGGCGTGAACTCGACCTCCTGTGCGAACAGCTGGTCGAGCAGGGCACACAGCACCGGCAGGTCTTCGGTCGTTGCCGGACGGATATCGGCCATGTTCAGTGTGCGCCTTCTTCGGTCGCCAGCTTGCGCCGCATGCGCCGCAGGCCGAGTGCGGCGAAACCGGCGATGAGCGGGATCGAGATCGCGGTGATGGCTTCGGGGCTCAGCGGCAGCCAGGCGTGCAGGCCCTTGGCAAGATACTGGACCAGCTGCGACGCGTAATAGGTGATCGCCACAATGGACAGGCCTTCGACCGTTTCCTGAAGCCGCATCTGCAGCTTCGCCCGTCGGTTCATCTGGGCCAGCAGTTCCTGGTTCTGACGCTCCAGTTCGATGTCGACGCGGGTGCGCAGCAGCTGGGAATTGCGCGCGATGCGGCCGGACAGTTCTTCCTGCCGGCGGGCGATCGCTTCGCAGGTGCTGATGGCGGGCGCCAGCCGCCGGTCCATGAATTCGCCGATGGTCGGAAAGCTTTCGACGCGCTCTTCGCGCAGTTCGGCGATGCGGCTGTTCACCAGCCGGTAATAAGCCTGGGCTGCGCCGAAACGAAAGGTGGCGCGCGCCACCGAGCGCTCGACCTCCGCGGCCAGGCGCGTCAGATGCGACAGCACGTTGCGTTCGTCTTCCGGCGTCAGCGCGCTGCCCATGCTGTCCATCAGGTCAGCCAGTTCGCCCTCGGCGCGGCTGAGCAGTCGGCCGACGTCCTTGGCCACCGGGAAGGCCAGCAGCGCCATCACGCGGTAGGTCTCGATCTCGAGCAGGCGCTGCACGGTACGCCCGGCCTGGCGCTGCGTCAGGCGTTCATCGAGCACCAGATAGCGCGACCAGCCGTCGGTGAGCGTGAAGTCGGTGAAGACCCACGCCGCGCCGTCGGCCACCTGGGAGGCAATGCCCTGGCGACCACTCGAGGTGATGCCGTCCATGACCGATTTCGGTGCGACGGCCGAGGTGGACTGCAATTCGATGTGCGTGGCAACCATGACCGAACCCGGCAGCGCTTCCAGCCAGCCGGGGGGCACGCGCGGCAGAGCGCCGTGCCGCGCGTCCGGCTCGTCCGGGCGCGGCGAACAGAAGAAGGCGTAGCTGGAAAATTCGTTGTGGCGTTCCCACTTCAGCCGGAAGTCACCGACGTCCATCTGCAGGTGTCCGCCATCGGCTTCCGGCAAGGGTTTGGCGAAGGCGTCGGCCAGCGCGCGCAGATGAGTCAGCTCGTCCGCTTCGGTCGTGCCTTCATGCATCAGCGCGAGGTAGGACACACGCTGCGGATGGGTCAAGGAGACCGGGGGGCGCGCGTGCACCTCGTTATTCAGCTTGTAGCGCAGCGGATGTTCGGGCAATGCGCTCAGGGCGCGGGCTGGACTGTCTTTCGTGTACATGGGACGGAATGGGCCAACGCGCAGCGGGTGAGGTGGGGACAACCGTGATTGTGCAGCAGTCGGCCGGATGCGGGGGCTGTTGCAGGCGGGCGCTGCGTCCCCCGGCTCGCCGCACATGCGTGGCGTGACGGATTTCACACCCTGCCGTGGCGGCGATGCCGTTCAGGCCATACTTTCCGCCGTTCGTCATCGATCGCTCCCGCCGGACCGGGCGCTTGACGTAACTTCACATGCGAATTCCCTCTACGGTCCTTGATTGTCATGATGCGGTCCAAGTCCCTGCAGTCAGGTTTCACCCTGATAGAGCTGATGGTCGTGGTGGTCCTGATGGGCATCCTCGCGTCATTCGCGTTGCCCGCATTCCAGGGCTTCATCGCATCGAGCCGCCTTACGGCCGAGTCCAACGAACTGCTTGCCGGCATCAATCTGGCCCGGTCGGAAGCGGTGCGGCTGCAGCGCCGCGTGCTGCTCTGCCGCGCTGCGACGACGAATGGCGTAGTGACCTTCAGCGCTGCATCGGGCTGCGTGACCACCAATGACAGCGAACCCTGGCAGGGTTGGGCGGTATTCGTCGATGACGACACCAGCGGCGACATCAACGGTACGGAGCGCGTGGTGCGCGTGCAGGCGATCAGCGGCAACGGCCTGAATCTGATTTCCGATCCCGCGCTGGCAGGAGTGGGCAACCGGATCGCCTTTCGCCCCGACGGACTGGCGCGAGGCCATGGTTCGCTCGCGCTGCAGACCGCGCAGGTGCGCGTGTGCGACACGTCGGGCTCGCTGGACAGCAACAACATGAGGACGGTGTCGCTGGCCTCGGGCAGCCGCATGTCGGTATCGCGCTCGACGGACAGTGCCTGCGGTGTGGTGGTCGCGACGCCGCCCGAAGAACCTGTTGAAAGCACTCCGGAGGCAGGCGGCTGATGGCAAAACGTGACATGAAACTTCAGGCGGGCGTGTCGCTGATCGAGGTGCTGGTCGCCCTGTTCGTGCTGGCGTTCGGCATGCTCGGCATCGCCGGCATGCAGACCATGGCGATGAAGGCCAACCAGAGTGCCTTCGAACGCAATGCGGCCGTGATTGCGGCCTACTCGATAGCCGACCGCATGCGCAGCAATCAGGATGCGGCGCGATCGGGCGGGTACAACCGCGCCTTCCCGAGCAGCGGATGTGCCGTGCCGACGGGTACGGAGACGGCCACGGTCGATCTGAGCGAGTGGCTGAACGGGCTGACGACCAATCTCGGTGCTGGCTCGTGCGGCGCCATCAACTGCACCGGTACGCCGGTGTCCTGTCGCATCAGCGTGCGCTGGGACGACAGCCGGGCGCAGACCGGATCTGCCAGCCACACTTTCGAAGTGGATGTCCGCATATGAAAAGTACACCTTCCCTGCAACGTGGTACGTCGCTGGTCGAGGTGCTGGTCACGCTGGCGCTCGGATTGATCGTGTCGGCCGGGGCGATCGCGATGGTCATCAGCAACCGCGAGGCTTATCGCTCGACGGAAGCGGTGTCGCGCATCCAGGAATCGACGCGTGTGGCATTCGAAATCATGTCGCGGGATCTGCGTCTGGTCGGCGTCAATGCCTGCAACGGCGGCTCGCGTGTGCTCAATGTGCTGGACAGCGCCTCCACTCGCTGGTGGTCGGACTGGTCCGGTGGTCTGCGCGGCTTCGATGAAACCACCGCATCGCTGGCTGCTGCGTTCGGCTCGGGCACCGTTCCGCGCACCGCCGGTACTGATCTGGTGGAGGTGATGCACGGCGGTACGGCCGCGATGCCGATTGCCTATCACAACGCGTCTGACACCGAAGTGACGATCAGTGCCGTGGCGGTACCGCCGTATTCGCTGGTGACGGAGCGTCCTTCGATACTCGCAGCAGGTGACCTCGCCATCGTGTGCGACTTCGAGAATACAGCCATCTTCCAGGTGAGCGGCGTCGATACGGCGACCAATTCGGTGCAGCATGACGATATGGTAGCGGGCGCTGTTCCGGGCAACTGCACCCCGGGTCTCGCCTTCCGCACGCCGCTTACATGTCCAGATTCGACCGGCGTGCGCAAGGTGTTCCCGCCTGGTTCCCAGGTCATGCGGCTCGAAGCAGCGGCCTGGTATGTCGGCAACAACGGGCGTACCGGCGCCACCAACAGCCCCACGTCGCTCTATCGCGTCAGCGTCGGCAACAATGCTGCCGGCGGTGCAGCACCGGTAGTCGAGGAAATCGTGGAAGGCGTACGCGACATGCAGGTGCGCTACATGGTGGCCGGCGTCTATCGTACGGCGACCGAGGTCACGGCGCTGTCGAACTGGAATCAGGTGAGCGGGGTCGAGATTGCACTCACCATCGAAGCGCCGGATGCCAACACGTCGACGGCCGCCCTGGGGGCGCGCCTGACGCGCAGTCTTTCGCATGTCGTCAATCTCAGGAACCGTGTGCCATGAACGTCCGGTCCTTCAGCCATCGCCGGCAGCAAGGCGCAACCCTGCTTGTAGCGCTGGTCATGCTCATCGTGATGACCTTGCTGGGCCTTGCCAGCATTCGCGGCACCAGCATGCAGGAGCGCATGGGCGCCAACATGTATGACCGCAGCCTCGCTTTCCAGGCGGTCGAATCGGCGCTGCGCGAGGCCGAATCGACGATTTCGATCACGACCACGGTCACCAACAGCGCAGGCCTCTACTGTCTCCCGGGTGGAACGCCCCCTCTGTGCGCCGTCACACCTTCGGGCGCTCCGGGCTCGACCACGACTTATGTCGACCGCTGGAACGATTCGACCACCCAGTGGCGCAGCGCCACCACGTGGTGGAGTCAGATCGACACCGCCATGAAGGGAAAGCTCAGCGATGACGACGATGGCGCACCGGAATACATCATCGAGTACATGGGCGATTTCGAAGACGGCACCGGTTGCGGTCGGCGGGGCAGCACGTCCTGCCGGGGACCGCGTTACCGCATCACCGCCCGCATGCCGCCGGTCGACGGACGTCCTAATGTCGTGCTGCAAACCACTTACCGTCCCTAGACAGAATCAGGAGTTTCCATCATGAACGCTGTCCGTTCGTCCTACCTGTGCGGGATGCGAAAGCTTTTCGCAGGCCTTTTTTCGGTGCTGCTTGCTGCCTCGCCGGCACAGGCCACGACGCCGATTTCGGATAACCCACTGATCCTGAACGTGACCGCTGCGCCGAACGTGCTGATGGTTCTGGACAACTCCGGGTCGATGCTCTGGGAAGCCTTGCCGGATGCGTTCATTTCGCTTTGGGACTTCGAGCTTTCTGTCGTTGCCGGTACGCTGCTGGGCGCCTACGTACCCGACTACGACGATCTGAACATCCTCAACGTCGCGATGCGGACCAGTCAGATCAACAAGGTGTTCTACAACCCGAACGTGACCTATCGCCGCTGGACGCTTCAGGACGGCACGCTGTACGCCAATTCCGACCCGACGAACGCGAAGCGGACGCCCACGGCGACCTCGGGCATCGACCTCACCGCCGAACAATCCGGAACGTTCCGCTGGGTCAGGAACATCACGGCGACGACCTTCGCGTTCAACAAGACACTGGTGCCGCGTTCTCCATCCTGCAAGGACCCGGACACCGGTGAGGACTTGCTGACCTGCACGAAAACCTTCTGGCCGATGACCTACTACGTCTACAAGGGAACCGGGTCAAGTCTGGAGCGGCAGAATTACTATCGCTACCAGATCCGCGGCAGCGTTGCCGACCGGCTCGACCTCGACTCCGGACAACTGGACGCGATCACCACCTTCACCTGGGCCGATGGCATCACACGCACGATCGACGAGGAAAAGCAGAACTTCGCGAACTGGTACACCTTCAGCAAGAGCCGCCGCGACGCAGCGAAAAACGGCGTGAGCGCGGCCTTTTCCACGCTCGGCGACAACTACCGGATCGGTTTCCGTCCGATGAACGGCACCACAGGGAAACTCGATATTCCGCTGACAGGCAATTTTTCCGGTACCAACCGGGAAACCTGGTTCACCAACATGCTTGCGTCGTCGGGCAGCGGCAGCACGCCGCTGCGTGTTGCGCTGACGCAGGCCGGCGAGTACTACCGCACCACAACCGGCGATGCAGACCCCTGGGGCCCTGAGGAACCGGACGGTCTGCTCGGGTGCCGTCAGAGTTTCACCATCCTGACGACCGACGGCTACTACAACGACGCGAGCAGTTCGGTCACCGCCATCAACGGCTCGATCGGCAACGCAGACGGCGACAAGGGCGCACCCTACGCCGACTCCCGTTCACTCACGCTCGCAGACATCGCGATGTACTACTACGCGAACGACCTGCGCAGCGACATTCCCAACAAGGTGCCCAGCAGCGATGACGATACGGCTGACTGGCAGCACATGGTCACTTTCGGCGTTGCGCTGGGGCTGCAGGGATCGCTCGATCCGGATGTCGATCTGCCACGACTCAAATCTGGAGAAATTTCCTGGCCGAGCACCAGTACGGACAGCGGCAAGCTCGATGATCTGTGGCACGCCACGGTCAACGGGCGCGGCAAGTTCGTCAGTGCAGCGACGCCGGAGGAATTCGCAGCGGGTCTGAAGTCGGCGCTCGACACCATCGTGCAGCGCACGGCGTCTTCCTCGAACCTGGGCGTGTCATCGACGGAGTTGCGCGAAGGCAGCAAGGTATTCCAGGCGCGTTTCACCAGTGAGATATGGACCGGCGATGTCTGGGCCTACACGGTCGGTACAGGGGGCTTGTCGACAACGGCGACATGGAAGGCCTCGGAACAGGTTCCCGCTCCCGCCAGTCGCAGCATCTACACGCGCAACGGAACGACCGGCGTCACCTTCCTCTGGGACAGCCTCAGTACCGCACAGAAGGCCTTGCTAGACGACGACAGCAACGTGCTCGATTATCTGCGCGGCGTGCGTACCGGCGAAGTGAGCTCGGGCGGACTGTTCCGCAATCGTCTGTCGGTTCTGGGTGACATCGTTCATTCATCACCGGTTTTCGTCGGCGCCCCGGAAAATTTTTCCTACGAGCGATTCGCCTGGGCAGGTGCGTCGACCTATCAGAGTTTTCGCAACTCGCTGCTCGGTGACCCGGAAGCCGATCCCCCAGTGTCGGCGCGGCGAGAAATGATGTACGTAGGCGCCAACGACGGCATGCTGCACGCCTTCGATGCCGGCACCGGCGCGGAGCGCTTCGCCTATGTGCCCAGTGCAGCACTGTCCGCAATGAATCAACTGGCGTCACCCAATTATTCGCACCGCTTCATCGTCGACGGTTCGCTGCGCGTTGCCGACGTCTATGACGACGCGGGCGGCAGCGGCAGCTGGCGCAGCGTGCTGGTCGGCTCGCAGGGGCGCGGCGGCCGGCAGGTTTTCGGGCTGGACATCACGGATCCGGATGCTTTCGGCACCAGCAAGGTACTTTGGGAATTCACCGACTCGGATCTCGGCAAGTTCATCGGCAAGCCGGTATTCACGCGTCTCAACACGGGGCGGTGGGCGGTTCTGCTTGGTAACGGTTACAACAGCGACCAGTACCGCGGCTTCCTTTTCGTGATCGATGCCCTGACCGGCGCGCTGATCCGCAAGATCGATACCGGCCCGTGTCCGACTGCGGACGACCCGTGCGTCAGCAACGGCCTGGCCGACATCACGCCGTGGGATGACGATGGCGATGGCAACGTCGATTACGCCTATGCCGGTGACTTGCGCGGCAATGTGTGGCGCTTTGACATCGGCTCGGCGACCGCGAGCGAATGGAAGGTGTCGTTCGGCACCACCGACTCGCCGCTGCCGCTCTATCGTGCGCGGGATGCATCGGGCAAGCCGCAGCCGATCACGTCGAACGTCGAGGTGCTGCTCAATCCCGCGGATGGCGTACGCTGGGTCAGCTTCGGCACGGGCAAGTTCCTGGCCGGCTCGGATCGCGCCGATCTGTCCGTGCAAACCTGGTACGGGCTGTACGACAACTACCTGAGCGGCGCGACGACGTCACCGGTCACCGGGCGCACCAACATGGCACAGCGCGTCGTTCTGTTCGAGACGGCCACCTATCTGGAAGGCACCACGAACGTGAATCCCGACCGGGTCCGAGCCATCTCGGCACCGGGCGATGAGACCGGCGGTGACGCGATGACCGATGCCGACGGCAATTACACGAAGAAGGGTTGGTATCTCGATCTGCTGCCGCCATCCGGCACGGCGCAGGGCGAACGGATGTTCTACGGCACGCAGGTGTTCAGTACTGCCTTGTTCGCCACCACCGCGATTCCGGCTGACGATCCCTGCAGTCCGGGCGGCAATGGCTGGCTTCTGAGCATCGATCCCTTCACCGGTGGCCGGTTGAACGCGAAGATATTCCTGAACCGCGATCCGATCGCCGTCAGCAACGCAGATGGATCGACCACCAATTACAACGTCAGCGGCATCGGCTTGACCTCGATAC
Source organism: Methyloversatilis sp. (assembly GCA_017984755.1). Lineage (GTDB taxonomy): Bacteria > Pseudomonadota > Gammaproteobacteria > Burkholderiales > Rhodocyclaceae > Methyloversatilis. The sequence goes on from JAGNYW010000005.1 coordinate 30,676, forward strand.
CCTCGAGCCCGATCCTCGTGCGCAGCGATGCATCATCGGGGTCCGGCACCAGCGGCAGCTCCGGCGGCACCACGGGTGGCGAGGCGGGTGAAGACGGCGAAGGCGGGACGGACACCGGCACGACGACGGGCGGCAACACTGCAGGCAGCACCGACGTGCTGGTGAATACGTCCGATCTGGGCATACTGCGCGAGCGTCTGAACCTGCCGGACCGCTTCGGCCGGATGTCATGGCGCGAACTGATCAACGACTGACCTGGGCAGAACAACGTGAACCTGAATATCGACCATGCCAGACAGCGGGGCTTCACGCTGATCGAACTGATGATCGTGGTCGCGATCATCGGCGTCCTTTCCGCCATCGTGTATCCGAACTACACGCAATACGTCATCGACAGCCGCCGTGCGACCGCGGCTGCCTGCCTGACCGAGCAGTCGCAGTTGCTGGAGCGCTACTACACGACCAATCTGACCTACGTCGGCGCGACCCTGCCTGCCACCCAGCAGTGCCGCACCGACCTGACAGGCTTCTATCAGTTCGGCGTGGTCCTCAGTGCAACAACGCCGCGCCAGTACGACATCAGTGCCGCACCGATCAACGGTCAGCTGGATAACGACGGCAAATGCGGCTGCGCGCTGACGCTCGACGAAACCGGTGCCAAGGGATCCTCGGGCTCGAACAGCGCCTGTGCCACCCGCGTCGCAGCCTGCTGGCGCTGACGCGACACAGATGTTTTCAGGGAGCGTGCAGGGCGCACTCAAGCTTGCAGGACGTGTGCCGTAACAGATGGAACGTTTTCCATCATGCACGCACCGATGCAACACCCACCGGGACAGACCGGCTTCACCCTGATCGAGTTGATGATCACCATCGCCATCCTGGCGGTGGTGACTGCCATGGCGGTGCCGTCATTCCACAGTCTTGTCAGCATGAACCGGCTTGCCGCCGAGGCGAACGAATACATCGCAGGCCTCAACACCGCCCGAACGGAAGCCGTCCGCAGCAATCTGCGCAGCATCCTCTGCCGGGTATCGATTGACGACGGACAGGTCGATGCAGCCGAGGGGTGCGTGACGGACGACGGCAACTGGGCCGGCTGGATGGTGTTCATAGATGCCGATGGCAGCGGTGATTACAACCCGAATGCGGCGTCCAATCCCGGCGAAGTGGTCGTCCGCACCCATGTGTTCCAGGGCAGCATGCTTCGCGTTCTCGGCAGCGAAGCACTGGTCGACGCGGGAAACCGAATCGTCTTCCGCCCGGATGGTCTGGCTCGTCCGCCCGGACAGACCTTGCTTCAGACGGTCACGCTGCGCATGTGCGAACTGTCGGACACGATGAACGAGAACACGCGTGACGTGCGTCTGGGCGGCGGAAGCCGCATCGGCGTCACGCGCGGTGGCTCCAGTGCCTGCGATGCGCCGGAGGACAGCTGATGAAGGCACAGTCCGGTGTTTCGCTCATTGAGGTTGCGGTTGCGCTGTTCGTGCTGTCGGTCGGCATGCTCGGCATGGCGGCGCTGCAGGTCGCGTCGCTCAGATCCAACCAGAGTTCGTACGAACGCAGCGCTGCCGTGCTGTCGGCCTACACGATGATCGATCGGCTGCGTGCCGATGTGGCGGCTGCGCAGGCCGGCAGCTATAACCTCGCGCTCGTGGCGGATGCCTGCACGGCACCGTCCGGCACGGATTTTCCCGATGTTCAACTGGCCGCCTGGCTGACCGATCTCAGAGCGAGTATGGGTTCGTCCGCGTGCGGCGGTGTTGCCTGCACCGGCGGCAACGCAGGAACCTGCATGATTACCGTGCGCTGGGACGACAGCCGGGCCGCCGGCGGGTCGGCCAGCCAGTTGTTCCGGATCGAGGCACGGCTGTGACCGACGCGAAACGGCAGGCGGGGCGGACCCTGATCGAACTGATGATCGCATTGGCAATCGGCTTGTTCATCACCGGTACGGCGATCGGTCTGGTGCTGTCCAACCGCCTGACCTATGCCACCACCGAAGGACTGTCACGCGTGCAGGAAGCGGCGCGCACCGGCTTCGAATTGCTGGCGCGCGATATCCGCGACGCCGGCCTCAACACCTGCGGCGGCGCATTGCAGTTCGTGAATGTGCTGAACAATCCGGCGTCGCTGTGGTGGACGCAATGGAATGGCGGCCTGCGCGGTTACGGAACAACGGAAGCCTTCGCCGGCGCACCTTTCGGCACGGCGGCGGGCCAGCGTGTCAGCGGCACCTCGGCGCTGCAGATCATGCGCAGCGGCAGCCAGCCGCAGACGGTGGCGGCGCACGACACGGCTACGCAGACGCTGACGCTCAGTCCGGCCAATCGGTCGCTGGCGGCGGGTGACCTGGCCATCGTCTGCAATTTCAGCCAGGCGAGCCTGTTTCAGGTGACCGCCGCCGACAGCGCATCCGTCGAGCACGGCAACGAAGGCACGCCCGGCAATTGCTCGCGCGGCCTCGGGTTCGCCAACCCGCCCGATTGCAGCGCGAGCGGTCAGACCTACATGTTCGAAGCCAATTCGGCGGTGATGCGGCTTGAGTCGCTGGCCTGGTATGTAGGCAACAACGGCCGCACGACCACGGCGAATCGCTCCCTTTACCGCGTGTCGCCCCGGAACAGCGCCGGTACGCTCTCGCTTGTTGCAGAAGAGGTGATCGATGGCGTCGTCGACCTGCAGATCGACTATCTGATCGAAGGCACCTCGGCTTACGTTGCTGCGGGCAGTGTGACGGACTGGAATGCGGTGTTCGGCGTACGGCTGCAGGTTGTGATCGAAGAACCTGACAAGCCTTCGACGGCTGCTGACCGTGTGCGTCGCACCGTGACCCATGTCGTCATGCTCCGGAACCGCCTGTCATGAAACGCCGTGCGCCAGCCGGCCAGCGCGGCGTGACCCTTGTCGTGGCGCTGATGCTGCTGCTCGCGGTGACATTGCTCGGGCTTGCCAGCATGCGCAGTACCGGCATGCAGGAACGCATGAGCGCCAATCTGTACGATCGCGCGATCGCCTTCCAGGCGGCTGAATCCTCGCTGCGGGAAGCCGAAACCCTGCTGGCGGCCGGTACGCTGGGGCCGTTCGACGGATCGGTCGCCGGGCTGTATGGCAAGCCAGCACCGGGTGGCACCGGCTACCACAACCGCTGGGAGGACACTTCCGCCGTCTGGGCGAGCGCGAGCGGCTGGTGGGAAGCGGCCGATGCCGATACCCGGGCCAAGGCTGCGGGTGTGCCGCAGTACATCATCGAAGACCTGGGCCTGTGGCCGACGACGCCTGACTGCGACACCGTCACCACGATCGCTCCGGACTGCCTGAAGCCACGCTATCGAATCACTGCACGCAGCGCGCCGGCCGTCGGCCGGCCGGCTGTGGTGCTGCAGACCACCTACCGACCATGAAAACGATATTCCGAGGCCTGATGCACGTGCTGGCGTGCGCGCTGTTCTTGATAGCGCCGGGTCGCGCGGCCGTCGATATTTCAGAATCGCCGCTGATGGTGGGCAGTGCCGTCGCGCCGAACCTGATGTTCCTGCTCGACGATTCGGGTTCGATGCAGTGGGAAGTGATGCCGGACGACAAGATGTACTTTTCGACCTACCTCTTTCCGGTGCCGGCGCTCGTCTATGGCGGAGGCACCTACACCTCGCAGGTACCTAACTTCGACGACAACAACATCCACAATTTCTTCGGTCGGTCGCCTGACAACAATGCGGTCTTCTACAACCCGCAATCGACCTATCGCCCGTGGTTGCGCCATACCGGTGCGTCTTTCGGCAATGTCGATCCCACGGCAGCGCCCTACAACCCGGCCGAACCCGCGCGCGGAACGATGGATCTGACGGCGCAGCAGACGCAGTCGGCCTTCTGGTTCACCAACAGAACGAACACCAACCAGAACTCGGCGTCCTATGCCTGCGGGCCGCCGTGCAACCAGAACTTCAGGCCGATCACCTTCTTCATCTATCGGGGCACCGGCTCCCGCGTGGTGGCCGGCAACTACACGAAGTATCAGATACGCGGCACACGCGCCTACCGGCGCGACCCGATCACCGCGGCCGAGGTCGAAATCACGTCATTCACCTGGCCCAACGGCACGACACGCACGGTGGCGGAAGAAACGCAGAACTTCGCCAACTGGTTCAGTTACTACCGCAGCCGTATCTTGACTGCGCGCGCCGGTGCATCGATCGCTTTCGGTCAGCTCGGTGAAAACTATCGGGTCGGCTTCCGTACCATCAACGGCGCCGGTGAATACCTGATTCCGGTGAGTGGCGTCTTTTCCGGTACCAACCGCGAAACCTGGTTCGACCGGCTGCTGCTGACGGCGATCAGTCCTGCCGGCACGCCGCTGCGCACGTCGTTGAACTGGGCGGGCAACTATTACGAGAGCCGCACGGATGCGAACGATCCGTGGACGCAGACGGGCGTGACCAATGCGCTGGCGTGCCGGCAGTCCTTCACCATCCTGACGACCGACGGCTACTGGGGCGATGTATTCACGCTGCCGGCAGACACGAATTCGGATGGCACCGAAGCGCGTCCGTTCCGCGATACGCACAGCAACACGCTGGCCGATGTCGCCATGTACTACTACAAGCGCGATCTGCGCAGCGGCATCACCAACGAAGTGCCCACCAGCGCCCGCGACAGCGCGAACTGGCAGCACATGGTGACCTTCGGACTTTCGCTGGGCGTCACCGGCACGCTCGATCCCGCGACCGCGCTGCCGGCGCTGACCGCGGGTACCCTGAACTGGCCGGACCCTGCCCTGACCAGCCCCGCCAAGCTCGACGACCTGTGGCACGCAACCGTCAACGGGCGAGGCGCCTTTGTCAATGCGTCTGACCCGCAGCAGTTCACCGACGGTCTGTCGTCGGTGCTCACCGACATCAGCGAGCGCGTTGCGTCGACCGGCAACATCACTTCGACCAGTACCACCCTGAGCAGCAATACGCTGCTGTTCCAGTCGCGTTTTGTCGGCGGCAACTGGACCGGTGACCTGCTCGCCAGCAGCATCACGACGGAAGGAACGATCTCGGCAACGCCGACCTGGAGAGCCTCGGAACATATACCGGCGCCTGCAAGCCGCAGCATCTACACATGGTCGGGTACCGCAGGCGTTGCCTTTCAGTGGGCCAACCTGAGCGCTGACCAGCGTACGACGCTCGGTAGTGAGGATGTATTGAATTACCTGCGCGGTGCGAGCACGCTCGAAGCACGCAACGGGGGCACCTACCGGAACCGCACCAGCGTGCTCGGCGACATCGTGAATTCGCTCCCGGCCTACGTCGGGCCGGTCACCGATCTGCGTCTGGACCGTTTCGACTGGACCGGCGCGAGCACCTATCAGGCACATCGCACCGCGGTTTCCGGCCGCCGCGAAATGGTCTATGTCGCCGCCAATGACGGTCTGCTGCATGCGTTCGATGCGCGGACAGGCGAAGAGCGCTTTGCCTATGCGCCGTCGGGCGCACTGGCCATGATGAAGACGCTGACCACCACCAACTACGCACACAAGTTCATGCACGACGGTTCGGCCGTGGTCACCGAGGTTTATTTCGGCGGCTCCTGGCGCACAGTGCTCATCGGTACCCAGGGCCGCGGCGGCAGGACGGTCTATGCACTCGACGTCACCAACCCCGACGCCTTTGCAGCGAACAAGGTGCTCTGGGAATACAGCCACGCCGAACTGGGGCAGACCATCGGCAATCCGGTGGTGGCGCGCATGAACGACGGCAGCTGGGGCGTGGTACTCGGCAATGGCTACAACAGCAGCAACGAGCGTTCGGTGCTGTTCGTGCTCAACATTGCCAACGGCGCGCTGCTGCAGCGCATCGACACCCGGAGCGGATCGTCCACCTCGCCCAACGGGCTTGCCGCCGCAGAAGGTGTCGACGTGGATCGCGACGGAGATGTCGATTATTTCTATGCCGGCGATTTGCTCGGCAACGTGTGGAAGTTCGACTTGACGGACAGTGCGCCGGCCCAGTGGCGCAGCGCATTCGGCACCACGACCGCACCGCTGCCGCTTTTCGCGGCGCGCAGCGCAAGCAGCGCCGTGCAGCCGATCACCGGCGGTATCAGCATCGGTTTCAATCCGGCCGATCGCAAGCTCTGGGTGTTCTTCGGAACGGGGCGTTATCTGGCGACCGCCGATCTGTCCAATACGGCCACCCAGACCTGGTATGGCCTGATCGACAGCGGTACGACCATTACCGGCCGCAGCAGCCTTGCACGGCGTCTCATCCTGCAGGAAGGCGCGACGGGAGAGGGGGATAACTACCGCGTGACCTCCAAGCCAGGCGATGCCACCGGCGGCACCTCGATGTCGACAAAACGGGGCTGGTATCTGGACCTGACGTCACCGACCGCAGGGGCCGAAGGCGAGCGCATCGTCAATGCGCCCGTCCTCGGCGTGACCACGCTGTTCATCAACACATTGATTCCAAGCAGCAATCCATGCGAACCGGGGGGCCGCGGCTGGGTGATGGGTGTAAATCCATTCACCGGCGGACGACAGGACTTCGACGTATTTGACTTCAACCGGGATGGCGTCGTGGATGCCGGCGATCAGGTCACCCAGTCCAATGCAGACGGCACCAGCCGTCGCGTCGTGGGTAGCGGTTACAGTACGGACAGCCTGCCGGGCAGCCCGCTGCAACTCGGCAAGCAGCAGGTCGTGGGCGGATCGGACGGCACGGCACAGTCGCGTGCGGTGTTCAACGGAGCGCGACCGGGTCGCGTGTCGTGGAAGGAAATAGTCGGAGATTGACGATGAAGCGCACCCATTCGAATGCATGGCGCGCGCGCGCCGTGACCTGTTTTCTGTTTGCGGCAGCGCATGGCGCCGCTGGCGCAGCGGAGCCGCTGCATCCGCTGACGAATCCGTCGCTGTACGAACAACGCGGCGTGGTCAGCAACATCGACACCGCGACCGGTGCGATGACCATCGGCGGCAAGCGCTACAAGGGCAATGCCCGCACGCTCATCTTCATCGCAGACGGAAACGGCCGCGTGCGCAAGGGCCTGACCCTTGCCGACATTCCGCCGGAAACACCGGTCAGTTTTGCCACAGGTGCGGACGGAACGGTGACTCAGATCTTCGTCGGCGGACTGATCCAGCCACCGCGCTGAACGTCGGCGTCAGCGCGGCGTCGACCTCGCCGGGACTCAGTGGCTGGCGAACATCAGACCAGCGTGTTCGCGCATGGCGTGGAACTTGATCCTGTCCCACTTTTCCTGTGCAACCCTCAGTTCGGCGTTCATCGTGGCGAGAAAGGCGGGCGCATTGACGGCGTCGTAGGCGATGCGGTGCGCGTTGGCGTCGATGAAGCGCTTCAGTTCGCGTTCGTCATCGCAGGTCACCCAGCGCGCCATGCAGTAGCGCGTACCCTCCAGGCGGGCATCGACGCCGTACTCGGCTTTCAGACGGTGGATCACCACCTCGAACTGCAGTTGCCCGACCGCGCCCAGCAACAGCGTTCCTCCGGCAAGCGGACGGAAAACCTGGATGGCACCTTCTTCACCCAATTGCTCAAGACCGGATCGCAACTGCTTGGTTCTCAATGGATCCTTGATCTCGACACCCTGGAACAATTCAGGTGCGAAGAAGGGTAGTCCGGTGAATTGCAGCGTTTCGCCTTCGGTCAATGTGTCGCCGAGTTGCAGCGTCCCATGATTGGGGATGCCGATGATGTCGCCGGCGTAGGCTTCTTCCAGCAATTCCCGTCGCTGGGACAGGAAGGTGACGACGTTGTTGGGCCGGATGTCCTTTCCGTTGCGGCTCACCTTGAGCTTCATGCCGCGCTGGAAGTGCCCCGAACAGACACGCACGAAGGCGATGCGGTCGCGGTGCGACGGGTCCATGTTGGCCTGGATCTTGAACACGACGCCGGAAAACCTGGGCTCGTTCGGTTCGACCCGCCGCTGGATGGCCGGACGTCCGCCCGGCGGCGGTGCCAGATCGACCAGCGCGTCCAGCACCTCCTTCACGCCGAAGTTGTTGATGGCCGAACCGAAGAACACGGGCGTCTGATGGCCGGCCAGGAAGGCTGTCCGGTCGAAGGGCGGGGCAGCGTCGCGCACGAGGTCGATCTCCTTGTGCGCCGTTTCGAGCTGCATCGGATAGCGCCGGGCGATTTCCGGGTTATCCAGCCCCTGCAGCGTTTCCTCGTTGCCCGACACGCGATCTTCGCCGGCACGGAACACGCGCATGCGGTCGGCGTGCATTTCGTACACGCCGGCAAATTCCTTGCCCATGCCGATCGGCCACGTGAAGGGCGCCACATCCATGCCGAGCGTACGTTCCAGTTCGTCGATCAGATCGAGCGGGTCGCGCACCTCGCGGTCCATCTTGTTGATGAAGGTGATGATGGGCGTGTTGCGCGCGCGGCAGACTTCGAGCAGGCGCAGCGTCTGTGCTTCGACGCCGTTCGCGGCATCTATCACCATCAGTGCGGCATCGACCGCGGTCAGCACACGATAGGTATCTTCCGAAAAGTCGCGGTGACCCGGCGTGTCGAGCAGGTTGACCACGCAGTCGCGGTACTCCATCTGCATCACCGAACTGGCGACCGATATGCCGCGCTGCTTCTCGATTTCCATCCAGTCAGACGTGGCATGGCGCGCTGCCTTGCGGGCCTTCACGCTGCCGGCGATCTGGATCGCGCCTGCGAACAGCAGCAGCTTTTCGGTCAGCGTGGTCTTGCCGGCGTCAGGGTGGGAAATGATGGCAAACGTGCGCCGGCGGGCGACTTCTCGTTCAAGCGACATGTTGATGAGTGCGAAGGGTGATCAGTGGAGGTGCGTCGTCGGTTGTTCGGCGGTTTCGGGCAGTTCGGCGTGAACCGGCTGACCGTCCGGGTCGGCATAGAGCGGGGCGCCGCAATCGTCGCAGTACTCCATGGGCATGCGGTGGTCGAGCACCAGCATGTCGGTGACGCCGCACTCGGTCAGCACGCCCTCGATTTCGCCCAGTACATCGCTTTCTTCGTCTTCGGCGCCGAGCAGTGCCCACACCACGCCGTGCACGATCTCGCTTGCCTTGCCGAGGGTGAAGCCGATCCGGTATTCCTCCAGCTGCTGCTCGTGGAACGGCGCAATGACCGCACGCAGCCCGGCGGGTTCGACGTTCAGGGCGGACCCAAGGAAGGAAACCGAAGCGCGCAACGAAAAGGCACGCGAGGCCCGGTCGGCGTCGCGACAGGCCGAGTGGAAGGCGTTCGGCGGCAGCATTTCGATGCTGCATCCCTGCAGCATCGAAGCGATCGCAGCACCTCCCTGTGCATGCCACTGCTTGATGGCCTCATCACGCGAGCCGTCGTCTTCCTGCCAGCGGAACAGTGCTTCGCCGCGCGGAGCGACAGCGATGCCGATGATGTAGCGCGTGTCGGACAGGAAGCTGTCGGTCTGCGCCATGGCTTCCGCTTCCAGCTTCAGATCCTTGCCTGACAGCGCGGCTTCGCCGAGATCGTCGGCGAGGTCGCGCGCCTCGACGTAGGCGCGCGGCAGCTGGTCAGGGCTGAAAAGGTAGTCGGCCAGCGCGATTCTGGTCTTGGCACCCAGCACGTGCGCGCCGAGCTGGGTCTTGACGGTTTCGAGCAGGTTGGCAGGGATCGGGCCGGCGGGAATGGAGTAGCGCGACCAGACCAGCAGTGGTGCGGCAAACACCACTGCATCCGGTGTCTTGTCGTTCGGATTCGGCAGGCCGCATTCGACGCCCGCCTCGATGAAGTCCGCCAGCTCGTCGTAAGCCTGCGGATTGTCGCGCCACAAGTGGTCAAGCGCGGCATTGAGAGCCTCTTCGTTGCGCTCGGACAGCAGGCGGGCAACCTGCTCGGTCAGACGCGTTTCCCAGTATCGGTCTTCGATGCGGCTGGCGGACAGCGCAAGGCCCATGGCGAGTCGCGTGAGCAGGGATGCATCCTGCGGGCGGCCGCTGCGGCGGGCAAAACGGGTGCGTTTCATATGTGGATCCGGAAGCTGAGGGCGGATTCTACCAAGCCGGGCCGGCGAGTCGGCCGATATACTCCGCCGAAGTTCATTCCGGAGCGCACTCTTGATCCGAATCAGCAGCCAGTTCGACAGCGGTGCCATCGAGGTGCTAGACGCCTCCGATGCATCGAACATCCGCCTGAAGCTTCGCGCCGACAATGCCGCGGCGTTCAGCCAGTGGTTCCATTTCCGCCTGCAGGGCGCACGCGGTCAGGCGTGCACGATCAGTTTCGAGAACGCCGGCCAGTCGGCCTATCCGGATGGCTGGGATGGATATCGCGTGGTTGCTTCATACGACCGCCGCAACTGGTTTCGCCTGCAGTCCGGCCATTACGACGGACAACGCTACGTGTTCGGTCTGACGCCGAATTTCGACAGCATCTATTTCGCCTATTTCGAGCCGTTTCCGTGGGAAAGACATCTCGACCTGCTGGGCAGCGCCGACGCATCTCCCGTCGCAACGGTCAGCGATCTTGGCGCAACACCGGACGGACGCGACCTGAACCTGATCACCATCGGCAGGGCGGCCCCCGGAAAGCGCAAGGTGTGGATCATCGCGCGTCAGCATCCAGGCGAGACGATGACCGAGTTCTTCGTCGAAGGCATGCTGGAGCGCCTGTACGACAGCTCCGACCCGGTATCGCGACGCCTGCTCGAGCGCGCCTGTTTTCACGTCGTGCCGAACATGAATCCGGACGGCTCGGTGCGCGGCAACCTGCGCACCAATGCGCACGGTGTGAATCTGAACCGCGCATGGCGGGAACCCGACCCGATCTGCAGCGTCGAGGTCGCGCTGACCCGGGCGCGCATGCTGGCAACGGGTGTGGATGTCTTCCTCGACATTCACGGCGACGAAACACTACCGTACGTCTTTGTCGATGGAAACGGCATGGTGCCGGGCTTCACGGCCGAACAGGCGGCGCAGGAACAGCGCTTCTGCCAGGCACTCGGCGCAGCCAGCCCGGATTTCCAGACGTCGTGCGGTTACTCGCCGGACCGCTTCAGCGACGAATTGCTGACGCTGGCGTCCAAATGGGTCTACAGCCGGTTCGGCTGTCTTTCGCTGACCCTGGAAATGCCGTTCAAGGACAACGCCAACCTGCCCGACGGCCTGTTCGGCTGGTCCGCCGAACGCAGCAAGCGGCTCGGCGAAGCCAGCCTGCAGGCGCTGCTGGCCGTACTGGAAGGTAATTGATCCGCGCGTGGTCCGCGATGGGCCATAGATACCGCTTTTGTTTTGCAATCCTGTCGGGAAAGTCCTGAATGAAAATCACCGTAATCGGCACTGGCTACGTAGGTCTGGTGTCCGGGGCCTGCATGGCCGAGATGGGCAACGACGTGCTGTGCCTGGACCTTGATCCGGAGAAGATCCGGATTCTCAAATCGGGTGGCATTCCGATCCACGAGCCGGGGCTGGATGCCGTAGTGGCGCGCAACGTGGAGGCGGGGCGGCTGCACTTCACGACCGATGTGGCCGAGGCGGTGCGTTTCGGCACCATCCAGTTCATCGCCGTGGGCACGCCGCCGGACGAGGATGGCTCGGCCGACCTGCAGTATGTACTGGCGGCGGCGCGCAACATCGGCCGGCTGATGACCGACTACAAGGTGGTGGTCGACAAGAGCACGGTGCCGGTGGGCACGGCCGACAAGGTGAAGGCGGCGATCGCCGAAGAACTGGCGGCACGCGGCATGGCACTGGAATTCGCCGTGGTGTCCAACCCGGAATTCCTGAAGGAAGGCGCGGCGGTCGAGGATTTCATGCGCCCGGACCGCATCGTGGTCGGCGCCGAGGACGATCGCGCGATCCACCTGATGCGCGCGCTGTACGCGCCGTTCCAGCGCAACCGGGACAAGCTGGTGGTGATGGATCTGCGCAGCGCCGAGCTGACCAAGTACGCGGCCAACGCGATGCTGGCGACGCGTATCAGCTTCATGAACGAACTGGCGCTGCTGGCCGACCGCATGGGTGCGGACATCGAAATGGTGCGCCAGGGCATCGGCTCGGATCCTCGCATCGGCTACCACTTCCTGTATGCCGGCTGCGGGTATGGGGGCAGCTGCTTTCCGAAGGACGTGAAGGCGCTGATCCGCACCGCGCGAGACGAAGGGCAGGCACTGCGCGTGCTGCAGGCGGTGGAAGACGCCAACGATGCGCAGAAGATGGTGCTGGTGGACAAGATAGTGGCGCGCTTCGGCGAAGACCTGTCGGGCCGTCGCTTCGCGCTGTGGGGCCTGGCGTTCAAGCCGAACACGGACGACATGCGCGAGGCGCCGAGCCGGGTGATCATCGGCGAGCTGTTCCGGCGGGGCGCGACGGTGATGGCCTACGACCCGGTGGCGATGGAAGAGACGAAGCGGATCTTCGGCGAAGAGGGGCGACTGAGCTACGCGGACAAGCCGATGGATGCGCTGGATGGCGCCGATGCGCTGGTGATCGTGACGGAGTGGAAGGAATTCCGCAGTCCGGACTTCGATCGGATCAGGGCGGCCCTGAAGCAGCCGGTGGTGTTCGACGGACGCAACCTGTACGAACCCGAAGTACCGCGCAGCTTCGGCATCGAGTATTCGGCCATCGGCCGTCGCTGAGCGCCGCACCATGAAAGTACTGCTGACCGGCGCTGCCGGCTTCATCGGCCTGCATGTTGCGCAGCGCCTGCTGGCGCGGGGCGACGAGGTGGTCGGGGTGGACAACCTGAACGACTACTACGACGTCCGTCTCAAGGAAGACCGGCTTGCGCAGTTGCTGCCGCAGGCCGGCTTCCGCTTCGAGCGCATGGACGTGGCAGACCGTGTCGGCATGGCTGCGCTGTTCGCCGATGAAGGTTTCGACCGCGTGGTGCACCTGGCCGCGCAGGCGGGCGTACGCTATTCGCTGCAGAATCCCGACGCCTACATCGACGCCAACATCGTCGGCTTCATGAATGTGCTGGAAGGCTGCCGTCACACCGGGGTGGCGCATCTGGTTTACGCCAGCAGCTCCAGCGTGTATGGCGGCAATGCGAAAATGCCGTTCTCGGAAGCCGACAGCGTCGATCATCCGGTCAGCCTGTATGCCGCGACCAAGAAGGCGAATGAGCTGATGGCGCACACTTACAGCCATCTGTACCGCCTGCCGACCACCGGACTGCGCTTCTTCACCGTCTACGGACCCTGGGGCCGGCCGGACATGGCGCTTTTCCTGTTCACCAAGGCCATGGTCGAAGGCCGGCCGATCGACGTGTTCAACCACGGCGACATGCAGCGCGACTTCACTTACATCGATGACATCACCGAAGGCGTGATCCGCACGCTCGACCGCTTGGCCGAGCCCGATGCGGCGTTCGACGGCGAACATCCGCACCCCGGACATTCGAAGGCGCCGTTCCGCGTGTTCAACATCGGCAATCAGGGGCCGGTGAAGCTGATGGATTTCATCGCGGCGATCGAACAGGCGCTCGGCATCACCGCGCAGAAGAATCTGCTGCCCATGCAGCCGGGCGACGTGCCGGCGACGTATGCAGACGTGTCGGAATTGAGCGCGTGGACGGGTTTCACGCCCGGCATGACAGTTGCCGAGGGTGTGGCGCGCTTCGTGCGCTGGTATCGCGACTACTACCGCGTCTGAAGGCTGCGCTTACTGCAGACGGTATTCGACCGGCAGCGTGAAGCTGAAGCTGCGCCGCGCCAGCGCGCCTGTCAATCCCGGCAGTTGCAGCTTGCGGGCAGTGTCCAGCGCCGATTGGTCGAGCAGCGGATGACCGCTCGACTGCTTGAGGCTCACATTCACCAGTTCCCCGTTGCTGAATTCGAACAGCAATTCCAGCCGGCCTTGCTGATTGCGCATCTGTGCCACGCGCGGATAACGCTTGGCCGACTCGAAACCACGTGAAACCTCCCGGCCGAAGCTGTTGATCAGGTTGTCCACGTTGTCCACCGGCGCGGGCGGCGCCGGTTGCGGGGGCTGTGCGACGGCCTGCGGCGGTGGCGGTGGTGCCTCGATCGGTGGCAAGGGCGCCGGCGGCGGCTGCACGGGGACCACAGGTTCCGACGGTGCGGCGGGCGCCGCCGGCGCTGCCAGAATCGGCAGCGGGTTCTGACGCGGCAATTCCTTCGGAGGCTTCGGCACCGGTTTGGGCGGCGGCGGTGGCGGTGGGGGTGGGGGTTCCATCGGCCTGGGCGGCGGTGGAGGCGGCGGCGGTGGCTGCAGATCGATCATGCGCACGTCGAACCGGATCTCTTCGCTCGGCGGACGTGGCGTGTAGTGCGAGGCCTGCCAGACGGCGAGGGCGTGCACGAGGATGGACAGCACGAGCGCCGTTGCCCAGAAGCGGGAACGGAAACGGGTGAAATCCCGGAAGTATTCGATGTAGGGCGGGCGAAGTACGGACGTCGGGTTCATCAGGTAGTGGTGGCTTGGCCCGTACTGAGAGAAACGCTGCACACTTGAAGGCGCAGCCGCGGACTTTACTTCAATTGACCGCGCTTGTGACTGTGCGCTCCCGGAACACCTTCAACAGTATCAACCCGATCAGCATGCCGGCCAGTGCGGTGGAAAGCAGCGTTGCGAGCCAGAAACCCGCTGCGCCCATGGGTGCGGAGATGAGCGCCACGCCTGCTTCCGGCACGCCGCGAAATGCCAGCACATAGCCGGACGTCAGCCCCAGCCCCCAGAAACAGAAGGTATGCACCAGCATGGGCACGACGGTCACCTTGTAGCCGCGCAGTGAAAACGAGGCGACCGTGTGAAGTGCATCCACCACGACGAAGAGCACGGCATACGGCAGCAGGGTGCGTGCGATGGCCAGTACGGCAGGATCCGAACCGTAGAACGCGAGGATGGATTCCCGGGTCAGCCAGAGCGCCAGCGTGATCAGTATTGCCAGGGCGCCCGCCAGCGCGATGCCGCTCAGTGCGGTATGACGGGCACGCAACCAGTCGAGCCCGCCTGCAGCCTGGCCCACGCGCACCAGCGTGCCGCTGCCCAATGCCAGCGGCAGCATGAAGCACACTCCATTCAGATTCGCGATCACGCGATGACCGGCCACTGCATCGGCGCCGAGCCGCGCCACGAACAGTGCGACCAGCGTGAAGCTGGTGATTTCGACGAAGTTCGACACGCCCATCGGGCCGCCCAGACGCAGCATTTCACGCTGGGCCCGGGCGCGCGGCCTCTGCCAGTTTACGAAAAGCCCCAGTGGCCGCAGTGCGGACGATCGCGCAAGCCAGACGGTGACGCAGCCCAGTGCCAGCCAGTTCACCAGCAGCGTCGACAGTCCGCAGCCGAGCGCACCCATCGGGTCGCCGAAGACGCCGGTGGTGAGCGCCCAGGCGAGCGGGATGTGCACCGCCAGACAGGCCAGCATGATCGCCATGACCGGGCGCGGACGTCCGATGCCGTTCATCAGCGCCTGACAGGCGCGGAACAGCAGGGTGCCCGGCAGTGCGAAGGCCAGCGCCATCAGGTAAGCACGGGTCTTCTGTTCGACCACCGGGTCGAGTTGCGCCAGTGCCAGCAGCGAATCGGGCATGACCAGCAGCAACACACCGGGCAGCGACAGGAAAAGTGCCAGCCAGACGGCCTGCTGGAAGGCCGGCGCGATGTCGTCGATGCGCCGGGCGCCGACATGGTGGGCGATGATGGGCGCCGCTGCGTAAAGCACGCCGGTGAGCGCCATCATCACCGATATGAACAGTCCGCCGCCGACCGCCACGGCAGCCAGGTCTGCCGTCGCGTGGCGTCCTGCGATCAGGGTGTCGGCAACATGTGCGCCGATGCCCGCCAGCTGGGAAATCAGTATCGGTCCCGACAGACCGACGATGCCGCGCCAGCTGCTGCGCGAATGGCCGCCCACGGCGGCGGCAGTCATGACCGGGCGAGCGCCGCAGCGACGTCGGTGACCAGCGCCGGTCCGCGATAGATCAGTCCGCTGTACACCTGAACGAGCTTCGCACCGGCATCGATCTTGGCGCGCGCGTGCCGGCCCTCGGTGATGCCGCCGACGCCGATCAGTTCGACCTTGCCGTTCAGCCGCTGCGAAAGCGCGCGCAGTACGGCGGTCGAGCTTTCGCACACCGGCGCGCCCGACAGGCCGCCGGCCTCGTTGCCGTGCGGAAGGTTTTCCACCCCCTTGCGCGACAGCGTGGTGTTGGTCGCGATCAGCGCGTCTATGTGATGGCGGATCGCCGCATCGGCGATGGCGTCGATCTGCGCCTCATCGAGATCGGGTGCGATCTTCAGGGCCAGCGGCACGCACCGGCCACTGGCCGCATCGAGCCTGCAGCGCTCGGCATCGAGCGCGCCGAGCAGGGCATCCAGTTCGTCCGCACCCTGAAGCTGGCGCAGGTTCTTGGTGTTGGGGCTGGAAATGTTGACCGTGATGTAGCTGGCCAGCGCGTGTGCGCCGCGCAGACCGATCAGGTAATCGTCGACCGCGCGTTCGATCGGCGTGTCGGCGTTCTTGCCGATGTTGATGCCCAGAATGCCGCCGTCACGCACGAAGCGCGATCGCTTGACGTTTTCGATCAGCGCATCGAGACCGAGATTGTTGAAGCCCATGCGGTTGATGATGGCCTGCGCCTGCGGCAGCCGGAACATGCGCGGCCTGGGGTTGCCGGGCTGTGGCCTGGGCGTGATCGTGCCGATTTCGATGAAGCCGAAGCCCAGCCGGGCCAGCCCGTCGATGGCGGTGCCGTTCTTGTCCAGTCCGGCAGCCAGACCCACCGGATTGGGGAAGTCGAGTCCCATGCAGCGGACCGGATTCGGCGCGATGCGTGTGAGCGGCAGCAGGTGGCCAGCGCGCGCCAGCGCGCCCAGCGTCAGGTCATGCGCCCGTTCGGCATCGAGGGAGAACAGCAGCGGGCGCAGCAGCGGGTAAAGCATGGGGACGGTCCGGTTTGTACGCTGGCACGGCAGCGCAAGGCGGCGGAGCTTAACCGAGAACGTCGTCGCCGAGCAGTTGCCAGATGCCGTTGATGCGCCCTTCGAGCGGCCTGAAACGTTCCTTGTACGCCATTTTCGGGCTGTCCTTGATCCAGTAACCGAGATAGACATATTCCAGTCCGAGCTGACGTGCGAGATCGATCTGCCAGAGGATGTTGAAGGTACCGAAACTGGCTGCCGGTACGTCAGGATCGAAGTACGTATAGACCGAAGACAGGCCATCGTCGAGCACGTCCACGATGCTCACCATGCGCAGCACACCGTTCGCCTCGCCGCCCTCGCGGAATTCGATCAATCGCGTATCGACGTGGCTCTGCAGCAGGAAATGCGAGTACTGCTCGCGTGAATCCTGGTCCATGCCGCCGCCGCTGTGACGGCTCGACTGGTAGCGCTGGTAGAGCTCGTAATGTTCGTCGCGGAACGCCAGTGGCGCCTCTTGCGTACGCAGGTCGGAGTGGTGCGTCAGTGCGCGGCGCTGGCTGCGTGTCGACCTGAATTCATTCACCCGCACGCGAACGGGCGTGCAGGCACGGCAGGCATCGCAGTAAGGCCGATAGGTGAAGATGCCGCTGCGGCGGAAACCGGTCCGTACCAGATCGCTGTAGAGATTGGCGTCGATCAGGTTGGACGGCGTGGCTACCTGCGAGCGGGCCGTGCGGCCGGGCAGGTACGAGCACGCGTACGGCGCCGTTGCGTAGAACTGCAGCGAGGTGAATGGGAGGTCCTTGAGCAGCGCCATCGTGTCGAGCTTGTTCAGTTCCTGAAAAAATGCGGGATCTGGTTCGGGCGCCAGCGTCCCGGCGGCGGACCATCGACCGTGCATTGCGCCAGCGTTCGGCAGAAATCACCGCGCGCGATTTCGCGGGCGCCCATGCTGGCCAGATGCGAGGTATTCATCTGGCAGTCGATCAGCGCAAAGTTCAGCGATGCAAGATAGCGCGCCAGGTGGACGAGTGCAATCTTGGAGGCGTCGCGTTCGAGCGAGAACATCGACTCGCCGTAGAACATGCGACCGATCGCCATGCCGTAAAGTCCGCCCGCCAGTCGGCCGTCGACCCACGTTTCGACGCTGTGTGCATGACCCCGCGCGTGAAGCGCGCAGTAGGCGGCGATCATTTCTTCGCTGATCCAGGTGCCGGGCTGGCCGTCGCGCGGTGCGGCGCACGCGCGCATGACGGCTTCGAACGCGGTGTCGCAGCGTATTTCGTAAGGTCGGTTGCGCAGCACCTTGAACATCGAGCGGGTGATGCGGACTTCGTCCGGCACCAGCACCATGCGCGGGTCCGGGCTCCACCAAAGTACCGGCTGGCCCTCCGAATACCACGGAAAGATGCCGTGGCTGTAGGCGTCGAGAATGCGTGCCGGTGAAAGATCGAGGCTGGCGGCCAGCAGCCCGTCGGGCTCGCGCAGCGCGCGCTCGACGGGTGGAAAGGGCGCGTCGGGTTCCAGCCAGGAAATCACGTTGCGCAGGGAACCACGTCGGGGTGACGGAAAGCCACCACGTGGTCCGCATCGAGCCGGATGCCGATGTGTTCGCCGATCGCGTGATTGTGGTGCGACGGCACCAGTGACAGCACGCGCCGGCCCGACGCCAGCCGCAGCGTGTACAGGAAATCTGCGCCGCGGAAGGACTTTGCCAGCACTTCGGCGCGCAGCGGCGCGGCATCGTCATGGACCAGATCGTCCGGCCGCAACAGTACGTCAACCTGGCTACCGGTGGTGCAGCGCGGGCAGCGATCACCGTTGGCGAACGGAAATTCGCTGCGCAGCACACCCAGCTCCAGCTCCACTTCGCTGTCGTTGCGCAGGCGGCCCGGCAGGAACACGCCCTGGCCGACGAAGTCCGCCACGAAGCGGCTGACCGGCCGGTGATAGAGGTTGTATGCGTTGTCCCACTGCAGCAGCCGGCCACCCTCCATCACGCCGATCTCGTCGGCGATGGCGAAGGCTTCCTGCTGGTCGTGCGTGACCAGAATGGCCGTGATGCCGCGCGCCTTCAGAATGTCGCGCAACTCGGTCGCCAGGCGCGAGCGCAGTTCGACATCCAGGCTCGAGAATGGCTCGTCGAGCAGCAGCAGCTCAGGATCGGGCGCCAGCGCCCGCGCCAGTGCCACCCGCTGTTGCTGTCCGCCGGAGAGCTGATGCGGAAACTTGTCGGCATGCTCGGCCAGGCCCACCACCGACAGCATGTCGGCCGCGCGTGCGCGGCGTTCCGCGCGCGAGCCCTGACTCAGACCGAAGGCGACGTTGTCGGACACGCTCAGGTGCGGAAACAGTGCGAAATCCTGGAACACCATGCCGACACGCCGTCTCTCGGGGGCACAGTGACGATCCGCCGACGACACGACGACGCCGTTCAGCTCGATGCGCCCCGACTGCACGCGCTCGAAGCCGGCGATGGCGCGCAGCACCGAGGTCTTGCCGCACCCCGACGGGCCCAGCAGGCAGCCGATGTGACCGGCCTCGAGCACGAGATCGATGGCATGAACGACTTCGGTCTGGCCATAGGCGATGCGGACAGCGTCGAGTTCGAGTTGATGCATGGGTCCGTTGTCCGGGTGAGGCCGAGCGGAAAAAGCTGTTGTCGGCACTGCAGTCGATCAATATCGATAATCGCTCTCAATTATAATGCTGCCGATTCGTGGCGGGCACGCATTGCCGTCACACTTGTCCACACCGTCGATCGATCCATCGATCCGCCTGGTTTTCCGGCCACCCGACCCTTGTTCCCGCGTCGTTTCTCTCCGCTTTCCCTGATTGCCCTGCTGCTCGCGCTGCTGGTTGCCGCACCGGTGCTGTCGGTGCTCGTCAATCTGCTGCGGGGCGGTACCGGCGACACCTGGACGCATCTGGTGTCAACCGTGCTGCCCGAATATGTGGCAAGCACCTTCTGGCTGTGCCTCTGGGTCGGACTGGGCACTGCCGTGGTGGGCGTGTCGACGGCCTGGGCTACGGTCATGTGGGAATTCCCGGGGCGTCGGGTGCTGGACTGGGCGCTGGTACTGCCGCTCGCCACGCCGGCCTACGTGATGGCTTATACCTACACCGACCTGCTGCAGTTCGTCGGACCGGTGCAGACCGGCTTGCGCGAAACCTTCGGCTGGGAGCGCGATGATTACTGGTTTCCCGATGTACGCACGACAAGTGGCGCGGCCTGCATGTTCGTCGCGGTGCTGTATCCCTATGTCTATCTGCTGACCCGGCAGTCGCTGCTCGAACGCGCAGCCGGACTGACCGAAGCCGCCCGCATGCTGGGGCAGGGTGCGTGGGCATCCTTTTTCAGGGTGTCGCTGCCGTTGGCACGTCCGGCCATCGCTGCGGGCGTATCGCTGGCACTGATGGAAACGCTGGCCGACTACGGAGCGGTCAGCTATTTCGGCGTTCAGACCTTCACCACCGGCATTTATCGCGCATGGTTTTCGCTTGGCGACCGCGTTGCAGCGGCACAGCTTTCCGCGCTGCTGCTGGGTTTCGTTGCGACCTTGCTGCTGTTCGAACGGCTGACGCGCGGCGGCGCGCGCTTTCACGACAGCAGCCGCGCCGGCGGCAGCGCACGTCGCCATGCCCTGCAGCGCGGGTCGGGTTGGCTGGTCACGCTGCTGTGTCTGCTGCCGCTGGCAGCCGGTTTCGTCATTCCGGCCGCCGTGTTGCTGAACTGGGCGCTGTCGGACGGAGATGCCCAGTTCGGCGAGCATTTCGTCCGGCTGGCGGCCAACAGTTTCACGCTGGCCGCCGTCGCCAGCCTCTGCGCCGTGGCGCTGGCACTGCTTCTGGCCTATGCGGTGCGCAGCAGCCGTTCCCGTCTGGTCATGCTGGCACGCTCTGTCGTCGGCATGGGCTATGCGGTGCCGGGCGCAGTCATTGCAGTCGGCATCCTGATTCCGGTCACCCGGCTCGATCATGTGCTGTCCGGATGGTGGATGGACTGGACCGGCAGCAATCCCGGGCTTCTGCTGACCGGTGGCATCGGTGCGCTGATCTACGCCTATCTCGCGCGCTTCCTGACGGTGTCGCTGCAATCGGTCGAGTCCGGACTGTCGCGCATCACGCCGAGCATGGACGAGGCGGCGCGCAGCCTCGGGCTCGGAGCGGGTGCAACGCTCCGCCGCGTGCACTGGCCGATGCTCAGGGGTAGCCTGCTGACCGCGGCGCTGCTGGTATTCGTCGATGTGATGAAGGAATTGCCGGCGACGCTGGTGATGCGACCCTTCAACTTCGACACGCTGGCGACCCAGGCCTACACACTGGCGAGCGACGAACGCCTGCATGAGGCATCGACCTCTGCACTGACCATCGTCGTCGTGGGTTTGCTGCCGGTCATCCTGCTGTCGCGGCAGATCGCGCGATCACGCCGCAGCTGAGGATCGGATTGCCGCGAAGGTGCCGGCGACTCAGTTGCCGGGTGGATCGACCGGCTCGTTCAGCACCAGCCAGTAAAGACCGAGCTGACCGACGGCATAGATGAACTTCTCGAAATCGACCGGCTTGCGTATGTAGCTGTTTGCACCGAGCTGGTAGGCCTCGTAGATGTCCTGCTGTTCGCGCGAGGTGGTGAGGATGACGACCGGCAGCAGGTTCGTCCGGGCATCCGCGCGCACGCGGCGCAGCACTTCGAGCCCGTCGACACGCGGCAGCTTCAGGTCGAGCAGCACGACGGCGGGCGACACGGACATGTCGCGTCCGGCGTGGGCGCCGGTTCCGAAGAGGTAGTCCAGTGCCTCCACACCATCCCGTGCGACGATCACCTGATTGGCGATGCGGTTCTTGTTGAACGCACGCAAGGTGAGTGCCTCGTCATCCGGATTGTCTTCAACCAGCAATATCGGCCGTTCGCTTGCCATATCAACAACCTGTCGAGAACGCCGGCTTCAGCTGGAAGCCGGTTCGAGCGTGAAATAGAAGCAGGCGCCGCGCTCTACTTCGGCTTCTGCCCAGATTCGACCACCGTGCCGCTGGACGATGCGATGCACGATCGCAAGTCCGATGCCGCTACCCGCAAAATCACCGACCGAGTGCAGGCGCTGGAACGGACCGAAAAGCTTGTTCGCATAGCGCATGTCGAAGCCGGCACCATCGTCCCTGACAAAATACACGAGCTCTCGCCCGCGCTTCAGGCATCCCACCTCGATTCGTGCAACCGTGTGCCGGCTGGTGAATTTCCATGCATTCCGCAGCAGATTGTCGATCACTATGCGAAAAAGGCTCGCGTCAGCATACACGCGCAACCCCTCGTCGATGCTGAATTCTACCTGTCGCGCGGGTTCGCCGCGTGTCAGTTCGGCCGCGACATCCTGCGCCAGCGCACTGACGTCGACGATCCGGCGGTGCATTTCGTTGCGCGTGATGCGGGCAAGCCCGAGCAGGTCGTCGATCAGGCAGTGCATGCGCTGCGTGGCGAGCCGGATACGTTGCAGGTAGTCGCGTCCGCGTTCATCCAGCTTGTCCGCATAGTCCTCCTCGATCATGCGGGAGAAGCCGTCGATGCCGCGCAGTGGCGCGGCAAGGTCGTGCGACACCGAGTAGCTGAAGCTCTCCAGCTCTCTCATCGCGGTCAGCAGCTCCGCCGTGCGTTCCTTCACCCTCGTCTCGAGGCGCTGGTTCAGCGCAACCATGCTCTGTTCGGCCTCTTTCTGGGCACGAATGTCCAGACCGGTGCCGAGCAGGTGCGGCAGCCCGTCGAGATCGATGCGGTAGAGACTGAACGCATGGACGAGCGGTTCGCCGCCCGACAGCAGTTCGGCCTCGAAGCTGGCCGTGCGCTGCGTCAGGGCACGTCTTGCCTTGCGGCGCAGCCGGGCATGCGCGGGCGCCGGGAAGAAATCCAGTGCCGGCTTGCCGATGAGACTGGTCGAGGTGCTGTCGGTGATGGCCTGCAGGTTTTCGTTCCAGCGACGCAGCAAACCGTTCGAATCGAGCAGGAAGAAGACGCCGGGCATGCTGCGCACCAGCGCAGCCGAGAAATGTTCCTCGCGTCGCGCCGTATCGAGCGCGCGACGCCGTGCCGTATCGTCTGAGAAGATCCAGATGGTGTCACTCGCCGGCAAAGCGTCCTGCTCGAGTTGCCGCACCGATACATAGGCATGCAGCACGCTGCCGTCGACACGCTGCAGCATCACTTCCTGTGCGTGCGGCTGCGGCATGCTCCGGATGGCGCCTTCGAGCAGGGCGGTCAGATCCACATCGGACGCGAAGAAGCGCTGGACAGTCTGTCCGATCAGGTCGCTGCGGCGGTAACCGAAGATTTCGTCGCACCGCCGGTTGCAGTCAGCGATGGTGCCATCGCGCACGTACACGATCGCGACCGGTACGTCGTCCAGAAGCGCCTGCTTTTCCGCGGCCAGCGCATGCATTGCGCGTTCCGCACGCTTGCGTTCGGTGATGTCGGTAATGGAACCGGAAAATCTCAGTACCTTGCCTTGACTGCTGCGCGTCGCCAGTCCGCGGTCGCGTACCCAGAGGTAGTGACCGTGTTCGTGGCGCATGCGGTATTCGATGTCAAAGGATTCGCGGCGCAGGAAATGCTCGTCGATGGCGTGGTTCAGCCGCGTCAGATCTTCGGGGTGCACGCGTTCCAGCAGTTGATCGTGTGTCTGCGGCTGCATCGACTGGGGCAGGCCGAGCAGTTCGCTCAGCCGTGGCGACAGGAAGTAGCGGCCGGCGCCGATGTCCCAGTCCCAGGCGCCATCGAAGGAACCGCGTACCGCATGAAACAGCCGAGCCTCGCTTTCGCGCAGCGCATCGAGCGTCATGCGTTCGCGCGTCACGTCCTCCAGCGTGCCGGACAGGCGTACCGCGTGGCCGGTGACATCGTGTTCTGCAGCACCGCGCAGCCTGAACCAGCGGTAGGTGCCGTCGCGCGTGCGCAGTCTGATCTGGTCGTCGCTGCGCTCGATTTCCCTGCTGACCAGACGCTGGCGCGTGAGGCGGATGGTCGATGCATCGTCAGGATGCGTGGCCGCCGACCAGTTGAACTGCTGCCGGAAGGACGTGTCGTCGGAATGCCCGACCAGCGTCGGAAAACGCGCGTTGTACCAGGTTTCGCCGCTGTCCAGCAGCCACTCCCACTCGGCTTCGTCATGCGAACGGGCCACCCGCGTCATGCGCTGCAGCTGCGATTCGAGTTCGGCGCGGCTTCGCGCCAGGGCTTCTTCGGCGGCGGCAAGTGCCTGCGCGATCGGTGCCAGCACGTGTTCACGAGACAGCCCCGGCAATTCCAGGCTGCCGGTTTCGGGCAGCGCCCGTGCTGCCTGCGCCAGTTCGCGCACCGGGCGTGTCATCCGGCGGCGGAACTGGCAGCGCGTACCCCAGATCAGCAGCACGCTGAACGCAGCCAGTCCCCCGGACGCGAGCAGCATCGCGAGCGACGCTGAGTCATCGGCTCGCTGTGAGCCGAGCGACAGCCAGCCCATGGGCGCACTGCGCAGCATCAACGGACCTTCAACGCGTATCTGCGAGGCGTCCTTCAGTCCGGACTCCAGACCGATGCGCACCACCAGTGCCCCCTGACCGTCGAGCACGGTGGCGTTCGTGATGCGGCCGCTGCCATAGGTCTGACTCAGCAGCGCTTCGATGCGGGCACCTTGTCCCGCCGCCAGAAGACGCGCGATTTCCGGGCTGAGACTGGCGTGCAGTGCCGACGGATCGGTCATCGAGCGCAGACCCGACAGGACGAGATAGAAGATCACCAGCAGACCAGCCGCAAGCGCCGTACCGCGCCACAGCTCGCCCAGCCACGCCGGCGTGCGCAGGCGCCGTGCTGCCGGAGCCAGGGGTCCGCGGCGCTCTTCCATCAGCCTAGATCTTCTGCCCGCAGCAGGAATACCGGCGCGCTGGCCGAGGGTGTGTCGAGCCAGATCAGCGGCAGATCGGGCAGGGCGGCCTCGGTCTGCGTCTGGTTGTGCCCGACCTCGACCAGCAGCAGGCCACCCGGATTCAGGTGACGTGCCGCTTCGGCCACGATGCGGCGGACGATGTCCATGCCGTCGGGGCCGGCACCCAGTGCCATCGAAGGCTCGCGACGGAATTCAGCCGGCAGTGCGGCCATCGCGGCGTCCGTCACGTAGGGCGGGTTGGACAGGATGAGATCGTAGCTGCGACCGGCGAGCGGCGCGAACAGGTCGCCTTGCAGCAGTTCGACGCGATCGGCCAGTCCGTGGTCGGCCACGTTCAGGTGCGCAACGGCGAGCGCATCGGCAGACAGGTCGACCGCATCGACACGTGCTTCGGGAAAGAAATGGGCGGCTGCGATCGCGAGGCATGCCGATCCGGTGCACAGATCCAGAATTGCCGACGGTGCGTCACCGTTCGCCTGCATTTCGTCGAGCCAGGGCTCGAAACCGTCCTGCATCAGCTCGAAGATGTGCGAGCGCGGAATGATGACGCGCGGATCGACCCGAAAGCGCAGCGGCCCGAGCCATGCTTCGCCCGAAATGTAGGCTGCGGGTTCACGACCTGTGACCCGGCGGTCCAGCACGGCCGCCAGTTGCGCACATTCGTCCGCCGTGAGCTTGGCGTCGAGAAAGGGTTCGAGTCGGTCGAGCGGAAGGTGCAGGGTGTGCAGCGTCAGGTAGGCTGCTTCGTCCCAGGCATCTACGAAACCCTGACCGAACGACACATCGGCAGCGCGCATGCGGCTTACCATGAAGCGCAGCCAGTCGCGCACGGTGGTCAGTTCGGGTGGTGTGTTCAGACTCATCGGGGGGCTCCGGTCACGAGCAGCCGGTCAAGCAGGCGCTCGTAAATGCGCGCCAGCGGCTCGAGGTCCGCGACGGCGACGCATTCGTTCAGTTTGTGGATGGTGGCGTTCACGGGGCCGATTTCGACGACCCCGGAACAGATGTCGGCGATGAAGCGGCCATCGGACGTACCGCCGGTGGTCGATAGTTCTGCATGGGCGCCGGTGACGTCGTGAATGGCGTCGCCGGCCGCCCGGACCAGAACACCGCGCTCGGTGAGATAGGGTTTGCCGGCCGGCATCCAGTCGATGTCGTGCTCGACGCCATGGCGCTCGAGTACGCCGACCAGACGCTCCTTCAGGGATTCCGGCGTGCTCGCCGTCGAGAAGCGGAAGTTGAAGCGGACCTCGACCGTGCCCGGAATGATGTTGCCGGCGCCGGTGCCGCCGTGGATGCCGGAGACCTGCCAGCTGGTCGGCTGGAAATGTTCGTTGCCGCCATCCCAGCGCGTCGCCACCAGTTCAGCCAGTGCCGGCGCGAGGACGTGCACCGGGTTGCGCGCCAGATGCGGATAGGCGATGTGACCCTGGATGCCCCGAACGGTGAGCGTGCCGGACAGTGATCCGCGGCGTCCGTTCTTGATCATGTCGCCGAGCCGCGACACCGACGTGGGCTCGCCGACCACGCAGTAATCGATGCGCTCGCCGCGCGCCTTCAGCGTGTCGACGACGCGCGCCGATCCGTCGACCGCGTCGCCTTCCTCGTCCGACGTGAGCAGGAATGCGATCGAGCCGGCGTACTGCGGAGTCCGCCTCACGAAGCGTTCGGTGGCGGTCACGAAGGCCGCCAGTGACGACTTCATGTCGGCCGCGCCGCGACCGTACAGCAGGCCGTCACGAATGACCGGCTGGAACGGATCGCTGTGCCATTGCTCCAGCGGGCCGGTCGGCACCACGTCCGTGTGCCCGGCGAAGCAGAATAGCGGGGCTGCGGTGCCGCGGCGCGCCCAGAGGTTGGCCACGCAGCCGGCGTCCATGCGTTCAAGCGTGAAACCCGCGGCCGACAGGCGGGCACCTATCAGATCGAGGCAGCCACCGTCATGCGGCGTGATCGAACGTGTGGCAATCAGCTGCTGCGCCAGTTCGAGTGTCGTGTCGCTCATCGGGCAGGCGTCGTTTCCGGATGTCGCACGGAGATATCAGGATTTGCCTTCGTCGAGATTGAGCGAAAATTCGGCAAACGAAGCACCGCCGGCACCCGGGACCGTGGTTTCGAGGTCGAGCGGCGCCAATGCGGCGTCGTCCGCCTTCGGCGTCTCATTGACGCCGAACTGCGAGTTGTTGATGAGCCACGACAGGTTGGTCGGTGAGTCGGAATTCGACAGCGCCTCGTCGAGCGTGATTTCGCCTTCGCGGTAGAGGCGGAACAGGTCCTGCTCGAAGGTCTGGGAACCCGGCGCCATGCTGCGTTCCATCGCCTCCTTCACGCTGTTGATTTCGCCGCGGTCGATCAGCTCCGAAATGTGGCGCGTGTTCAGCAGGATTTCGACCGCCGGCATGCGTCTGCCGTCCGGCTTGCGCACCAGCCGCTGCGACACGATCGCCTTCAGCGTCACGGCCAGATCGAGGAACAGCAGCTGGCGGCTTTCCAGCGGGAAGAAGTTGACGATGCGGTTCAGCGCGTGATGCGCGTTGTTGGCATGCAGCGTCGCGAGGCACAGATGTCCGGTCTGCGCGTAGGCCAGTGCCGCCTGCATCGTTTCCAGATCGCGGATTTCGCCGATCAGGATGCAGTCCGGCGCCTGACGCATCGCATTCTTCAGCGCCGGCGCCCAGCCCTCGGTGTCCATGCCGATCTCGCGCTGGTTGACGATGGATTTCTTGTGCTTGAACAGGTATTCGATCGGGTCTTCGACCGTCAGGATGTGACCTGACTTGTGCGAATTTCGGTGATCGATCATCGCCGCCATGGTCGTCGATTTGCCTGAGCCGGTCGAGCCGACCACCAGCACCAGTCCGCGCTTTTCCATGATCACTTCGGACAGCACCGGTGGCAGACCGAGTGTGTCGAGCGGCGGAATGTCGCCCAGGATGTAGCGCACGACCATGGCGATGCTGCCGCGCTGCCAGAACATGTTCACCCGGAAATTGCCCAGATCGCGCCGGCCGAACGACAGGTTCAGCTCGCGCGTCGTCTCGAAGCGTTCCTGCTGCTCCGGCGACAGCATTTCATAGGCCATGCGCTGAATCGTTTCCGGATCCATCACGCGCTGGTTGATCGGTACCGTGGTGCCCTGGATCTTGATGGCGATCGGCGCGCCGGCCGAAACGAAGATGTCGGAGGCGTTCTTGTCCGCCATCACCTGAAACAGCTTGTCTAGGATCATCGCTGGGCTCCGACCGGCAGCAGGGTGAACACGTCAGGCGCGCAGCAGTTCGTTGATGCTGGTCTTCGCGCGCGTCTGCGCATCGACCCGCTTCACGATGACGGCGCAGTAGAGGCTGTACCTGCCGTCTGCGGACGGCAGGTTGCCGCTCACCACGACCGATCCTTCGGGTACGCGACCGTACATCACTTCGCCGGTGGCGCGGTCGTAGATCTTGGTGCTCTGGCCGATGTACACGCCCATGGAAATGACGCAGTTGTCTTCGACGATGACCCCTTCGACCACCTCCGAACGCGCGCCGACGAAGCAGTTGTCGCCGATGATCGTCGGATTCGCCTGCACCGGCTCCAGCACGCCGCCGATGCCTACGCCTCCGGACAGGTGAACGTTCCTGCCGATCTGTGCGCAGGAACCGACCGTGGCCCAGGTGTCGACCATGGTGCCTTCACCGACATACGCACCGATGTTCACGTAAGAGGGCATCAGCACCACATTCTTCGAGATGAAGGCGCCGCGGCGCACGCTGGCCGGCGGCACGACTCGGAAACCGCCGGCGCGGAAGGCTGCGTCATCAAAGCCGGCGAACTTCATGGGCACCTTGTCGTAGTAGCGCGTTTCGGCGCCGTCCATGACCGCGTTGTCCTGCAGGCGAAAGGACAGCAGCACTGCCTTCTTGATCCACTGGTGGGTCACCCAATCACCGTCGAGGCGTTCGGCCACACGCAGGGCGCCGCTGTCCAGTTGCGAAAGAACGAAGTCGACCGCTTCGCGCACGTCGGCTGGCGCATTGCCGGGCGAGTACTGGGCGCGGTTTTCGAAGGCGGTTTCTATGATCTGCTGTGCAGCCTGCATGGCGTAAGTCCCGTAATAATTGCTGGAATGAAAAGCGTTGGAATGCGGATGAAGAACAGCGCTGGCTGACTGCCCGCTTCAGAGCGAATGGCAGAACTGCACGATGCGTTCGGCGGCCTGCAGGCAATCGCCTGACGATGCAACCAGTGCGATGCGTACAAAACCGGAGCCCGGATTGATGCCCGCTGCCTCGCGTGCAAGATAGCTGCCGGGCAGAACTGCCACATTATATTCGGCGAGCAGCCGGCGGGCGAACTCGGCGTCATCGATCGGTGTGCGCGCCCACAGGTAGAAGCTGGCGTCCGGCATGGGGGCTGGCATGACGGAAGCGATCAGCGGCTGCACCGCGGCGAACTTCGCCCTATACAAGGCACGGTTGTCGCGCACGTGCGCCTCGTCATTCCAGGCGGCGATGCTGGCCATCTGGACGGCCTGCCCCATGGCGCTGCCGTGATACGTGCGGTAGAGCAGGAAGCGTTTGATCAGTCGCGCGTCGCCGGCCACGAAACCACTGCGCATTCCCGGCACGTTTGACCGCTTGGACAGGCTGGAGAACACAATCAGCCGCTCGAAACCGCTCCGGCCCAGCCGGTGCGCCGCTTCCAGTCCGCCGAGCGGCGGCGCTGCCTCGTCGAAGTAGATTTCCGAATAGCACTCGTCGGACGCGATGACGAAGCCGTGACGGTCGGCCAGTTCGAACAGCGTGCGCCATTCGTCCAGCGTCATCACCTTGCCGCACGGATTGGCCGGCGAACAGACGTAGATCAGCTGAACACCGGCCCAGTCGGCGTCCGGAATGCGCTCGAAATTGCAGGCGAAACCGTCGTCCGGCAATTGATTGTAGAAGCGGATCCGCGCGCCGGCGAGCAGGGCTGCGCCTTCGTAGATCTGATAGAACGGATTGGGCGAAAGCACCTTCGCGCCCGGCCGGCCGGCGTCGATCACGCTCTGCGCAAACGAAAACAGGGCCTCGCGCGAGCCATTGACCGGCAGCACCTGCGTGACGGCGCTGACCGACGGCAGGCGGTAACGGCGCATGAGCCAGCTCGCGATACACTCGCGCAGCGCTTCGAGCCCGGCGGTGGTCGGATACACCGACAGTCCGTCCAGCGCACCGGTCAGGGCGTCCTTGATCAGCTGCGGCGTGGCATGTTGCGGCTCGCCGATGGACAGGCGCACCAGCGGCAGGCCTGCGGGGCCCGCGATGCCCGCAGTGAGTGCCTTCAGGCGTTCGAACGGGTAGGGTTGCAGTGCCGACAGATGGGGCGTCACCGGCAGATCTCGGGTGGTGTCGTTCAACATTGAATATCCGCTAAACAGGCCGCACCCGACAGGGCGCCGACCAAACCGCGTAATTATAGGTCCCATGATCGCTTCCCGACTGCCCGGATCAAGGCTGCTGCCGACGATCGCCCTGCTCAGCGGCGCCGTTGTATGGGGACTGATCTGGTATCCCTACCGCGTCATCGAAGCTGCCGGCATGGGTGGCGTGACCGCGACCAGCATCACCTACGGTCTGGCGCTGCTGTTCGGTCTGGTGCCGATGTGGCCGGTCGTCCGCAGGCTCAGACCCAGTCCGTGGCTGCTGCTGCTCGGACTGTCGGCGGCCGGCACCAATCTGGGCTATGTGCTCGGCACGCTCGACGGTGTCGTCATGCGCGTGCTGCTGCTGTTCTACCTGTCGCCGCTGTGGACCGTGCTGCTGTCGCGTGCGCTGCTGGGCGAGCGCCTTAACCGGGCCGGGGCTTGCGTGATCGCGCTTTCAATGGGCGGCGCGGTCGTGATGCTGTGGCAGCCGGCACTCGGCATGCCGTGGCCGGACGGCAGCGCCGAATGGATGGGTCTGGCCGCCGGCCTCTGCTTCGCACTCACCAATGTACTGGTGCGGCGGACGCCGCATATAGAAATAGAGCAGAAGGTGACGGCCGTCTTTCTCGGCGTGGTGCTGATGGCGCCCCTGGCAGCCTGGCTGCGCGGCGAGGCACCGCTTGCAAAGCTCACCGCCATCGGCGCCGACATCTGGCTGATGCTGGTCCTGCTCGGACTCGTGCTGCTGCTCATCAACATCGTCGTGCAGTACGGCCAGACCTTTCTCAGCGCCAATACCGCCATTGCGCTGTTCCTGTTCGAACTGGTCGTGGCCGCGCTGTCGTCCTGGTGGCTGGCCGGCGAGCTGATGGGCGTGAAAGAGTGGATCGGCGGCGTGATGATCGTGCTGGCCAGCCTGTTTTCCGGGCACCTCGATTCGCCTGCGCCGGAGCCGGCCCGAGCCTGATTTTGGGCTGAACGAGGCCGGACATCGGCCGGTGATATCATTCCGGCGCACTACTGCCCGACGCCTCTCGACCCGCTCCGCCTCCCGTGCGTCTGTCCAAGCTCAAACTCGCCGGTTTCAAGACTTTCGTCGATCCGACCACCATCCAGATGCCCGGGCAGCTGGTGGGCGTGGTCGGTCCGAATGGCTGCGGCAAGTCCAACATCATCGACGCCGTTCGCTGGGTGCTGGGCGAATCGCGCGCATCGGCCCTGCGTGGCGATGCCATGACCGACGTCATCTTCAACGGGTCCGGCACGCGCAAGCCGGTCGGGCGCGCGTCGGTCGAACTGGTATTCGACAACAACCAGGGCCGCGCTGCCGGCCAGTGGTCGCAGTACGCCGAGATCGCGGTGAAGCGCGTGCTCGAGCGCGACGGTCAGTCCGACTACTTCATCAACAACACGCGCTGCCGCCGCCGTGACGTGATCGACGTGTTTCTCGGCACCGGACTGGGGCCCCGCGCCTACGCCATCATCGAGCAGGGCATGATCACCCGCATCATCGAGGCGCGGCCGGAAGAACTGCGTGCCTTCCTCGAAGAGGCGGCCGGCATCACCAAAT
Organism: Methyloversatilis sp.; assembly: GCA_017984755.1. GTDB lineage: Bacteria > Pseudomonadota > Gammaproteobacteria > Burkholderiales > Rhodocyclaceae > Methyloversatilis. Next base: position 62,385 of record JAGNYW010000005.1, read on the forward strand.
ACCGGGAGCGGCGCCGCGAGACACAGGGACGTCTGGACGATGCGCGTGACAACCTGATCCGCCTGGACGACATCGTCGGCGAACTGGGGAGTCGCATCGAGCGCCTGCAGAAGCAGGCCGAAGTTGCCGCCCGCTACACCGGGCTGAACACACGCCTCGGCGAACGCCAGGCGCTGCTGTGGGCCATGAAGCAGCGGACGGCCGGCGCCGAAGCCGACGCGCTGTCGAGCGAGGCGGCGCGGATCGAAACCGATATCGAGCGCGAGACAGCGGCGCTGCGCCACCATGAGTCGGCGCTGGAACAGGTGCGTGCAGAACATTTCAGCAGTTCCGAAGCGGTACATGCCGCGCAGGCGGAACTGTTCGCCGCCAATACCGAAGCCAGCCGGCTCGAGGAGGATCTGCGGCGCGCCGCCGAGAACCGTCAGAAGCTGCAGGCTCGAATCGCCCAGCTCGATGGCGAAGTCGCCAGCTGGACCGCCCGCATCGCTGCGATCGAATCGGACACCGAACGCTGGACCACGCTGGCCGATCACGCGGCTCATCGCATCGAACAGGCCGAAGCCCGCCACGAAACGACCTGGGCGCTGCTGCCCGACGCCGAAGCCGCCTGGCAGGAGGCAGAACAGCAGACCGCTCTGGCACGACGCGAGCTGGCAGCGGTCGAGCAGCTGCTGAAGGTCGAGGAAACGCACCTCGCCAACGCAGGTCGCATGCTCAACTCGCTGGCCGGCCGACGCGAACGCATTGCGCACGATGCGGCGCAACTGGTCGACCCCGACCGTGATGCGCTGGCGGTCGCGCAGGCGAAGCTGGGCGCACTGCAGGAATCGCTCGAAACCGCGCAGCAGCGCATGCATGCGGTGCAAGCTGCCGTACCTCAGCTGCAGTCGTCCGTACGCAATTCGCAGGATGGCGAGCGCGCCGCCACCCGTGCGCTGACCGAAACGCGCGCCCGGCGCGATGCCCTGGTCGAATTGCAGCGCAAGACGCAGAGCGACGGCAAGCTTGCGCCGTGGCTCGCCGCACTCGGTCTGCAGGATGCGAAACCGCTGTGGCAGTCGCTGCAGGTCGACGCTGGCTGGGAACTGGCGGTCGAGGCGGTGCTGCGCGAGCGGCTGGGCGCGCTCGAAGCGGCGTCTCTCGACACGCTGAATGCCGCGTGTGCCACCGGCGCGTCGCCGCAGAATCTGACTGTCGCGCTGCCCGGTGCCGATGCCCGTACACCACTGGGTGACACCAGCCTGCGGCATCGCGTGCGCACGGCAGACGGGCGCTGGGAAGCGCTGCTCGATCTGTGGCTGGGCCCCGTGAGCGCCGCGGAAGCCATCGATTTTTCGGCTGTGAGCGGTCTGCGCGTTGACCGTCAGGGCCGCGTTGCGCAGGGTGCGTCACTCACGCTGTATGCACCGGACGCCCGCACGCACGGCGTGCTGGAGCGAGCGCGCGACATCGAACAGCTCGGCCGCGACATCGTCATGGGCGATGCCCTGCTGGCCGAAGCACGCGAGGCGCTGCGCGAAAACGAATCCGCACTGGCTGCAGCGCATGATGAACAGGCAGCGGCGCGGCGTGAACAACAGGCCCTGACCCAGGCGGCGCACGCGGCGCAGGTCGAACACATCAAGCTGGTGCAGACGGTGTCGCGCTTCGACGAACAGTGCGCGGCGCTGGCGAGGGATCAGGCGGAAGTCGAACTGGCGGAACAGACCGAACAGGCCCATCTCGAACGCGCCGAGCGTGAAATCGAGCGCGCACGCGAGCTGATCGATGTGCAGCGCAGCCGCCTCGAAAGCGCGCTCGATGCGCAGAAGACAGCCGACGGCGCACTGCGTGAGGCGCGTTTCGCCGATCAGGCCGCCGCGCGCGAACTGCAGGAAGCCGGATTTTCGCAGCGTGAATGCGCCAGCCGGCTGGCTGATCTGGCAAGCAATCTGTCTGTCGGACGCACCCAGCTGGAAAACGCCGAGCTGGAACGCGCGCTGCGCGGGGATGATTTCGCGCAGATCGACGAGCGCAGCATCGACGCCACCCTGCAGCAGACGCTGGACAACCGACGTGCGCGCGAGCAGGTGCTGGTCACCTGCCGTGATGCGCAGGAAGTGCTGGGCGCCCGTCTGCGCGATCTGGAGGCGCTGCGCACCCGGACGGAGCAGGCACTCTCACCTGCCCGCGACCGTCTGGCGGACTGCCGGCTCAGGCAGCAGGCGGCTGCACTGAATGCCGGACAGCACGCGCAGCGACTTGCCGAAATCGAATTGCCGGCAGGCCGACTGGACGAGCTGCTGGCCGAAGGCCTGCGAGATGGCTTGCGCGAAGCGACGCTGACCGCCGAGATCGGGCGCCTCAGCCGGGAGATCGCTGCGCTCGGTGCGGTCAATCTGGCGGCACTTGACGAACTGACGCAGGCGTCGGAGCGCAAGGGTTACCTCGACATGCAGTCGGCCGACCTGCGCGAAGCGATCGGCACGCTGGAAGATGCCATCCGCAGCATGGACCGTGAAACCCGTGCCCTGCTCAAGGACACGTATGATCGCGTCAATACGGAGTTCGGACGCATATTCCCGGAACTGTTCGGCGGGGGTGAAGCGCGGCTGGTGATGACCGGTGACGAAATACTGGACGCCGGCCTGCAGGTGTTCGCACAGCCGCCCGGCAAGCGCAATGCGTCGATCCAGCTGCTGTCGGGCGGCGAAAAGGCGCTGACTGCGACGGCGCTGGTGTTCGCGCTGTTTCAGCTCAATCCGGCACCGTTCTGCATGCTGGACGAGGTGGATGCGCCGCTGGACGACACCAATACCGAACGCTTCTGCGAAATGGTGAAGCGCATGTCCGCAGCCACGCAGTTCGTATTCATCAGCCACAACAAGATCACGATGGAAATGGCGCAGCAGCTGGTCGGCGTCACGATGCAGGAGCGCGGCTGTTCGCGCGTTGTCGAGGTTGATATGGAACAGGCGCTGAAGCTGCGCGATGAAGCGCCCGGCGTCTGAAAAAATACACGTGATGAGGAATGTCGAGTTATGCAACTGACTGAACTGCAGATCGGACTGATTGCACTGGGTGTGGCCGGGATCGGAGCGGTCGTCGGCTACAACATGTGGCAGGAGCGACGGCATCGTCAGACCGCGGAACGCGCGCTCGGCGAGGCACGGCCCGATGTGCTGATCGATCCGCCGGACATCACTGCACTGCGGGTCGAACCGACGCTCGATTTCGATCTCAGCGAAGACGCAGACTTCCCGCGGCAGCCGATGGCCGAAACTGATCCGGCACGCGATGCTGAACCGTCGTTCACAGGGGATACTGCTGCGACCGCTGCGCAATCGCCGCCGGCACAAGCGCCGGACGATGGCTGGTCGGACAGTCAGGTCGAAGACGTGATCGTGATCGAGTTCGAAGCACCGGTGGCGGCGACCGAATTCCAGCGCGCGTGGAGCGAACTGGTGCACTCGGTGGACGCTGCGCTGCGTCTGCGCGGCCGCGATGAACAGGCGGGGCGCTGGCTCGCGCTGACGCCGCACACCGCGGGAACCTTGTCGAAGGTCGAACTGGCGGTGCAGCTGGCCGACCGGCGCGGTGCGCTGTCGGAATCGTCGGTATCCGCGCTGGCGCATGCGCTGCAGGGCGTGGCGGATCGTTTTCTGGCCGTGGTGCATTTTCCCGACGTACGCGAGCTGCTGGGCCGTGCCCGTGAACTCGATGGCTTTGCCGCGTCGGTCGATGTGCAGATCGGTCTCAATCTGGTGGCCGGCGAATCGCTCATTTCGGGCACCAAGCTGCGCGGTCTGGCCGAAGCGCAGGGCTTCACGCTGATCGACGGTCAGTTCCATGCACGTGATGACGCCGGCAATACGCTGTACACGCTGGGCAGTCTGGACGCCGAACAGTTTTCCGCCGACACCATGAAATCGCTGCAGACGCAGGGCGTGACGCTGCTGCTGGACGTACCGACCGTGTCAGACGGTGCGCGTCAGTTCGATCGCATGGTTGCGGTGGCCGAACAATTCGCCCATGCGCTCGGAGCGAAGGTGGTGGATGACAACCGTCAGCCCCTGTCGCCGGCGTCGCTGTCAGTCATCCGTGCCAAGGTCGCAGAGTTCCAGACCCGCATGGCCGCGTTCGGCATCAAGCCGGGCAGCGAAGCGGCGCGTCGCCTGTTCAGCTGATGGAGGCAGCCGCCCGCGTGGCCGAACTGCGCGCGCAGATCGCCCGTCACGACCGCCTCTATTACGAGATGGATGCGCCGGAAATTCCGGACGCCGAATACGACCGCCTGTTTCGCGAATTGCAGGCGCTGGAAGCGGAACATCCCGAGCTGCTGACACCGGACTCGCCGACGCGGCGGGTCGGCGGCAAGCCGCTGGAAGGCTTTGCACCCGTGCGTCACGCGGTGCCGATGCTGTCGATCCGTACCGAAACCGATACCGAGGCAAGCGGGGCGCTCAACTTCGATGCGCGTGTCAGACGCGAACTCGGACTGACGGATGACGCACCTGCGGTGGAATACGCGGCCGAACTGAAGTTCGACGGACTGGCCATCAATCTGCGCTACGAGAATGGCATCCTCGTTCGGGCGGCCACGCGCGGTGACGGCGAAACCGGCGAGGACGTGACGCAGAATGTGCGCACCATCCGAGACATTCCGCTGGGTCTGGTGCTGCAGCCTGCACAGTCGCTTTTCGATACCCCGGGAGCGCCCGACGTGCTCGAGGTGCGCGGCGAAGTCTATATGCGGCGCGACCACTTCGATACGTTCAACGCGCGTGCGCTGGCGGCGGGCGAGCGCACGCTGGTGAATCCGCGCAACGCTGCAGCAGGCAGCATCCGCCAGCTCGATCCCGCCATCGCTGCGCGGCGTCCGCTGTCGTTCTTTGCCTATGGACTGGGCGAAACGCTGGGCTGGGACGTGCCGTCAACACACGCCGGCGTGCTCGACGCGCTGGCCGCTTTCGGACTGCCTGTCTGCGCACACCGTGCCGTTTGCAACGGCGGCCAGGCATTGGCCCACTTCCATCGAACGATTGCCGAAATCCGGTCGTCGCTGCCGTTCGACATCGACGGTGTTGTGTACAAGGTGAACAGCCTGGCGCTGCAGCAGAAGCTCGGTTTCGTCACACGCGAGCCGCGTTGGGCGGTCGCGCACAAGTATCCGGCGCAGGAAGCGCTCACCGCGGTGCAGGACATCGAAGTGCAGGTCGGTCGTACCGGCAAGCTGACGCCGGTCGCGCGGCTGGCGCCGGTATTCGTGGGCGGGGTGACGGTGACCAACGCCACGCTGCACAACGAATACGAGGTCAGGCGCAAGGATGTACACGTCGGCGATACCGTTGTCGTGCGCCGCGCGGGTGACGTGATTCCCGAAGTCGTGTCGGTGCTGTCGGACAGACGACCGCCCGATGCACGGGCATTCTCCATGCCGACGCATTGTCCGGTCTGCGGTTCGGACGTGGTGCGGGAGGAAGGCGAAGCCGATCATCGCTGCACCGGCGGGCTTTACTGCCCGGCGCAGCGCAAGCAGTCGATGCTGCATTTCGCCGGGCGTCGCGCCATGGATGTCGAAGGGCTGGGCGACAGGCTGGTCGAGCAACTGGTCGACAGCGGCCTGATCAGGAGCCTGCCCGATCTTTACCGGCTGGGTGTGGGCAAACTGGCCGAACTGGAACGCATGGCCGACAAATCGGCGGAAAACCTGTTCGGAGCACTCGAAAAGTCCAAGCGGACCACGCTTGGCCGCTTCCTGTTCGCGCTCGGCATCCGCCATGTCGGCGAAGCCACGGCAAAGGATCTGGCCCGTCACATGGGCAGCATGGACCGCATCATGAACGCCTCCGAAGCAGAGCTGGCGCAGGTGCCCGATGTCGGGCCAGTGGTCGCGGCCAGCATCCATACGTTTTTTGCCCAGCCGCACAACCGCGAGGTGGTGGAGCAGCTGCGTGCCTGCGGCATCGCGTGGGAAGAGGGTGAAATGCGTGTCGCGAGCGGACCGCTGGTCGGCAAGACGGTGGTGCTGACGGGCACGCTGCCGACGCTGTCCAGGGATGAGGCGAAGGATCTGCTCGAAGCAGCCGGCGCCAGGGTTGCCGGCAGTGTGTCCAAAAAGACGGACTTCGTGGTGGCCGGCACGGATGCCGGTTCCAAACTCGTCAAAGCGCAAGAATTGAACATTAACATTCTGGATGAAGCGGCCCTCATGGCGATGCTCGATCCCGGTGTCAGTGGGCCCTGAAGTCTCGGCAAACCGGTCTCGGTAAAAAAAGGAATCTGGAACGATGAAATCAGTACGCAAAGCCGTATTTCCGGTCGCAGGTCTGGGCAGCCGCTTTCTGCCCGCGACCAAGGCGAATCCGAAGGAAATGCTGCCGGTGGTGGACAAACCCCTGATCCAGTACGCGGTCGAAGAGGCCGTGGCAGCGGGCTGCACCGATCTGATCTTCGTCACCGGGCGCACCAAGCGCTCGATCGCCGATCATTTCGACAAGGCCTACGAGCTCGAGCATGAGCTCGAGATGAAGCAGAAGAAGGATCTGCTTGCACTGTGCAATACGGTGCCCAAGCATGTCAATTGCATCTACATCCGCCAGGCCGAGCCGCTGGGCCTGGGGCACGCCGTGCTGTGTGCGGCGCCGGTGGTCAATGACGAGCCGTTCGCGGTGCTGCTGGCCGATGACCTGATCGATGGCGAGCCGCCCATCCTCAAGCAGATGACCGATATCTTCGACCGCTTCGGCCGTTCGATCCTGGGCGTGCAGCATGTGCCGCGCAGCCAGACCGGCAGTTACGGCATCGTCAGCACCGATGCAGACGTCGGCGGGCTGTATGGCGTGACCGGAATCATCGAAAAGCCGAAGCCCGAAGTGGCGCCGTCTACGCTGGCCGTGGTCGGACGCTACATCCTGACGCCCAGCATCTTCGATCACCTGCGTGCGCTCAAGCCGGGGGCGGGCGGCGAACTTCAGCTGACCGACGCCATTGCGGCGCTGCTGACCGAAGAGGCCGTGCTGGCCTATCCATTCAAGGGCAAGCGGTATGACTGCGGCTCGAAGCTGGGCTACCTGCAGGCGACCGTCGAGCTCGCGCGCAAGCATCCTGAAGTCGGTGCTGCGTTTTCGGCCTGGATGGACGAACAGGAACAGCACAAGGGCGCAGACGCCGCGTGACGCGTTTCGACGACACGCAGGCGCTGCTCGACGGTGCCGACCTGATCTGCGATGCGGTACAGGTCGATGCCGCGGTGACCCGGCTTGCCGGCGAAATCACGGCAGTGCTGGGTGAGAGCTACCCGCTGCTGCTGTCCGTGATGGGGGGCGCAGTCGTATTTACCGGAAACCTGTTGCCTCGCCTTGCGTTTCCGCTCGACTTCGATTACCTGCACGTGACGCGATACGGTGATGACACCCGGGGCGGTGCACTTCGCTGGATCAGCGAGCCGCGCATGCCGGTCAGCGGACGGACCGTGCTGGTGCTTGACGACATTCTCGATGAAGGCATCACGCTGGCAGCCATTCAGCGCCACATCATGGCCGCCGGCGCGCAGCGCTGTCTGACGGCCGTCTTTTCCGACAAGCTCATCGACCGGCCCAAGCCGATCAAACCCGATTTCACGGGGCTGGAGCTGCCGGATCGCTATGTGTTCGGCTACGGCATGGACGTGCGCGGTGCATGGCGCAACCTGCCGGCCATTTACGCGCTGCGGGAGTAGTTCATGGCCGAGGCGCTGCCGGTCTTTCTGGATATCGAGGCATCAGGTTTCGGCGCCGGCAGTTATCCGATCGAAGTCGGCTGCGTCATGCCCGACGGTCAGGCCCTTTGCTGTCTGGTGCGTCCGCCCGACGAATGGAAGCACTGGGATGTCGCTGCCGAGGCCATCCATCACATCACGCGCGACGTGCTTCTGCAGCACGGGCTGCCGGTTGATGATGTGGTCGAGCGTCTGGAAGACGCGCTCCGCGGGCGAGAGGTTTTCAGCGATGCGTGGGGTAATGATTATGCCTGGCTGTCGCGGCTGTACGATCAGGCGGGACGGGTGCCGCGCTTCCGCCTGCGCAGCCTGCGGGAACTGCTCGATGAAGAACAGGCCGCGCGCTGGCACGCCGTGAAACAGATGGTTTCCGAAGAGCTTCATACCACGCGACATCGCGCGAGCAACGACGCCCGTGTGCTGCAGACTGCCTACGGGCGCCTGTGCGGAGAAAAGCTCAGCTGATCGGAATCACCTGCTGTAGCCGAAATGAAAAAGGGAGTGCCAGCGGCGCTCCCTTTTTCATTCGAACGGTGCCTCCTGCCTTCCGCTCAGCTGTCGTCGCGCGACGCGCGCTTGCGCTCGTGTTCCTTCAGATGACGCTTGCGCAGGCGGATGTTCTTCGGCGTGATTTCCACCAGTTCGTCGTCGGCGATGAATTCGATCGCCGATTCCAGCGTCAGCGAGATCGGCGGCACCAGGCGCACGGCTTCGTCGGTGCCCGACGCGCGCACGTTGGTGAGCTGCTTGCCCTTGATCGGATTCACCACCAGATCGTTGTCGCGCGAGTGGATGCCGATGATCATGCCTTCGTACAGCACGTCGCCGGGGCTGACGAACATGCGGCCGCGGTCCTGCAGGTTCCACAGTGCGTACGCGACAGCTTCGCCGTCGTTCTGCGAAATCAGCACGCCGTTGCGACGTTCCGACATCGCGCCCGCGACCGGACCGTAGTCGTCGAACACGTGGCTGGCCAGACCGGTGCCGCGTGTCAGGTTCAGGAATTCACCCTGGAAGCCGATCAGGCCGCGCGCCGGAATGCGGTATTCGATGCGCACCCGGCCCTTGCCGTCCGGCTGCATGTCCTGCAGTTCGCCGCGGCGTCGACCGAGTTCTTCCATCACGCCGCCCTGATGGGTTTCCTCGACGTCGACGGTCAGCAATTCGTACGGCTCGCTCTTGACGCCGTCGATTTCCTTGAACACCACACGTGGGCGACCGACCGCCAGTTCGTAGCCTTCGCGACGCATTGTTTCCAGCAGGATGGTCAGGTGCAGTTCGCCGCGACCCGACACCAGGAATACGTCCGAATCTTCGGTGTATTCGACGCGCAGCGCGACGTTCTTCAGCAGTTCCTTTTCGAGCCGCTCGCGGATCTGGCGGCTGGTGACGTACTTGCCTTCACGACCGGCCTGCGGCGACGCATTCACCATGAAGTTCATCGTCAGCGTCGGTTCGTCGACCGCAATCGGCTTCATCGGTGCCGGAGAATCCGGATCGCAGATCGTGACGCCGATATTCACCTGATCGATGCCCGATACCAGCACGATGTCACCGGCGCTGGCCGATTCGGCCTGCGTGCGCTCGAGTCCCTTGAAGGTCAGCACTTGGCCGACCTTGGCCTTGCCGCGCAGTTCGTCGCCGTAATACACGGCCACTTCCTGATTCGGCTTGATGCGGCCGCGCGTGATGCGGCCGATGCCGAGCTGGCCGATGTAGGTGGAGTAATCGAGCGAACAGACCTGCAGCTGCAGCGGGCCGTCTTCATTGACTTCCGGCTGCGGCACGTTGTCCAGGATGGCCTGGAACAGCGGACGCATGTTGGTGCCCGGCTGGCTGGAATCGAGCATGGCGAAGCCGTTCAGCGCCGAGGCGAACACGACCGGAAAGTCGAGCTGTTCCTCGGTGGCACCGAGCTTGTCGAACAGGTCGAAGGTGTGATTGATCACCCAGTCCGGGCGCGCACCCGGACGGTCGATCTTGTTGACCACGACGATGGGCTTCAGACCCAGCGCCAGCGCCTTGCGCGTGACGAAGCGGGTCTGCGGCATAGGGCCTTCGACCGCATCCACCAGCAGCAGCACACCATCGACCATCGACAGCACGCGCTCGACCTCGCCGCCGAAGTCGGCGTGGCCCGGGGTGTCGACGATGTTGATGTGGGTACCTTCGAAATCGATCGCGCAGTTCTTCGACAGGATCGTGATGCCACGTTCCTTTTCGAGATCATTGGAGTCCATCACGCGTTCCGACACCTGCTGGTGCGATGCGAAGGTGCCTGACTGGCGAAGCAGCTGGTCGACCAGCGTTGTCTTGCCATGATCGACGTGCGCGATGATGGCGATGTTGCGTATGGAACGTGACATTTTAATGGTGCAGCGCAATAAGAAAAACACGCAAGCTTAGCATGCGGAAAGTTTCTTTTACAGGGCCCGTCGTTTTTTTACTGATGTAGCCCGGTTGAGGTCTGCGATTCAGGTCGCGGAAAGTGTCGATATTTTTTTACATGTAGCGAACCTGAAAATACGTCGTGCCCCAAAATCACTCGCGGAGCGTCGGACGGAATGGTTTTTGCTGCTGTTTTCGGCGGGCTCCGATCGCGCGACAGGAGCCCGGCTGCCCGGCAACGATGCAACGCGTGTCTGCCGCGGTGCATGTTGCAGCGCACACCGGTGAAACCTCAAAAAAACCTCGGGAGAGTCTGATGATGATTAAAAGAGTCAGTGCAATTGCGGCGTTCGGAGCCATTCTGGCTGTACCTGCAGGAGCCTATGCCGGATGTTCGGCGATGGAACTCGGGCTTCATCCTGCCCGCGGCTCTGTCTACGCCCAATTGAAGGGAGCGTTGCTGCAGGCGGTCGCAGACGAAACCGAAGGCCTGGATTTCGACATGTGGGCAACGATCGTCGACCGCGACGGCGTGGTCTGTGCTGTCGCTTTTTCAGGGAGTGACCGTGGTGCCCAGTGGCCGGGCAGCAGAGTGATTTCGGCCCAGAAGGCCAATACGGCGAACGCCTTCAGTCTCAACGGTCTGGCGTTGTCCACCGCCAACCTCTATTCGGCGGTGCAGCCGGGCGGCAGCCTGTACGGTCTGCAGCACAGCAACCCTGTTGACACGGAGGCCGCCTATCGAGGCAATCCCATGCATTACGGCCAGATGAACGATCCGATGGTGGGGCGGCGCGTCGGCGGAGTGAATGTATTCGGCGGTGGTCTGGGGCTGTACAAGGGTAACGTGCTCAAGGGTGCCGTGGGCGTCAGCGGTGATACTTCTTGTGCTGACCACAACATCGGTTGGCGGGTGCGGGCCGCGCTTCGTCTCGATCAGCTCGCCGGTGTAGGGGGCGTGTCGGGTGATCCCGCCCGTCCGGACAACATCGTGTACGACATCGATGCCGGCACCGGCAAGAGCGATGGGGGCTTCGGCCATCCGCCGTGTCTGAACACGGGCAGCAATCACACGAGTCTGCCTGTCGTCAAATAGGCAATCCGCCGGGACTGTCTTCGGTACCGGAGGCAGTCTCTCCTCCTGCGCAGCGGGAAACAACGCGACACGACGCGCCCGTGAGGCCATCGCGAGTCGAACGGCCGTGGCGCATGGGCCTCCTTGCCTGACCCGGTTCCCGGACAGGCTTTGTTCGGACTGGGTAGCCACCTGTGCCTCGTCCCCGGAGCAGCGACGCCGGAAACATGCTCCGGTGCACCTGCCTGAGGCTGGCATTCAGCGATCGGGCGGCTGCTAGACTTCGACTCCCTGCAAACAGGAGTTCGGCATACATGCTGGCCATCATCGGCGGAAGCGGGCTGACGCAGCTCGCCAATCTCGACGTCACCCGACGGGAGGTTGTACGCACCCCTTACGGAGAACCGTCCGGTCCGCTCACCTTCGGTCGGCTGGCCGGACGCGATCTGGTGTTCATTGCGCGGCATGGCTACGGTCATACCATTCCGCCGCATCGCGTCAATTATCGCGCCAACATTGCCGCGCTGCGCGATGCCGGCGCATCGCGCGTCGTGTCGGTGGCGTCGGTCGGCGGCATCCGCGGCGACCTTGGCCCGGGTGCACTGGTGGTGCCGGATCAGATCATCGACTACACGTGGGGGCGCCACAGCACGTTCTTCGATGGCCATGACGGACAGGTCAGACATGTTGACTTCACCGAGCCCTATGACCTCGAGTTGCGCAGCTCGCTGCTCTCTGCGGCGGCACGTGCCGGCGAGGCCGTGATCAATGGTGCGGTCTACGCAGCGACGCAGGGACCGCGACTCGAAAGTGCTGCGGAAATCAACCGGCTGGAGCGCGACGGGGCGGATGTGGTGGGCATGACCGGCATGCCCGAAGCGGTGCTCGCGCGCGAGGCGGGGCTCGCATACGCTGCGATAAACGTGGTGGCTAACCACGCAGCCGGTCGCGGCGACTCTCTGCACGGCATACAGATGTCGGCCATCGAGGCCATGCTGCAGGAGGCCATGATGCGTGCACGACGTGTGCTGGAAGCCTTGTGCATCGAAGGAGAGTGTCCGTGATTCGGGAAATCCTGCGCATGGGTGATCCGCGCCTGCTGCTGGTCGCCCGACCGGTGGGGCCATTCGACACGCCGGAGCTGAATGCGCTGGTCGGTGATCTGATCGACACGATGCGTGCCGCGGATGGCGCCGGACTGGCTGCGCCGCAGATCGGTGTCGATCTGCGCGTGGTGGTGTTCGGCGGTTCCCCGTCGGAGCGCTATCCGGACGCACCGGTCGTCCCCTTCACCGTGCTGATCAATCCGGTGCTTGCGCCGCTGGACGACACGATGGAAGAGGGGTGGGAGGGCTGCCTGTCGGTACCGGGTCTGCGCGGTGTCGTGTCGCGGCACAGCAACTTGCGCTACACCGGCTTCGATCCGCAGGGAGTGGCCATCGATCGTCGCGTATCGGGCTTCCATGCGCGGGTCGTGCAGCACGAATGCGATCATCTCGACGGCATCCTGTATCCGATGCGCATCCATGACTTCCGCCGTTTCGGCTACACGGACGTGCTTTTCCCCGGTCAGGACGACAGGGACTGAGCGGCGTCCGTGCGTTGTGACACCCAGGCCTCGAGAGCAGCGGCCGGAAGCGGCTTGCTGAACAGGAAGCCCTGCACGCATTCGCACCCGAGGTTGCCCAGAAACGCGAGCTGCGCTTCCGTTTCGACGCCTTCGGCGATGACGCCCAGACCCAGGTTGTGCGCGAGGCTTATGGTTGCCGCGCAGATCGCTGCATCATCCGGATCGCTCTCGATGTCCTTCACGAATGAGCGGTCGATCTTCAGACGTTGCACCGGCATCAGCTTGAGGTGACTGAGTGAGGAATAGCCGGTGCCGAAGTCGTCGATCGCGAGATCGACGCCCAGGTCGCGCAGCTGGCCGAGCACGCGCAGCGTCGCATCGGGATTTTCCATGGCGACGCTTTCGGTGATTTCGAGTTCGAGATCGCCGGACGGGATGTGATGCCGCAACAGCGCGCTTTCCACCTGATGAAGCAGGTTTCCCGAGCGCAGTTGTCGAGCCGACACGTTGACCGAAACGCGCAGTTTCAGACCGGCCGCCTGCCACACGCTCAGCTGACGGCACGCCTCCAGCAGTATCCACTCGCCGAGCTGGATGATGAGGTCGCTCTCTTCGGCAATCGCGATGAAGCTGTTCGGCGGCACCATGCCTCGTTCCGGGTGCTGCCACCGCACCAGCGCCTCGACACCGATCAGGCGTCCGCTCGACACTTCGATCTGCGGCTGGTAGTGCAAGACGAACTGCTGCCGCGCGATCGCTTCATGCAGGCTTCCCTGCAGGGCGAGGCGCTCGCTGGCGTTGGCCGACATGCGGTCGTTGAAGAACTGGAAATTGTTGCGCCCTGACGCCTTGGCCTGATACATCGCGGTGTCGACATTGCGCAACAGCGTATCGAAGGTGCTGCCGTCATCGGGAAACATGCCGATGCCGACACTCGGCGTCGAACGCAGTCGGTACTCTTCGACCTGATAGGGTTCGGCCAGCGCCGTCACGATCTTCTGCGCCACTGCGGCCGCAGCTTCGGGTGATTCGACTTCCGTAACGAGAACGACGAACTCGTCGCCGCCGAGCCTCGCCACCGTGTCCTTTTCGCGCACGCAGCGCCGCAGGCGGTGCGCCACCTGTATGAGCAGCGTATCGCCGACATGGTGACCGAGCGTGTCGTTGATGTCCTTGAAATGATCCATGTCGATCATCATCACGGCAACCAGCGTGCCGGTCTCGCGCGCGTCCGTCATGGCCTGACTCATGCGCGTCTGCAGGTTCAGGCGGTTGGGCAGTCCGGTCAGAGCGTCGTGATGAGCCAGGTGATGGATCCGCCGCTCCGATGTCTTGCGCTCGCTGATGTCGCTGAACGAATGCACGTAATGATCGATGGCCCCCTGCGGATTGCGCAGCGGATATACGCTGACGAGCTTCGGGTAGACGCTGCCGTCCTTGCGACGGTCATCGAGCTCTCCCTTCCAGCTGCCTTCCGCGTCGATGCGATCGAAGAACGCCTTGTGGGCACCTGGCTGAAACGGGGTGGATACAACGGCCGAAGACGGGCTCCCCTGCACGTCTTCTCGGCTGTGGCCGGTAAGAATCGAAAATGCAGGGTTGACGGCGACGATCCGGTCATTGACATCGGTAATGATCATCGCCTCGTTGGAACTTTGTATGACGCCGGCAGCAAGCGACAGATCGGCATCGCGTGCCCGTATGCTGCGGATCTGCCGCTGCCCTGTGTAAAGCAGCCCGGAAATCGCCAGCGAAACCAGGAAACCGGCCAGCCAGATCGCCTTGATCCGCGGGTCCTGGCTGCCGTTTCGCCAGCCGTCAACCGGCACGGCTGCCAGCTGCCAGCGCGCCTCGTCGGGCAGCACCACATCGAGTCGCAATGGATTCCGGTCGAAGATTTCGGGCGCACCGTGGATGACCGCACCGCTCGCACCCAGGCCATCCATTCCCCGCAATGCGTATCGGATTTCACCCCTCCCGGACAGCAGCCCTGCTGCATCAAGCAGCGAATCAAAGCGGAGAACGATCGATGCAAGTCCCCAGTAGCGCTCGGGCTGTCCGTTCGCGGCCGGCAGAAAGATCGGAAAACGGTTGATCAGGCCGACGCCGCCCTGCATGAGCTCAAGTGGCCCGGCCAGCACGAAACGCCGGCTTTTCATCATCCGCTCGACGGCCTCGCGCTGCCCCGGGGAGTCCGCATAACGCATGCCGAGTGCGGCATCGTTGCCGGCAATCGGAAAGATGTAGCGGATGACGTTGTCAGGTGCGGCGGCGATGTTGCGTACATGTCGGCCATAGGAAAAGACTCGTTCGGCAACCCGTTCGAACCGTTCCGGCGTGAAGGACGGGTTGGCGGCGATGTAGCTCACCACGCCCAGCGACAGATAGACCGCGCTGTTGATCTCGCTTTCCAGCCGGGCACGCACGACGCCCGCCTGCGACGCCACCTCGCTGCGCTGGCGCTGCATGATCTGCGCGCTTTCGTTGCCGGCGATGTAGGCAGTCAGCCCCAGACCGGCAACCAGCGCTGCGATGGCGACGAAGGCGGGGCGGCTGCGGTCTCTGAACGGCATTCGCTGTCGCTGCAAGGTCGAAAAATTCAAGATGCTGTTCCGTAGAGATTCGGCTGCAGCGGGAGCAAGCAGACCGATGCGGCGCAAGTCCGGTCACCCACGCCGACCGGCAGCAGCGATGCCGCAATGACCGATGAAATTCAGGGTTTGCTGGTCGCCGTCTCGGGAGGGCGGGCAATGGCCAGTTCATCCAGCAGCTCCTGCTCGAGCCGGATGAGGCTCGTGCTTTTGGCCAGCTCGGCGCCGGAGATGAGGAATACGTCTTCCGCACGTTCCCCCAGCGTGGTGATCTTCGCCGTGTGCAGATTGATCCGGTGCGCTGCAAGTACGCGTGCCACCGAGTACAGCAGACCCGGCCGGTCGGCTGCCGTCACGTGCATGATGTGGTGCTGCTTGCGTTCATCGGGTTTGATGATCACTTCCGGTGTGATCGGGAAATGCCTCACTTCGCGTGACAGCCGTCCGGAGACCGGTGGCTCTGCCGGAGTGTCGGCCTGCAGACGCTCCGCCAATCCGGTCTCTATCAGCGCGATCATGTCGCGCGCGTTCAGATGACGGTTCGGGTCGAGCAGGATGAAGCTGTCCAGCGCGCGTCCGTCGTTCGTCGTATGAATTTTCGCGTCGGCGATGCTGTAGCCCAGGCGACCGAAGAAACCGCAGAGACGGACAAAGAGGTCCGGCTGATCGGGTGCATAGACCATGACCTGCAGGCCGTCGCCCACCTGGTTCGGCCGCGCCTTCACGACCGGTTTGCTGGTGTCGGCCTGGAAGTACAGCATGCGGGTGTGCCACGCGATCTCGTCCGCTTCGTGGCGCATGAAGTAGACGGTGTCGAGGCGTGCCCAGAAATCGTTCTCGACGCCCTCGCGCAACCCGAAGTAACGCAGCAGGTGGCGCGCTTCTTCCTGTCGGTCGGGACTGCCGGACGCGCGTGGCGCCTCGCCCTGCAGCACGCGCAGGGCGGCGAAATAGAGATCTTCCAGCAACTTGCCGCGCCATGCGTTCCATACCTTCGGGCTGGTGCCCCGGATATCGGCATGCGTCAGGATGTAGAGCGCATCGAGCCGCCGTTCGCTGCCCACGAGTCTTGCAAAGGCGCGGATCACTTCCGGGTCAGACAGGTCCTGCTTCTGCGCGACCGACGACATCGAAAGATGGTGTTCGACCAGAAAAACCACAAGATCGCTGTCTTCTGCCGCAATACCGTGCTGGCGGCAGAACTGCCGGGCATCGTGCATGCCCAGCTGCGAATGGTCGCCGCCGCGGCCTTTCGCAATGTCGTGGAAAAGCGCCGCCAGGTAGAGCAGCCAGCGGCGTTCGAAGGCGGTGATCAGTCGCGACAGCAGCGGGTATTCATGGGCATGTTCCGCCATGGTGAAGCGGCGTACGTTGCGCATGACCTGAAGGATGTGCTGGTCGACGGTATAGACATGGAACAGGTCGTGCTGCATCTGGCCGACGATGCGCCCGAAGGCGGGCAGGTAACGGCCGAGGATGCCGTACTGGTTCATGCGGCGGATTTCATGCACCAGTCCGCGCGTCTGCTGGAACAGGGAAAGGAACAGTGCCCGGTTCACCGGGTCGCGCCGGAATCCGGCGTCGATGCGACGGCGCGCACGCCACAGCGCACGAAGCGTTCGCGCCGTCATGCCCTTCAGTTCGGGGTGACGCTGCAGCAGCGTGAAACATTCGAGCAGGGCGCTCGGCTTGCGTTCGAACACGTCTTCCGACACCACGTCGAGCAGCTCGCGGCTCGACTGGAAGCTTTCGTTGATCTGCTGCACGGCTTCGTCGGCGACCGGAAACAGGGCGGCCGAAATGTTCTGCAGCAGGATGGTGTTGAGCTGCGTGATCATCTTCGCGCTGCGGTAATAGCGCTGCATGAAGACTTCGGACGCCCGGCGCGCGGGTGCGGCCTGCATGCCGAATGCCGCTGCCAGGGCCTCCTGATGATCGAAGATCAGTCGGTCCTCGCGACGGCGTGCGATGTAATGCAGGCGTGTGCGTGTGTCGCGCATGAAGCGCTCGATGCGATGCAGCTGACGCGACTCGGCCGCCGTGATCAGGCCGCGCGCGGCCAGTTCCGCCCAGGTCGAACCAAGGCTGCTGGCACGCGCCATCCACTGGATCACCTGCAGGTCGCGCAGACCGCCCGGGCTTTCCTTGCAGTTGGGCTCGAGGCTGTAAGGCGTTTCCTGGTAGCGCTGATGGCGTTCCTCCTGCTCCAGTCGTTTCGCCTTGAAAAAGTCCTGCGGATCGCGCTGATCTTCAAGCGAGGACGTCAGCTCGCGAAAAAGGCTGCGCGAGCCGGCAACCAGACGGGCTTCGAGCATGGTCGTCTCGACTGTGACATCGCGCGATGCCTCTTCGACGCACTGGCCGACCGAGCGGACGCTATGGCCGATATCGAGGCCGATGTCCCACAGCAGGCCGACCAGTTGTTCCAGCCGCGCTTCGGTGTCCGGGGAAACGAGCCGGGACGTGAGGAAGAGCAGGTCCACATCGGATGCCGGGTACAGCTCGCCGCGACCGTAGCCGCCAACCGCGACCAGCGCAGCCGTGCGCGGCATCGCCGCTGCAGCCCACAGGCGGCGCAGGGCGTTGTCGACCGTGCGGGCGCGGGCACGCAACAGGCGCATGCTGTTGCCGTCCCGTTCGAAGGTATCCCGCTGCGTCTTCTGCGCTGCCGCCAGTTCGACCTTCAGTGCAGCCGCAAAGGCGCGCAGTGCTTCATGTCCAGCCGGCTCGATCACCGATCAGACCGCTCCGCAGAGGTCGCCGATCAGTGCCGGCGGAGGCGGGCAACCGGCAGACAAGGTGAGTACTTCGTGCCCGTCGGCGGTGACGAGCACGGTGTGCTCCCATTGCGCCGACAAACTGCGGTCCCGCGTGACGATGGTCCATCCGTCGGCCAGCTCGGAGATTGCGGCGCGGCCGGCATTCACCATCGGTTCGATGGTGAAGATCATGCCTGGCTGCAGTTCGAGGCCAGTGCCCGGTTTGCCGTAGTGAAGCACCTGCGGATCTTCGTGGAACTTGCGGCCGATGCCGTGACCGCAGAATTCGCGTACCACGGAAAATCCGCTCGATTCGGCATGCTTCTGGATGATGTGCCCGATGTCGCCGAGGCGCGCACCGGGCCGTACTTTCGATATGCCCAGCCAGAGGCATTCGAAAGTGATGGCGCACAGGCGGCTGGCCTGCCTGCTCACCTCGCCCACCTGGAACATCCGGCTGGTGTCGCCGTGGAAGCCGTCCTTGATGACCGTGATGTCGAGATTGACGATGTCGCCCTTTTTCAGTGGGCGTGGCGCAGGTACGCCGTGACACACCACGTGGTTGACCGAGGAGCAGATCGACTTCGGATAGGGGCTGTAACCCGGTGGCGCGTAATTCAGCGGCGCTGGAATTGCGTGCTGCTCGTTCACCATGTACTCGTGGCAAAGACGATCCAGTTCCTCCGTCGTGATGCCGGGTTGGACGTGCGGCTCGATGAAGTCGAGCACTTCCGACGCCAGCCTGCAGGCGACGCGCATGCTTTCGATTTCTTCCGCAGTCTTGATGGTGACGCTCATTGGGGGCTCTTCGGATACGTTCAGGACTGCCAGAGGTTAGCCGAAGCGGTCGCCCTCGGCAAACGGCAAACCGCTCGCTGACTTGAATTTGTCGCATTGCGGCTGATACACTAGAAGGCTGTTTGATTTCAGCACCCGAGTGGGTGCGTCAGACAAATCCACACGCCCGGTGCCGCTGTTTCGAATATCAGCGGCTCGACCGATAGGGTGCGCAGCCGGCAACGCCGGACGCGAACACGGCCGGGCGGAGGTTAAACCCTGATCGGAGACTTCAATGTCCGTATCCATGCGTGAAATGCTGGAAGCGGGTGTCCATTTCGGACACCAGACGCGCTTCTGGAACCCCAAGATGGCCCCGTACATTTTCGGCCATCGCAACAAGATCCACATCATCAATCTCGAAAAGACGGTTGCCCGTTACGCCGAGGCGATGACCTTCATCCGTCGCATGTCCTCCAACAAGGGTACCGTCCTGATGGTGGGTACCAAGCGCCAGGCTCGCGACATCGTTGCGGAAGAAGCGCAGCGCGCCGGTGTCCCGTATGTCGACGAGCGCTGGCTCGGCGGCATGCTGACCAACTTCAAGACCTTGAAGCTGTCGGTCAAGCGCCTGAAGGATCTGGAACAGATGGTCGAAGACGGCAGCATGGAACGCATGCCGAAGAAGGAAGCGCTTGTGCTGCAGCGCGAGCTGACCAAGCTGCAGAAGAGCATCGGCGGCATCAAGAACATGAACGGCCTGCCCGACGCGCTGTTCGTCATCGATGTCGGCTTCCACAAGATCGCCATCACGGAAGCGAACAAGCTGGGCATTCCGGTGATCGCGGTGGTCGATACCAACCACTCGCCGCTGGGTGTTGATTACGTCATTCCGGGCAACGACGACTCGAGCCGTGCCATTCGCCTGTATGCGTCCGGCGTGGCCGATGCCATTCTGGAAGGTCGCAACAGCGCCGCTCAGGATCTCGTTGCTCAGCTCAAGTCCGACGACGAGTTCGTCGAAGTCGAAAGCGAAGGCGAGCCGCAGGCTTGATCGGACCCGATGCCCGCGAGCCGGGCATCGGGTGTTTGACGATTTGCAGATAAAGGCAGGTATCAGCATGGCGGAAATTACCGCAGGGATGGTCAAGGAGTTGCGCGAGAAGACCGACGCTCCGATGATGGAATGCAAGAAGGCGCTGACCGAAGCGGGTGGCGACCTCGAAAAGGCTGAGGAGATCCTTCGCGTCAAGCTGGGCAACAAGGCCAGCAAGGCGGCGGCACGCGTGACCGCGGAAGGCATCGTCGGCCTGTATCTCTCGGCAGACGGCAAGGTCGCTTCGATGGTCGAGGTGAACTGCGAAACCGACTTCGTCGCCAAGAACGACGAGTTCCTCGCGCTGGTCAATGGCAGTGCAAAGCTCGTTTCCGAACAGAACCCGGCCGATGTGGCTGCATTGTCGGCCCTGCCGATGGGCGAAGGCACGGTCGAGTCGACGCGTGCTGCACTCGTCGGGAAGATCGGCGAGAACATGTCGATCCGCCGTTTCGTGCGCATCCAGGCCGAAGGCAAGGTCGCCAGTTATGTACACGGAGGCTCGAAGATCGGCGTGCTCGTCGATGTCGTGGGCGGAGACGAGACGCTGGCCAAGGATCTGGCCATGCACATTGCTGCGTCCAAGCCGAAATCACTGGACAGCTCGGGCGTTTCGAGCGATCTGATCGATGCGGAGCGCAGGGTTGCGATCGAAAAGGCACGCGAAGCAGGCAAGGCCGACGCCATGATCGAAAAGATCGCCGAAGGTTCGGTGCAGAAATTCCTGAAGGAAGTGACGCTGCTGGGCCAGGTGTTCGTGAAGGCCGAAGATGGCAAGCAGACCATCGAACAGCTGCTCAAGGCAAAATCGGCACGCATCGCCAGCTTCACGCTTTACTTGGTGGGCGAGGGCATCGAGAAGAAGACGATGGATTTCGCCGCTGAGGTGGCTGCACAGGCAGCCGCTGCTGCGGCTTCACGCTGAAGGAAACTGCATGACTGTTGCCTACCGCCGGATCCTCCTCAAACTGTCGGGCGAAGCCCTCATGGGCAACGACGACTACGGCATCAGCCGCGACATGCTGGCCCGCATCGTTTCGGAAGTCGCTGAAATCCGCGCACTGGGCGTGGAAGTGGGTGTGGTGATCGGCGGTGGCAACATTTTTCGCGGTGTGGCGGGCGGCGCGGCAGGCATGGATCGCGCCACGGCCGACTACATGGGCATGCTGGCGACGGTCATGAACGCGCTGGCGCTCGGTGACGCAATGCGTCAGGCAGGTGTCGCGGCGCGTGTGCAATCGGCGCTGAGCATCGAGCCGGTGGTCGAGTTCTACATTCGCGGCAAGGCCATCCGGTACCTCGAAGAGGGCAGAGTGGTCATTTTCGCCGCCGGCACGGGCAATCCGTTCTTCACGACAGATACCGCAGCGGCGCTCCGCGGTCGCGAAATCGAGGCCGAAATAGTGCTCAAGGCGACCAAGGTCGACGGCGTCTACAGTGCGGATCCAATGAAGGATCCGCTCGCGACACGATACGATCGCATCAGTTTCGACGAGGCGATCAGCCGTGATCTGAGGGTGATGGATGCCACCGCACTCGCCTTGTGCCGTGATCAACAGCTGCCGATCAAGGTTTTCAGCATCTTCAAACCCGGTGCGTTGAAGCGGGTAGTGATGGGTGAAGACGAAGGTACGCTGGTTCACATCTAGTCGTGCGCGCAGCGCGCGTGCGGCGTTGCTCCATCGGCTGCGGCAGAGCGGCCGCAACTTCCAACAAGAGGCGACGTCATGATCCCCGAGTTGAAGAAAACTACAGAGCAGAAAATGCTGAAGACGCTGGAGTCGCTCAAGGCAGACTTCGGCAAGGTTCGCACCGGGCGTGCGCATACCGGAATACTCGATCACATTCAGGTCGATTACTACGGCTCCATGGTGCCGCTCTCGCAGGTCGCCAATGTCACCCTGATCGACGCGCGCGCGATCGGTGTCCAGCCGTGGGAAAAGAAGCTTCTCCAGGTGGTAGAGAAGGCCATCCGCGATTCCGATCTCGGCCTGAACCCCTCCGCGGTCGGAGACATGGTGCGCGTTCCGATGCCCGCACTGACCGAAGAGCGCCGCAAGGAACTGATCAAGGTGGTCCGTGGCGAGGCGGAAAACGCCCGCATCGCCGTGCGCAACCTTCGCCGCGATGCCAATAATCTGCTGAAGGACGCAGTCAAGGCGAAAACGATTTCGGAAGACGACGAGCGTCGCACGCAGGATGATGTCCAGAAGCTGACCGATCGCTTCATTTCGGACGTCGACAAGATGCTCGCGCAAAAAGAACAAGACCTGATGGCGGTCTGAGGCCGGTCTCTCATCTTGTCCCCACGTTCGAGCAAGCCGCGGGAAAGCGGCCATCTTCCGGTACCGAAGCACATCGCAATCATCATGGATGGCAACGGGCGCTGGGCGCGTCGTCGCTTCATGCCACGCGTTGCCGGTCACCGCAAGGGCGTCGAGGCGGTCAGGGCGGTCGTGTCGCGGTGCGCGGAAAGGGGGGTCGGGTACCTGACGCTGTTTGCGTTCAGCTCGGAGAACTGGCGCCGGCCGCCCGAAGAGGTCAGCTTTCTGATGCAGTTGTTCGTGCGCGCGCTGGAAGAGGAAGTTGCCAGGCTGCATGAAAACTCCATCCGGTTGCGCATCGTCGGCGATCTTTCTCGCTTCGAACCGGGTCTCATCGAGCTCATCCGCAACGCAGAACAGCTCACGGCAGGAAATACCGGGCTGAACCTGACTGTCGCGGCGAATTACGGTGGCCGCTGGGACATCATGCAGGCGGTCAATCGCATGCTGAAGGCCCATCCCGACAGGCAGGGCGATTACACGGAAGCGGAACTCGCACCTTACCTGGCAATGGCCTACGCGCCGGAGCCCGACCTGTTCATCCGTACCGGCGGAGAGCAGCGCATCAGCAACTTCCTGCTCTGGCAACTGGCCTACACCGAACTGTATTTCACTGACAGCCTCTGGCCCGAATTCAACAAGGACGCGGTTGATACCGCCATCGCCTCATTCCAGCAACGCGAGCGGCGTTTCGGTCGGACCAGCGAACAGGTGCAGGCTGCTGCAGCGGAAGCGGCCGTTGGAGTTGTCGGGCGGCATGCTTAAACAGAGGGTATTGACCGCAATCATACTGTTTGCCGGTCTCTACGCTGCGCTGACCGGACTGGACCTTCAAGGCTGGAGCTGGCTGGTAGCCCTGGTTCTGGGACTGGCCGGCTGGGAGTGGGGCCGTCTGTGCGGACTCGGACCTGCCGCTGCACGAACGACCGGCGTGATCACCTTTGCCCTGGTTGCAGCCAGCGCGCAATACGCCTTCTTTTCGAATACGAATCCGGCGATCGCCGCCAGCTTCCTGTCGTCACTGCACGCTCTGGCGATCGCCTTCTGGCTGCTCGCGGTGCCATTCTGGATGTTCCGTGGAGGGCGACCGGCGCAGTCCTGGCTCATGCTCACCGGTCTGGTCGTGCTCCTGCCGCCGGCACTTGCGCTGATACAGCTTCGTGGCGAGGGACTGCTGCCGCTCATCCTGCTCATGGCGATCGTCTGGATCGCCGACATAGCAGCCTACTTCACCGGCAAGGCCTTCGGACGACACAAGCTTGCGCCGTCGATCAGCCCGGGCAAGACGTGGGAAGGCGCTGCCGGTGCCGTCATGGCGGTCCAGTGCTACGGTCTGGCAATCAAGCCCTGGTTGTTCGAAGGCGCTACCGACCCGGGATTCTTCGCCTGGGGCGTTATCCTGCTGCTTCTGACAGCGGTCAGCATCGTCGGCGATCTGTTCGAATCCATGATGAAACGTCAGGCCGGCATGAAGGACAGCAGCCAGTTGCTGCCCGGGCACGGTGGCGTGCTCGATCGCGTCGACAGTCTTACTGCAACGCTGCCGCTGATCGGTTTTGCGTTGCTCAACCTACTTCCGGGAGCACAGGTGTGATGCGCAGACTGACCATCCTCGGCGCAACGGGCTCGATCGGCGTGAGCACCCTTGATGTCGTTGCACGACATCCTGACCGCTTCGAGGTGGTTGCGTTGTCGGGTCATCGTCAGATAGAGAGACTTGCCGAACAGTGTCTCGCCTTCGCGCCGCGGATTGCTGTCGTTGCCGACGCCGCCGCCGCAGGGCTGCTGCGCGATCGCCTCGCCGGCCGTGTTCCGACCGAAGTGATGCACGGTGCCGAGGCCCTCGAACTGATCGCCTCACTGTCCGAAGTCGATACCGTGATGGCCGCCATCGTCGGTGCCGCCGGCCTGCGCCCGACGCTGGCTGCGGCGCGGACCGGAAAACGCATCCTGCTGGCCAACAAGGAAAGTCTGGTCATGTGCGGCGGCGTGTTCATGAACGAGGTCGCTTCTCATGGCGCCACGCTGTTGCCGATTGACAGCGAACACAACGCCGTCTTCCAGTGCATGCCGGTGCAGGGAAGGGCCGGTGTACGCCGCATCCTGCTGACCGCCTCCGGCGGCCCTTTCCGCTGCACGCCGATCGAGCAGCTCGACGACGTCACGCCGGATCAGGCATGCGCCCATCCGAACTGGGAAATGGGGCGAAAAATTTCGGTCGATTCCGCCACCATGATGAACAAGGGTCTGGAGGTGATCGAGGCGCACTGGCTGTTCGATGCGCCGGTCGAACGCATCGACGTGGTCATCCATCCGCAGAGCATCGTGCACTCGATGGTCGAATATGTGGATGGCTCCGTGCTCGCCCAACTGGGCAACCCGGACATGCGTACGCCGATCGCGCATGCACTTGCCTGGCCGGAACGGATCGAATCGGGTGTCGGTCCGCTGGACCTTGCCCGATCGGCCAACCTCGTCTTCGAGCGGCCCGATCTCGTCCGATTCCCGTGTCTGAAGCTGGCTTTCGATGCACTCGCTGCCGGTGGTGGTACGCCGGCAGTGCTCAATGCAGCCAATGAGGTCGCCGTCGCCGCTTTTCTGGAACGCAAGCTCGGCTTCCGTGCCATAGCGGATGTGATCTCCAGAACGCTTGATGAATTGCCCGACCTGCCTGCAGGCACGCTCGAAGAAGTGTTCGCCGCCGATGCGGCTGCCCGAGCGACGGCGCGGCAGATGATCAGGGCGGGCGCTTGAACCCGTTTTTCTACATTGGGGCCTTTGCGCTTGCACTCGGCATCCTGATCACGGTTCACGAGCTCGGTCACTACAGCGTCGCCCGCCTGTGCGGCGTCAAGGTGCTGCGCTTCTCGATCGGATTCGGCCGTCCCCTGATCACCCGTCGTTACGGAAGCGACCGGACCGAGTGGGTGCTCGCGCTGTTTCCGCTGGGCGGCTACGTGAAGATGCTTGACGAGCGCGAGGGTGAGGTCGATGCAGCGGAACTGCATCGTGCCTTCAACCGCCAGTCGGTCGGTCGCAGATTCGCCATCGTGTCGGCCGGCCCTGTCGCGAATTTCCTGCTGGCTGTGCTGCTCTACTGGGGGCTGTTCATACACGGTACGGAAGAGCTTCGCCCCGTTCTTGCTGCGCCCGCAACGGGCACACCGGCAGCAATGGCAGGCGTGACCGAAGGCGAACTGGTGCGTTCGATAGATGGCAGGAAAGTCATCTCGGCGCAGGATCTGCGCTGGAATGTCGCCCAGGCAGCCGTCGAGGGCGCCACGCTCACGCTGGAAACGATCAGCGAATCGAACGAAGTGCACTTCCGGCGTGTGGATCTGTCCGGTCTGGGTGCCGAAGTCGATGCGTCGCTGATGGAACGGGCCGGTCTGCAGCAGTTCCGCCCTCGCATTCCACCGGTGGTGGGGGCAATCACGGCAGACGGCGCAGCCGCCCGGGCGGGTGTGATGCCCGGGGACCGTATCCTGTCGATCGACGGGCAGGCATTCGACGACTGGACAACGATGGTCGGACTGGTGCGCGAGCGGGGTGGCCGCACGGTGACCTTGAAGGTTGCCCGCGGCGGCGCGCAGACGGACCTTTCGGCCGAGGTCACCGAGGTGGAGGAGAACGGCAAGCGCTTCGGGAGACTGGGCATTTCGCCGGAGACGGATCCGGCGCTTCGCGACCGCATGTTCGTGACGGCCGACCACGGCGTCGTCGAGGCCTTCAACATGGCGGTCACCCAGACCTGGGATACGGCCCTGTTCAGCCTCAAGGCATTCGGCCGCATGATCACCGGCGAGCTGTCCTGGAAGAACCTGAGCGGGCCGGTCACCATCGCGGACTATGCAGGTCAGTCAGCCAGCATGGGACTCACGCACTACATCAAGTTTCTGGCGCTCATCAGCATCAGTCTCTGCGTGCTCAACCTGCTCCCCATACCGATGCTGGATGGAGGGCACTTGATGTACTATACGATCGAATTGATCCGGGGCGGTCCGGTGTCCGAAAGGATCATGGAAATCGGACAGCAGATCGGTCTCGCTTTTCTGCTGATGCTCATGGCATTCGCCTTTTACAACGATATCAATCGCCTTTTCGGTTGACTGCCCGCTGAATCCCCAATGCGCAAGTTTCTTGTTCCCGCCCTGTTCGCGGGATTGATGTCAGCCCATGTCTTCGCGTTCGAACCTTTCGTGGTTCGGGACATTCGGGTCGAAGGCATCCAGCGTACCGAAGCCGGTACCGTGTTCAGCTACCTGCCGGTCCGCGTGGGCGAGAGCTTTACCGAAGACAAGGCAGCCGAAGCGATCAAGGCCCTGTTCGCAACGGGTTTCTTCAAGGATGTCCGGGTCGAGGTCGAGGGAGACGTACTCGTCGTGGTCGTCGAAGAACGACCGGCCATCGCCTCGCTCGAATTCGTGGGCATGAAGGAATTCGACAAGGAAACCATCAAGAAGGCGATGCGGGATTTCGGCCTCGCCGAGTCGCGCATTCTCGACCGCGCCGTGCTCGAACGCGCAGAGCAGGAAATGAAGCGTCAGTACCTGACGCGCGGCCTCTATTCGGTCGAGGTCAAGACGACGACGACGCCGCTGGAGCGCAACCGCGTCGCGGTCACCTTCCAGATCGATGAAGGCTCCGCCGCCAAGATCAAGCAGATCAACATCGTCGGCGCGAAGGCGTTTCCGGAAGAGGATCTGCTGGAGCTGCTGAGTCAGAGCACCCGTAACTGGTTGAGCTGGTATTCGAAGAATGACCAGTATTCGCGTCAGAAGCTCAGCGCCGACGTCGAAACGCTGCGCAGTCACTATCTCGACCGGGGATATCTGGAATTCAACGTTGATTCGACGCAGGTTTCGATCACGCCGGACAAGCAGGACATCTACATCACGATCTCCATCACGGAGGGCGAGAAGTACACCGTAGACGGCGTGAAGCTGTCGGGTGACCTCCTGCTGCCGGAAGAAGAATTGCGCAAGCTCGTGAAGCTCGTGCCGGGTGAGGAGTTCTCGCGCAAGAAACTGACCGAAACGACCAAGGCCATCAGCGACCGGCTGGCCAATGACGGTTATGCCTTTTCCAATGTGAATGCGGTACCGGAGCCTGATCGGGAAAAGCGTTCCGTGTCGTTCACCGTATTCGTAGATCCGGGTCGTCGCGTGTACGTTCGCCGCATCAACGTGGCGGGAAACAGCAAGACGCGTGACGAGGTGGTGCGTCGTGAATTCCGGCAGTTCGAGGGTGCCTGGTACGACGGCGAAAAGATCACGCGCTCACGCGCCCGTGTGGACAGGCTGGGGCATTTCGACGGCGTCACGGTGGAGACACCAGCTGTCCCGGGTACGACCGATCAGGTCGACGTGAACCTGACAGTGAAGGAAAAACCGACCGGCAACCTTGCCTTCGGTGCGGGTTTCTCGAGCTCGGAAAACCTGATCCTGTCGACCTCCATTTCGCAACAGAACCTGTTCGGCAGCGGCAAGGCCCTGACGCTCAGTCTGAACAGCGGCAGCATCAACAAGACCTATTCGCTGTCCTTCACCGACCCGTATTACACGGCAGACGGCATTTCACGTGGTTTCGACGTCTATCTGCGCAACGTTGACCCGTCACGTCTGGGCATCGGCAACTACCGCACGTCATCCGTCGGCGCGGGCATGCGCTGGGGTTTTCCGATTCGGGAGGATGACCGCATCAACTTCGGTCTTGCAGTCGATCAGACCACGATCGACGTGTTCGCGAACAGTCCGACCCGTTACACGGATTTCGTGAATGAATTCGGCGACAGCAACACGTCCCTCGTCGGCACGATAGGCTGGGCGCGTGACACCAGGGACAGCTTCGTCTATCCGACGACCGGTGGCACGCAGCGCGTGAACGTCGAAGTATCCCTTCCTCCGGGTTCGCTGCGTTACTACAAGGCGTCGTACCAGCAGCAGCAATACATCCCGCTGTTCTGGGACTTCGTGATCGCGCTGAATGGTGAAGTCGGCTACGGCGATGGTTACAACGACAAGCCGCTGCCGTTCTACAAGAACTACTACGCAGGCGGTATCGGTTCCGTCCGGGGTTTCGAGACATCGTCGCTGGGTGAGCGCGACGTCGATGCGAACGGTAACGTGCTGCGGACGACCATTGGCGGCAATCGTCGTCTGGTCGGCAATGCTGAGGTCCTGTTCCCGCTGCCCGGTACGCAGGACAAGACGCTCCGTCTCGGTACATTCATTGACGCAGGACAGGTCTGGAGCTCCGGAGACACGCTCAATCTGGGCGATCTGCGATATAGTGCCGGCGTTTCGGTGTCGTGGAGTTCGCCCATGGGGCCGCTCAAATTCAGCATAGCGCAGCCGCTGAACAAGGAACCCCTGGACCGCCTTCAAAAATTCCAGTTCCAGCTGGGCAGTACATTCTGACCCCCGAAACACCCGGAAAGAACAGGTCACGTATGTCTTCACGTTTCGCCGCCATCGTATTGATTTCCATAGCGATGTTGGGCGTCGCGATACCGTCGCGTGCAGAGACCGATGTCAAGATCGGCTTCGTGGATACCGAGCGCATCCTGCGCGAGGCCGCGCCTGCGGTACGCGCCCAGAAGAAGCTCGAGAAAGAGTTCGAGAAGCGCAGTCAGGAGCTCGAAAAGCTGGCCAAGCAGCTGCAGTCGATGCAGCAGACCATGGAAAAGAATTCGGTGACGCTGTCGGACAGCGAGCGGCGCACCAAGGAGCGCGAATTCAGCGAGCTCACGCGCGACATGCAGCGTCGCGAACGCGAGTACCGCGAAGATCTGAACCAGCGCCGCAATGAAGAACTTGCGGGCGTGCTTGATCGTGCGAACAAGGCGATCAAGGTGATTGCCGAAGCTGAAAAGTACGACATCATCTTTCAGGAAGTGGTGTATCGCAGCCAGCGGATCGACATCACCGAAAAGGTGCTGAAGGCGCTGGCGGAACCGCCAGCAACGAAATAAGACGCATGCCAGCCAGACTAGGCGACGTCGTAGCGCAGCTTGGCGGGGAACTGCACGGTGACCCCGATTGCGTCATCGAACAGGTTGCTTCGCTCGAAGCAGCGGGCCGGCAGCACATCGCATTCATGTCCGGGCCTAAGTACCGAAAGGCGCTGGACCAGAGTCTTGCGGGGGTTGTCATCGTGTCGCCTGTCGATGGCACAGGGCTGGTGCGGTTTCACATCCGCGTCCGCAATCCTTCGCTCTACTTTGCGCGTGTCGCGCAACTCCTCAACCCCGAGCCAATCTTCGTTCCAGGCATACAGTCTGGTGCGATGGTTGCCCCAGACGCAGTCATCGACCCATCCGCCCACATTGCAGCAGGCGCCGTCGTCGGTGCACGCGTACGCATAGGTGCAGCGTCCGTGATCGGCGCGGGTTCCGTCGTGGGCGATGATTGCGTGATCGGTGCGGCCACGCGGCTGCATGCGCGGGTGACGCTCTACGCGAGCTGTGTCGTCGGTGATCGCTGCGTGCTGCACTCCGGTTCGGTGATCGGTGCCGACGGCTTCGGTTTCGCCCGCGAGGCTGACGCGAGCTGGGTGAAGATTCCCCAGATCGGTCGTGTTCTGATCGGCAATGACGTGGAGGTCGGCGCCAACACCACGATAGACCGGGGAGCGCTCGACGATACCGTGATCGGCAATGGCGTTAAGCTCGACAATCTCATCCAGATCGCGCACAACGTACACGTCGGCGAACACACGGCGATGGCGGCATGCACCGGCGTGGCGGGCAGCACGCACATCGGCAGCCGCTGCATGATCGGCGGTTCGGTGAACATCATGGGCCACAGCGAAATTGCCGACGATGTGATCGTGTCCGCTGTGACCTTCGTCAGCAAGTCCATCACCGAAGCAGGCGTATACACGGGCTCCCTGCCATCGATGGAACATCGCGAGTGGTCCCGCAATTTCGCGCGCATCCGGCAACTCGATTCGATGGCCGACCGACTGCGCTCACTCGAGCGCCTAGTGGCCTCTCAGCAAAGCATCAAGGAAGACTGACTTGAAATCCATGGACATTCACGCGGTGCTGAAGTCGCTGCCGCACCGCTTTCCCTTCCTGCTGGTCGACCGCGTGCTTGACGTCGAAGCAGGCAAGCACATCCGCGCGCTGAAGAACGTCACCATCAACGAACCATTCTTTCCGGGACACTTCCCCAACCATCCGGTGATGCCGGGTGTGCTCATCATCGAAGCACTCGCCCAGGCGGCGGCCATCCTGTCCTTCGAAACGCTGGGGACGACGCCCGACGCTGATTCGGTCTATTACCTCTGCGGCGTCGACAACACCCGCTTCAAGAAGCCGGTCATGGCGGGTGACCAGCTCATTCTGGAAGTGGATCTGATCCGTCATTCGCGTGGCATCTGGAAGTACAGTGCGCGAGCGAAGGTGGACGGAGGCGTCGTCACCGAGTGCGAACTGCTGTGTGCGGTTCGCCCCTCCTGATGGCTGCCGTCATTCACCCCACTGCGATCGTCGATCCGGCAGCGCGTCTGGCGGAGGGTGTCGAGATCGGCGCCTACAGCGTGGTCGGTGCCAATGTGGAGATCGGCGAGGGCACGCGCGTCCACCCACACGTGGTGATCGCCGGTCATACGCGCATCGGGCGTGACAACGAGATTCATCCGTTCTGTTCGATCGGCGGCACACCGCAGGACAAGAAATACGCCGGCGAGCCGACATTGCTCGAAATCGGCGATCGAAATACCTTGCGCGAGTACGTCACGATGAACTGCGGTACCGCGCAGGACACGGGCGTGACGCGCGTCGGCAACGACAACTGGATCATGGCCTACGTCCATGTCGCGCACGACTGCCGGGTCGGCAGCCATACCATCATGGCGAACAACACCGCGCTTGCCGGCCATGTGCATGTCGGTGACTGGGCCATTCTCGGCGGCTTCACCGGTGTTCACCAGTTCGTGCGAGTCGGTGCGCACAGTTTCTGCGGCGTTCATTCAAGCGTGCTGCAGGATGTGCCGCCCTTCGTGCTCGCCAATGGCGTTCCCGCAGCGCCGCACGGCATCAACAGCGAAGGTCTGCGTCGCCGCGGCTACAGTGCAGAGGCGATCGCTGCGATCAAGCGCGCCTACAAGACGCTCTACCGCGAAGGACTCAGCCTCGAAGATGCCAAGGCGGCTATCGCCGAAGCCGCCGGAACGACGGCCGAAGTGTCACTGCTGTCAGATTTTCTCGCTGCGGGCGGGCGCGGCATCATCCGGTAATGTCTGCCCGCATCACGGTGGCCATGGTTGCAGGCGAGGCATCGGGTGATCAACTCGCCGCGCACCTGATCAAGGCACTGCGCGACGTCAGACCGGACATCGATTTCGTCGGCATCGGCGGTCCGCGCATGGCGTCGGCCGGCTTCGACGCATGGTGGCCCGCAGAAAAGCTTTCGGTACGCGGCTATTTCGAGGTGCTGCGGCACTATCGCGAACTGTCGGGCATCCGCAGCGCGCTGCTGCAGCGTCTGCTGGCGCGTCGTCCAGCCGCCTTCATTGGCGTCGATGCACCGGATTTCAATCTCTGGCTCGAGCGCCGACTGCGTAACGCCGATGTCCCGGCAATCCACTACGTCAGTCCGTCGATCTGGGCCTGGCGCGGTGGGCGCATCAAGGGCATCGCGCGCAGTGTGTCGCGCATGCTCTGCCTGTTTCCGTTCGAACCTGCGCTCTACGAAAAGGCCGGTGTGCCGGTGAGTTACGTCGGTCATCCCTTTGCCGACGAAATTTCTCCGGCGCCGCAGCGCATGGCTGCACGCGAACGTCTGGCCATCCAGCGCGATGCGCAGATCGTGGCGCTGCTGCCGGGCAGCCGGCAGTCGGAACTGCGCTGCAACGCGGGCGCGTGGATCAATGCGGCGCGCATCCTGCTCGATCGCAATCCCGAACTTCGCTTCCTGGTGCCACTGACCACGCGTGAAACGCGGGCGTTGTTCGAGCATGCCCTGTGGGAGAACAAGGCGACCGATCTGCCGATCTCGATACTGTTTGGTCATGCGCGCGATGCGCTGATGGCCTGCGATGCGGCGCTGGTGGCAAGCGGAACGGCCACGCTGGAGGCCGCACTGTGCCGCGCGCCGCATGTGATGGCCTATCGCATGCACCCGCTCACCTGGCAGATCATGAAGAGAATGGCCTATCAGCCGTGGGGCAGTCTGCCCAACATCCTGGCCGGTCGATTCGTGGTGCCCGAACTGCTGCAGGGTGATGCGAGCCCGGAAAAGCTGGCCGACGCGATCGATACATTGCTGGGCGACAGTGCCGCACGCGATGCACAGATCACCGAATTCGAGCGCATTCACCTGACGCTGCGTCAGGGCACGGCAGCTCGGGCGGCGGCCGCAATCCTGCCTTACCTGCCGCAGGCATCGACGTGATCGCGGGTGTCGACGAAGCTGGACGCGGCCCGCTGTGCGGGCCGGTCTATGCCGCAGCGGTCATCCTCGATCCGGCCCGCCCGATCGCCGGACTGAACGACTCGAAGAAACTGTCGGAAAAGAAGCGCGAGGCGCTGGCCCCCCTGATCCGCGAGCGTGCGGTTGCGTGGGCGATCGGCATCGCGAGCGTCGACGACATCGATCGGCTCAACATCCTGCATGCCAGCATGCTGGCGATGCGCAGGGCCATCGAAGGCCTGCGAGTGGTCCCGCTGGAGGTGCTGATCGACGGCAACCGGATGCCGACGGGGCTTGCCATGCCGGCTCGCGCCATCGTCGGCGGGGATGCGCTGGAACAGGCCATTTCCGCTGCATCCATACTGGCAAAGACCGACCGCGACCACGAAATGCTGCGTCTGGCGGTACAGTACCCGCAGTACGGCATCGCGCGGCACAAGGGCTATCCGACGCCGGAACATCTTGCCGCCTTGCGCGAGCACGGTCCATCGCCCATCCACCGCCGCAGTTTTGCGCCGGTGGCGCAGTCGCTGCTGGATTTCGGTGACATGCGATGAAGCTTTTCATGCTTTTCGGACGACACGGTGCGGCGTTGCAGCTCGCGCGTTTTCTCTTGTCACTGCTGCTGTTCAGCCAGTTCGCGGCAGCGTCGGCATCGCACGGCCTGTCGGACGGCAGCGGCCTCGTGACCGTATGCACCACGACGGGCATCAAGTACGTCAAGGCACCGGATCGTTACGATGCCCGCGTACCGGAGCCGGACGCCCAGGCCGACCACTGCGTGCTGTGCATGCTGCCGCCCCTGCCGTCACGTGATACAGCTCTTCGGTGCATACATGACGGTGCAGCAGCGTTCTCACGCCCGGCGGCACAGTGGCCTGGGCGAGACTTTGCGCGCGCCCGCCGTGCCATGATGGATGCATGAGTTCGCGGATTTCCGAACCGTCGAGCGTGATGTACGCGGGAATGTCCCGATGCGCGGTCTTCATCGTGTGATCGTACTCCGGTCGTCTTCGTGCAGCGGCACGATGTCGGCGCTGCGCAGGCAGATGACGATCGCGTGCCCCGGTCGGACCTCGTAGCGACGTACCGCGCGCGTCGGCAGACGCAACTGCAGCAGTGCGCCGGACACGCCTTCCGGTGCCACATGCACCACCGCCTCGCCGCCGAGTTCGATCACTTCGCATACGCGTGCGGGAACCGGGTTTTCGAGGTGACTGGTCCACGGCTTGTCAGGCCGCGCGAGCAGCACGTTCGACGGCAGTACGGCCCAGCGCAGCGGCCCGGGCGTGCGGCCTTCGGGTAACCCGGTGACGCACAGCACATGCGGCCCCCAGCGCATCAGCCAGTGATCTTCGCTGCGTCCTTCCAGCTGGCCGGTGAAAACATTGGGGATGTCGAGCAGGCGCGCCGACTGTTCGCAGCACGGGCGCGTCAGCACGTCCGGAGTCGGGCCGGACTGCAGCAGCCTGCCATGGCGCACCAGGTAGAGATGGCTGGCCAGCTGCGCCGCCTCGTCGAGATCGTGCGTGACCAGAACGATGGTGTTCTGCAATTGTTCGTGCAGGCGCCGCAGTTCGACATACAGGCGCTTGCGGGTGCTGCGGTCGACGGCGGAAAACGGTTCGTCCAGCAGCAGCACCGCAGGCCGCCGCGCGATCGCGCGCGCGAGGGCGACGCGCTGGCGCTGGCCGCCGGACAGTTCGTGCGGATGTCGCGACTCCAGGCCGCCGACATGTGCCTGCCGGATCGATTCCCCTGCACGTTCCCTTCGCTGGTCCGACGGGAGATGAATGAGCGCGGTTTCGACGTTGCGCAATACGCTCAGATGCGGAAACAGTCCGTAATGTTGCGGTACCAGACCGATCGATCGATCGCGCGTCGGCACATGCCGATCTGCATCGTCCCAGATCCGGTCGCCGAGCCGGATGTCCGCAGCATCGAGTTTCAGCAGACCCGCAATGGCTCGAAGGATCGATGTCTTGCCGCTGCCGGACGGACCGAGCAGCGCGCTGATGCGCCCGGCAGGCAGTTCAGCCCGGAAGTCGAGCGGCGGACCGCCGTGGCGCAGATCGAGCGCGAGATTCATGACGCTCGCCGGCGGCGCATCAGACGTTCGACCAGTCCGTAGCTGATGGCGATGGTGACCAGCGATACCAGCAGCAGCAGCGCGGCCATCGCGCCGGCCGAGGCGTGATCGAAGGCCTGCGAGCGGTCATAGATAGAAATGGCGACGGTCTGCGTCTCACCCGGAATATTGCCGCCAACCATCAGTACCACGCCGAATTCACCCAGCGTGTGCGCAAACGTGAGAACGCAGGCGGACAGGATGCCCGGCCAGGCGAGCGGCAGTTCGATGCGCTGCATAGCCTGCCTGAAAGTCAGCCCGCAACACTGCGCCGCTTCGCGGATTTCCGGGTCGATCGCCTCGAACGCGCGCTGAACCGGCTGCACGGCGAACGGAATGTTTACCACGACCGAAGCCGCCACCAGACCGCCGAAGCTGAACGCCAGCGTATGACCGATCAGGGACTCCACCAGGCGGCCGAGCGCCGTCTGGTTGCCCATGGCCAGCAGCATGTAGTAGCCGACCACGGTGGGCGGCAATACCAGCGGCAGGGCAAGCAGACCTTCGATCCAGGGCTTGGCGCTCACCCGCGTGACGGCCAGCCAGCGCCCGAGAAGGATGGCCAGCGGGATTAGGATGACCAGCGTGACCAGCGCAAGCTTCGCCGACAGCGCAATGGCGGTCCAGTCCATCATCGGGCACCATCGTCCGGCAGCACGAAGCCGTTGCGCGACAGGATTTCGCGTGCGGCAGACTGCTGCAGATAGCCGTGGAATGCACGTGCCGTCGCGCCGGCATCGCGCAGCAGCACCATGCGCTGGCGCAGGGGCTCGTCGGCATGCCATTCGGGCGGTATGGGCGCAAAGCTGCCGAGACGTGCGACTTCGGGCGCCTTCGACAGGGACAGTGGCACGATACCGCCCTGGCTCGACCCGGACGCCGCGAATTGCATGGCCTGGGCGGCGTTCTCGCCGAATACCAGCCGCGCTTCGATGGCCGTCCAGAGACCGGCATGCCTGAGCACAGCGCGCGCGGCGCGGCCGTAGGGTGCATGGTCGGGGTTGGCGATGGCAAAACGACGCAGCCGGCCGTCTTCGAGCGCGGCCTTCAGGTCGGTCAGTGCGCTGTCGGGGGAAAGCGGCGAGCCTTTGGGCGCAAACAGCACCAGCCGTCCGGTGGCGTAAAGCACGCCGCGATCCACGGTCAGCTTCCTGTCGGCCAGCCGGAAGATGAATTGCTCGTCGGCGGAAAGAAACAGTTCGAACGGCGCGCCCTGTTCGATCTGCTGCGTGAAATTGCCGGACGATCCGAAACTCAGCCGGATCTTCCGCCCGGTGTCCCGGGTGAAGCGCTGCGCGACCTCGGCCAATGCGAATTTGAGATCGGCCGCCGCTGCCACGACCGGCACATCACCCGCCTGTGCGCCGAAGGACGTCGATAGCAGGCACAGCAGGGAAAGGATCAGCAGGCGCATGGAAGACAGGATCGCGTTCGGACCCGCAGGATATAACGCCGCTTCAGACATCGCCAACCGGTTGCGGCAGCAGGGCCAGCAGATCGCTCAGTTCCTGCGTGCAGGCGCCGGCCAGAGCCGCTTCGAGTGAAGCGTAGCGCGCCACGAGCGCCTCGCCCAGCGGCGTCAGGTGAGCACCGCCGCCGCCTTTACCTCCTGCCGATGCTTCGACAACGGGTTTGCCGAAGCCCTGATTCAGCGAATCGATGAGCAACCACGCACGCTTGTAGGTCATGCCCATGGCACGCGCCGCTGCGCTGATCGAACGGGTTTCGGCGACCCGCCGCAGCAGATCGATCTTGCCCGGCCCCACGGCAATGCAGCTGCCAAGGTAAAGACGGGGGCGCACCAGCGTCGGGTGGGCAGAAAGTATTGGATCCATCATCGCAAGGTTAGCGCAGCGACGGCCAGGTGCGTCGGCGTGAATGAGGCAGGCACTTGAACGCAGAAAATAATTCAACTATATTTGAATCATGGAAGAACAACTCGCCGTACAGTCATTGGCAGCACTTGCGCAGGAAGCGCGCCTGCGCATATTCCGTGCCCTCGTGGTTGCCGGCGAGGAGGGTATGACACCAGGTGCCCTCGGCGACGTGCTGGGGCTTGCCGCCACCACGCTGTCCTTTCATCTGAAGGAACTGACCCGGGCGGGCCTGCTGACGCAGGCGCGGGCCGGCCGCAACCTGATCTACCGGGCCGACTATGCGCACATGAATGCGCTGCTGGCCTATCTGACCGAAAACTGCTGCCGCGGCGCGCCGTGCATCGACCCGGCAACCACAACCATCAATTGCAGCAATTGCTGAACGGAGTCCGTCATGAAACGTTTCCATGTCCATCTGCATGTCGATGATCTGGCGAAAAGCATCGCCTTCTACACGGCACTTTTTTCGTCGAAGCCGGCCCGCAGCGAAGCCGACTACGCAAAGTGGATGCTGCAGGATCCGCCGGTGAATTTCGCGATTTCGACGCGCGGCACTCACGCAGGCATCGATCATCTCGGCATCCAGACCGACGATCCGGCCGAACTGGCGGCCATGAAGGCGCGTGCCGAAGCGGCGGACATGGCCTTGCTCGACGAGGGTGAAACGACATGCTGCTATGCCCGCAGCGAAAAGCACTGGGTGACCGACCCGCAGGGCATCGCCTGGGAACATTTCCATACGCTGGGCAATATTCCGGTCTTCAACGAAGCGGCGCAGGAAGCCGGGATTCCTGTCGCCGAAGCCACCGCTGGCTCTGCATGCTGCGCACCCAGGGCACCGGTCGCACGCGGCAAGCCGCTCGGCATCGGCGTGAAGGGCTCCGGTTCCGGCTGCTGCTGACATGAGTGCGCCGTTGAACGTACTCTTTCTGTGCACGCACAATTCGGCACGCAGCGTGCTGGCCGAATGCCTGCTCAATCACCTCGGGCAGGGACGCTTCCGTGCCTTTTCGGCCGGCAGCCAGCCGGGCGGACGGGTCAATCCGTTCGTGCTGCAGGTGCTGTCCGAGCAGGGCATAGCCACGACCGGCGTGCGCAGCAAATCGTGGGACGAATTCGCGACGACCGGTGCGCCCAGGATGGACCTGATCATTACCGTGTGCGACAGCGCAGCCAACGAAATCTGTCCGGTCTGGCCCGGTCATCCGGCCACGGCGCACTGGGGCTACGCAGACCCGTCAGTCACGGCTGGCAGTGATGCAGCGAAGCTCGTCGCCTTCAGGGACACGCTGGCGCTCATGCGGCGGCGCATCGAAATACTCGTGGTGCTGCCTGCCGACAGGCTGCAGGCGCTGAAGATCGAACAGACGGCGCGCAGTCTGGCCGACACCTGAAGCGGATCATCATGGGATTGTTCGAACGCTACCTCAGCGTCTGGGTCGGCTTGTGCATCGCAATCGGCGTCGGCCTCGGGCTGGTTGCACCGGCGGGTTTTCAGCGCATTGCGTCGGTTGAATTCGCCCACGTCAATCTGGTAGTGGCCGTACTGATCTGGGTGATGATCTATCCGATGATGATCCAGATCGACTTCGCGGCGGTGAAGGATGTCGGTCGTCGTCCGCAGGGCCTGTTCCTGACGCTGGTGATCAACTGGCTGGTCAAGCCTTTCACGATGACCGCGCTGGGCGTGCTGTTCTTCCGACATGTATTCGCGTCCTGGGTTGATCCGCAGTCGGCCAGCGAGTACATCGCAGGAATGATCCTGCTCGGCGTCGCGCCGTGCACCGCCATGGTGTTTGTATGGAGCCAGCTGACGAAGGGTGATCCGGCCTACACGCTGGTGCAGGTATCGGTGAACGACCTGGTCATGGTGTTCGCCTTTGCACCGATCGCGGCGGTTCTGCTCGGTGTCACGGACGTTGCAGTGCCCTGGCAGACCTTGTTCCTGTCGACCGTGCTGTATGTGGTGCTTCCCTTGTCGGCCGGTGCAGTGACACGACGATGCCTCCGAGAGCCCGGGGCATTGGCGCGTCTGGTGACCCGTCTGAAACCCTGGTCCATCGTCGGCTTGCTCGCCACGGTGGTACTCCTGTTCGGTTTCCAGGCAGAAACGATCATGGCAAAACCGTTCGTGATCGTACTGATCGCCATTCCACTTGTGCTGCAGACGTACGGCATCTTTGCGCTGGGTTTCATTGCCGCGCGGTGGATGAGGCTGCCGGTGGGTATCGCAGCACCGGCCTGCCTCATCGGCACATCCAATTTTTTCGAGCTCGCGGTGGCCGTCGCGATCTCGCTGTTCGGCCTGAATTCGGGCGCAGCACTTGCGACTGTTGTGGGGGTGCTGGTCGAAGTGCCGGTCATGCTTTCTCTGGTGGCCTTCATCAACCGCAATCGCGGCTACTTCGGATAGACATCCTTTTTTGCGGGGGCTTGCACTCCCGCAATCAACCCCCAACTTCCTGGAACCAGTCAGAAGCTCACCGCTCTAACGCCGCGTGCGCAACCGGAGCGGGGAGTATGCACAGTTACCTCGCGGATGGCACCTTGATGTATTGAGTACAATTCAATTGCGAAAAATCATTTTCGCGCCGCGGCGGACCTGTCGGGATCGAGGCCACCGATGGTTGATTGAACGGATGCAAGCTTGAGTGGAAATTTTTTTAGAACGAGTCTAAAATCTCGTTCGCTTGAGCAGAGTAGAAGAACAGCGTTCTCCACCCACAAATCCAGAAAGGAAATACTGATGTCTCTCATCGGCACAACCGTCAAACCCTTCAAGGCAACGACCTACCACAACGGCAAGTTCGTCGACATCACCGAAGCCGACCTGAAGGGAAAGTGGTCCGCATTCGTGTTCTACCCGGCTGACTTCACGTTCGTGTGTCCGACCGAACTGGGCGATCTGGCTGATACGTATGCCGAGTTCCAGAAGATCGGCTGCGAAATCTACGCCATTTCGACTGACACGCACTTCGTGCACAAGGGCTGGGCCGATGCATCGGACACCATCCGCAAGATCAAGTACCCGATGATCGGCGACCCGACGGGCGCGATCACCCGCAACTTCGACGTGATGATCGAAGAAGCAGGTCTGGCACTGCGCGGCACGTTCGTGATCGATCCGGAAGGCAAGATCCGCATGGCTGAAATCGTCGAACTCGGCATCGGTCGCGACGCGAAGGAACTGCTGCGCAAGGTTCAGGCTGCCCAGTACGTGACGTCGCATCCGGGCGAAGTCTGCCCCGCCAAGTGGACCCCGGGCGCTCAGTCGATGACCCCGTCGCTCGACCTGGTCGGCAAGATCTAACAGCTTCACCGTCGTACACGCCCGGGTCCAGGATGCTCGACAGCCTGGCCCGGGCGTTTCAATTTGTACGTTCCACTTGTACGTTCCGATTTGCACGTTTCGAACAGGAAAGCCGAACCGACCATGCTTGATGCCACCCTCAAGAGCCAGTTGCAGGCCTATCTCGCCAAGCTTGTCCACCCGATTGAGCTGGTAGCGTCGCTGGACGACAGCGATTCCTCGCGCGAACTCCATTCATTGCTGGTTGAAATCGCCGAACTTTCGAATCTCATCACGCTGATCGAAAGGCGCGATGATGACGAGCGCAAACCCTCGTTTTCGATCAATCGCAAGGGCGGAGACATGGGGCTGCGTTTCGCGGCCATTCCGCTCGGTCACGAATTCACCTCGCTTGTGCTCGCGCTGCTGCAGGCCGGCGGCCACCCGCCCAAGGTCGAGCCCGAGATAATCGAGCAGGTCAAGGCGCTGGACGATGACTTCAGTTTCGAAGTCTTCATGTCCCTGTCCTGCCACAACTGCCCGGATGTCGTGCAGGCACTCAACCTCATGGCAGTGCTGAACCCGCGTGTCCGCGTGGTGACGATCGACGGTGCGCTGTTCCAGAAGGAAGTCGAAACGCGCCAGATCATGGCGGTTCCGATGATCTTCCTGAACGGCGAACACTTCGGTCAGGGACGCATGACCATCGAGGAAATCCTGCCCAGACTCGATACCAAGGTCGCCGCGCGCGAAGCCGAGAAGGTTTCGGCACGGGCACCGTTCGACGTACTGATCGTCGGCGGCGGGCCAGCCGGCGCGGCCGCAGCAATCTATGCAGCGCGCAAGGGCATCCGTACCGGCATCGTCGCAGAACGGTTCGGCGGCCAGGTGATGGATACGCTGGGCATCGAGAATTTCATTTCGGTGAAGGAAACCGAAGGCCCGAAGCTGGTCGCCGCCCTTGAAGAACACGTGAAGGCCTACGACATCGACGTGATGAACCTGCAACGGGTGGAAAAACTGGTGCCGGCGTCGGAATCGCCGGACGGCCTGATCACGCTGTCGCTGGCCAGCGGCGC
Source organism: Methyloversatilis sp. (assembly GCA_017984755.1). Classification (GTDB taxonomy): domain Bacteria; phylum Pseudomonadota; class Gammaproteobacteria; order Burkholderiales; family Rhodocyclaceae; genus Methyloversatilis. The sequence goes on from JAGNYW010000005.1 coordinate 103,497, forward strand.
CACGCTGAAGAGCCGCTCCGTCATTCTGTCCACCGGCGCGCGCTGGCGCGAAATCAACGTCCCGGGCGAACGCGAATACCGCAATCACGGCGTTGCCTACTGCCCGCATTGCGACGGCCCGCTGTTCAAGGGCAAGAACGTTGCCGTGATCGGTGGCGGCAATTCGGGCGTCGAAGCCGCAATCGATCTCGCCGGTGTGGTCGGGCACGTGACGCTGATCGAATTCGACAGGCAGCTGCGCGCCGATGCCGTGCTTCAGCGCAAACTGCTGAGCCTGCCCAATGTCCGCGTGATCACGCATGCGCAGACAAAGGACATCGTCGGCGACGGCAGGAAGGTGAATGGCCTGAACTACGTCGATCGCACCAGCGGCGAAATGAACCATGTCGATCTGGAAGGTGTGTTCATCCAGATAGGTCTGGTACCCAACACCGAATGGCTGAAGGGGTCGTCACTGGGTCTGTCGAAGTACGGCGAAATCGAAATCGATGCGCGCTGCGAAACGTCGATCCCCGGCGTGTTCGCGGCAGGCGACGTGACGACCGTGCCGTACAAGCAGATCATTATTGCCATGGGTGAAGGATCGAAGGCGGCAATCAGTGCCTTCGATCACCTGATCCGTCACTCGGCACCGGCTGCCTGACGCTGAGCCGGAACCCCGGCCAGGAGCGGGACCGGCGGTAAGATACCGCCGGTCCCGCCGCAGCATCCGTCGCGAAGGGACTCCAACGGAAACTTCGCCATGCATGCGTACACCCTTCTGCTGTTCTTTCACCTCGCCGCAGTCACTCTCTGGGTCGGTGGCATGTTCTTCGCGTACGTCTGTCTGCGGCCGGTCGCCGCCATCCAGCTCGAACCGCCTGCACGCCTGCGTCTCTGGCGCGGTGTGTTCGGTCGTTTCTTCCCCTGGGTATGGGGCGCCGTCCCGGCCATACTGGCCAGTGGTCTGGCCATGATGCTCGCTGTCGGCATGAAGGCGGCGCCGGTGCACTGGCATCTGATGTTCGTGCTGGGTCTGGTCATGATGCTCGTCTTCGCCCACGTGTATTTTTCGCCCTACCGGCGTCTGATCCGTGCCGTCGACCAGAATGACTGGCCGGCCGGCAGCGCCGCACTGGCGCAGATCCGCAAGCTGGTGGCCCTCAACACCACACTCGGGTTCATCACGATCGCGATCGCCACCATCGGTCGCAGGCTGGCTGGCGGATGAAGCACATCCAGTCGCGTGACAACCCGCAGTTCAAGCAGCTGCGAAGGCTTGCAACTTCGTCGCGTGCGAGGCGGGACGAAAAGACAACGCTGATCGACGGCATTCACCTTTATCGCAGCTGCCTCGAAGCAGGCCTTCTGCCGCGCCTGACGCTGGTCGCACAACGTGCCGTCGATCAGATGGAAATCGCCGGTTTGATCGCCCGACAGCCGGGCGAGGCGATCGTCCTCGGTGATGCACTGTTCGACGAGCTGAGCCCGACCGATACGCCGACCGGCCTGCTCGCGGTGATCGACATACCGGAGACTCCCATGACGTCGCCCACCGGCGATTGTCTGGTGCTCGATGCGGTGCAGGACAGCGGCAACCTCGGCACGCTGCTGCGCGCGGCCTGGGCCACCGGCGTACCGGACGTTCTGCTCACCCCCGGCTGCGCCCAGGCGTGGAGCCCGAAAGTGCTGCGCGCGGGGCAGGGCGCCCACTTCGGGCTGCGCATCCGGGAGCAGTGCGATCTTGCCGATTCGCTGCAGGATTACCCGGGAAAGATCGTCGCCACACGCCTCGACGCAACGCGGTCGCTTTTTGCGCTCGACCTGCGCGGCCCTGTTGCATGGCTGTTCGGAAATGAAGGTGCCGGTCTGTCGCCTTCTGCCGGCAGCCTGGCGACCGACGCCGTGCGCATTCCGATGCCGGGGGCTGCGGAATCACTGAACGTGGCCATGGCGGCGACCGTGTGCCTTTTCGAGCAGGTGCGCCAGCGCCAGTCAGCCTGATGGGCGCTTGAATGGCCGATCACCGGTGGTGATCGTCACTCGCCGTCGGTCGCGCTGCCCAGGGCACCAGACCGGCTGCCGTGGCGAGCCGCACCAGTTCAACGTCGCTGCGTACATCCAGTTTCTGGCGGATTTCGCTCATGCGGTTCGAAATGGTTTTCGGGCTGAGCTTGAGCGCGTCGGCAATCTCGTCAACCGACATGCCGGCAAGCAGCAGTCGGCAGATTTCGAACTCGCGCGGCGTCAGAACGTCCAGCCTTTTCTCGTCGGGCATCACATTGTCGAGCGCCAGCTGTTCGGCGACACGCGGGCTCAGCGTGCGCCGCCCCTGCGCCGCCGCCTGCACCGCCTGCACCAGGGCCTCGGGCTCCGTATCCTTGGTCAGGAAGCCGATGGCACCGGCTTCGAGTGCCTGACGGGCGAAGGCCGGCTGCGCGTGCATGGAGAACATCAGCACGCGGGCGCGGTTGTCGAGGGCAAGCATGCGGCGTGTCGCTTCGATGCCGCTCGCGCCGGGCAATGAAATGTCCATCACCACGACATCGGGCTTGAGCAGCCTGAACAGCTGATACGCCTCGTCCGACGTACCGGCTTCGCCGACCACTTCCATCGCCCGGTTGTGCTCCAGAAAACGCCGGTAGCCGGCGCGCACGACCGCATGATCATCGACCAGCAGTACGCGTATCGGGAGGTGTGTGCTCATGATTTTTCCTGTGGGAATGTTTTCAGCGGAAGCCATGCATTGACCTGCCAGCCACCTTCGGCGCGCGGCCCGGCCTGACAGTCACCACCCAGGGCGAGTGCGCGTTCGCGCATGCCGATCAGCCCGAACCCGCTTTCGGGCGTTGTGTGCGGGTGCGGCTCGCCGTCATCGGTCACGCGCAGCGACACACGACCTGCCTGATCGTCGATATCCAGCTGTACGTCAATGCGTGTGCAGCGCGCGTGCTTGACTGTATTCGTCATGCACTCCTGCACGATGCGGTAGAGCGTGATGTCATGCATCGCCGACAGGCGACCGAGGTCCTCGTGCAGGTGGAACACCACCTGCGGCGCATCGATGCACCGGCTGCGCTGCGTGCCCAGTTCGGTCAGTGCGTGCCCGAGACCCAGCTCTTCGATGTCGGGCGGACGAAGATGTTCGAGCAGGTTGCGCACCAGGCGCAGCAGGTGGCCGACCTGTTCCGACATCCAGCGGGCCGACTCGCGATGTTCGGCCAGTTCCGGGCGTCCTTCGCAGGCGTCGGCGAGCAGACGCGCGTGCGGGTGAATGGCGACCAGATACGGACTCAGTTCGTCGTGAAGGTCACGCGCCAGCGAGTGGCGTATCTCCTCCTCGTGCGTGATCAGCTTGCGCAGCAGTCGGGCCCGTTCATTGACCGCGGCTTCGAGCGTGGAAGCCATGTTGTTGAAAGATTCGGACAAGGGGGCGAGATCGCCCGGACCGACGTCGTCCAGCCGCGCATCGAGCCGTCCTTCGCCGATGGCCGACAGGGCGCGCATCACGCTGCCGAGCGGGTGCAATGCCCGGCCGACCGCCCAGTAAACCATCAGGCAGGCAATGAGGCCGATGGCGGCCACCATGGTGGTCTGCTTGACGTAGTCGTCCCAGATTTCCCGCAGCTCGTCGTCGGCGTTCGGCACCAGCAGGTAGTAGCCGATCACCTGCGTGCCCACCGTGATGTCCTTGCGCAGCGGTTCGAGACTGCGCAGACGCGCCTCCATCCAGCCAAGCGCGATCGGGGCGGACTGCGGGGGCGTACTGCGCGAGCTCTGGACCAGTTGGCCGCTGACGGTACGCACTTCCACAGTCAGGTGACGCAGGGTGCGCAATTCGTTCGTGAGCTGGATGTTCGCCAGCAGCGCTTCCGGCGTCATGCGGGCGGGCGGCGGTGACAGTGCGCTGGGCAGCAGGGCGTGGGCGAGGCGTGCAACGGATTCGATTTCGGCTGCTGCATCACCATGGGCGTCGTGCAGACGGCGTGCGCTGTCCGCAACGACCAGCAGGGTCATCAGCGAAGCGATGATGAGGGTGAGTCTGATTCTCAGACTCATGCGGGCTGACTCATGCGGAAATTCCGTTCATGCCGGGCACTGCATGCTAAGGCCAAGCCTCCCGGGAAATCTTCCCGTACGGCTGTTTCGCAGCATTACCGGTGGTCACGCTGCGGAACATTCAGCTTTCGCGTGTCGATGTGCTCGACCGCACCGTTGCGCTCCCGGACCACCGTGACCATGTGTGCGGTACCGCCCGGACCTTCCGGGCCATCACCGTTCCACAGGCAGATGAAGCACAGGCGCTCGTCCGGACCGGGCATCGCCCGATCGAGCAGCCACAGATTGCAGCGCTCGTAGGGGTCGGTTCCCACCGGCGTGCGTCCGAGCACGACGGGCATCTCTTCAAGCGTGGTGTCCGGGCCGTCGATCACCCTGTGGAAGCGCTCCACCCATCGCTCACCATCCGCCGAAGGGCGCACCGATCGGTCGAGGAAGGTGTAGCGATCGAAAGGCAGCAGCACCTCGCAGCGCAGGCCGTGCTTCCGGCAGGCTTCGAGGAACAGGATATCCCCACCGGCCGCTGCCTGGCTCAGCGCCCGGTCACCGGGTCGGGCTCCGTGATGTGCGAGCGCCGCGTCGATGGCTGCCGCGGCTGCAGCTTCCATGGCAGGAGGAAAGCGCGGCTCCGGCCGGTCGGGGCGATCCATCATGTGACCGCTGAACAGGAAGACGTGCGATACGGGCTCGGTCATTGAAATCGGAGAATTGACATCGAAGAACGGACGACTGCGGGTCGTTCCCCGTCATCAGACTTCGCTGGTCAGTCCTTTCACATAGCGGTATGCACCGGTGGTGCGGTCACGCACGTAGCTGAGGATTTCGCCGCGGTTGGAGGCCTGACCCGGCGGACGGATCGACACGTGGACCCAGCCCGAGTTCGGTCCCTGCGCCGCGTCGTAGCACTCGCAGATCACCTGATCGAACTGCGGAATGTGAGTGGTGACCCAGCGCGCAAGTTCTATCGTCGGCAGACCGACGATCTCGATGTCGCATGCTTCGCCACGGGCGTGCTGGCTGCCGCTGAGCCAGCTCGATGGCTTGCGCTTGAGCGCACGCTCCAGCGGATGCCCGCGAAACACGCTGTTGGGCGTGAAGGCGCCGAACGCTTCCCTCACGGGTTCGAGCACCGTACGCGCCAGATGCACCGCAGCACGAAACTCGCTGTCGGACGGGAAGCCGTTGGCGATCCCCTGGCGCGAGGCGAGGTCGGAGCGCGTGAGTTCATATACCCGGAAGTGGGGCGATATCCTGTCGCGCGGTCCGCAATCGGGCAGATGCAGGGCGGCGAGCGCGACGGTGCTCAGATCCCTTTCGCTCATGGCGCCCCCCTCAAGGTGTCGCGAATATCGGACAGGATGCCGATCAGCGCCGGGAGTTCAGTGCGCTGCCGGGCGTTCGTGCGCGTCCTGCCCCCCGCTTTTTCGGTCGTTGCGCGGTTGGCGATGTCCTCGAGCATCGCGATGACGAAGTCGAAATGTTCCCGGATCGACGCCCGTTCGCGCGGGCTGGCACCGCGCTGGAAGGCGTTGCGGTATATCGCGGCGATCCGTTCGGCCTGTATCAGGAGCGCGGCGTTCGCATCCTGCTCGGCGCTGCCTGCCCTGCGCGATGGTCTCGGCGATGAGCGTTCCGCCAATGCATCGGCAATCAGCGCCAGCAACATGCTGTCGGCAGCGCCGGTGGCGAGCCAAACGCTGGGGTTTTCGCGATAGGCGGCATCGCAGCTTGTCCGGATGCGATCGATTTCACTGCGCAGCATCGCTTCGGGCCATAGTGCTTCGTAGCTGCCATCTCCGCCGGCTGCGAACAAGTCGGCAAAGGCGCTGTTGGTGAAGTGATACGCCTCGCCGCCGCCGCTTTGGGCGAGCGCCTCGTGGTAGTAGCGCGCCATGTTGACCAGTGCCTCGCGCCGCGCGGCACCGGCGCTCACCAGCGCCAGCCGCTTGCAGGATGCGCCCATGACGGCAAGGCGTTCAGGGGTCTTTGCGCGCTGGGTGAGCAGATCCAGTTCCATGATGGCGCGCTCGATGACGTCGCGCAGCGCGTCGGCCAGCGCATCGTCCGCCCTCCCTTCGGCCAGTGCCTTCGACCAGCGCTGGCCCGCCAGACGAACCCGGAAATTGGCGCTCTGTTCGATCACCCTCACCGGGCAGTCACCCCGGAAACCGGTCAACGCTGCATCGAGATGTTCGATGGCGCGGGCATAGTCACCAGTCTCGCCCCACAGGAAGCCGAGCGCCGACTGCACGTCGGCGCGTTTGAGCCATTCATCGCGGGCACCGTCAGGGGCGCCGTCGAGCAGTGCGTCGATCCTCGATTCGGTGGCGAGCGCGCAGGCCGCGCTGTCGCGGTCGGCACCCGTTTCCATGCGCAGGGCCTCGCGCATGTTCTCGAATTCGCACACCAGTTCAGCCGGCGAGTGCACCGCCCGCACGCTGCGTTTGCGCGATCGCGCTCCGTCTGCTTCGGCGCGCAGCAACCTGAAGCCGGGATCGCCGTAGCATTGGTAGGCGCCGAAGGTGTTCGACTGCGGATGCTGCTGCACGCAGGCGCGCCGTGCAGCCTGAACGGCGTCGCCGAAGGCATCGCCCGCCAGCATGCGCTCGTAGAATTCCGATGCGAAGGTCTTGGCGGCATCGTCGTCGACGGCCCAGCCGGCTGCCACGACCGCCTTGACGCCCATGCGGATGAACTGCACGCCGAGGTTGGCGGCCAGCGCCGGAAAGGACTGTTTCTGCTGCGAGCGGGTGCGGCCGAGGTGGCAGCAGTTGATGAACACCAGTTCGGGCACGCTGCGCATCTGTTCGACGTCGCCCGGCGTGAGCAGCACGCCCTTGCCGATCACCATGCCGGACATCGCCTTGCGTCCGGTCGGTCGCGGCAGACCGCAGGCGTCGCATTCGATTGTCTGTTCATCCTCGGCCAGATAGTCGTGCGCGCCGTGTCCGGCCAGATGCAGGATGCGCCAGCGCTGCTGGTGCAGGCTTTCCAGGATGTCCGTGTGCCGGGCGTCGATGCAGGCCTGCGTCCGGTAGCCGAGCCGGGTCAGGCAGGCTTCGACCCGCAGTGCCTCGTCGCGCGCACCCGGCAGATCGATGAAGGCGTCCCAGCCTTCGAGATCCGGGTGACCGATCACCAGCGCGCTCAGTTCGGTGCCGTGCACCGGACGTGCCCTGAATTCGCGCGTCTTGAGCGTGCGGACCAGCCCGCTGCGGGCGGCCGGCGGCAGCGGGTCCCCCGACCAGCGGTCCTCGAGCAGTTCCCACGGATAGGCGGCCGACGTTTCATCGAGCACCAGCACGAGATTGTGGTTTTCCGGCGCCAGTTCCTTCAGCCGGTTCGGCAGCAGCATGTCGAACAGCGTGCGCGCCGCGTCGCGGTTGCGGCCCGGTTCCGCGCAGGCGCGTTCGATGAAGCGCTCGGCCAGCGACAGTTGTCCGAAGGCGATCGTCTCTTCGGCCCGCGCACGGTTGGTCGACGACACGAAACGCAGGCGCGAGCCATCGTCGTCGGTGCTGATCTCGAGCCGGTGCCACCAGTCGGCGTCACCGTCGAAGCTGACGCGCCTCCGGCCGCCTTCGCCGGCGTGCACGCTGCGCACCGGCCAGCGCACATCGACGCCGAAATGCGCCGAGGCGAGCACATCGTCCAGCGCCGACGCGGCATTGATCGCGATGTCCTGATACAGCTCGACCAGCTGCAGCTTGGTGATGAACACGCGGTCGGCGAGGCGTGCGTCGATCAGTCTCTGGTTGGTGGCAATCACCGCACGCAGCAGCGACTCGATGGAGTCGCGCAGGTTCATGCCGCCGGCGCCGCTGCCGATCAGCACGGTGCTCAGGCCCATCGAGCGCAGGTCCGCCTGCTCGATCACGTTGTCGCGCCCGGGCATCTGGCTCAGTTCGAAACAGTAAGCGAGCAGCGCATCGCGCACGGTCGCTTCGAGCAACCCGGGCGACAGCGTGCCCAGTTCGCCCAGGCCGACGATGATCGCAGCGACCGGCCGCGCCTGCGGTGATTCGTTGAAGAACACGGCACTGGTACCGGTCGCGCCCGGATAGAGGCCGAGGTCCATGCGCTGGGTCAGCGGCCCGACATCGGCCCCGGCACGCGCCAGTTGCCGGTCAAGCGCGCGTTCCGCACTGACGATGCTGTCGCCCAGATAGTGGCCGACCAGCAGCGGATGCTTCACGTACGACAGGTCGCCGTGCGTGAGCTGGATGTCGATGCCCGGCTGTGCTTCTTCGGCAGGCGGTTCGGCGCTGCCGGGCCCGAAGGTCAGCCGCCCGATCTCTTCTTCGGTCGGCAGGCAGTCGTATTGCGGCGCAGCCGTGTTCCACGCTGACAGCGCAGCGCCGGAAGCGCGTGCGCGCGATGCACTGCGGGTGGCAGGGCAGGTCGAAGGCAGTCGCGCGGTGGTGCCCTTGAGCAGCAGTTCGGTGTATCCGGCGAAGGTGCGGCGCCCGAAATCCTTCGCGCACAGCGCGTCGTGCGCCGTGTCTTCCGCGTAGTACATGGGAACGCCGGGGAGCGTGCCCGAAGCCCAGGTGACCGTGCCGTCGCCTTCCGGTGTGACCGGGAACAACAGCTTGCGGCGACCGAAGCGGAAGGCGCCGTCATCGTCCGCGAGCACGTGGCCGCACACCGTTTCGGGCTGCATGCCGGCAACGTAGATCATGCGTTGCGCATCGACGGCGCCGGCCAGCTTGTCCCACGTGCGGCGGGCACCGCGCAGGATGGCTGCGTCGGCGCTGTGCCAGCGCTCGCCCAGCGCCTCGCGCAGTTCTGCCCACAGACCCGGGTCATCGTAGCGTACGGCCGCAGCATCGCCGGTCGAGAAGGGCAGCAGCTCAACCAGACCGGGGTAGCGGCGCACGATGTCGATGATGCCGTCGCGACTGTTCAGCAGATCGAGCAGCATCAGCTTGAACTGCGTCGGATTGCGCCCGGTGAGCCAGCGCACCGCCTCGTGCGAGCCGTGATTGGGCGTACCGAGCATCAGCAGGCGGCTGTTCGGCAGCTCGCAGATGCGTCGCCACACTTCGTTGCCGCGACGGTCGGCGATCATCGCCCGCACCACCAGACCACCCATCGAGTGCGCCACCAGATGCAGCGGCTGTTTGTGCGCCTGCAGGTCGGGCAGCAGCATTTCCAGTCGATCGGCCAGCAGGCTGGCTGCTTCCTGGATCGACTTGCGCCAGTCGTAGGCGAAGAAATCGACACGGTGCGTCTGTGCCAGATGAACCAGCAGCGGTCCGTAGAAACTGTCGATCAGTCCGTCGACTTCGATCTGCGCGGCGTCGATGGCGATCTTTTCCAGTCCGCCGAAAGCGAGGGTCCCGTAGTCGAGCCATACGTGATCACCGCCGGCCCGCAGCGCGCTGCCCATGGTGCCCGGCAGCAGGACCGCCATCGGTTTCGCCTGTGTGCCGGCTCGACTGCGCGCGATCGCGCCGCGCCAGGCAGGTGGTTTCGGCGGCCGGGCGGAAATGGGCTGAAAGCCGGCGTCGGAGCCGTCGGCACGGGTCAGCCCCTGGAGCAGCCAGTCCACGGTGCGGGCGTTGCTGAAATAACTGAAATGATCGACGTCCTGACCCTGGTCCAGCCGCTGTCGCGCACCGAGCGCCGGGCGCTTCATGCCGCCGAGCATCGAGCCGGTATTGACCACCAGATCGTGTTCCCCCTTGTAGAACCAGTCGGTCACGAACACCTTGAGCGCGGACAGGATGGAATCGCCGCGCTCGATGTCGCCGGCGATCACGGTCAGGTCGGATTCGGTTCTGGTTTCAGGGTGGTTGAGCAGCCGCACCACGGCAGAACCCGGCATCATGGATTCGAGACCGGGCAGCACGCGCGGATCGGTGCGCTCGTGCAGCACGGCAGCGATGAAATCGAGTGCCTCGGGCACCAGCGGCACGTGTTCCAGACCCGCCACGCGCCCCGCATGGAACAGCAGCGAAAACCAGCGGTCGAGCCGGCCGGAAGCGAGCGTGGTGCCGAGAGCAGGGCAGGCGACACGCACGAAACGGGTGATGCGGAACTGCTTTCTGTCCAGCACATCGGCAAGCTTCAGCAGGCGCGTTCGATCGGCTTCGTAATCTGCCTTCAGCCGCTGTTCGCCTTCCTCGTCCAGCGCGTCGATGTTCAGTTGCTGCGCGAGAGCCACATCGCCGGTGAACAGTCGCGCCAGTACGTCGGCGCGCAGCGGATCGCTGCCGCGCACGCGCTGCGCCAGACACAGCAACTCGCCGACCAGACCGCCGCGCGAATGGCTGACCAGATGCAGTTCGGCGTTCTGCGGCAGCGCCTCAGCCAGTGCAAGTGCGTTCTGGATCGGGCTTTCGGTCAGCGAACGATGCTCGAAGGCATAGACCGCGTCCTGATAGACCTCCGACAGGCGCGCGCAGGCGTCCCTGCCGCGGGCATTGCCATCCGCGCCCAGCTTGCCGAAGCTGCCGTCGAAGCTGGACGCCGTACCGTGTATGAACAGCAGCAGCGGCTTGCCCGATGCGGCCGGCTGCACGGTCTTGTCGCCGAGTGCAGCACGGTCGATGCGGCAACGGTACAGCCCCGGATCGCGCCCCAGCACCTTGCGCTCGAAGGCGGCGCCCAGACGTCGCGCGACGAACTCCCGGGCGCGTGATTCGATGTCGATGCCGAAGAATTCGACCACCCTGGTGGCCAGCCCGAGCACGCTGCCTATGCCCCGGCTGCCGGCGCCTTGCGGTGTCAGATCGCCGATGTCCCAGACTGTGTCGTCACCGTCGCGCGCTGTTGTGCGGGCACCGGCTTCCTGCATCAGATCATCGGCACGCACCCACAGCTCGAAGCCGTTGTCGAGCGTGACGCGGGCGATCGCATCGCTCGGTATCGCCACCGCTTCAGCCGCACCCGACGCGCGGCTGCTGCCCGGGCGCACTACGGCGATCGGTTGCAGCGTCACCTCGGCACCGGTCACGACGGCCGGTTGTTCGCCGGACCGCCTGCGCATCGTGAAGTGATCGTATTTCGATGTTTTCATCTGTCTGACCTCCTGTTGTTCTTTTGACGCCGCACGGCGCAGATGTGATCGCGCTCGACGGGTGCCGATTCCCGCGCCTGCAGCGGCGCGCGTGCGTCAGGGGCGGGTGACGTTCACCTGCGTCGTCTGCCCGTCGCTGTAACGCAGCGTGCCCGACATGGTGCGACTGTTCGCGATGCGCAGATTCAGGCTGCCGGTGTTGATCATCACGCTGCCGTTGGCGTAGATATTCAGCGCGAATTCGACGTCACGGTCGCGAACTTCGCCCTCGCCCTGAAAGTGCACGTCGCTCACGCCCTGGCCATAGGCCTGTATCAGCATCGCGTTGTACACCTGCCACACGGGATGGTTGGTGACGTTGATGCGCGGGCTGCGCAGCGACACATCGTTGCCGTTTCGGCTCAGTGTCAGCGGAACACGTTCGCCCTGGGCATCGACCATGGTCCAGTCGCCCGACAGGTCCCGCTCGGCGGGGGCGGCCTGCGGCTGAGGTTCGACCGGCGAAAATGCCGTGCTCGGGGCGGGCGGGGCAGGAGGGGGCCCAGGCAAGTCGATGTTGTCGTCCGGCGGCGGCGGTGTCGCTTCCTCGTCAGCGAAGATTCCGATCAGGATCAGCGCGGTGAATAGGATGCCGACGCCCCACACGAACTTGCGCGCGGCGCCTATGACGCGACCGACCGGTTTCTTCAGGCTGTCGGGAAGCGGCAGATCGTCGCCTGTGGTATCGCCCTTGTCCGATGAAGCATCCCGGTCCGGATGTACGCGCTGCGGGATGCCGGGCAGTTTTTCCAGCACGCCGCACAGTTCGCCGAAATCGTACTGCCAGCGCTTGTCGGTCATTTCGTGGGCATTGCGTCGCCCCAGCGGCTGCAGTTCGTCGGGCAGCTGTTCCGGATCAGGCATCACCGCGCCGCCGACCAGCACCGGGATGACGCGCACGTCGCGACGCTTCATCGCGCGTGCGATTTCCGCACGTACATGGTCGAGCGGGTTGTCGATGCGCCGCTCGCCCTGGGCGTCGGTCATGCCCAGCCAGTGCGGGCCGATGAGGACCAGCACTACGTTGCAGCGGTCGAGCTCGCGTTCGATGGCGTCGACGAAGTCCTCGCCCGCGGCGATGCTTTCGAGGTCGCGGAACACTTCCAGCTCGGGGAAGGCCTGCAGCAGGTTTTCATGCAGCGTCTGCGCGTAGCCGCTGCTGTCCTTGCGCCGGTATGAAATGAATAGGCGTGCCATGGCGGTAACAGGTTCAGCGACGCGCTGCCATCGCGTCGGATGGGAGGCAGGGTGCGATGACGAAACTGCCGCGACCAATGTGAATGCACGGGCGGCCGTCACTGCCGATGCACAAGGCGACTCTTTTCATGGATCGCTCCGTGGATGACGTGATCGCACCGATGCCCGCGTGCGATGTCGCGCAACGCGGGCACGGAAGGAAAATCCGTGCATCCGCCAAGGGCGACGATTGAAGTCTAGGCGCTCCGGCCGCGCTTGAAAACATGCCGGATGCCTCCGGCACCGGTCATAGGTCATCGGGACGAGTCGGCCGTTTGCCGCCCGGGCCATTTATCATCGGTCACGCACGGCCCTTCTCACCGAACATGCAGAAAGCGCACATGAACGAAAAACCGTCGGAAAACCAGGCGGATCCCATCGACCCGGAATACCTTCGATGAACGACGCGCACACGTCCTCGTCATGCGTACTTCTGACCCATGCCGACTGCCGCGAACATCGGCCGGGCGATACTCACCCGGAAGCACCGGCCCGGCTCGACGCGGTGCTGGCCGACATCGAACGGTCGGGGCTGATGCGCACATGGCGTCGCACAGATGCACCGCTGGCGACGCGCGAACAGCTCGAGCGCGTGCATCACCCGGCCTATCTCGATGAGGTGGAGCGGGTGGCGCCGAAAACCGGGTTGCACAGGCTCGATGCCGACACCCTAATGTCGCCCGGCTCGCTTGCCGCGGCATCGCGCGCAGCCGGCGCCATGGTGCATGCGGTCGATCTGGTGATAAGCGGCCGTGCGCGCAGCGTGTTCTGCGCCACCCGGCCGCCCGGTCACCACGCGCGCGCCGGCGACGCCATGGGCTTCTGCATCTACGGCAATGCAGCGGTCGGCATCGCGCACGCGCTGGCCGTGCATGGTCTCGAGCGCGTGGCCATCGCCGATTTCGACGTGCATCGCGGCAACGGCACGGAAAGCATGTTCCGGCGCGAGCCGCGCGTGCTGATGGCAGACAGCTTTCAGCATCCCTATTACCCGATCGGCAATTTTCCGGAACGCACAGGTTATCTGCCCATGCGTCTTGCCGCCGGTGACGGCAGCGACGCTTTTCGCCGACACTGGCGTACCTCGGCACTGCCCGGCCTGCGCGCCTTCCGGCCGCAGCTGGTGGTGGTGTCGGCCGGCTTCGATGCACTGCGCGGCGATCCGCTGGCCAACATCCAGCTGGAGGCTGCCGATTACCGCTGGCTCACGCATGAACTGCGCGACATCGCGGAAGCCTCGGCGCAGGGGCGCATCGTGTCCACGCTGGAGGGGGGGTACGGGCTGACTGCGATCGGCCCGGCCGTTGTGGCGCACCTCATGGCACTGGGCGACTGCGCACGCTGAACCGGTACACTGCGCAGCGAAACGAACCCCGAAAAGGTAGCCGAGTAAATGGATATCGAATGGTGGCACTGGCTGGTCGCCGGACTGGCGCTGATCCTGGCCGAACTTGCGGTGCCGGGCATGGTGCTCGTGTGGTTCGGCGTGGCGGCCGTGGGGGTGGGGCTGCTGGTCGCTGCGGTGCCCGGCCTGTCGCTCACACTGTTGCTTGCGCTCTGGACAGTGCTGTCGTGCGCGCTGGTATTCCTGTGGTTCAGGGTGTTCCGCACCGACCAGCACAAGACGCATGCCGGCATGTCGGGCGGAGAACCGATCGGCGAGATCGGCCTGCTGGTTCAGGATGTCGCACCCTTTGGCCGTGGCCGGGTGCGTTTCCAGAAACCGGTGCTGGGCAGCGATGCGTGGGACTGCATCGCGGATGAGGAACTGGCGGCGGGCGAGCGCGTGAAGGTGCTGTCGGTCGAGGGCACGCTGCTCAAGGTGGGACGCATCAACAAGGGAGTTTCGGCATGACTTCGGGAATCGTCGTTGCAGTCGCGATACTGGTATTCGCCTTCATCACCCTGGCCAAGGGTCTGCGCATCGTGCCGCAGGGCGAGGAGTGGATCGTGCAGCGCATGGGCAAGTACAACGGCACGCTGCTGCCCGGCCTCAACATCATCATTCCCTATCTGGACGACGTGGCCTACAAGGTCATCACGAAGGACATCATCCTCGACGTGCAGGAACAGGAAGTGATCACGCGTGACAACGCGGTGATCCGCACCAATGCGGTCGCCTTCATCAAGGTGACCGATCCGGTCAAGGCGGTGTATGGCGTGACCGACTTTTCGGAAGCCATCCGCAACCTGATCATGACCACACTGCGCTCCATCATCGGGGAAATGGACCTCGATCAGGCGCTGTCCAGCCGCGACAAGATCAAGGTGCGGCTGCGCGAAAGCATCGCCGACGAGGCGATCGACTGGGGCCTGACCGTGAAGTCGGTGGAGATACAGGACATCAACCCGTCGGATTCGATGCAGCGCGCGATGGAACAGCAGGCCAGCGCCGAGCGCGAGCGCAAGGCCATGGTCACGCGGTCGGAAGGGCAGAAGCAGTCGATGATCCTCGAAGCCGAAGCGCGGCTGGAATCCGCCAAGCGCGATGCCGCGGCGCAGGTGACGCTGGCTGAAGCCAGCGCAGAGTCGATCCGCAGGGTCACCGCGTCGCTCGGCGACCAGCAACTGCCGATGATGTATCTGCTGGGTGAAAAGTATGTGGCGGCACTGCACAGGCTCGGCGAGTCGCCGAACGCCAAGATCGTCGTGCTGCCGGCCGATCTGCAGGACGCAGTCGCCGGCATCTTCGCGCGCGCCGGCAAAGGCTGAGCAACGCATCCGTTCCCACCCGAATCCGGAATCCAACCATGTCAGACGTCGAACGTGAGTCGATGGAATTCGACCTGCTGATCGTCGGCGCCGGTCCTGCCGGACTGGCGGCGGCCATCCGCGCCAAACAGAGGGCGGCAGAGGCCGGCCACGAGCTTTCGGTGTGCGTCATCGAAAAGGCATCGGAAATCGGCGCCCACATCCTGTCCGGCGCGGTGATGGACCCGCGTGCCCTGACCGAGCTGCTGCCCGACTGGCAAGCCCTCGGCGCACCGCTGCACACGCCGGTCACGCGGGACAAGGTGCTGTTCCTGTCGGAAACCGGCGCGCGCAGCGTGCCGCACGTGTTGCTGCCGGAGAGTTTCCGCAATGGAGGCAACTACATCGTCCGTCTCGGTCATGTGGTGAAGTGGCTGGGCGAGCAGGCGGAAGCGCTCGGCGTCGAGGTTTACGCCGGCTTCGCCGGCAGCAGCGTGCTGTTCGACGACGACAATCGCGTGGCAGGCGTCATCACCGGCGACATGGGTGTCGGCCGCGATGGCTCGCCCGGCAGCGCCTACCAGCCCGGCATGACGCTGCGTGCCCGATACACGCTGTTCGGCGAAGGCTGCCGCGGGCACCTCGGCAAGCAGCTCGAGGCGCACTATGCGCTGCGCGAAGGCGTCGATCCGCAGACCTACGGGCTGGGCGTCAAGGAGTTGTGGGAGGTGCCCGCCGGGCAGAGCCAACCCGGGCTGGTGGTGCATACCGCCGGCTGGCCGCTCGATGACGCGACCTACGGCGGCGGCTTCGTCTACCACCTGAAAGACAATCTGGTCGCCATCGGCTACGTCGTCGGCCTGAATTACAGCAACCCGTGGCTGTCGCCGTTCGAGGAGTTCCAGCGCTACAAGACACACCCGGTCATCCGCACCCACATCGAGGGCGGACGCCGGCTTGCCTACGGCGCGCGCGCCATCGCAGCCGGCGGCCTGCAGAGTCTGCCGGCGCTGGTATTTCCGGGCGGCGCGCTGATCGGCGACGATGCCGGCTTCCTGAATGCGGCGCGCATCAAGGGCAGTCACGCGGCGATCAAGAGCGGCATGCTTGCCGCAGATGCCGCTGTCGACGCCATCGTGGCCGGCCGTACGCAGGACGCACTCGACACCTATCCGGCTGCCTTCCGCATCAGCTGGCTGCACGAAGAACTGTACCGGACGCGCAATTTCAAGCCCTACATGAAGAAGGGGCAGCGCCTGGGCGCCTTCCTGTTCGGCGCCGAACAGCTGCTGTTCAAGGGCAATGTGCCCTGGACGCTGCGCAACGAAGCCGACCACGCGACACTCGAACCGGCCGCCACAAGCGTGCGCATCGACTATCCGAAACCGGACGGTGTGCTCACCTACGATCGTCTGTCGTCGGTATTCCTCTCGAGCACCAATCACGAGGAAGACCAGCCCTGCCATCTGACGCTGAAGGATGCCGGTGTTGCGATCACGGTGAATCTCGCGGCCTACGACTCGCCCGAACAGCGCTACTGCCCGGCGGGCGTCTATGAAATCGTGCGCGAAGTGTCGGGGCCGAGACTGCAGATCAACGCGCAGAACTGCGTGCACTGCAAGACCTGCGACATCAAGGATCCGACGCAGAACATTCACTGGGTGACGCCGCAGGGCGGCGAAGGACCGATCTACAACGGCATGTGAGGGCAGATTCAAGATGCAAGATTCAAGATGCAAGGCGTCGGCGCGGTGATGCCGGGCTGCGTGCTCCTGGGCTTGAATCTTGCATCTTGAATCTCGCCTGCTGACCGGACAGAAACGATGAAGACACGCGTCACCGAAATGCTGGGCATCCGCTACCCCATCGTGCAGGGCGGAATGATGTGGGTCGGTACGGCGGAGCTGTCGTCGGCGGTGTCGAACGCCGGCGGGCTGGGCGTGCTGACGGCGCTCACGCAGGCCACACCCGAGGCGCTGGCGAAGGAGATCGAACGCTGCCGCGGCATGACCGATGCACCGTTCGGCGTGAATCTGACGATACTGCCGGCGATCAAGCCGCCGCCTTACGAGGCTTACCTCGACGTCATCCTGGATTCAGGCATCCGCATCCTCGAAACCGCGGGCAACAATCCGGAAGCGTTCATCGTCAAGGCAAAGGCGCGGGGCGTGGTGCTGATCCACAAGTGCGTCGCGGTGCGCCATGCCCTGTCGGCGCAGCGCAAGGGTGTCGACATCATCAGCATCGACGGTTTCGAATGCGCCGGTCACCCGGGTGAAGACGATGTGCCGGGGCTGGTGCTGATTCCGCTGGCGGTGCAGGCACTCGACGTGCCCGTAATTGCATCGGGCGGCATCGGCGACGGACGCGGCATGGCTGCCGCGCTGGCGCTGGGTGCGGAAGGCGTGAACATGGGGACACGTTTCTGTGCGACGCAGGAAGCGCCGATCCACGACAACATCAAGCAGGCGCTGGTGAATGCCAGCGAGCGTGACACGCGGCTCATCCTGCGCAGCCTGCACAACACCGCACGCGTGTTCCGCAATGCCGTATCGGAAGAGGTCGCAGCGGCGGAGAATCGGCCGGGCGGCTGTCAGTTCGAGGACATCCGTCCGCTGGTGAGCGGTGCGCGCGGCGCCGCGGCGCTGGCGGAGGGGAACGTCGATGGCGGCATCATCACGGCGGGTCAGGTGGTGGGCCTGATCCGTGACGTGCCGACCTGCGACGTGCTGATTTCACGCATGGTGGCCGAGTGCCGCGAAAGCCTTCGTGTCGCGGGCCTGCGTGCATCGGGGATCACGTAGCGGCGCCTCAGAATTCGGACGGCGAGGCAGGTCAAGCAGTACGCGGAAGAATTCCACTAGACGCATGTTTTCGAATGTGCCCCTGTTCAACGTTCATTCACCTTCCGTTGCCCTATATTCGTATAATCGTTAGAATATTTTCATGAATAAGCGATTTCTAAAAGATATCCTGTACGAGCAGGTCGCCCGCATCGGTAAAGCCGCCTCCAGCCCGAAGCGACTGGAACTCCTGGATCTCTTGGCGCAAGGCGAGAAAACCGTTGAAACGCTCGCGAGTGAGTTGTCGGCAGACATCAAGCTCACCAGCGCGCATCTGAAAGTATTGAAGGAAGCACGCCTCGTGACTTTTCGTCGTGAGGGCAAATACATCATCTATCAACTGGCAGGCCGTGATGTGGCGGGTCTGTGGGTCAGTCTGCGCCAGGTCGCCGAGGAGCACCTGCTGGAGCTGAAGATGGCCCTGGGGCAGATGGTTGCCGATCCGGCGACGCTCTCTGCAGTCAGTCGTGAAGGACTGCTGGAACAGGCCCGACGCGGTGAGGTGTTCGTCATCGATGTGCGTCCGCCAGCGGAATACGAAGCGGCTCACCTTCCGTTTGCCCGCTCGATGCCGGTGGCCGAGATTGAGCAGCGCCTTGCTGAATTGCCGTCCGACGTCGAGATTGTCGCCTACTGCCGAGGGCCGTTCTGCCTGCTCTCTGACGAGGCCGTGGCGTTGCTCGCTGAGAAAGGCTATCGAGTGCGCAAGATCCTTGATGGCGTCAGTGAATGGCTGGCGGCAGGTCTTCCGGTGGAGCAAGGCAACCCATGAGCATGAAAGGACGCGAAAGCGGCATGCCCGATGAAGCCTACTGGACGAGTTTTTTCGAGGCAGAGGCTGCTATCGACAGGTTGCTCGGCACTGCGGTGCCGGGAAATGTCATCGAATTCGGCTGCGGATACGGTTCCTTTACGGTGCCCGCTGCCCGACGTACGGCAGGGCGTGTCGTCGCACTGGATATCGAACCGGAAATGGTCGCCTGTGTGCGCCGGAAGGCCGTCACTTTCGATCTCCCGAACATACAAGCCGAGGTTCGAGATTTCGTTGCACACGGAACGGGCGTGGACTCCGGGTCGCAGGCGCACGCGCTGATTTTCAACCTGCTGCACCTGGAGCAGCCTGTTTCCCTGCTGCGCGAGGCCTACCGGACCTTGCAGGATGGTGGCGTGCTTTCGGTGATTCACTGGCGCAGTGACATACCCACACCACGCGGTCCATCGCTGGAAATCCGTCCGACTCCGGAGCAATGCCGGGAATGGATGGCCGAGGCCGGTTTTCACACCATTGAATCAGTTGATTTGCAAAGTTGTTGCCCGCTTCACTTCGGCCTGCTGGCCAGGCGTTGATTCATATCCATACGGAGCCACGATGAAAATCCTGATCGTCTTCAATCGTGAACCCTACGACTCCACCGACGTAACCTGGAATGGACTGCGCCTGGCGGACAAACTCCTCGATGCAGGAAGTGACGTTCGCATTTTCCTGATGAACGATGCCGTGGATCTGGCGCGTGATGTGTGCCGCCCCCCGGAAGGCTACGATCAGGATCTATCCCGGATGCTCAGGGCTTTGATCGCCCGTGGTGTATCCGTCAAAGTTTGTGGAACCTGCATGGCGCGCTGCGGCATCTACAAGAACCATCCGTATTTCGAGGGGGCCGAAACATCCACGATGCCAGCACTGGCTGAATGGGTCATCGACAGCGACAAAGTGATCGCCTTCTGAAACCTTGTACAGGCGCCACTTCACTTTGACTCCAGCCGACTACGACGCCTGGTATGAAAGCCCACGAGGGAAGTGGATCGGCAATACCGAGTACCGCTTGGTATTGGATGAATTGGCATTTCCCGCGCAAGGCTTGTTACTCGATGTCGGTTGCGGAACGGGTTGGTTTACCCGCCGGCTGGCGGCTCTGCCGGGCCTGCACGTCACCGGACTCGATCTCGATTCAGAATTTCTCTCATTCGCTCGTAGTCGCGATATCCGCTCAAGCTACGTGCAGGGCGATGCGCTTGCCTTGCCATTCGCCGATAACAGTTTCGATTATGTGACTTCGTTTGCTGCCCTGTGTTTCACCACCGACTGGCGCAAGGCGGTATCCGAAATCGCGCGCGTGACGCGCAAGCGCTTCGCCATCGGCATGCTCAACCGGCACAGCCTGCTTTGGTTCAGAAAAGGTCGGCACGGCGGTAGCGGTGCCTATCGTGGTGCGCTCTGGTTATCGCCTGAAGCGTTTCATGACGGCCTGAAGGAATTACGCATTTCAAGCAGGCGGATGCGGAGCGCAATCTATTTACCATCGGGGTCCATCACAGCGCGCACCGCAGAGCGGCTGCTCTCCGGCAGCAGAGTACCGTGGGGCGGATTCATGGTTCTGAGTGGGGACATGAAACCGCCTGGAGAGATCGCCCCGGTGATGACGGCCATTCAGAATCAATCCGTTTGTCCGGGCCGTCTGCGTCCAGATCGGACCGACCTCGATTGAATGCCCTGCTGCATTGCCGGGCAGGAAGATCGGGGAGCAGTCACGAAGCAATGCGCGAGCCGTGCATGCCGGCTGGGCGCCCACCTGGCGCAACGCCACGCGAGGACTGCCACCGACTTCGCGTGCGGTATTTTGCGGTGGCTGAAATGACTTCGCTCAGGGCAGCAGCGCGATTGCGGTTCTGCCTGCTGCTGCAGACGACTGTGCCTGCCGGAAGCTGGCAAAAAACGGCGCCTCGCCGGACAAGGCGAAGCACCGTGTCACTACCCACCAGTGTGCGGAGATCGTCGTGCGATCACCTCCTGGCGCGGCGTGCGGCGAGGCCGATCAGGCCGAGACCGGCCAGCAGCATGGCGTAAGTTTCGGGTTCCGGCACGGCGGTGACCGGTGCGAAGCCTTCGAAGGTGGCCGCTCGCAGCGGCGGAGACATGCCGTCGATGCTCGGTGCCTGACGGATCGTCACGGCGTCGACCAGGTACCGGAACTCGATGGCATTGGTCTTCAGCACGTACCAGCCGGTGGTCGCATTGCCCTCTTCGACCGAAATGTCGGTGCGGAAATCGACCACGTTGTCGTCGAACACATCGACCGGATTGGTCGGGCGGGTACGCACGCCATTCGACGTGTGGGCCACCGACTGCAGGCGGAAATCAGTGCCTGTACCCGAGTCGTACCAGCCGACCGACACATCGTAGTTGGCGTAGCCACGGCGCAGGATGTCGTTGATTTCCACATCGTATTCGGCGCCACCGATCTCGATTTCACCGATATCGAGTTCGAAACGCGAAGCGAACAGCAGCGTGTTGTCGGCACCTCGGTAAACGTAGTCGTAGAAGGTGCCGATGTCGGTGCCGTCATAGATCACCGAACTGATGCGGCGCGCGGCGCGGGTGTAGCCCTGGGTGGCCGGCATCCAGTCGAAACCCAGAAACAGGGGATCCGCCGCAGCGTTGTTGACGCCGACGATGCGCAGTTCCCCGCTTTCGGGCAGTGCAACGAAGGCTTGAGCCGTGTGGGCGCCGAAGCCCAGCATCAGCGAAAGGGCGATTGTCCTGATTTTCATGATGACCTCGAAATGAATTTGAATTGACGACGCGAAATGACGCAGGGAATCAGCTGGCGATGCGGCGGCGGGCGACCAGACCCAGCATGCCCAGACCCGCCAGGAACATCAGGTAGGTCGTGGGTTCGGGAACGGGCGCCATGTTCGTCGGCACGAAGCCGCCGGTGAATGCCTTCACCACCGGCTGATCCTCTTCGCCGGCCTGGAAGTAGCCGATCGCCTTGTCCGCCATCGTGTAGTACATGGCGTCGGTCTTGAGCAGATACAGACCGCTGTAGGGGTTGCCTTCGGACAGGTTGATGTCGGACTGGAAGCTGACCGCGTCCGGATCGAAGACGTCGGTCTGCAGCAGCCCCTTGTCGCTGCGCGCGGCACTGTAGAGACGCAGGTCGTAGGGCGACATGTAGAGCCAGGCCGCTGCGGCGGCGAAGGTGGTGCCGTCCTCTTCGAAGCCGTAGCGGAACACGTTGTTCAGTTCTGCGTTCTGCTGCTGTCCGGGCAGGCCGAGCAACACGCGCGTACCGAAGACGAGCTTGTTGTCGCGCGAATCGCGGAACACGAAATCGTAGACGTCCCCGATCGCCTGGCCGGAGAGCACGACGTCTTCCGTATGGCGGTAATCGAGCAGGGTCAGGGTTCCGCTGCCGATGAGGGGGCGGGGACTGACGGTCGAAACCGCGTCGTAGGTGATGCTTGTCGCGACCAGCGGAATGATCCGGTTATCACGATCAGTGAATGATTCAGTGATCGTCATGCCTGTTTCATTCAGGAAATATCGATCGATGATCTGATTGTTTGCGCCGGTCAGGCGCAGCGGAAACGCCTGGTTCAATTCAACGAAATCCCCCGCGACCACCGTGATTGACGTACCGGCCATCACGGTTGCCGCAGCGATATGCAGTAGTTTCATGAATACACTCCTTCAATAGTTGAAAGGTACGGCTGCGGGGCGCCGTACCACCTGCGGACACATTCTCCGGATGCTTCTGTGTCTCTTCTTGAAACCGTTTTTCCGGTGTCTGACGTGCGGCTCCGGAATCATTTCCCTCACGTTCCGAATGTGTAATTCAGGCCGAACCAGACCGCGCGGGGCGCACCGGGCCCCACGAACAGCGAATGCGTCCAGTCGAACGAGTTGTAGTTGAAGCCGGCGGAATCCCTGGCGCCGAAAGCCCCCGACGTGAATGGATTGACCGCCAGATCGCCAGCCGTGGCATAGCGCCGGTCGAAAATGTTGTCCACCTTGGCGAACATCGAAAGATTGCGGTCGATGCGGTATGAGGCATTGAAATTGAATACCGCGAATCCGGAGGTGCGCCCCTTTCCGACATAGCGTTTTCCCAGACCGGGTATCTGCGCATTGCCGGTCAGATCCGTACCGCCGGCTTCCGATTCATTGTTTTCGTTGCCGCGCGCGAATACATAGGATTGCGCCACCATGGAGAAACCGAATGCGAGGCTGTCGGTGACATCCATGTTCCAGCCGAGCCGGAAGGAATGCTTCGGCAGCCCGGGAATGACATCGCCCGGATTGATCTGGAATTCGTCGAGGCGGCCGGGCGTTCGATCGGATGAACTGTTCGACGTATTGACCACCGTGGCGCTGGATTCGAACGTGGCATTCAGCCGGCTGTAACCGGCGCGTATCGAATGCCGGCCGAACTTGCCCTTGAGGTTCAGTTCGAAACCGTCGCGCTCTGTCTTGCCGAAGGTGTCGAACACCCCCCGGTTCCGCTGGCCGAGCGACACGAACAGGATGTCGTCGGTCAATTCCGTGCGGTAGGCCGTCGCGTTCCACGACATTCGGCCGTCGAACGAGGTGCCGCGCAGACCGAGTTCGGTGGTCAGCGAGCGCACCTGCGGCAGGAAAGGGTCGGAGGTCAGCGCAGTCGGGATGGTGCAGCCGAGGTTCTTGCCGTCGTTCAGTCCGTTCGGATCCTCGAGCGTCTTGTCGCGCGCGCAGCCGAGTTCGATCACCGAAGGCACCCGCGCGCCGCGGCTGACGTTGCCGTAGACGTTCAGATCCTCCTGCGGCAGCCAGGACACGCCGAATGACGGATTGAAGCTCCGGTAGCCGTAATCGCCGCTCGAACACAGGAAGCGTGTGCTGACCGACGACAGCGAACCGCACACCTCGGCGCGCGTATTGAAGAAATTCGACGTGAACTGATAGAGAGGAATCGGCTTGTCGGACACCAGTTCGTTCTTGACGCGCGAGTAGCTGAGGCGTGCGCCGTAGGTGACGAACAGGTTCGGTGCCGCCGTCCAGGTGTCGCTGAAGAAGAACGCCGCGGTGCGGCTGGACCCCGTGAGGTTGTTGCGCGTGATTTCCTGACTCAGCGGCAGCAGCCCGAGATCGGCTTCGCGCGAAGGGTCGAGATAGACGCTGCGTTCCGAATCGATGAAGCCAAGCATCTGGCTCTGCCGGAAATCGACGTCGTTCCAGTCGAAGGTACTGCCCAGAACGATCTGATGCGACTCGGTCAGATGCGTCCATTGCAGCGCAACGCCCTCGGATGCCTGTTTGGAGCGGCCGAAGTTGAACAGGCCGTTCGGCGCAACACCGGCACAACCCGGGTAGGTGACACCGAAGTTCTGGTCGAGCGCACCATTCGGCGAGCCGAAGCCGTCGGGGCAGCTGACGCCGAGACGATTGGCGCTGGCCCCCTGATCGAAGTCGTCCCATACGTCGCCGCCCTGCGAGTTCTGGTGCAGGCTGCGGCGATAGATCTGCAGGGAAATGCTGGACGATTCGCTGACGTCGAGACGGATGCGTCCGGTCACGTGGTCGAGATCGTTGATGTTCTCGTCGGGCGACGTGAAGACCGAAGTCGGACTTTCGCGCCATTGTTCGTCCGGGATCAGCCCGTTTCCGACCAGCGTGTTGCGCGCCTTCAGGTAGGTGACGGTGGCTTCGCTGGCCGCCACGCGAAGGTCGATGCGGCCGAAGTACTGGCGGACGCTGGTCGGCGAATTGGTGCGCCAGCCGTCTTCATCGAACGCATTCAGCGCGAAGAAACCGGCCAGCGGCCCGCGGTTGGCGCCCGCCGCAATCTGATACTGACGGCGCCCGAATGCGCCGCCCAGTGCCGACAGTTCGACGTTCGGACTGGTGAAGCCGGACTTCGTGCTGACCGAAATCGCACCGCCCAGCGTGTTGTGACCGAACAGCGGATTCGACCCCGGCAGCAGATCCATGCGCTGGATGGCGATATTCGGAATCAGGTCCCAGTTGACGACGTCGCCGAAGGCCTCGTTGATGCGCACTCCGTCGAGGTACACGGACAGGCCCTGCGGCGTGCCGATCAGCGGCGAAGCCGAAAAACCCCGGAAATTCAGGTCTTGCTGAAAAGGATTGCCGGCGTAGTCATTGACGTTGATCGACTGGAACTGGGTATTCATCGCGTCGGTCAGCGACACGCTGCCGGACTGCCGGATCTCGTCGCCCGACATGCTCTGCACGTTCGACGTCGTCTGCTGCTCGTCGATCACTACGCCCGGCAGCGGCGTGATGATGCGCGGCGCGCGGATCTGCACTGTCGGCAGTTCCTTGACCTCCGTCTCCTGTGCCCAGACGGACGAAGTCGCGCCCGCCAGTGCGAGGGCGAGCGTCGTCAGTCGAAGTTTCGAAGGGCGGCAGGCAGTCATGAATCGGTTTTGTAGGACTTGTTCCTACATGACCTGTGGCAGTTTCTGTCACCTGCTTCTACCGATCCGCACCCGGCTGCAACAGGGAAATTCTCCCGATGTTACGATCTCGGGAAAAACTCCCGCTGCAGGTGCTTTCCGGCTGCTTGGGAGGGCTGCTCACCTCGACCCGCTGTAACGGCGGCCCGATCAGCAGCGCGACAACGCACGACGCCGGTGTGTCCAGCGAAGCATGATGGCGAACGCGAAGGGTCAGGTCCTGTGATGTTTCATGGCGACGGCCTTGTTGTGTTCCGGGCGAATGCCGCCTCGCAGCCGGCTCGGGCTGCTCCGGCGGCATCGGAATTTCAGCGGGGATTCAGCGGGGATTCATCGACCTGACGCTGGCAGTCCGCCATCGAGGGCGTGCCGGCGCCCCGAGCTCGACGCTAGGCAACGATCAGTTCGTCGTCGAGCCACTGCGCCAGACATCGACCGATCACCGTCTGCACGTCGGGCGGCTCAGGGACCTGTTGTGCAAGGTGTTCGCACGCCGCTGAAAATGCCAGGCCCTGCCGCATCGATTCGAGCAGCTGTCGTTCGAGCGGATCGATCGATCGGAAGTGGGGCTGGAAGCCCTTGCGCCAGACGATCAGCCAGCCC
Organism: Methyloversatilis sp.; assembly: GCA_017984755.1. Lineage (GTDB taxonomy): Bacteria > Pseudomonadota > Gammaproteobacteria > Burkholderiales > Rhodocyclaceae > Methyloversatilis. The sequence goes on from JAGNYW010000005.1 coordinate 129,207, forward strand.
GGTTCCGCCAGCACGCTGATCCCGGGCGGTGGCTCGCTGCGGTCCATCGCATGCCACATGTCCATCGTGTTGCGCGTCATGTGCAGCAACTGTGCGCTCGGATGCAGGCGGAACACCACCTGCGCCCAGTCCTCGTCCGTGAAGGCGGCGAGGGTATTGCCGGTGAGCGGCTCAGCGTCTGCAGCGTCGAATGCCTGCCGCATTGCCCAGTCGAGCCGGGCCAGTTCGGCCACTTCCGGGTCGTCCGGCCAGGCGGCCTGAAGCCAGTCGGCGAAAGCGTGACCGAATGGGCGGAGGCTGAACCGGCTGGGCGGATGATCCGCGATGTAGCGCAGCGCTGCCGACTCGAAACGTTCGTCGCCCAGCCACGACCAGGTCTTGTCGAAACTGTCCTTCAGCGTATCGAGCAGACGGATGCGGTAGGCGTTGAAATAAATGCCTGCGCGTCCGGCCTTGGCCAGACCGCCGGCGTCGGCCACAGTCGTCAGGAATGCACTCGGTCGGTCGTGGAGATAGTCGACGAACTGTTGCTGGAGCACACCGAGCGCACTCATGCCACGGCCCTTTCGGCGAGGTCGGCACGCGCCGCGATGCCGCGTGCACGGTCGATTTCATCCAGCAGTTCGGGTAGCTCCGGTATGCGGTCGTCGCGCTCGATCATGGTGGCGACCTGACCGAACATGCCGCACGCGATGTCGTACAGCGCCCACACCTCTTCGCATACCGGATGATCGTGCGTGTCGATCAGGTGATCGTCATGCGTCGAATGCCCGGCCAGATGGATCTGCTGCACGCGACCGGCCGGCAGAGCCTTCAGGTAATCCACGGGATCGAACCCGTGATTGATGCTGCTCACATAGACGTTGTTCACATCGAGCAGCAGCAGGCAGTCGGCCTCTTCGGCCACCGTGCGGATGAAATCCCACTCCGTGGCCTCGGATGCACCGTAGGCCAGATAGCTGGACACATTCTCCAGCACCAGACGGCGCCCGAGTTCATGCTGCACCTGACCTATCTTCCGCACCAGCAGGCGTGCCGCTTCGTCCGTGTACGGCAGGGGGAGAAGATCGTGCGAATTCATGCCGTTGAAGCCGGTCCAGCACAGGTGGTCGGATATCCAGAGCGGATCGACGCGATCGGCCAGCGCCTTCAATTTCGCGAGATAGACGCGATCGATTGCCTCATCGGACCCGATCGACAGTGCCACACCGTGCATGGCCATCGGGTAATCGGCGCGCAGGCGGTCGAGCATTGCCATCGGCTTGCCGCCGTCGACCATGAAGTTTTCGGAAATGATTTCCAGCCAGTCCAGCGGCGCGCGCTGCTCGAGCAGGGCGTGGTAGTGCGTCGGGCGCAGGCCCAGGCCGAAGCCAGGGGACGGGCGGGTAAGTCGAGACATCGGAAATTCCGTTCGGACAGGGCAGGGGACCGTTCCGCCCGCCGCTGTGTCGGCTGCGGCAGGCGGAACGACGTGCTTTGCCTGCAAACGATTACTTTGCGACGAGATCGCCGATGGTGCCGCCCTGCGACAGGCAATCCTTGGCCGCGACGCCCTTGAAGCCGTGGCCCTTGCAGGCGTTCTGTCCCTTGCAGCTGTTCTCTGCGGTTGCGCAGTCGCTGTTGCCCTTGCAGGCGTGCAGACCGTAGCAATGCACCTTGTCGCTGGCACCGACGGCAAGGCCCTTGGAACCGGCGGGCGCGTCGGCGGCGAACACGGCACCCGACAGGGCGAAGGCGGCTGCAGCGGCAGCGATGGAAGCACCGAAATTGATCTTGGACATGGACGTTCTCCTGAGTGAGGGGCATGAGCCCCGGATATGGACTGAGCGAGAACACCATCCGCAGAGGCCTGCTGCCTGCGAATTTCGCTCTCCAGCCACAAGACCCGGCAGCGCCGGTCATGCTTACTTCATCAGGAAAATTAATTTCTGCCGCGCTGCAGCCCGCAGATCAACCGGAATTCTTGCCGGCGTCCGGCTCTGCTGCCGGCGCCCAGGGCAGCTGCTGCTTCTGCGCCTCGTCATGCCAGCGTTCTTCTTCTTCATGGATGTAGCGCTGCGTGGTGCGCGCGTCGGTGTGGCGGGCGTCCTTCTGCACGAAACGCTCGTTCATGCCGCTGTCCAGCTTGGCCGTGATGCCGGTGTGCCGACCCCAGTGCGCGGATGCGGCGCGCAGCTTCTCGCGCTTGTGCTCCGACTCGGGCGGCAGCAGTTCGGCCGCAGCACAGAAGATCTTCTTCAGTATCTGGTTCAGCCGGCGGGCGGTGATCGGACTGCGGTCCTTGAGCGACACCAGCAACGGCGTGAGGTCGGTGCGTTTGGGCATGGCAGACAGGCCGAGATGCTTGCGGTAGCGCACCAGCGCATGAACCATGTCGTCGGCCACCGGCACCCTGGCCTGCTTGCCGCCCTTTCCGACGACATGCCACCACCAGCGGCCGCGCTCTTCGCGGAAACTGTTCATGCGATGCGATTCCAGCTCGCCGGCGCGCGGCGCCAGCATGTAGAGCAGCGCCGCGATGAAGCGGGCGCGTTCGTATTCATCGAGCGCGACGTCGCTGTCCCGCGGCATGGCCTCGATCGCCCGCGTCACGGCCTGCCACATTTCGCCGTCGAGAAAGCGCTCGATCTTCAGCATCTCTTCGGTCTGCGCGATCACGTGTGCCGGTCCGGTCCCGCTCCCGCTCAACTCGACGCTGAGCTTGCGGCGCCGCTGCCGGATCAGACCGAGCGGGTTGCCCGCGAGATAGCCGGCATCGACCATATAGGACATCAGCGAATTGATCGCGGCGATGGCGGTCAGCACCGCCGCGTCGGACAACGGACCCACGAACGGACGCCACTGAGGCTTCACGCGCGGCACCTTCGGCCCGCACCACAGCGCGGCCGGCTGGGGATCGGCCAGAAAGTGCAGATAGCCCTCGAAGTCCTGCCGGTTCAGGCTGGACAGCGGCTTGCCGCATTCGATCAGCGACCACAGCAGCAGCCGTTCGCACTCGCGCTGATAGATGCGGTGTGTCCCGGGCGAGCGGTCGTACTCGGAAAGGAAGCAGCGGATTGCCTCGGCATCGGTCGTTGCCCCGATCTGGAGACGTGCCCGATCTGCACGGTTCACGCCGTCGTGACCATCCAGCGCCACCGGCACGATGATTTCGTCGAGCGGGCGGATCGGAAGTGCCGGCGCAGTCGTCGCAGCCGGCGAGGAAGCGGGATCTGTCATGGCGAGAAAGTGTGGGTCGGGAATGACCGTCTGCATTCGTGCGTATATATATATGTAACGCATCATGCGCGGGCCGCAAGGCTGGATGTTACCCGCCTGCCGGAACCAAGCGGCAGCACATCGGGTCAGCTTCGCGTCAGAAAGAAATGCGAAAGTCGCGACGCTCCGGGCCCGGCCGGTACGCTGCCCCGTCCGGCACACAGGTGCAAAGAGGTTATCCTTCCGACCGACTGACGCAGACCGACTTCGGCCGCATTCATGAATCCACTTGCAACGATCGTGCTTCTGCCCCTCGTGGCAGGCACCCTTCTCTGTTTTGCCCTCGGCCGCGACAACGCGCCGGCACGACGCACGCTGACCGCACTCGCGGCCGGTGGCGTGACGATCGCTGCCCTCGCGCTGCTGCTGTCGCTGGCGCCTCAGGTGCTGGCCGGCCAGACGCTGATCGCCCACACCGACTGGGTGCCGTCGCTCGGGCTGTCGATCGGCTGGCGGCTCGACGGGCTGGCGCTGCTGTTCGCGCTGCTGATCACCGGTATCGGCGTGCTCATCGTGCTGTACGCCCATTTCTATCTCGCCGGCGCCGACCCGGCCGGCAAGTTCTACACGCTGCTCATGCTGTTCATGGCGGCCATGCTGGGCGTGGTCATGTCGGACAACATCATGCTGCTGGTCGTTTTCTGGGAGCTGACCAGCGTGTCGTCCTTCCTGCTGGTCGGCTACTGGGGTCACAAGGAAGAGGCGAGGGCGGGCGCACGCATGGCGCTGGCGATCACAGGTGGCGGCGGACTGGTGATGCTGGCAGGTTTCGTGCTGCTGGGGCAGGTGGCCGGCACCTATGAGCTGAGCGAAATCCTGACCCGCGGCGACCTGATCAAGGCCGATCCGCTTTACCCTCTGCTGCTGGTGCTCATCCTGGTCGGCTGCTTCACCAAGAGCGCGCAGGTGCCCTTCCATTTCTGGCTGCCGGAGGCGATGGCTGCGCCGACGCCGGTGTCGGCCTATCTGCACTCCGCCACCATGGTGAAGGCCGGCGTATTTTTGCTGGCGCGACTCTATCCGGCGCTCGGCGGCACGGACCTGTTCGAAGGCATTGTCGCCAGTTTCGGTCTGGCCACCGTTGCCTTCGCGGCATGGGTGGCGATCTTCAAGCACGATCTCAAGGGCCTGCTGGCCTACTCGACGGTCAGCCACCTCGGCTTCATCACCTTCCTGATCGGACTCGGTTCGCCCCTGTCGGCGGTGGCCGCAGTATTCCACATCCTGAATCACGCCACCTTCAAGGCGGCATTGTTCATGAGCGCCGGCATCATCGACCACGAGACCGGCACGCGCGACCTGCGGCGTCTGGGCGGTCTGTACCGGCTGATGCCCTGGACGGCCACCTTCGCGATGACAGCGGCAGCGGCGATGGCCGGCATTCCGCTCTTCAACGGCTTCCTGTCGAAGGAAATGTTCTTCCACGAGGCGCTGGAATCGACGATTTTCTGGGGCGCCGCCGTGCCGGTGGTCGCAACCTTCGCCGGCGTGTGTTCGATGGCCTACTCCCTGCGCCTGGTGCACGACACCTTCTTCAATGGCGCGCCGAAGGATCTGCCGCCCGGGGCGCATCCGCACGACCCGCCTTTCGGCATGCTCGCGCCGGTGGCGCTGCTGGCGGTGCTGTGTGTGGTGGTCGGCGTCTTCCCCGCAGTGACCTACGGACCGCTGGTGCATGCCGCGGCAAGCGCTCTGCTCGGAACCGCCCCGCCGGACTATCACCTTGCAATCTGGCATGGCTTCAATGCGCCGCTGCTGATGAGTGCAATCGCGATCGTGGCGGGTAGCGCTCTGTATTTCACGCTGCAGAAGCGTTTCTCGCTGCATCGCTACACGCCGGGAAGCTTCTCCGGCAAGGCGGCCTTCACCTGCCTGATCGACAGTCTGTTCGCATTCGCCGGCAGGCTGACCGCGCGCGTTGAAAACGGCTCGCTGCAGCGCTCGCTCGCGCTGATGGTGGCATTCACACTGCTGCTGGCGGTGTCGCCCTTCTGGTCGGCCGATGCGCTGCCCTCTGCCGGCACGCGTTCGCTGATGCCGGCGTCGCCGCTGGCGATCGCCGTGTGGGCGCTGCTGCTGATCACCGCGACCGTTCTCGTGCTGACCCATCACAACCGTTTTCAGGCGCTGGTGCTGACCGGCGTGGTCGGGCTCGTGACAGCACTGACCTTCGTCGCCTTGTCGGCCCCCGACCTGGCCTTGACGCAACTGTCGGTCGAAGTTGTGTCGGCGGTGCTCATGCTGATGGGTCTGGCGCTGCTGCCGCAACGTACACCCTTCGAGTCGGGCGTACTGCGCCGCAGTCGCGATGCATTGCTTTCGCTGGCGGCCGGGGCGGGGGTGGCAGGGCTGAGCTGGCTCATGCTCACGCGCGACTTCGATTCGATTTCATGGTTCTTCCTCGACAAGTCGCTGAGCGAAGGCGGTGGCACCAATGTGGTCAACGTGATCCTGGTGGACTTCCGCGGCTACGACACCTTCGGCGAAATCACCGTGCTGGGCATCGCCGGCATCGGCGTGCTTGCGCTGCTGGATGGCTTCCGCACGCGGCGCCCGGACCTCGACCCCGACGGTCGCCGCTGGACTTTCGAGGCACAGCCGCTGTTGCTGCGTGTCGCGGCGAGCGTACTCCTTCCGCTGGCGCTGGCGGTATCCGCCTACATTTTCTGGCGCGGCCACAACCTGCCGGGTGGCGGCTTCATCGCCGGCCTGATCACGGCCGTCGCGCTGGTCATGCAGTACATGGCGCTCGGTCAGGCGCGTGCCGAAGCACTTCTGCGCGGCGCCGCCGGCAGCCGCTTCACGCGCTGGATCGGCAGCGGCCTGTCCATTGCCGGGCTCACCGGCATCGGCGCCTTCATCTTCGGACGTCCTTTCCTGACCAGTGCGCACGGCCACCCCGCGCTGCCCGTCCTCGGCGAACTGCCGCTCGCCAGCGCGGCCGCCTTCGATCTCGGCGTCTATATCACGGTGGTCGGCGCGACGATGCTGACGCTGTCGGTACTCGGCTCGGCCAGCAAGGAGCATCACGCATGAGTTTTCTGTCTGCCGTCAGCATGGAATTCCTGGTGGCCAGCGGCATCGGCTGGGTGACCGCCTGCGGCATCTATCTCATGCTGCGCGGGCGCAGCTTTCCGGTGGTGCTCGGTCTCACGCTGCTGGGCTATGCGGTGAACGTGTTCATCTTCGTCATGGGGCGCCTGTGGAGTGCCGCGCCGCCCATCCTCGGGCAGGGCCCGGTGCAGGCCGATCCGCTGCCGCAGGCGCTGGTGCTCACCGCCATCGTGATCGGTTTCGCCACCACCGGCTTCGTGATCGAGCTGGCGCTGCGCAGCAGGGCCGAATCGGGCACCGATCATGTCGACGGCCGGGAACCGGGTGCATGAACGCAAGCCTCATGGACGTGATGATGCAGATCTTCCGGCAGCACCTGGCGGTGCTGCCCGTACTGCTGCCCGCCTTCACGGCGATGTTGATGCTGCTGATCGGCGACCGCGATTCGCTGCCCCGGCTGCGCCGCATCGCACTGGTGTCGGTCGCACTGGGGCTGCTGTTCGCGCTGAAGCTCGCCTTCGAAGCCGATACCGGCTCCCTGCGTGTCTACCGGGTGGGAGACTGGCCGGCACCGTTCGGCATCGTGCTGGTGATCGACCGGCTGTCCGCGATGATGCTGGTGATGACTCAGGTTGTCGCGCTGCCGGTGCTGTTCTACGCGACCGGTGGCTGGGACAGTCACGGCAGGCATTTTCACGCGCTGTTCCAGTTCCAGCTCATGGGCCTGAACGGTGCATTCGTCACCGGCGACCTGTTCAACCTGTTCGTGTTCTTCGAAATCCTGCTCATCGCGTCCTACGTGCTGTTGCTGCACGGGCAGGGCAGGGAGCGATTCCGCGTCGGCATCCAGTATGTGGCGATCAATCTGGCGGCCTCGGCGTTGTTCCTGATCGGCGTGTCCCTGATCTATGCGTCGGTCGGGACGCTGAACATGGCTGATCTGGCCCAGCGCGTGCCGCTGGTCACCGGCGACGACGCGGTGATGCTGCGTGCCGCGGCGCTCATCCTGCTGGTGGTGTTCGGCGTGAAGGCTGCCCTGCTGCCGCTCTACCTGTGGCTGCCGGCAACATACGCAGCCGCCAGTGCGCCGGTGGCCGCGCTGTTTGCGGTGATGACCAAGGTCGGCGTCTACAGCATCGTGCGGGTGCACGGTGTCATCTTCGGACAGGACGCCGGGGCTTCGGCACTGACGGTTGAACCGTGGTTGCTGCCGCTTGCACTCGGTACCAGCACGCTGGCCGTGCTGGGTGTGCTCGCTGCACACACGCTGCCGCGCATGGTCGCCTACATCACGGTGGCGTCGGTCGGCACGATACTGGCGGCGTTCGGCTTGTTCAGCCAGTCAGCCTGGTCAGCCGCGCTTTACTACATGGCGCACAGCACGCTCGTGATCGCTGCGTTGTTCCTGTTGGTCGAGCTGGTGTCGGCTCAGCGCGGCGATGCTGCCGACCGGCTTGAGCCCGGCGCGCCGGTGGCCCAGCCGGCGCTGCTCGGGTTGCTGATGCTGCTGGCTGCGGCGTCCGCTGCAGGTCTGCCGCCGCTGCCCGGTTTCATCGGCAAGCTGATGGTGCTGCAGGCATCCAGCGGACATCACGCCCAGGCCTGGATCTGGTCCGTCGTACTCGCAGTCGGTTTCCTCACGCTGATTGCGCTCGCGCGTGCAGGCAGCGTGCTTTTCTGGAGCGTCCGGCCGGAACTGAAAGCCGAGAGCGGTGGCGCAGGCGCCAGCCCGCGTCTGGTTCTTGCCACGGTGGCACTGCTCGCGGCGGGCGTTGCGATGAGCGTTCTTGCCTCGCCGCTCAAGCGCTACACCGACGCGACTGCTGCGCAGCTGGTCGATTTGCGTGCCTATCAGGAAGCAGTTCTGGGCGGGGTGGGCGTGCGCACAACGCAGCCCTATGTGTTTCCGCGTCCGGCCGGTGACGCCGAATCACAGACTGACGCGGACGAAGGAGGGCGGTGATGACGACGCATGGGCAGGTTCGGCCACAGCGATGGTTCGCGCATCCGGTGATGTCGGCAATGGTGGCGGCGTGCTGGCTCCTGCTGCAGCAGGCCATCGATCCGGGCAATGTGCTGGCCGCCGTCGTGCTCGGGCTGGTCATTCCGCGTGTGGCGCATGGGTTCATCGGTTCGAGTGTGCGGCTGCACGCGGTTGCAACCATCGTGCGTCTCACGTTCATCGTGACGTGGGACATCGTGGTGTCGAACGTGGTGGTCGCAAGACTCGTGCTCAGTACGTCCCGCGTGCCGCAACCGGAGTGGGTACCGGTTCCGCTGGACATCACGCACCCGACCGGCATCGCGCTGTTTGCATCGATCATCACGATGACACCGGGTACCGTGTCCTGCCTGGTGGATGAAAAACAGCACCGGATTCTCGTGCATGCGCTCGACTGCAGTGATCCGGCCGGCGCCGCCCGTGACATGAAGGCGCGGTACGAGACGCCGTTGAGGGAGATTTTCGAATGATTGCCATCGCGCTCGATATTTCAGCGACTGCCATCCTGCTGTCCATCCTGCTGTGCGGAGTCCGCCTGCTGCGGGGACCGGAAGTGACGGATCGCATCCTTGCGCTAGATACGCTCTATATCAATGTCGTTGCGCTTGTCGTCGTACTGGGGATTCGTCAGCAGACGGCGCTGCTGTTCGAGGCGGCATTGATCATCGCGATGCTCGGTTTCGTGTCGACGGTGGCGCTGGCGCGCTACCTGACGCGCGGCGACGTGATCGAGTAAGAAAGGCGGATCAATATGGAAATGACGGAAAACATCCATCCCGTGGTCGAGGCAGTGATTTCGTTGCTGCTGGTGATCGGTGCGTTCTTCACCGTCGTGGGCGCAGCCGGCATGGTCCGTTTCGGGGATTTTTTCATGCGGCTGCACGCGCCGACCAAGGCAACGACGCTCGGTGTCGGTGGTGTGCTGCTGGCGAGCATGGGCTACAGCTGGGCATCCGGTGGTTTCGGCATCCACGAACTGCTGATCACGCTTTTCCTGTTCATCACGGCGCCGGTGTCGGCGAATCTGCTGGCCAAGGCCGCGCTTCATCTGTCGGTGCCGTCGCGGGCCGGGCAGCCGGACCTCGGCGAAGGTAAAGGTGCGGTCGAGCAACAGGCGGAGGAAAGCGACGCGTCGATCTGAATGCCTCGGGATGATGGCGAGGATATCGGTCCCGTGGCTTTTTAGCGTCATGACGCGTCCCAGAGCGCAAATCCATAAGTTCTGAAAATTACTGTTTTCAGAACTATAAGATCGGTGCCCGGTGGTGACCACAGCAGCTGACGGCTGCACTCGAAGTCAACGCGAATTGCACCGATCGACACGCACCGGATCGCTCGCCCCACCCCCGCAACACTTACCTTGTGCGAGCCAGGCTCGGCGATCCGGTTTCAGTGGAAGCCTGACCGGCACCGCCACCCATGGCCGTGTACAAGGCGACGCTGTCGAGCAGCCGCTGCGCCTGGGCCGCCGCCACGTCGATGCGGATCTGCTGCGCCTGTTGCTGCGCGATCAGCAACTGCAGATAGCTGACCGCGCCCAGCCCATACTGCCGCTCGGTCGACGCCAGCGACGACTGCGCGGCGGCATCCGCGGCAGCGAGCGCAGCAAGCGTCCTAGCATCGCTGTCCATGGCGCGCAGTCTGTCGGCCACCTCACGCAATGACTCCAGCACGACACTCCGGTAATTGGCCGCTGCAGCATCGAAAGCCGCCAGAGCCGCCCTCTTTTCGGCGGGCAAGCCTGGCTTGAAAAGCGGCTGCGTGAGCTGCGCAACGAGGCTCCAAACCGCAGAGCCGCCACCGAACAGGCCTGCAGTGGTCAGCGCCTGGGTACCGAGACTGGCGCTGAGATCGATCTGCGGATAGAGCCTGGCGACTGCCACGCCGTAATCTGCGTTGGCCGCATTCAGCAGGGCCTCGGCCGCACGGATATCCGGGCGCTGGCGTACCAGTTCGGAGGGCACGACCAGCGGCAGTTCGGCCGGAAGCGTGAATTCCGACAGCGTGAAGGCCGGGATACCTGCTTCACCCGGCGCACGACCGGCAAGCACTGCCAGCAGATGTTCGGCTTGCAGCAGCTGCTTGCGCAACGCCGGCAGCCCGGCACGCGTTTGCTCCGCCTGGGCTTTCAGGCTCGACACCTCATCGGGCGAGGCTTGCCCGATGCGCACGCGTTCACGCGCCAGACTGACCTGTTCATCCTGGGCACGCATGACGCCGGTCGCTGCGTCCAGCTGCGCGGCGAAACTTGCTCGGGTGATCGCGGCAGTCGCAATGTTGCCGACCAGGGTCAGACGCGCAGCACTCAGTTCGAAGCGCCGGTATTCGGCGCGAGCCTCCTGCGCCTCAAGTGCGCGCCGGTTGCCGCCGGCCAGATCGAGCTCGTAGTGCACGCCCACGCTGGCGTTGTAGAGACTGAATCGCCTTGGGTCGCTGCTCAGCCCCTGGCTGCTCGGGTTGAACTGAAGGCGCTGTGCGCCCAGCCCTGCATCGATCTGCGGATACTGAGTCGAGCCGGTCTGTGCCGCGAGAAGCTCCTGCGCCTGCCGCAGATTCGCTCTGACCGCCGCCAGCGTCGGGCTGGTCGTCATGGCTTCGCCGATCAGCCCGTCGAGCGAGGCAGACCCGAAGGCGCGCCACCATTGCGTGTCGACCGGAAGCCCTTCGATCACGCGCTGCGCTGCCCCGAGGTGCAGTGCGGCAGACGCCGTTTCCGTGGCGACGGGTTTCGCCGCGTAATGCGTGACGGTGGGCACGGCCGGGCGCTGAAACGCCGGCCCTGCGGCGCACCCCACTATCCACGGACAGGCCACGACAACCAGGCCGGCGCGCACCCGGTTCCATGCCGGCATCTTCATCGCTCCGCCCCGACCGGCACCCAGCCGGCATGATCGAAGTAGCGCGGGTAATGATCGAGAGCATTCAGCATCACAGCGAGCCCTTCGGTGGCGCCTGCTTCGGTCTTCATCAATGACGCACCGCGGAGCAGATCCCCGATCAGCACATGCAGCACGGCGTCCGCTCCGGGCGCAAGCCTGCAGTGGGCTATCAGGTCATTGACCCGCCCTTCCACCCCGGCGCCCAGCTGCGCGGCCTGTGCGGCATCGACGCCGCCGTGCGCGGCCGCGGCTGCAGCTGCCGTCATGTCCCGGATACTCTGCATACCGGTCCGCAGCGCCTCATCCGTGGCCCACTTTCTGCCCTCGTCGAGCGTCAGCCGGGCGGTATGGTGCGCATGTGACGCGTCCCCGTGGAGTGCATGCGATGCATCACCGTGCAGATGCCAGAAGGCGGCTCCGCCGATGGCGATGACGACGAAGGCGATCGCATAGAGCCATTTCTTGATGGCAGATGATTCAGTCACGAGGCTCTCCTGGTTGTCTGCCGTGACCCGCTTCCTCATGGGTCACGCCGTCACGGATGTGGTAGATGCGTTTGAACGTCGGGATGATCTTTTCGTCGTGCGTGACGACGATGATGGCGGTCTCGTACTTTTGTGCCATGTCGTTGAGGATGCGGATCACGGTCATCGCGCGCGCCGAATCCAGCGGTGCCGTCGGTTCATCGGCGAGTATCACCGGCGGTCGATTCACCAGACCGCGGGCAATGGCCACGCGCTGCTGCTCGCCGCCCGACAGTTGCGATGGCATGGCATGCGCGCGATGCTGCACGTCGAGCGCGGTGAGCAATTCCAGCGCCCTCGCGCGCGACTTCGCGTTGTCGACGCCGGCGAGCATCGGCAGAAGCGCCACGTTGTCGGTCACGTCGAGAAACGGAATCAGATACGGTGCCTGAAAGACGAAGCCGATCCTGTCGCGCCGCAAGGCGCGCAGGTCTCGCACTTTCCAGCCCTCGTCGTAGGTCACTTCATCGCCCAGCGTCATGCGGCCGGCGGTCGGATCGATCACGGCACCCAGACACTTGAGCAGGGTGCTCTTGCCGGAACCGGAAGGCCCGATCAGCCCCACCACTTCACCGGGCGCAACCTGCATGTCCACGCCCTTCAGGGCATCGAACGCGGTGTCGCCGGCGCCGTAGCGTTTTCGCAGGCCCTCGATGCGAATACCCCTGCCGCTCATGTCAGCCTCCGATCGCTTCGGCCGGATCGACCTTGAGCGCCATTCGAATGGCGACGATGCTGGCCAGCACGCAGATCGCGAGCACGGCGAAAAACCCGGCGACGGAGTCGAACGGCGTCAGCAGCACGTACTTGGGAAACAGGGGCGCGGAAAACGTGGCGGTGATCTTGCCGACCACGAATCCGATCGCGCCCAGCGCAAGCGCCTGCTGCATGATCATCGCGGCGATGGTCCGGTTGCGCGTGCCGATGAGCTTCAGCACCGCGATCTCGCGGATCTTGTCCATGGTCAGCGAATAAATGATGAAGGCAACGATGGCCGCGCTGACGACCGCCAGAATCACCAGGAACATGCCGATCTGCCGGGCTGACGTGGCGATCAGCTTTCCGACGAGGATGCCTTCCATCTGCATCCGGGTATAGACGGTCAAACGCTTCCAGCGCCGGATGGATTCGGCCACCTCGTCCGGCGCATGACCGGCCTTCAGCGTGACCAGCACCGCGTTGACGAAGGCGTTGCCGTTCTGCGAAGCGATCACGGCATCCAGCAGACCCGGAACACCGGGGCGATTGAAGGCCGGATTGGCTTCGGTGCGGCGTCGGCTCTGCCAGATCGCGTCGTTGTCCTTGAGGAACTGCGCTTCCTGGGCATCCCTGAGCGGAATGAATACCATCGGGTCGCCACTGGACGACACCATGCGCCGGGTCAGGCCCACCACCGTGTATTGGTTGCGGCGGATCTTCAGCACGTCGCCGAGTTCGAATCCGGTCGCGATATCGGCCACCGCTTCATAGTGAGCGCGCGTGACCTGTCGCCCGGCAACGAGATGAGGCGGCCATCCGGGTGTCGCACCCGGCACGCCGGGCGCGATGCCGACCACCATGCTGCGTACATCCGTCCCGTCCCGGCGCACCTGCGTGGTCAGGTAGGTCACGTTCGCCGCCCGGGCGACGCCCGGCATGGCAAGGATGGCGCGATACACGTCATCGTTGACGCTGGACGACTCGGCATAGGGACCCAGCGTGTCCTTCTGCACCACCCAGAGGTCGGCGCCACTGTTGTCGAGCAGCGCCTTGCCGTCGTCCACCATGCCGCGATACACGCCTGCCATGACCAGCGTGACACCGATGAGCAAGCCAAGACCGACGCCGGTGAAGACGAACTTGCCCCAGGCGTGGAGAATGTCGCGGCCCGCCAGGCTGATCATCGTGACGCCACCGGAATGCGGTCGACCACGTGGATGTGGCTGTTCGCCGTCAGCGCCTTTTCACTGTAGGTCACGACCTCATCTCCATCGACGAGGCCTTCGAGCACCTGCACGTGGCCATCGAGGTCGGATGCGCCAAGCCTGACCGGGAAGAAATGCAGATCACCCGCGACGATTTTCCAGACGACGACTTGGTCGCCCTCCCTCCGGAGAGCCGTATTCGGAATCACCGGCGCGGCGGCGAGCGCAGGCAGCTCGACCGTCACTTCAGCCAGTTCGCCCAGGGGCGGCAGCGGCAGCGGGTTTGCACTGAACACCACTTTGGCCAAGGTTTCCTCGGTCACTGCGTCGGCCATGGGGTCCACCCGCAGCACCTGGCCTTGCAGCACCTCGCCGCCGCGCGAGCGCAGCACGATGCGGGCGGGCAGCCCGCTCGCCAGCCCCCATGCGCTGATCTGGTCGAAACGCACGTTGATCCACAGGCTCCCGGGTTCAATGATCTCCACCACGGATTGGCCGGCGACGATGGTCGTGCCCGGGTCGGCATCGCGTACGGCGACCACGCCATCGACCGGCGCAGTCAGGCGCAGACTGCTTCTCTGCGCCACCAGCCCTTCCCGATCAGCGCGGGCACGCGCAAGATCTTCCAGTGCGGCGGACAATGCGGCATCGGTGATCTGCAGTTCCTGCCGCTTCGTGGTGACGATTTCCTCGCTGGTCGAGCGCACCGCAAGCAATTGCTCGTAGCGGCGCGCCTGGGTCTGCGCAAAGGCCTGCCGCGCCTCGGCTTCGCGCAAGGCCGCCTGTGCACGCCTGAATCCCGACTCCTGCGAGCGAACGCGGTCATCGAGATCGACCGGATCCATCTCGCCGATGAGCTGCCCTGCTCTGACGCGATCACCCACCTGCACATCCAGGCGCTTGAGGCGCCCGGCGAACGTCGGGCCGATCCTGTAAGTGTGGCGGGCCTCCACCGTGCCGATGCCGAAAAGCGCTGGCGTCACCGTCCGCGATTCCACGGTGACGACCGTCACGGCGACCGGCGCCAGCGGGCCCGAGCGGAGTCCGAGGTAGATGAACAGGGCAAGCAGGGGAATGATGACGGCGAGCAGCGCAAGCGTGCGTCGTTGCAGGGGCAGCTTCGTCATTGCGCGCTTCCGATGCCGCGCCGATAGATCGCAAAGACCCGCGGCGCCTCGCGGCTCATATGCCCCACGTCTCCGGCCAGCAGCGACTGCATGACCAGACCCTGAATCGTGCCGATGAACAGCGTTGCCGCTGCCCCGTCGTCGAGAGAAGGGGACAGCTCGCCGCTGGCCTTGCCTTTCCCGATGAGAATGTGAAGACGCTCGCCGTAGCGCTGGATCAGGGTCTGCACCATGCGCTTGGCCGGGGTCGATTCGGCACGCTGCAGCTCGCCGAACATCATCCTGGGCACGCCCGGGTGCTCGGCCACGAATTCGATGTGACTCATGAACATCGCCTCCATGGCGGCCAGAGGCGACTCGACGCCTTTCGCAGCACGATCGATCCGGTCCAGCAGGCGCTCTGCCACCCACTCCATGACTGCCTGCCAGATGGCTTCCTTGGTCGGAAAGTGCCGGAACAGCGCCCCCTGGGTCACGTTCATGTGTTTGGCAATGGCAGCGGTGGTGATCTCGCTCGGATTCCGCGAGCCGGCGAGTGCCACGACGGACTCGACAGTCACCGCGCGACGTTCGTCGGCGGGAAGATGCTTCGGATGTGCTTGCACGGTCGTTTTTCACAAAGCTAGTAATCACTCACTATCTTAACGCAAAAACCCTGAACTGCAACAGCACGTGGTCATGGCAAGGTCACTTCGGAGTGCCTTATGCTCTCCGCACTCCGCTTTGCGGGAGGCGCACGTTGCGCCCGGCTCGCACCAGCCTTCTGCCGCAACTGTCGCTGCATGGTCCGATGTCGGCCGATCGAATGCACCAATCACGCAAGATCGAAACCACCAGGATGCAGACTCATGGAACTGAATGCGGATTTTTCGAAGCGTGCGGCAGAACACGCCGGACATCTCGTGTGGCAACGGTCGCCGATGCCGGGTGTGGAGCGCAAGATGCTCGACCGCATCGGTGACGAGATCGCCCGGGCGACGACCCTCGTCCGCTATGCGCCGGGGAGCCGCTTTTCCGCCCACACCCACGACGGCGGCGAGGAATTTCTGGTGCTGGAAGGCGTATTCCAGGATGAGCATGGCGACTATCCGGCGGGGTCGTATGTGCGAAATCCTCCGACTTCGAGCCACGCGCCAGCGTCAAGGCCTGGCTGCACGATCTTCGTGAAGCTCCGGCAGTTCGACGCAGCGGATCGGGCTTCGGTGCGGATCGATACATCGAAATTGAACCTGGAGGATGTTCCCGGACGAGCAGGCGTCACCGCCGCACCGCTTTTCGGCGGTGACCGCGAACAGGTCCGTCTGGAACGCTGGGCTACCGGCGCGCACATCGTGCTGGACGCGCCGGCCGGCATGGAGATCCTCGTCATTGACGGCCGATTCACCGAAAGCGGAGAGACCTTCATGCGCCATTCATGGCTGAGACTTCCCGCCGGCTGTGTCGCGGAGGCATCGGCAGGCGATGGTGGCTGCTCGTTGTGGGTCAAGGCGGGGCATTCGGACAACCGGCCGATGGGACGGATCTGATCATGGCCGTTTCGCAGCGGCCACGATGCTTCCCCCTGCTCTTCCTGCTCATCGCCGCCTTGACCGGAACCGCCGTTGCCGGCACGGAGAACGAAGCGCCGTCAGGCTTTTCCTTCGCGGCCTTCGGAGATGTGCCGTACAGCCACGTCGAACGCGAACTGATGCTCGAAATGCTGGCGCAGCAGGCTGCACAGCCGCTTGCGTTTTCAATCCACATCGGTGACATCAAGAGTGGCGGCAGTGCTTGCGACGATGCAACATTCGCCGATCGGCGGGCGTTGCTGGACAGTTCAGCGCATCCACTGATCGTGCTGCCCGGCGACAACGAGTGGACGGACTGCAGCCGGGCTTCCGCCGGTTCGTGGGCGCCGCACGAGCGCCTGACTGCCTTGCGTACCCTGTTTTTCTCGACCGGAGAATCCATCGGTCAGCGGCGGATCACGCTGGAGCGCCAGAAGGCTCTTCCCGAAAACGTGCGCTGGCGACAGGGCAACGTACTGTTCGCGACCTTGAACGTATCGGGCAGCGCGCTTCCGGCCGGGGAAAAGAGCGCTGCGCTCGAGGGCGCGACGCTGGACTGGCTTGATGAGGCCTTCAGGCAGGCGCGTACGTCGGACGCACGGGCACTAGTGATCGCCTTTCACGCCAACCCGGGCTTCGAGTCACATGCAGGAGGCAAGGCCAGGAAGCAATATCGCGACCTGCTCGATCGGCTGGTGGCAGGCGCGGCGACGTACAGGCGCCCTGTCCTTCTGATTCACGGGGATACGCATCGATTCCGCGTCGACCAGCCGCTGCACGAACCGGTCACCGGACTTCGCCTCGACAACGTGACGAGGCTGGAAACACACGGCTCACCCTGGCTGGGCTGGACGCGGGTGGATGTCGATCCGTCCGCGCAGCCGGTGTTCCGCTTCGAGCCCTACCCCCGGCTGCTGCCCTGAACGGGCGCCGCACGTCGTTCAGAACGGACGGTCGAGCAGCAGGGATTCCTTCGGACCGCGGAAGATGAGCGGCTTCACCTGCGCGGGATTGCCCGGCTTCTGGGCGTTGTCCACCGCATCGACGATCTTCTGGTGGAACGGCGACTTGTCGCACACCGGGTCTGCGGCAGCCGGGTCATTGGCGACCATGTACGCCTGACAGCGGCAGCCACCATAGTCCTTTTCCTTTTCCGGACAGCTGGAGCACGGCTCCTTCATCCAGCCGGTGCCGCGGTAGCGGTTGAAGCCTTCCGATTCGTACCAGATTTCACGGATGGACGAGGTACGGACATCCGGAAATTCCAGGCCCGGCAGCATGCGCGCCGTGTGACAGGGCAGCGCCTTGCCGTCCGGCGTGATGGTCAGGAAGATGTTGCCCCAGCCGTTCATGCACTTCTTCGGCCGCGTCTCGTAGTAGTCGGGCACCACGAAGAACAGCTTCATCTTGTTGCCCAGCTTTGCGCGCCACTCGTTGGTGACGCGCTCGGCGCGTTCGATCTGTTCGCGCGACGGCAGCAGCTGGTCGCGGTTGATCTGCGCCCAGCCGTAGTACTGCGTATTCGCGAGTTCGACGTATTCGGCCTCGATATCCACGGCGAGCTGGATGATGGCGTCGATGTGGTCGATGTTCTGCCGGTGGATGGTGCAGTTCATCACCATCGGATAGCCGTGCGCCTTGATCATGTCGGCGGCGCGGCGCTTCAGGTCGAACGTACGGGTCGAGGACAGGAAGTCGTTCACTTCGCGCGTCGAATCCTGGAAGGACAGCTGGATGTGCGCAAGCCCGGCCTCCTTCAGCGCCGCGATGCGCTTTTCGTTGAGGCCGACGCCCGACGTAAGCAGGTTGGTGTAGTAGCCCAGCCGGTGCGCTTCGGCCACGATCAGTTCGAGGTCGTCGCGCAGCATCGGCTCGCCACCCGAAAAGCCGCACTGCACCGAACCAAGCTCGCGCGCTTCGCGCAGTACCTTGAACCACTGTTCGGTCGTCAGTTCCTGCTCGGTCTTGGCGAAATCGACCGGGTTGTAGCAATACACGCAGTGCAGCGGGCACTTGTAGGTCAGTTCGGCCAGCAGCCACAGCGGCGGGCCGATTTTCGATGCGTCCTGCGCGACGGCGGCTTCGGCGAGATCGGTCATGTCATTCCACCCAGTTCTGTTGTGTGGCCAGCTCGATGAAGCCGATCACGTCGGATTCGAGCCCTTGCGTGCCGAAGGTCTTTTCGAGATCGGCGACGATGTCTGCCACGCTCGCCACGCCGTCGCAGCGCTTCAGGATTTCGCCGGCGCTCTGGTTCAGCTTCACCATGCCCTCCGGGTAGAGCAGCACGAAGGCGTCCTGTGCAGGTTCCCATTGAATGCGGAAGTTGCGGCCCACCTTCGGAATCGTTGCAGTCGTGACGGTCATGGCGGCGCTTGCTCCGGGATTACGCATTGACGCCGTAGGCGTTGGCCATCGCGTCGTTCATGGACCACAGCACATCGAGCTTGAACTGCAGGATGGTCAGTGCGCGTTGCTGCAATTCATATGTATCGAAGTAGTTCAGCGTGACAGCCAGGCCCTGCTCCACATCGCGCCGCGCCTGCGTCACGCGGTTGCGGAAGTACTGCAGGCCGCTGCTTTCGATCCATGGGTAGTGCTCGGGCCAGTTGGCGAGGCGCTCCTTGTGGATCTTCGGCGCGAACAGCTCGGTCAGCGACGAGCACACCGCTTCCTGCCATGGACGCTGCCGGGCGAAGTTGATGTAGGCATCGACCGCGAAGCGCACACCGGGCACCACGTGGCGCAGATCGACGATTTCCTCGCGCTTCAGTCCGGTGGCTTCGCCGAGCCGGATCCACGCTTCGATGCCGCCCTCGTCGCGCACCGTCGTGCCGTCCGGCGCGGTGATTTCGTAACCGTCGTGATCGAGGATGCGCTGTATCCACTGCCGGCGGATTTCACGATCCGGCGTGTTCGACAGGATGGCCGCGTCCTTCACCGGAATCGCGATCTGGTAGTAGAAACGGTTGGCGACCCAGCCACGGATCTGTTCCGGCGTCGCCTTGCCGGTGTTCAGCATGACGTTGAACGGATGGTGAATGTGATAGGCACCGCCCTTGTCGCGCAGCTGTGCTTCGAATTCCTCGTGGTTCCAGGGTTTTTGCGTGCTCATACCGTGATATCCAGTCCGTCGTGGGAGACCTCGATTCCGAGGGCTTCGAGCTCGCGGCGCTGCGGGCTTTCCTCGTTGAGGATTGGGTTGGTGTTGTTGATGTGGATGAGAATCCTGCGCGTCGTCGCCGGCAGTTTGCCCAGCCACTCCATCATGCCGTTCGGGCCGCTCTGCGGCAGATGACCCATGTCGCGCGCGTACTTCTTCGACGCCCCGAGCGCGATCATTTCATCGTCGCTCCAGCAGGTGCCATCGACCAGCACGACGTCGGCGGCCTGCATGGCGGCCCACACGTGCGGCTCGATCTCGACCAGACCGGGAGCGTAATAGACCTTGCGACCCGTCTTCGTGTCTTCGATCGTGACACCGATGTTGTCGCCCGGCACAGGCTTGTCGCGCCGGGGCGAATAAGGTGGAGCATTGCTGCGCAGGCCGTGAGCGTGAAAGCGCAGGCCCGGTGCATTGACGATTTCGAACGCGGATTCATCGATCGGCAGCTCGTTCCAGTTCACGCCGGAGTAGTGGCCGAGCAGCCGGAACAGCGGGTTGCCCTGCGTCAGGTCGTCGCGTACCGGCGCGGTGCACCAGATTTCGTGCGGCTGGCGGTGTTCGCGCAGCATGTACAGCCCGGTAGTGTGGTCGATCTGACCATCGATCAGCACGATGGCGCACACTGCGGTGTCGCGCAGCGCGCGCGCGGGCTGAAGTTCGGGGAAGCGCTGGAACTGCGTGAGGATGTCGGGGGAAGCGTTGAACAGCACCCAGTTCTCATTGTCTGCGGTGACCGTGATCGACGATTGCGTGCGCGCGCGCGCCTTGATCGTTCCCTTGCGCAGCCCGTCGCAATTTGGGCAGTTGCAGTTCCATTGAGGGAAACCGCCGCCCGCTGCGGAACCCAGTACGTGCACTCGCATGCCGCTCCTCCGGTACCCGTGTTCGGGCACTCTGACCTGTTGTCCATCGCGCCCGGCCGGACACGACGTGGAATTCGGTGCGTTCCGGTCGCCTGCGCCCGGAACGTTTCAACAATGGGCCCGGATGGCTACCACCATCCGGACCCGCGCCACCTCAGCGGTTGGCGACGTACATCGTGATTTCGAAGCCGAAACGCAGGTCGGTAGCCTTCGGGGTTTGCCAGTTCATGGTTTTCTCCTGATAGTCGGTTGAAATGATCGCGCTGTCCCGCAGCGCCGTTGCAGTATCGTTGCGGCGGCACAATGACGCCTCGCAAGGTGAATTAAGCGGGACTAGGGAAATTCATGAAGCGGGGAGAAGCGGACTGCCGAACGCGGGCGGTTGCCGCTCCCGTGTTGTCGGATCGCCGACGAATGACCTATTCGGTCACGGTGCCGACGACGTCCACCTTCACCCGGATGCTGCGCTGTTCCTGCGCATCGCGCGTGCTGTAACTGATCGTACCGCGCTGGGTGCCCTGCTCCCTGGCGCCGCTGGAACCCAGTTCGATCCACTCTCCCACACGGCCGCGGACCGTGGTGACGAGACGGGCACCGCGGATCTGTCCGTACTGCGTGTCGGACAGCGATTCCTTCTGCGGCGAAATGTCGAGTGTCACCTGATTGCCGTTGAGGCGTGGCTGCGCATAGAAACCGCTGCCGACATCGCGGTATTCGGTGCCCTGGGTGACCGCAGCGCCACCGGCGCCCACGACCACCTGACTGAATGGAATCGGGATCGAGCTGCCGACCCGGATGAAGGCGGTGCCGCCTTCCACCACCTGCACCCGCTGTGAAAGACGGTCGGCCGAGTTGCCGCGGGTGGACCAGACGCGCGCGCCGACACGGCTGTCGCCGCTGCGGCCTTCGAGCTGCGCACCGCCGTCATCCCCTCGGCCACCGTCGGGCAAGCTCGCCGATACGCTGCCGGAACGAATTTCACCCGACACCGCCGCGCCCTCCCGTTCCAACGAATCGTCGTTGTCCTGGCGCACGGAGATCATCAGACTGCGCAACGGTGTGTCCATCGCCTCGATCGCCTGCTTCACCGCCGTGCGCGTCGCCGCATCGGCACGGATGAATATGCGGTTGTTCATGCCGGACAGCGCGGCGTCGTCTCCGACCAGCGGACGCAGGGCGGGCACGATCTGGTCATGCGTGCGGTGCCGCAGCGGGATGATGTCGAGCCGGGTCTGCGCCCACGATGCGAGCGGAAGGTGCAGCAGACAGACAAGCAGACAGAGCAGGTAGCGGGCAGACATTGCGGTGACGACCTTCGCGACGATCGTTGCAGGTTACCGCAAGTCAGCGTGCGCGTTCTGTCGTGCTACCGCGGGTCAGGCTGCTTCGGACGGCGGGATGAAATCGATCCGGTGCGGCGCAGCGAGGTACTCGCGTGTGCGCATTTCGATCAGGCGGCTGACCGTGCGCACGAATTCATGCGCGTTCGGCCCTTCCGCGTACAGCAGGTGAGCCTCGACCTCGGCCGACAGGATGAGCTTCACCCGGAAGTCGTACAGCACGTCGACCAGCCAGGTGAAACGCCGCGCCTCGTTGGCGTGCTCGCGCCCCATCTTCGGTACATCGGAAATGAGCATCGAGTGGTAGCGCCGCGCCAATTCGAGGTAGTCATTCTGCGAACGCGGACCGCCGCACAACTCATGGAAATCGAACCATACGGCGCCAAGCGAACGGTCGCGCGTGACCAGTGTGCGGCCGAGAATGGTCAGAGGCCCGGGCGGACAGGGCTCACCACAGATCTGTCTGAAGTCTTCGGTCAGTCTGGCATCGGCAGCCGGTCCGTTGGGCACCATGTAGATGTCCATGCGCTCGAGCGAGCGCAGGCGGTAGTCGATGCCGGCATCCAGTTCGAACACCTCGAGCTGCTTCTTCAGCAATTCGATGGTCGGCAGGAAGTTCTGACGCTGCAGTCCGTTCGGATAGAGCCCGTCGGGCGGATAGTTCGACGTCGCAACCAGCACGACGCCGCGCTCGAAGAGCGAGTCGACCAGTCGGCCGAGAATCATCGCGTCCGCGATATCGGACACATGAAACTCGTCGAAACACAACAGGCGGGCCGACGCGGCAAGCTCATCGGCCACCTTTGCCAGCGGATCGGCCTCGGCCTTGTGCTTCTTCAGTGCATCGTGCACCTGCTGCATGAACGCATGGAAATGCACGCGCCGCTTGCGGCGATAAGGCACGGCGTCGAAGAAACAATCCATCAGGAAGCTCTTGCCGCGCCCCACTCCACCCCAGAAATAAACGCCGCGCGGCGGACGGACGCGTGACAGCAGCTTGCGCAGCTGCGTACGCCGCGCCGCCTTGAAGCCGAGCAGGTCTGTGTAGAGTTTCTGCAATCGCCGGGCAGCCGCACGCTGCGATTCGTCGGCTTCGTAACCGCGCGCTTTGAGTTCGGCTTCGAAGGCGTCCATCATGCCCCGTTCGGGCACGTTGAGGATTTCGTGCGGCATTGCCCGGTATCAGAAGTGCAGCGGCCGTTTGTCGCAGGCCAGTGCAGCTTCGTGCATGACTTCGGACAGCGTCGGATGCGCGTGACAGATGCGTGCGATATCTTCCGAGCAGGCACCGAATTCCATCGCCACCACCGCTTCGGCAATCAGCTCCGACGCGTTGTTGCCGATGATGTGAACGCCCAGGATGCGATCGGTCGCGGCGCAGGCATACATGCGGACGAAGCCGGTGGTGTCGCCCTGCCCCAGCGCACGGCCGTTGGCCGCGAACGGAATCTGGCCCGCCTTGTACTCGATGCCCGCCGCCTTCAGCTGAGCTTCGGTCTTGCCGACCCAGGCGATTTCCGGGTGCGTGTAGATGACCCAGGGCACGGTGTCGTGATTGACATGACCATGCTGGCCTGCGATGCACTCGGCCACCATGACGCCTTCTTCCATGCCCTTGTGCGCCAGCATCGGACCCGGCACCACGTCACCGACCGCCCATACGTTCTGCAGATTGGTGCGGCACTGCGCATCGACGTCAATGAAACCGCGCTCGCTCATCTTCAGGCCGACGGCGTTGCCTTCCAGGCCATCCGTGTTCG
>JAGNYW010000020.1 GCA_017984755.1 Methyloversatilis sp.
TTCAAGCTGGCCGGTCAGGACCGGCTGTCGTGGAAGCGCTCGAGCGGCGATCTGGATGCACGCGTGGCCGGCGTGCGCGAGCTGATGAAGAAGCTGACCGGCTGAACACGCGGACCGGCTCCGGTTCAATTGATGAGGAGGCGAACATGCGCATCCTGATACTCGGCGCCGGTGGCATCGGCGGCTACTTCGGCGCGCGACTGCAACAAGCCGGCGCGGACGTGACCTTCCTCGTGCGCCCGGCCCGGGCGCGAGTGCTGCAGGACCACCGCTTGCGCGTCCACAGCGCGCTGGGTGACGTCCAGGTGACGCCCGAACTGCAGACTGCGGTCGGCGACGGCGATCATTTCGACCTGGTGCTGCTGTCGTGCAAGGCCTACGATCTCGATTCCGCGATCGAGGCCATCACACCGGCGATCGGTCCGCATTCG
Source organism: Methyloversatilis sp. (assembly GCA_017984755.1). Lineage (GTDB taxonomy): Bacteria > Pseudomonadota > Gammaproteobacteria > Burkholderiales > Rhodocyclaceae > Methyloversatilis. Next base: position 432 of record JAGNYW010000020.1, read on the forward strand.
GTCATCGTCCCGCTGCTGAACGGCATCGCCCACCTCGAACCGCTCGACGCGCGTTTCGGCCGGGAGCGGGTCGCCGGAGGCCTGGCGCATCTGGCACTGACGATGGACGAGACCGGCAGCATCCGTCATCTGAACGCGACGCAGCGCCTCGTCATCGGCACGCGCACGCCGCCTGCCGCACCGGCTCTCCTGTGGCTGGGCAATTTCATCGAGCACCTGTCGCCGGACTACACGGTATCGACCGACATTGAACAGGACATGTGGGACAAGCTCGTCTTCATCAGCGTGCTGGCCGGCGCGACCTGCCTGATGCGTGCGTCGATCGGCGACATGATGGAAACCCGCAGCGGACGCCGCTTGGTCGAGGACATGCTGGACGAAGGCGCCCGCATCGCAGCTGCCTCTGGTCGCGCGCCTTCCGGCGGACGAATGGACGCCTATCGCGCGCAATTGACCGAGGCCGGCTCGACACTCACGGCGTCGATGCTGCGCGACGTGTTGCGCGGCGCGCCGACCGAGGCCGGACACATCTTCGGCGACCTGACCCGACGTGCCGACATGGCCGCGCTCCCGTCACCGCTGCTCGATCTGGCACTGTCGCATCTCCAGGCATACGAAATGGCGCGCCTACGGCGGTCGTCGCCCAACGCAGAGGGAACCCCATGATCGACCCGTCCCGCTTCGAAGCAGCCTGGTGGGGAAGTTTCATCGGCGATGCGCTCGCCATGCCGGTGCACTGGTACTACACACGCGCACTCATTCCGGCCGATTACGGCGACCTGACGAATTTTGCAGCCCCGCACAACCCGCACCCGGACAGCATCCTGTGGCGCAGCAAATATGAATCGACCGATGCCACCGACGACATCCTGCACGACCAGGCGCGTTACTGGGGCGGGCCGCGCGGCATCCACTATCACCAGTTCCTGCACGCCGGCGAAAACACGCTGAACGTGCGCATCGCGGCGCTGCTGGCCGAGTCGCTGATCGACTGCAAGGGTTACGACCGCGACGACTTCGCCCGTCGCTACATCGATTTCATGCTGACGCCGGGCATGCATGGCGACACCTACGTCGAGGAGTACCACCGCGCTTTCTTCAGGCACTACGCACAGGGTCGCGAGCTGGACGAGTGCGGCATCGAAGACATCCACATCGGCGGTCTGGCCACGCTGACGCCACTGGTGCTGTTCTACGCCGACGACCGCGATGCCATGCAATTGGCGGTGGCAAGCCACATCGACCTGACGCACAAGGGCCCGGTCGCCGGCGAGGCGGCTGCCGTGTTCGCCGACCTGATGCATTTCTCGCTGCACGGTGCGTCGATCGACGAAGCCTTCGACCGGGCCGGGCGCGACGCGCATACCGCCCTCATCTGGCCCTACCGCGACTGGATCCGCAGCCGGCCCGACGAAGACATCGTCGGCTCGCAGTTCAGTCCGGCCTGCTACCTGGAGGATTCCCTTCCGGCGACGCTCTTTCTCGCGGTGAAGTACGCCGATGATCTGCGCGCCGGCCTGATCGCCAACGCGCGGCTGGGCGGCGACAACTGCCACCGCGGCGTGGTGCTGGGTGCGCTGCTCGGCGCACAGGGCGGCATGGATGCGGTGCCGCCGTCGTGGATCAACGGCCTGTACGAACGGACACGATACCGCGGACTGATCGGAAACTTGCGCAGCGGGCTCAGTTGAGCACTGCGCGGTAGAGCCGCGCATCGGCCGTGCGGAACATCTGCGCGATGTCGTCGCTCGCCGCATCGACGAAGGCACCACCCACTGACGTGGTGACGATGCCCCAGTCGGTATTGCGCTCGTGCGGAATGCATGTTCGGCGCACCGCATCGAGCACCGAGTCCGCCATGTCGCCATAGGCTTGCGGCGATGCAACCGGGATCACCACGGCAAATTCTTCGCCGCCGTAGCGCGCAGCAAAGGCGTCCCGCGCGATGCCGTCGCTGCTGAACGATTCCACCACTTCGCGCACCGCGCCTGCCACGGCACGCAGGCAGTCATCGCCGGCAAGATGGCCATAGTGGTCGTTGTATTTCTTGAAATGATCGATGTCCAGCATCAACAGCGCAAACGACGCGCCGCTGCGTACCGCATCGCTCCAGGCCAGTTCGAGCGTGAGGTCCATGTAGCGGCGGTTGCACAGGCCGGTCAGACCGTCGCGGCTGGCCTGCTCCTTCAGCATGCGGTTGGCCAGCGACAGCCGGCTGCGCAGTGCGGCGATGCGTGCCATCGCTTTCATCTTTGCCTGCAGAACCGTCTCGGGAACCGATTTCACGATGAAATCGTCGCCACCCGCCTCGATCGCGGTGACCAGATTTTCCAGCGTATCGGATGCCGTCAGAAAAAGGATGGGCGTCCAGGCCCAATCCTGTGTCGCCTCGATCGCGCGGATGCGTGCGGTCGCCTCGAAGCCGTTCATCACCGGCATTTCGATGTCCATGAGAATCAGATCGGGCGACCACTCGGCGAATTTCGCCACCGCCTGCGCGCCGTTCTCGGCCACCGCGACTGCATAGCCAAAGGAGGAAAGACGAACCGACATCACCGCGGCCATGGCGCGGCTGTCTTCAACCAGAAGTATCTTCATCGCAATCCTGAGCGCCACATCATAATGACGAAGGATTTTCGACCCCGGACAGCGGAGCTTTAACAGGGATTGTGTCGCGCTGCGACACAATCCCCAGTCCGATCCAGATACGCTGCGAACCCACCGGAACACGATGGCGCGGCGCAACGGGCCGCGCACCGCACCGGCGGAGCACGGAGTACGGGAAAATCAGCAGGTCCGCAGGATGGCGCAGCGACGCCGGGCGACCCCGGCCAGCAGCAGCGCGCCGATGCCGAACATCAGCCAGGTCTGAGGTTCGGGTACCGGGGCGATGGCCGACGCGCCGCCGAGGCGGATTTCGGACAGGCGTTCGTCGGACAGGAATTCGTCGTAGACGAACACGTTGTCGATTCGGCCGTCGAACGGCGCATCGCAGCAGGGATTGCGGCCTATGAAGAAATCGCCGTAGCCCTCACCGAAGGTCACGCCCGCGACATCGAGCTGCACGCCGTCGACGTTGAAACTGAGCGCGCCGGTAGCCTGGTCATGACGCAGCGCGATGAAAGTCCATGCACCCGTCGTGACCGGAGCACCATGGACAACCCCATTGCCGAGGAAAGCCGACCAGCCGGTGGACGTACCGCGAAAGTCGATATCGATCGTGCGATCGAATCCGCCGTCGTCATGGCTCAGCACCCCGCGTACCGCAGATTCGGCACCCGCATTCACCCAGGCGCCGAAAGTGATCGCCGGCATCGACGAAGGATTGATGTCCAGACCGCTGACGCTCACGTACTGGTTGAGCGCATCATCAAGATCGAGCGCCTGCCCCTCATGACCGGCTGCATAGCCCGCACCGTTCGCCGACGAACCCGTATAACCGTTGCCCGACAGGTCATTCAGGCTGTCTTCGAAAGTGTAGAAAGCCTTCAGTTCGGCATGTGCAGCGCCTGACGCCATCAGTGCGCCGAAGGTTGCCACCGCGCACACCGCGCGCTTGAGTTTGCTCATCTTCATCTTGTCATTGCTCCGTTGATCACCCGGCATCGCAGGAAGCAAGAAACAATCCCGAAAACCTTATCCTTTTCGCATCAATGCGTTGCCAAGACAAGGACGTGACATGTGTAAAGCATATCGACACTCCGGATCACCCCCCATCCCGGCCCGCGCGTTCCCGAGCATGCGCCTGCACGAACTGTAGTCGTCCCAGTGTTCCGGGAGCGGGTCCTCGTGCGGCTGCCGATTCATGCGAGAGTGATCAACGGCTGCACCGGCGTTACCAGCCCGCTCTGCGGGCGGCGGGCGATGCTCCGGTTCTTGTGGGAGCGGCCCACGGCTGGCCTTGCACGGCCAGCCGGCTTTGCGGGCGGCGAGCAGTGCTCGCCGAAACCCCCGCGCCGCCCATTGATCGCGAATCGGTCGCTGGTCAGGTACCGGCGCCTGTTCCACGTCCGTGTTCGCGATCAATATCGGTCAGCCCACCCAGGCCCGGGCGTTCCTGAACATGCGCATCCACGGGCTGTCCTCGCCCCAGTGTTCCGGGTGCCAGCTCATCTGCATGCTGCGGAAGATGCGTTCCGGGTGCGGCATCAGAATGGTCACGCGGCCGTCATCGGTGCTCAGCGCAGTGATGCCGTCCGGTGAACCGTTCGGATTGCGCGGATAGCGCGTGGCGACCTTGCCGTCATGATCGATGTAGCGCATCGCGACCCGGGCCAGCGACTGCGCCTGTTCGTCATCGAACACGGCACGGCCTTCGCCGTGCGACACGACGATCGGCAGCTTCGAGCCGGCCATGCCGCGCAGCAGGATGGACGGCGATTCGACCACTTCGACCATCGTGAAACGGGCTTCGAACTGCTCCGAGCGGTTGCGCTCGAAGCGCGGCCAGTACGCGGCCCCGGGAACGATGTCGCGCAGCTGGCTCATCATCTGGCAGCCATTGCACACACCGAGCGCGAAGCTGTCTTCACGTTCGAAGAAGGCGGCGAACGCATCGCGCAGCTGCGCATTGAACAGGATGGACTTGGCCCAGCCGGAACCTGCGCCCAGCACGTCGCCGTAGGAAAAGCCGCCGCACGCGGCCAGACCCTTGAAGTCGGACAGCTGCACGCGTCCGGCCAGCAAGTCCGACATGTGCACATCGTGTGCATCGAAGCCGGCGCGGTCGAAGGCGGCGGCCATTTCGGTCTGACCATTCACGCCCTGCTCGCGCAGGATGGCGATCTTCGGGCGCTTGCCACTCGCCACGAAAGGTGCCGCGATGTCTTCCTGCGGATCGAAGGTGAGCGCGGCGAACAGCCCGGTGTCGTCCTTGTCGTCGAGCAGCGCGAATTCCTCGCGCGCGCAGTCGGCGTCATCGCGCAGCAGCGCAATCTGGTGGCTCACGCCGTACCACGCCTTCATCAGTTCGGCGCGCGCTTCGCTGAAGATGACCCTGGCGTTGTGCCACAAACGGATTTCGTCGCGATCGTTCAGCGTGCCGATGCCGTGCGTGACGCCCGACATGCCGGCTTCGCGCAGCACGTCCATCACCTTCGAGCGCTCGGCCACGCGGATCTGGATCACTGCACCCAGTTCCTCGGCGAACAGCGCCGAGAAGATGCGGTCGTTGAAGCGGCCGCGCACCGCATCGGGCTTCTTGGCCAGCGAGTCGACATCGACCAGCAGCGGATCGTAGGCCAGCGTGTCGAGATTGATCGACAGACCGACCTTCGACGCGAACGCCATTTCGCACAGCGTCGCGAACAGGCCGCCGTCGGAGCGGTCGTGGTAAGCGAGCAGATAGCCTTCCTGACGCAGGCGGTTGATGGCCGGCAGAAAGCGCCCGAGCAGCACGCTGTCGGCGTCCGGCGCATGTTCGCCGACCACGCCGCAGGCCTGTGCGAAGGCCGAGCCGCCGAGGCGGTTCTTCATCTGGCCGAGGTCAAGCAGCAGCAGTTCGGTCTCGACTTCCGGATCGACCCGCAACTGCGGCGTGAGCGTCCTGCGCACGTCTTCGACCGGAGCGAAGGCGGTGATGACGAGCGACAGCGGCGACACCACTTCCTTCTGCATCGCCTTGTCACCCTCGCCGTCCTGCCAGCGCGTCTTCATTGACAGGCTGTCCTTGCCGACGGGAATCGACAGGCCGAGCGACGGGCAGAAATCCATGGCCACCGCCTTCACCGTGTCGAACAGTGCGGCGTCCTCGCCCTTGTGACCCGCGGCCGCCATCCAGTTGGCCGACAGCTTGATGCGGTCGAAGCTGCGCACGTCGGCCGCCGCCAGATTGGTGATCGCCTCGCCGATGGCCATGCGCCCGGACGCCGGGCCGCTGAGCAGCGCGACGGGTGTGCGCTCACCCATGGCGAAGGCCTCGCCGCGATGGCCGGTGAAGCTTTCGGTGGTGACCGCGACGTCCGCCACCGGCACCTGCCACGGACCGACGAACTGGTCGCGCGCGGTCAGACCACCGACCGAGCGATCGCCGATCGTGATGAGGAAGGACTTGCTGGCGACCGACGGCATGCGCAGCACGCTGTACGCGATGTCCTTCAGGTCGTAGCCGGCGACGTCCATCGGCGGTGCATACGCGGCACGACGCGACACCGTGCGATGCATTTTCGGCGGCTTGCCCAGCAGCACGTCCATCGACATGTCGACCGGCTTAGTGCCGAAGTGCGGATCTTCGACCGTGAGCTGACCATCGGACGTGGCTTCGCCCAGCACCGCGTACGGGCAGCGCTCGCGCTCGCACAGCGCACGGAACTCGTCGACACGCTCCGGCGCGATGGCCAGCACGTAACGCTCCTGCGACTCGTTGCACCACAGTTCGGCCGGGCTCATCCCCGACTCCTCGCTGTGAATGGCGCGCAGATCGAACCACGCACCGTGGCCGGCGCCATGCGCCAGTTCGGGCAGCGCGTTCGACAGACCACCCGCGCCGACGTCATGCACGGCGAGGATGGGGTTGTCGTCGCGCATCTGCCAGCAGCGGTCGATCACTTCCTGCGCGCGCCGCTCGATCTCCGGGTTGCCGCGCTGCACCGACGCGAAGTCGAGATCGGCGGTATTGGTGCCGGTCGTCATGCTGGACGCCGCACCACCGCCCAGACCGATCAGCATGGCCGGGCCACCCAGCACGATCAGCTTGGTACCTGCCGGGAATTCGATCTTCAGCGCGTCGCGGGCGCTGATGTTGCCGATGCCGCCGGCAATCATGATGGGCTTGTGATAGCCGCGCATCTCGCCCATGAAAGGCAGTTCGAAGGTGCGGAAATAACCGGCGAGATTCGGCCGGCCGAATTCGTTGTTGAACGCGGCCGCACCCAGCGGGCCGTCGATCATGATCTGCAGCGCCGACGCGATGCGTTCCGGCTTGCCGTACAGCACGCCGTCGACGCGCTCCCAGGGCTGTTCGAAACCCGGAATGTTCAGGTTCGACACCGAAAAACCGGCGAGACCGGCCTTCGGCTTCGCACCGCGACCGGTTGCACCCTCATCGCGGATTTCGCCACCGGCACCGGTGGCGGCACCGGCAAACGGTGAAATGGCGGTCGGATGATTGTGCGTCTCGACCTTGGCGAGGAAGTGCATCGGCTCGGCATGCCAGCCCCAGCGGCCGTCGCGGCCCGGGTAGAAACGGTCCACCGGCGTTGCGGTGGCGCCTTCGATCACCGCGGCGTTGTCGGAATAGGCCACCACCGTGTGCTGCGGCGTCGCGCGGTGCGTTTCGCGGATCATGCCGAACAGGCTCATGTCCTGCGTCGCGTAGTCGATGTTCCAGCTCGCGTTGAAGATCTTGTGGCGGCAGTGCTCCGAATTGGCCTGCGCGAACATCATCAGCTCGACGTCGGTCGGGTCGCGGCCGAGCTTCGTGTAGGCGTCGAGCAGGTAGTCGATTTCGTCGTCGGACAGTGCCAGCCCGAGTTCGCCATTGGCGCGCACCAGCGATGCGCGGCCCTGCTCCAGCGACACGCTGACCAGCGGACGCGGCGGCACGTGGCTGAACAGCGCGTCGGCGTCGTCCAGCGCGTCGAGCACCGACTCGGTCATGCGGTCATGCAGCTTCGCCGCCAGCGCCGCGCGCTCCGCGGCGTCGAGCGTCGCGGCACCCAGCAGGCCGCGCGACAGTTCGATCTCGTACAGCACGCCGCGCTCGATGCGCAGCACGCTGGTCAGCCCGCAGTTGCGCGCGATGTCGGTGGCCTTCGACGACCACGGCGAAATCGTGCCGAGACGGGGCGTCACCAGCAGCAGATCGGCGGTCGGGCCGGCAGACGGCTCGGCGGCCAGCAGCGCCATCAGGCGCGCCAGTTCTTCGGCGACCGGGGCGGTGCTGAATTCGACGAAGAAGTACTGCGTCGCGCGCAGTTCGCGCACCTTGCCGACTGCGGAGCGACAGTCGGCGGCCAGACGGTTGAGTCGCGCATCGGACAATGCGGAGGTGCCACGGAGCTTGAGGATGGAGGCCATGGAGAAAACGGAGGAATGAACAGCGAAAGCCTGAAAGCACGGCCAGAACCGCAATTATATATAGGGGCGGGGTATCTTCCGTTTCCGATCGTGCCGAAACGCATTCGTTCGCGGTCACGCCCTGCCCGCCCGTGGAATGACTCAATGTTCAGTCGGAGCGGCCCACGGCCAGCCGGTTCTGCGGGAAGCGAGCAGTCCTCGCGTTCGCGATCAATGGATCGCTCCACAGTCGACGGGGTGGATACCTTTTCGCCGGCTCGATGCGAGACGAACGTCCGCGTTCGCGTCATGCGAGACTCGCGCGCTGCGGTACGCCTTGCTGCTTGATACTTGCGCGACCTTCCGCATATATATATGCGCTGATTCATCGCAATGCCGCCCCGCGCATCCAAGGAGTGAACATGTCTTCGGACGCACCCGACATGGCCGATGCCGACATCGTCGACGTCAATCTGACCAATTTCCAGCGCGACGTGATCGATGCGTCGCAGCGCCGGCCGGTACTGGTCGATTTCTGGGCGCCCTGGTGCCAGCCCTGCCAGGCACTCGCCCCCAGGCTCGAAGCACTGGCACTGACCTACGCCGGACGCATCCGTCTGGCGCGCATCAATTCCGACGACAATCCTGAACTGGCGCGCCGCTTCCAGGTGCGCGGCATTCCGAACGTCAAGGCGTTCTCGGGCGGCGTGGTGGTCGATGAATTCACCGGCGTGCTGCCGGAACGCGACCTGCGCGAATTCATCGACGCGCTGCTGCCGTCGCCGGCCCAGCCCGCCTACGAACAGGCGCAGGCGGCGCTGACCCGCGGTGAAGCCGAACGGGCGCTGACGCTGCACGACGAAGCACTGGAAATCGACCCGGCATTCGAACCGGCCAGTCTGGGGCGCATCGAGTCGCTGATCGCGCTCGTCCGGCTCGAAGAGGCCCAGGCGGCGCTCGACGCCCTGCCCTTTCAGCAGCGGGACCGCGCGCGCATCGGCACGCTGTATGCACGCATCGCCATCGCGCGCCGCCAGCCAGACGGCGTACCGGAAGATTTTCAGCTGCGCATCACGCGCAACCCGGGCGACCTCGCCGCACGCCTTGCGTGGTCGGCCGCGCTGGCCACGGAAGAAGACTTCGAAGGCGCCATGGAACAGGCGCTCGAAGTGGTACGACGCGACCGCAGCTTCGACAACGACGCCGGACGGCGCGCGCTGCTCGATCTGTTCGCCCTGCTCGGCAGCAGCCATGAACGGGTGCGTCACTACCGCCGCGAACTCGCCGCCGTACTGAATCAGTGAGCGCAGCCGCACCCCGCATCCGCTGCTTCGCACCGGTGGCGGACCCGGCCACGGCCCACACGCTGATACTGGGTTCCATGCCGGGTGAAGCGTCGCTGCAGGCGGGGCAGTACTACGCGCATCCGCGCAACCAGTTCTGGCCCATCATGGGTGCGCTGTTCGGCGCGCACCCGTCATTGCCGTACGAAGAGCGCCTGCGCGCGCTTAGCCGCGCCGGCATCGCGCTGTGGGACGTGCTGGCCAGCTGCACGCGCAGCGGCAGCCTCGATACCGCAATCGATCTGTGCTCGGCGCAGGCCAACGACTTCGCCACCTTTCTGGACGCGCACCCGATGATTGACCGCGTATGCTTCAACGGCAGCCTGGCAGAGCGCAGATTCAGGCTCGACGTCATGCCGCGGGTGCGCTCGCTGAACACCGTCAGGCTACCCTCCACCAGCCCGGCTCATGCTGCATTGTCGGCAGCAGAAAAACTCGATGCCTGGCGGCAGGTGCTGCAACCGCAGCGTGCCGGGGCTGTCAGAGCGCGAGCCCAATCGGATCAACATCGGATCGACACAATAAAATGACCCTCATCCTGTTCGCTCTCGGACTTGTCGCGCTGATCGCGGGCGCCGAATTCCTGGTGCGCGGCGCCTCGAAACTGGCGTTGTCCTTCGGCATTTCTCCGCTGGTCGTCGGCCTCACCATCGTCGCATTCGGCACCAGTTCGCCGGAGCTTGCGGTGTCCGTGCAATCGGCCTGGGCCGGCAAGACCGACATGGCCGTTGCCAATGTGGTCGGCAGCAACATCTTCAACGTGCTGTTCATCCTCGGGCTGTCCGCGATGATCACACCGCTGCTGGTCGACAAGCAGCTCATCCGCCAGGAAGTGCCGATCATGATCGGCGTGTCGCTGCTGTTCGCAGCACTGACACTGGATGGCAGCGTGTCCTTCGGCGACGGCGCCCTCTTCGTCGCATTGCTCGTCGGCTACACGACCTTCCTCATCATCCAGAGCCGCCGCCAGACGAAGGCGATGCAGGACGAATACACCGAAAGCTTCGGCGCGGAGGGCGCCGGCTGGGATTCGAAGCTGCCGGCGCAGATCGCGCTCATCGTGGTCGGGCTCGGTCTGCTGGTGCTCGGCTCGAACCTGCTGGTCGATGCCGCCATCGTGTTCGCGCGCTACCTCGGCATCAGCGAAACCGTGATCGGCCTGACCATCGTGGCCGCAGGTACTTCGCTGCCGGAAGTCGCCGCGTCGGTCACCGCCGCACTGCGCGGCCAGCGCGACATCGCGGTCGGCAACGTGGTCGGCAGCAACACCTTCAACATCCTCGGTGCGCTGGGCGTATCGGCACTGGTGGCGCCGGTTGATCTGGCCATGCCGCCTTCCATGCTCGCCTTCGACGTCCCCGTCATGGCCGCCGTGGCCGTCGCCTGCCTGCCCATCTTCCTGAGCGGCAACCTGATCGCCCGCTGGGAAGGCGCGCTGTTCTTCGCCTACTACATCGCCTACACGCTCTACCTCGTCATGGCCGCGAAGGATCACGACGCGCTCGGCGACTACGCCTTCGTGATGCAGACCATCGTACTGCCGCTGACCGCCATCACGCTGGCCGTCATCGTGGTGCGCCACCTGCGCGAGGGGCGCGCAGCGGCCTGACGCGACGAAAGGTTTTCGGACCGTGCAGACGCAAAAAAGGGGAAGCTCGGCTTCCCCTTTTTCATTTCATTGTGGAGCGGGAAACGAGACTCGAACTCGCGACCTCAACCTTGGCAAGGTTGCGCTCTACCAACTGAGCTATTCCCGCAGAACACGCAACCGAAGGTACTCTGACTGCATGTACCGACAAGCATCGGTGGAGCCGGCGCCTGTGACTTGCCGAATACTGAAAACCATTTCAAATCAGTAACCTGCAATACCCTCAACACAGATCGGCTACAGCACCCATGTCGAGGGCACGAAATATATCAGCTTTCGGCCCCTTTTCCCCCGGTGCCGGTGGAATTCTTTCATGCACCGACCGACGGCTCTGCTGCGTCCGCTCCAGAGCGCTTTCCAGCCATGGAACATCTGCTTTTACCCGGACGCACCACACCCTGTTCAGCTTGCAGCGATCGACGCAAAGGGTTCGGACGAAAGTGTCTTCGCCCACCGGTCCAGTTCCATGACCATGGCGCCGCGCATGGCGTGCTGACCGTTCTCGCCCTGAAAATTGGCGTGGATGGCGACGGGCAGGTTGCGTCTGACCCAATCCGTCGCGGCATCGATGGCTTCGGGCGTGCCGGTGTCTGTGAAGCTGACGGATTGGATGTCCTGGGGGTTGTAGAAGAAGTAGTGCTCATCCGCCTTGCGCTCCATGCGCACGACAGCCGAATCGCTCCAGCGCAGGCGGGCCAGCAACTGAACCTGACCTTTCAGACCTTTCGGTGTCTTGAATACCCAGATGCGGTCGGGCACGCCTTCCTGCAGTTCGGCGAGCTTGCTGCGGCTGGTCCTGAAGCGGCCGATGCGGCCTGCCTTCAGATCGGCTGCGTGGTCTTTCCAGTAGTAGAAGACGTCCATTTCGAGTTACCTGCCGGTCATGATTCGTTTTTCGGAGAGTGACGCAGACAACAACGATGTTGTCTGATCACATCGGCTGAGGTGCAACGCAAGGACAGACACGGAAACAGGCGTAAAAAAGCCCGCATTCGAGCGGGCTTGATTACTTCTTCTGGAGGCGAGGGTCGGAATCGAACCGGCGTCCACGGCTTTGCAGGCCGCTGCATGACCACTCTGCCACCTCGCCGGTGGTGCAGCCCGTTCTCTGGCTGCAAACAAAAAGGGGAAGACAAACTTCCCCTTTTTCAAATCTTGGAGCGGGAAACGAGACTCGAACTCGCGACCTCAACCTTGGCAAGGTTGCGCTCTACCAACTGAGCTATTCCCGCAAGACAGGCGCGCATTATAGGTCCGGCAGAAAACCTGTCAACAGTCGGCGCGAAGAATTTTGAGCCGCAGCGGTATCGAAGCAGCTGCGGGCTCACACCACCTTGCGGGCACGCAGTTCAGCCCACGCCCGGCGCAGGTAGTAAACCATGGACCATACGGTGAGTACGGCAGCGAACCACAGCAGCCAGCGCCCGAACCCGGCGATGTCGATGCCGAGCAGCGGCTGGAAGAACAGCAGCATCGGTATGGCGATCATCTGGGCGGTGGTCTTGATCTTGCCGATCATCGACACTGCCACGCTTCTCGCGGCGCCGACCTTGGCCATCCACTCGCGCAGCGCCGAGATGGTGATTTCGCGACCGATGATGACGAAGGCCACGACCGTGCTGGTGCGATCGAGCTCGACCAGCATGATGAGCGCGGCGGCCACCATGAGCTTGTCGGCAACCGGATCGAGAAAGGCACCGAAGGCGGACGTCTGGTTGAGCGTACGCGCGAGGTAGCCGTCGAGCCAGTCGGTGACGGCCGCCAGCACGAAGATCAGGGTCGCGGTGAGGTTCTTGTCTGCCATCACCAGCGTGCTGTCGGGCAGGAAAAACACGCCGACGAACAGGGGGATCAGCAATATGCGCGCCCAGGTGAGCGCGGTCGGCACGGTGAACATGGAGTTAGTTTAACTGGCGCTGTATCTGTTCGGCCAGCTTGCGGCTGATGCCTTCGACCCGGCACAGGTCCTCGACCGTGGCATTGCGCACGCCGGTGAGGCCGCCGAAGGTGGTGAGCAGGCGTTTGCGGCGCGCCGGACCAATGCCGGGGATGTCTTCCAGCGACGAAGTGAGCCGCGCCCTGGAGCGCCGCGCACGGTGACCGGCGATCGCGAAGCGGTGTGCTTCGTCGCGGATTTCGGCGATCAGGTGCAACGCCGGGTGGTCCGGCCCCAGCACCAGTCCGTCGACAACACCGGGCCGGATCAGCTCTTCGGCACCCATCCTGCGTTCTTCGCCCTTGGCCACGCCGATCAGCGGCAGATCGAGGCCGAGTTCGGCCATCACCTCGACCGCGATGCCGAGCTGGCCGCGCCCGCCGTCGATCAGCACCAGATCGGGTCGGGCGCCCTCGCCGGTCGCCACCTTCTCGTAGCGCCGCGTCAGCACCTGACGCATGGCGCCGTAGTCGTCGCCCGGCGTGATGCCGTCGATGTTGTAGCGGCGGTACTCGCCGTTGCGCATGGCGCCACCGGCCCACACCACGCAGGAGGCGACGGTGGCTTCACCCATGGTGTGGCTGATGTCGAAGCACTCGATGCGCTCCGGCGCCACGTCGAGCTCCAGCGCCTCGACCAGCGCACGCACGCGGTGCGAGGCGCGTGCGCCGGCATCGAGCTTCACGCGCAGCGCGATCTCGGCGTTCTTCAGCGCCATGTCGCTCCAGGCGCGCTCGCGTTCGTTGCGAGCCAGTGCGATCTGCACGCCGGGAATCGGCGCCTCGTACTCGTCCTGCGGCAGTACGTTGACCACGACACGACCCGGTGGCGACTGCGTCGCGAAGTGCTGCGCGAGGAAGGCGAGCAGCATGTCTGCTTCGCTGCCCTGCCCGGCCGCCGGAAAATGCGCGTGGTCACCCAGATGACGGCCGCCGCGCACCATGGCGTGATTCACGCAGGCAGCGCCGTCGTGTTCCACTGCGACGACGATGTCGATATCTTCGTCGCGCGCGCTGTCGGCGTACTGCTTGTGCAGCACGCGGCTGAGTGCACGGATCTGGTCACGGACCTGCGCCGCCTTTTCGAAGGCGAGCGCTTCGGCTGCAGCGTTCATCTGCTCCGACAGGCGGTCGATGACTTCGCTGTGCCGGCCGGTGAGGAACAGGCTGGCGAGACGCACGTCCTCGTCGTACTGTTCCTTCGACACCCGCCCGACGCAGGGCGCCGAACAGCGGTGTATCTGGTGCAGCAGGCAGGGCCGCGAGCGGTTGGCGAACACGCTGTTCTCGCAGGTGCGCAGCAGGAAGGCGCGCTGCACCAGCTGTATCGTTTCGCGCACGGCCCACACGCTGGGCAGCGGCCCGAAATAGCGTGCGTCGCGCCCGACGGTGCCGCGGTAGAAGGCGATGCGCGGGAAGGTATCCTGCGTGAGCTTGATGTAGGGGTAGGACTTGTCGTCCCGGAACAGGATGTTGTACTTCGGCCGCAGGCTCTTGATGAGGTTGTTTTCGAGGATGAGCGCCTCGGCCTCGGAGCGCATCACCGTGGTATCGACCCGCACCACCTGCGACACCATCATGCCGATGCGCGGACTCGACGCGGTGCGCTGGAAGTACGACGACACGCGCCGCTTCAGGTTCTTCGCCTTGCCGACGTACAGCACCTCTTCGTCGGCGCCGATCATGCGATAGACGCCCGGCTCTTCGGTCAGCGTCGGCAGGTAGGCCCTGGCATCGAATGGGGTCATGTCGCGGCGTGACGGGTCGGCTGACTCGGCCGTTCAGGCGATCAGGCGCTGCACCAGGCCGAGCGACTCGCGGTAGCGCACGTCGAGCGCCAGACCGGCGCGATCCGGGAAGGCAGCCGTCGGCAGCAGCGACGCCACGCGCGCACTGCGCACGCTGTCGGCAGCGGGGCGCCAGCGGTCGATCAGTTCGACCGCCGTGGCGCGCGCATTGCACACCAGCACCATGTCGCAGCCGGCCTCCCAGGCTGCCTGTGCCCGCGCCACCACGTCGCCGGCAACCGATGCCCCTTCCATCGACAGATCGTCACTGAACACCACGCCGTCGAACGACAGCCTGCCGCGCAGGATGTCCTGCACCCACTTGCGCGAGAAACCGGCGGGCATCGGGTCGACCGCCGGATAGATGACGTGCGCCGGCATCACCGCATCGATCAGCCGCCCCAGCTGCAGGTAGGGCTGGATGTCGGTCTTCCAGAGGGTGTCGAAATCGCGGTTGTCGACCGGAATCGCGACATGCGAATCTGCCGCCACGAAACCGTGACCTGGAAAGTGCTTGCCGACCGACTTCATGCCGGCCATGTGCAGACCTTCGCTCAGCGCGCCGGCCAGCGGCGCGACGATGGCCGGATCGCCGTGGAAGGCGCGGTCGCCGATGACGCTGCTGGCGCCGAAATCGAGGTCGAGCACCGGTGTGAACGAGAGGTCGACACCCAGCGCGCGCAGTTCGGCCGCAAGCACGAAACCGGCGGCGCGCGCTTCGTTCAGCGCCGCATCAGGGTCGGCTTCGTAGCGCGTGCCGAGCGTGCGCATTGCCGGCAGATGCGTGAAGCCGTCGCTGCGGAAGCGCTGCACACGGCCGCCTTCGTGATCGACCGCGATCAGCAGCGGCGGGCGGCGCAGCGCATGGATGGCTTCGGTGAGCGCCCCGAGCTGGCGCGCGTCGCTGAAATTGCGCGCAAACAGGATGACGCCGCCCACCGACGGATGCGCCAGCAGTTCGCGATCTTCGGCATCGAGTTCGAAGCCGGCCACATCGAGCATGACCGGACCGGGGCTTGTGTATTTCATGCGGACTTCTCCACGCGCTCGACCACCACGAAGGCCAGTGCGTAAGCGGTTTCATCGGACAGTGACAGATGCGGCTGCAGACCCCGCTGTTCGAGCCACTGGGTGAGCAACTCGTCAAAAACGAAGGCTGGCTTGCCCAGATCGTCATGGGTCACGGCGATGGAACGCAGCAGCACGGGCGCACGCACGCCGGTGCCCAGCGCCTTGCCCAGCGCTTCCTTGGCAGCGAAGCGCTTGGCCAGGAAGCGCGCTGGTTCGTGGGCGTGCTCGAATTCGACGATTTCCGAAGTTGCTAGAATGCGTCGCGCCAACGCCTCGCCGTTGCGCGTCACCAGACGTTCCAGCCGCGCGATGCTGCACAGATCGGTACCGACACCGTAGATCATGCTGCCCTCCCCGCCGCCTCGCGCATCAGCTGCTTCATTTCGCGCACCGCTTCGCGCAGCCCGACGAACACCGAGCGGCTGACGATGGCGTGACCGATGTGCAGCTCGCGCACGCCCGGCAGTTCGGCCACCGGCTGCACATTGGCGTAATTCAGGGCATGACCGGCGTTGAAGCGCATGCCCAGGTCGCGGATCGCCTTGCCGGCGGCGCGTACCTTGTCCAGCTCGACCGCAACCGGCTGCGATTCACGATCGCGACCGAAGCCGTGGAAAGCGTGCGCGTACGGCCCGGTATGCACTTCGCACACCTGCGCCCCGATGCGCGCGGCAGCTTCGATCTGCGGCAGTTCGGCATCGATGAACACGCTGGTCACGATGCCGGCGTCGCGCAGACGGCTCACCACGCCGTAGAGGCGCTCTTCCTGCGACAGGATGTCCAGCCCGCCTTCGGTCGTGACTTCATGGCGGCCTTCGGGCACCAGCATGGCCATTTCCGGCTTCAGCCCGCAGGCGATGCCGACCATTTCATCGATGGCCGCCATTTCGAGATTGAGCTTGATGTGCACCAGATCGCGCAGCCGGCGTACGTCGTCGTCCTGGATGTGGCGCCGGTCTTCGCGCAGATGCACGGTGATGCCGTCGGCACCGCCCAGATGGGCTTCCACCGCCGCCCACACCGGATCGGGTTCATAGGTGCGCCGCGCCTGACGCAGCGTGGCGACGTGGTCGATGTTTACGCCGAGTTCGATCATGATTCAGAGGTCCTGTAATTCGATGAATACGCGCCGCGTGCGCAGCTCCTGCCCCTGCAGGTAATGAGCGATCAGCGCACGCATCAGTGATTTCGCCAGCCGGGCGACCTGCGGGTCCCTGTAGTCATCGGCGGCGATCGCCAGCGCCTGGGCGCCGGCAAGACAGACTTCATTATGTCCGGCTGCGTCACCCGGCAGCAAACCCTGATCCGGTCGATACACATAGTCGGCCCTGGTATCGATCGCCTCGCCATGTGCGTCGAAATCAAGGGTCAGCCCGTAGCCGAGTTCGCGCAGCAGGGCTTTCTCGAAGCGGCGCAGCAGCACTTCATGCTGCGTCGTGTCGGTCGGTGCGAGCGCCAGCCTCTGCAGCGTGTCCGCGTACAGATCGAACAGCGCCGGGTGTGCGTCTTCGCGCGCCAGCAACCGCTGCAGCAATTCGTTCAGGTAATACCCGAGCAGCAACCGCGGGCCGGCGAGCATGGGCCATGCGCGCTGCCACTCGGCGCGCGCCAGCGTGCGCAGCTCGCCCGCGCCGAACCAGCCCAGCTCCAGCGGCTGGAATTCGACCAGCACGCCGCGCAGGGCCGCACGCGGACGCTTGGCGCCGCGCGCCACGAGACCGATGCGGCCGTGGTCGCGACTGAACACGTCGACCACCAGACTGGTTTCGCGGTAGGGATGGGCCTGCAGCAGGAATGCGGACGCGCCATCGACCCGCTGCTTGCCCGACGTCACTGAGCCGCCTTCGGGCAACCGCGCGGGCACTGCGCTGCAACAGGCTTACCCGGCCCGCTCATGGCTCGAAGCCAAGGCTCTTGAGGGCGCGTTCGTCGTCGGCCCAGCCGCTGCGGACCTTCACGTGCAGTTCCAGGAAGACTTTCGTGCCGAACACCTTTTCCATGTCGAGCCGCGCCGCCGTGCCGACGGTCTTGAGCACCTCGCCGTTGCGGCCGATCACGATGCCCTTGTGCGCCTCGCGGCTGACGATGACGCAGGCGGCTATCCTGCGCAGCGAATCCTCGGCTTCGAAGCGCTCGATCTCGACCGCGAGGCCGTAGGGCAACTCGTCGCCCAGGTGGCGGAACAGTTTCTCGCGGATGTATTCCGCAGCAAGGAAACGTTCGCTGCGATCGGTGAAGTCGTCGGCGTCGAACATGGCCTGACCTTCCGGCAGCAGGCCGCCGGCCACCTTCATCAGGGCCTCGAGACCATCACCGCGCTGCGCACTGACCGGCAGGATGGCGTGGAAGTCGTGCAGCTTCGCGATGCGTTCGACGAAAGGCAGCAGCTTCGCACGGTCACCCGCCTTGTCGGTCTTGTTCAGCAGCAGCAGCACCGGCCGGTCTTTCGGCAGCAGCGCGATCACTTCTTCGTCGGCTTCAGTCAGCTTGCCCGCTTCGATCACGAACAGGATCACGTCGACATCGGCCAGCGCCTGCGTGACCGAGCGGTTCATCACGCGGTTGAGTGCGTTGCGATGCTTGGTCTGGAAGCCCGGCGTGTCGACGAAAACGAACTGGTGCGTGTCGCGCGTGAGCACGCCGTGTATGCGGTGGCGTGTGGTCTGCGCCTTGGCGGAGGTGATGCTCACCTTCTGGCCGATCAGGCGGTTCATCAACGTCGATTTGCCGACGTTGGGTCGCCCTACGATGGCCATGAAGCCGCAGTGCGTGATGTCGGTCATGTCTGTCCCTGCAAGTGTTCGAGCGCCAGCGCGGCGGCGGCCTGTTCGGCGTGACGCCGGTTGCTGCCCTCGCCTTCGGTGACGATGCCCAGCACGTCGATCCGGCAGCGCGCACGGAACGCCTGGGCATGCGCGGCGCCGGTCACGGCGCTGATTTCGTAGGCGGGCAGCGGCTTGTGCCGCGCCTGCAGCCATTCCTGAAGCGCAGTCTTGGGGTCACGCGAGTCGGTGGCGGGGTTCAATCCGCTCAGCCGGTCACCGAACAGGCGGGCCACCGTCTGTCGTGCGGCAGCGTAGCCGGCATCGAGAAACACCGCACCGATCAGCGCTTCCAGCGCATCGGCGAGAATCGACGGGCGCGTGCGGCCGCCGGTCTTGACCTCGCCGTCGCCCAGCCGCAGCGCGCTGCCGAGATCGAGTTCGCCCGCCATGTCGGCCAGCGTGCCCTGCTTGACGAGATTGGCACGGAGCCGCGACAGCACGCCTTCCGGCAGTTCGGGAAAGCGCTCGCACAGCAGGTCCGACGCGATGCAGTCGAGCACCGCGTCGCCGAGGAACTCGAAACGTTCGTTGTGGGTGGCGGAGAAACTGCGGTGAGTCAGTGCCTGTTCAAGCAATGCGCGTGAAGAGAAGGCATGCCCGAGCCCGCGCTGGATCCGCTCGGCGGTGGTCACGTAGATCAGTTCGCCCCCGAGGCCGACCCTTCGAATTCGAACAGGATGCTCACCGGACCCCACATGTGCACCTTGCGGGTGTAGGCGAAGGAAATGTCCACGCCCTTGGAGTCCTTGATGATGTCGAGGTCCTGCGGACCAACGCTCGACATTTCATCCATGATCGATCGCTTGGCGTAGGCGTTGCGATAGTCCGCGACCGTACCGCCCTTGACCTCGCCGCTCTTCACGATGGCGTTCACGTTCTTGAGGATCGTGTAGTACTCGATGACCGCAGGTATGGTCTTCATGCCGAGCACCAGCACGAGACCGAGCGCGGCGGCCAGAAAGAGGAAACCAACGAGGCTGAGACCGGTTTGATTGCGCTGCATCATTCTCCCCTTCATGTTCCGGCCGCTTACCTGAAGCTGCCGATCCGGCCGAAGTCGATACCCTTCGGCGGAATGATCGTGTCGGCGTGGAACCAGATGAAAAACGCCTTGCCGACGATGTTCCGCTCCGGGACGAAGCCCCAGACGCGGCTGTCCGCGCTCTGATCCCGGTTGTCGCCCAGCACCAGATAATGGCCGGCCGGCACTTCGCAGCGAACCCCTTCGCGATTGTAGACACAGTTCTCGCGGCCCGGAAAATCGAAGGCCATCGGCACGTCGGGCCTCGCGTCGCGGTCGTTCAGGATGGAATGCTGCACCTCGCCCAGCGTCTCGCTGAAGCGGTTCGAGTAATACGCGCGCTCGGAGTGGAAGTAGTCTTCGGCCGGCTGCAGCGGCACCGCCACGCCATTGATCGACAGCCGCTTGTTTTCGTACGACACGGTGTCCCCCGGCAATCCGACCACGCGCTTGATGTAATCGATCGACGGGTCGGCCGGGTAACGGAAAACCATCACATCACCGCGCTGCGGATCGTTCATCGGAATGATCTTGTCATGCAGCACCGGCAGCCGCAGGCCGTAGGTGAATTTGTTCACCAGGATGAAGTCGCCGACCAGCAGCGTCGGAATCATCGAACCCGACGGAATGCGGAAGGGTTCCACTACGAAGCTGCGCAGCGTGAACACCACGATGATGACCGGGAAGAAGCTGGCCCCGTATTCCACCCACCATGGCTCGGGTTCGCCCGCAGCGCGCTTGCGTGCGAACACCATCCGGTCGAGCGCCCACAGGATGCCGGTGAGCACGCACAGCACAAACAGAATCAGCGCAAAGTTCAAGATTCAGGTCCCGTCGTTTTATTTTTCGTCGACACGCAGCACGGCAAGGAAGGCTTCCTGCGGAATTTCCACATTTCCCACCTGCTTCATGCGCTTCTTGCCGGCCTTCTGCTTCTCCAGCAGCTTCTTCTTTCGCGTTATGTCGCCGCCGTAGCACTTGGCGAGCACATTCTTGCGCAGTGCCTTGATCGTTTCACGCGCGATGATGTGCGCGCCGATGGCCGCCTGAATCGGTACGTCGAACATCTGGCGCGGAATCAGTTCGCGCATCTTCGCCGCAACCTCGCGGCCACGGAACTGCGCATTCGCACGATGCACGATGACCGACAGCGCGTCGACCTTCTCGCCGGCCACCATCAGGTCGAGCTTCACCACATCGGCGGCGCGGTATTCCTTGAACTCGTAGTCGAGCGAGGCATAGCCGCGCGACACCGACTTGAGCTTGTCGAAGAAATCGAACACGACTTCGGCCATCGGCAGGTCGTAGGTCAGCTGAACCTGGCGCCCGTGATACAGCATGTTCACCTGCTGGCCGCGTTTCTGTTCGCACAGCGTGATGACCGCACCCAGATATTCCTGCGGCAGGAAGATGACCGCCTTGATGATGGGCTCGCGGATTTCCGTCGTCTTCGACGGATCCGGCAGCTTGGCCGGATTTTCCACCATGACGATGCTGCCGTCGCTCATCAGCACTTCATAGACCACGGTCGGCGCCGTCGTGATGAGATCCATGTCGAACTCGCGCTCGAGCCGCTCCTGCACGATTTCCATGTGCAGCATGCCGAGGAAGCCGCAGCGGAAACCGAAACCCAGGGCCTGCGATACTTCGGGTTCGTACTGCAGCGAGGCATCGTTCAGCTTGAGTTTTTCCAGCGACTCGCGCAGCTGGTCGTATTCGCTCGCTTCGACCGGATACAGGCCGGCGAACACCTGCGGCTTGATTTCCTTGAAGCCGGGCAGCGGCTCCGGCGCGCGGCGATCCGCCAGCGTGATCGTGTCGCCGACCTTGGCCGCCTTCAGTTCCTTCAGGCCGCAGATGACGAAACCCACCTCGCCCGCCGACAGGCTTTCGCGCTGCACCGACTTGGGCGTGAACACGCCGACCTGATCGACCTGATACTGCGCGCCGGTCGACATGAACAGCATCTTGTCCTTGGGTTTGAGCGCGCCATCGACCACGCGCACCAGCATCACGACGCCGACGTAGTTGTCGAACCAGGAATCGATGATGAGGGCCTTGAGGGCCGCCGCCGGATCGCCTTTCGGCGGGGGAATGCGCACGACGATCATTTCGAGGATGTCGTCGATGCCCAGACCGGTCTTGGCGGAACACTGGATCGCATCGGTCGCGTCGATGCCGATGACGTCCTCGATCTCCTGCCGCGCGTTCTCCGGATCGGCCTGCGGCAGATCTATCTTGTTCAGCACCGGCACCACTTCCACGCCCAGATCCAGCGCGGTGTAGCAGTTGGCCACCGTCTGCGCCTCGACGCCCTGCGACGCATCGACCACGAGCAGTGCACCTTCGCAGGCCGACAGCGAGCGGCTGACTTCATAGGAGAAGTCGACGTGACCCGGAGTGTCGATCAGATTGAACTGATAGATCTGACCGTCCTTTGCCTTGTAGCGCAGCGCCGCGGTCTGCGCCTTGATCGTGATGCCGCGCTCACGCTCCAGATCCATCGAGTCGAGCACCTGCGCCTCCATTTCACGGTCCGACAGCCCGCCGCACCGCTGGATCAGTCGATCCGCGAGCGTGGACTTGCCGTGGTCAATGTGGGCAATGATGGAAAAATTTCGGATGTGCTGCATCGTCGGAATGGGAACGGGAATGAAAAAGGGTGCCCTGGCAGCACCCTTGTCTGGCAAGCCGGACTGGCGGAATCAAGCTTGAGATTCTAGCAGATAGGCCTGCACTGCCTCTGCATCCAGGCGATGCCGGCACAATTCTCGCTGGCCGGCACAGAGCACGGGGATGTGCTCACCGTATGCATCTTCGAATTCAGGGTGCTCGTCGATGTCGATTTCATGCACCGAAATGCCGTGCTGTTCGATCATCGGCAGCAATGCTTCCAGCAGGTCGTCGCACAGATGACACCAGCGGCGCAGGTAAAGCGTCAGCGCAGGGGGTGCCACCGCACCGATGTCATTTGCCACTGCCGGCTTCCGACGGCGAGCGCAACGTAAGAAAGGTCTGGCTCTCGCCGCGGCGCACCAGCACCGTCAGCCCCACCTTCGGTTCGAGGCTGGACAGGATGCCATTGAACTGGTCCAGCGTGGCGACCGTGGTCTGGGAACCGCGCGCAATGACCGCCAGAATGACGTCGCCGACGCGCAGATCGGAGCGCACACCACCGGTCACGTCCTCGACCCGCAGGCCGCCTTCGGTCTTCAGTTCGCGACGTTGCTGCGGCGTCAGCTCCGACAGCACAAGCCCGAGACGGTTGGCCTGCGGCCGCGCGCCCTGCTCCGCCCCGCTGCGACGCATACGGCGGGGATCCGCCTGTTCGTCGTTCAGTTCGGCGATCGTCACGCGCACGTCGCGCATCGCGCCGTTGCGCCAGATCTGCGCAGTCGAGGTGACGCCCGGTTTGGTGCCGCCGACCAGTCGCGGCAGATCGCCGGACGCTTCCACCG
This sequence comes from Methyloversatilis sp., assembly GCA_017984755.1. Classification (GTDB taxonomy): domain Bacteria; phylum Pseudomonadota; class Gammaproteobacteria; order Burkholderiales; family Rhodocyclaceae; genus Methyloversatilis. The sequence goes on from JAGNYW010000020.1 coordinate 23,515, forward strand.
GCTTGCCATCGAAACGCAGGATCACGTCGCCGGGTTCGATGCCGGCGCGCTCGGCCGGGCCGCGCGGCTCGACTGAACTGACCAGAGCACCTTCGCTGCGCTTCATGCCGAACGAATCAGCCAGTTCCTTCGTGACCTCCTGGATCACCACACCGATGCGGCCGCGCTGCACCCGGCCGGTCGCGCGCAGTTGCGCCTGAATGTCCATCGCGACGTCGATCGGGATCGCGAACGACAGCCCCATGAATCCACCATTGCGGCTGTATATCTGGGAATTTATGCCGATCACCTCGCCGCGCAGGTTGAACAGCGGGCCACCCGAGTTGCCCGGGTTGATCGCGACATCGGTCTGGATGAAAGGAACGAAGTTTTCCTGCGGCAGCGACCGTCCCTTGGCAGACACGATGCCCGCCGTCACGGAACTTTCGAAACCGAAGGGCGAACCGATCGCGATGACCCACTCACCGACGCGCAGCCGCGACGGATCGCCGAGCCGGACCACCGGAAGCCCGGTCGCATCGATCTTGAGCAGCGCCACGTCGGTCCGCTTGTCCGCGCCGATCACGCGGGCCTTGAACTCGCGCTTGTCGTTCAGCTTGACCGTAATTTCGTCGGCTTCATCCACGACATGCGCGTTGGTCAGCAGGTAGCCGTCGGACGACACGATGAAGCCGGAGCCGAGCGACCGTGCATCCTGCGAGCCGGGCACACCCGGCTGCTGCGGAATGAAGCGCCGGAAGAAATCGAACATGGGATCATTTTCGTCGAGCCCCTCGGGCGCTCGCGGCGCGGCACGCACACTGACCTTCTGCGTCGTGCTGATATTGACCACCGCCTGACCCTGCTTCTCGGCCAGCTCCGAAAAGTCTGGAAGACTGCGGCCGGCCTGCGCCTCAGCCGACAGCGGGAGGGACAGGAAAAAGCAGGACAGCAGTACGGACAGGAATATCTTCATGGATCGAACGTTCAGACGTGCTCGGATTTGGCTGCCAGCGACGGCAGCAGGGAAGGACGCGGACGTGCAAAGCGCAGCCAGATGATGGCGATGACCAACCCGATCGCTGCCCCGAGCGCCACCGACAGGTCCGAATCGTTGCCGAGCCAACCCGCGAGAAGTGCGCCGGAAAGCAAGGTGGCAACCGCCACGCCGTAGGACATCAGCGCCGCGAAGAACGAGGCCTGTTCGGGCGCCGAAACCAGGACCTCGTCGCCCACGGCAACGGGTCGGTCTGCCGGCAGCACATAGGTCGCCGGTCTAGCCGAACACGACATGCCGCAGCCGCCCGCATCGGCGCATCGGCCGCAACCACTGCTGCGCATGATTTCGACCCAGGCAAGACCGCCCTCGACACGTTGCACGCGTCCCTGCCTGACATCCATCAGCGACGCTGCTCCACGCTGTCGACCATACGAAGAAGGCTGTGCGGCGGGACTTCACCGAGGGCGGTGACGACGAAGCCCGCCACGCGACGCTTGTGAACATTGACCGCGCCGTGCTTCATCGGACCGATGAAACCGCCGTCTTCACGGCGATAAGGCTCCACGAACACAGATATCGCCGCAAGGCCGTCGGAAAAGACCATGTGCACCATTTCCGGCCGGTCGGGGCCGAGCGAACGCCGCACGCCGGCGACCTGATGGAAGCCGGGTACCGTGCTCTTCACGACCCAGCCCACGTCCACATTCTGTTCCGATGTCGTACTGGCGGAATGCACCTTCCAGCCGGTGGAAGTGGCAGCCAGCCGGGAACGTACGTCTTCGTCGCTCAGCGGCTCTCCGATCTTCAACTGCGCGAAGGCGAACTGTTCGATCGGCTCGCCTCGCTCATTCACCATGCGCGCCTTCAGGAGCAGGCCACTGCGGGCCTCGATCCAGAACACGTAACCGTAACGGAAACCGTCTTTTGGTTCGAGCAGCACGGAATGTGCGTCGAAACCGGCGACGCGGCCCGACGGACCGAGCTTTATGGAGTAGAAATCGGTAAGCGCGCCGACCGCCTCCGGAAGCAGCGACGGAAAGGTCTTGCGCGACCCACGTCGATCCTCGATTACCACTTTTTCCTTCGGCAGATAACATCGCACTTCGTCATTGACGCGAACTACCTCGCGCGGACTGCCGTCCAGCACCTCGAGTCGTTCGACAGAATTGCCGGCAGCGTCCACGTGATGGGCGATATGCGACGTTTCCACACTGGTGCCACTCTGATATACGAAGGTGCCTGCATAGGACGTCTTTTCGGAAGCACTCACCGCTCGGCTGAGCATGCCAAGCGCTTCCGACTGCCCCTGTGCCCAGGTAGACATGCTGCACGCAAGTGCAGCAACCAGACAGACAGCTCTGAAGATCATCAACGTTCGTTGGTCTGGATGTCCGACACGCCGCGCGCATAGAGCGCGACGCCCTGCATGCTGCCGGTAGGCGAATAACCGTGATGTGCCACAAGGTAAGCACGGAGCGGCGCGTGAGCCACCTGCTGTGCCATGACGACCGGTGCTTCGACGGAAGCAGGTTCGGCCAGGACGACCTGAACGGATGCCGGCGGGGTGACCGCGGCAACCTGATGTTCACTGCCGGGCTGCATCAGGTCCAGACCGACCCAGCTGACCAGCGCCACCCCTGCAACCGCCGCAGCCGCGGACATCCAAGTGCTGCGGACGATCGACCTGCGTGGCAGCGCAGCCGGGGCAATCACAGTAGGTTCATCGTCGATGCGACTCATGACCGATGCAGTGAAATCCGCGCCCGGTCCGATATCGCCCCGCAGGGCGTCGCCTACCATCACGCGAAGCGCGAATTCGTCGCGCAGGTCACCGTCTGCATGCAGACGATCCAGCAGTTGCTGCGCCTGATGGTCATCGAGTTCGTCATCGATGAAGGCGCTCAGATTTTCTTTCATGCCTGTTACCACCTCTTGTCGGGCGACGTGTCGAGCAACGGCCGCAGCTTTTCCGCGATCGCTTCGCGTGCCCGGAAGATGCGCGACCGCACGGTGCCGATGGGACAATCCATCACAGTGGCGATCTCTTCGTACGCCATGCCTTCTAGCTCGCGCAACATAATCGCCGTTCGTAGTTCCTCCGGCAATGCTTCCATCGCCGAATTGACCGTCTGACCGATCTGTTTCGTCAGCAGCAGACGTTCCGGCGTGTTGTTGTCGCGCAGGTTGTCGCTGTCATCGAAGTTCTCGGCTTCTTCCGAATCGAATTCGGTACTCGTCGGCGCGCGGCGTCCCTGAGACACCAGATAGTTCTTCGCCGTATTGATGCCGATCCTGTAAAGCCATGTATAGAACGCACTTTCACCTCGAAAGGACGGCAGCGCGCGATAGGCCTTTATGAAGGCTTCCTGCGCCACGTCTTCGACCTCTGCGGGATCCCGTATGAGTCTCGAAAGCAGCCGGCCGAGCTTGCGCTGGTACTTGGAGACAAGAAGCCCGAAAGCCTGCTTGTCCCCGCGTTGCGCGCGCTCGACCAATAACTGGTCAACCTCTCGCTCACTCATCTGTGCTGTGACTTTACTGCCCGCGTCTTTAACGGGCATGGCTTTTGAACTGGCGCGCAGTATATCCGAGCGCTCAGGCCTGAGTACCGCTTGAAGGGGTGTGATGATCGCGTCCATGATGCAACAGACCGGGGGCCCGCGACAAAGTTCAGCGGACTGTTCGCGAAGAACGATGCGGCAGCACAAATCCGCGCGGACGCCTCGCGCGCGTTGCGCTGCGATATAGTGCGCGCTTCTCTTGAAGTACTCACTTCCGTGCAGACATTCGATGCGCTGGTGCTGGGAAGCGGACTTGCCGGTCAGGCACTTGCGCTGAGACTTGCCGAAGCAGGACGCAAGGTCGCGCTTATCACCAAGAAGCAGGTCGAGGATTCCGCTTCAAGCTGGGCACAGGGCGGCATTGCCGCGGTGCTCGACAGCGCCGATTCGATCGAACATCACATCAGCGATACCCTGACCGCCGGCGCCGGCCTCTGCGATATCGACGCGACGCGTTTCGTGGTCGAGAACGGTCGCGAGGCGATCGAATGGCTGATTTCGCGCGGGGTTCCCTTTACTCGGGACGAAAACGGCGCGCTCGGCTATCACCTGACGCGCGAAGGCGGTCACAGTCACCGGCGCATCGTGCACGTTGCCGATGCGACCGGATCGGCCATCCAGGCCACGCTGACCGAACAGGTGCGCGCACACCCCTGCATCCATATCTTCGAGCGGCATCTGGCGGTCGATCTGCTGGTCGGCTGGAAGCTGGGTCGTCCCGACGTCGGATGTGCCGGCGCCTATGTACTGGACATCGAAGCCGACGAAGTCGAAACCTTCGCAGCGCCCGTGGTCGTGCTGGCCACCGGTGGTGCCGGCAAGGTCTACCTCTACACGACCAACCCGGACACAGCGACCGGCGACGGCATTGCGATGGCCTGGCGCGCAGGCTGTCGCGTCAGCAACATGGAATTCATCCAGTTCCATCCGACCTGCCTCTACCACCCGCACGCCAAGTCTTTCCTGATCACCGAAGCGATGCGAGGCGAAGGCGGCCTGCTGCGGCTGCCGGACGGCGAACGCTTCATGCCGGCACACGACGAACGCGCCGAACTGGCGCCCCGTGACGTCGTCGCTCGAGCGATCGACTACGAAATGAAGAAGCGCGGCCTCGACTGCGTCTATCTGGACGTGTCGCACAAGCCCGAGGAATTCCTGATCGGCCACTTCCCGAACATCTACGCACGCTGCCTGGAACTGGGCATCGACATCACCCGCCAGCCGATTCCGGTCGTGCCCGCTGCGCACTACACCTGCGGCGGCGTGAAGGTCGATCAGCGCGCCCGCACCGACGTGGCGGGGCTTTATGCCGTCGGCGAAACTTCCTACACGGGATTGCACGGCGCCAACCGGCTGGCCAGCAATTCGCTGCTGGAATGCCTCGTCTATGCCAACGCAGCGGCCCGCGACATTCTGGCGCGCCCACCGGTGAAACTGCCGGACCTGCCGCACTGGGATGAAAGCCGTGTGACCGATGCAGACGAGCGCGTGGTTATCGCCCACAACTGGGACGAACTGCGTCGCTTCATGTGGGACTACGTCGGTATCGTACGCACCAACAAACGGCTTGAACGCGCGCTGCACCGCATCCGGCTGCTGGAACGCGAGATCGAGGAGTACTACGCCAATTTCCGCATCAGCAACGACCTGATCGAACTGCGCAATCTCGTGATGACCGCGCATCTCATCGTGCGCAGTGCAATTCAGCGGCACGAAAGCCGCGGCCTGCACTTCAGTCGCGACTACCCGGATACCAGCGCCGTAGCCACGCCGACCATCCTGCGTCCGCGACGGGCCCGTTATCGCGAAGCGCCGCACGCAGCCAAAGCCTGAAGCGGCGGAAATCGTCCGCACGAACGAACTGATCGCCGAACAGCATCACCGAAATCACCCGGCCTCGATCCGGACGCACGGTGACGGAGAGCCACCGCCGGCCCATCCGCGCAGCGACCACCCGCCCGGCGACCTGCCTGCCGTTCGCAGATTTCCAGCACAGTGTGTCGTCGTCGTTCGCGCAGTGCAGCGCAGGCGGCGACCGGCCGCGAAACAACGCACAGCCAGTCAGCAACAACGCAATGCCGCCGGTCACCAGAATGACCGGCGCCGGCTGCACGACCATCACCGACGCAAGAACGAGCGCACAAAAAACAAGGGCCACGTCGCGATGACGTGACCCTTCGAGGTCGATGCGCGTGAAGCCGGCGGTGATGTCCCGGCTCACGATTGACTTTCTATATGCGCTGGAACACCAGACTCGAGTTCGTGCCGCCGAATCCGAACGAATTCGAAATGGCTGCCCGAATCGGGATCTCGCGTGGCACCAGCGGCACGTAATCAAGATCGCACTGCGGATCCTGATCACGCAGATTCGCCGTCGGCGGTGCGATCTGATGATGAATGGCCAGCACCGTCACCACCGCCTCGATGCCCGCCGCAGCGCCAAGCGCGTGGCCGGTCATCGACTTGGTCGAACTGATGCACAGCTTCTTCGCGTATTCGCCGAAACAGCGCTTGATGGCAACCGTTTCCGCTATGTCACCCAGTGGCGTGGATGTGCCGTGCGCATTGACGTAGTCGATCCCGTCCAAAGCCAGACCCGCATTGCGCAGCGCATTGACCATGCTGCGCGACGCACCTTCGCCATCTTCCGCCGGAGCAGTGATGTGATAAGCGTCCGCGCTCATGCCGTAACCTGACAGTTCGCAGTAGATCCGGGCACCGCGGGCCTTGGCGAATTCGTACTCTTCAAGCACCAGAACACCGGCGCCTTCGCCGAGCACGAAGCCGTCACGCCCGGTGTCCCAGGGACGGCTGGCCGTCTCGGGATCGTCGTTCCGGCCGGATAGCGCCTTGGCCGACGCAAAACCGGCGACTCCCAGCGGGCAGATGGTCGACTCTGCACCGCCGGCGATCATCACGTCGGCATCACCGTACTCGATCAGGCGCATGGCTTCGCCGATCGAATGGTTGCCTGTCGCGCAGGCACTGACCGTCGCGAAATTCGGGCCCTTGAAGCCATAGTTGATCGCAACGATGCCGGAAATCATGTTGATGATCGAACCCGGTACAAAGAACGGCGACACCTTGCGGGCACCGCCTGCAAGCATCACGTTGTGCGTCTCCTCGATCATCGGCAGACCGCCGATGCCCGAGCCGATGCACACGCCGATGCGCTCTGCCGTTTCCGGCGTCGCGGTCAGCGAAGCATCACGGATCGCATCCATCGCGGCAGCGACGCCGTAATGGATGAACGTGTCGAAACGACGTGCTTCTTTCGGAGACAGATAACTGGCGACGTCAAAATCGCGTACCTCACCTGCGATCTGAACTGGCAGCTCGGACGGGTCGAAGCGCGAGATGCGCCGGATACCCGACTTTGCCGCCAGAATGTTTTCCCAGGCTTGCTCCACGGTGTTGCCTACCGGGGAGATGATCCCCAGACCGGTCACAACAATTCTTTTACGTGCCAAAACATGCTCCGTTCGATGAACGATCAGGCCTTGCCGGCGAGATGGCCATTCACGTAGTCGATGGCCTGCTGGACCGAAGTGATCTTCTCGGCTTCTTCGTCGGGAATCTCGCACTCGAATTCTTCTTCGAGCGCCATCACGAGTTCAACGGTATCGAGCGAATCTGCGCCCAGATCGTCGACGAACGACGATTCGTTCTTGATCTCTGCCTCATTGACGCCCAGCTGCTCGGCGACGATCTTCTTGACGCGTTGTTCGATGTTTTCCATTGCGTTGCTCCTTCCCTGTGTAAGCCCTGACGACGACGTTAGAGCACTAAAAAAAGTGGCGCGAGTGTAACAGAAAGCCTGTGAGGCTTCGCCGCTGACGGTCGCCCCGGAACGGAGCCACCGCTGATAAAGGCGGTCAGTGCATGAACATGCCGCCGTTGACGTGCACGGTGCTGCCGGTCACGTAGGCGGCCTGCGGGGAGGCGAGGAACAGCACCGCGGCCGCCACCTCGTCGACGCTGCCCAGACGGCCGAGCGGGATCTGCCCGAGCAGCGCCGCGCGCGCGGCGTCACCGAGCGCTTCGGTCATGTCGGTCGCGATGAAGCCCGGTGCCACGCAATTGACCGTGATGTTGCGCGAGCCCAGCTCGCGCGCCAGCGCCATGCTCATGCCGGCCACACCGGCCTTGGCGGCCGCGTAGTTGGCCTGCCCCGGGTTGCCGGTCTCGCCGACCACCGACGTGATGTTGATGATGCGGCCGCAACGCGCCTTCATCATCCCCTTCATGACGGCGCGCGACATTGTGAACACCGCCTTGAGATTGGTGTCGATGACCGCCTGCCACTCGTCGTCCTTCATGCGCATCGCGAGATTGTCGCGCGTGATGCCAGCGTTGTTCACCAGGATCGACACGGCGCCGAATTCCTTGTCGATGGCCGACATGGCGCCGGCAATGCCGGCGCCATCGGTCACATCCAGTACGATGCCCCGGCCCTTGATGCCGGCAGCGTCGAAGGCCTGCTGTATGCCGGCTGCGCCCGATTCCCCGGTCGCGGTGCCGACGACTGCAGCACCGGCAGCGCCGAGTGCCAGCGCGATGGCGCGGCCGATGCCGCGGCTGGCGCCGGTGACCAGTGCGACCTGTCCGTCGAGTATGCCCATCAGTCAGCTCCGATCTGTTGCGCCAGTTGTTCGATTGCTGCAGCGTCGGCAAGGGCGACGCCGGTCAATGCACGGTCGATGCGCTTGGTGAGGCCGGCAAGCACCTTGCCGGGCCCGCACTCCGCGACGGTAAGCGCACCCAGGGCTGCCATGCGCTGGATCACCTCGACCCAGCGCACCGGCGCTGCCGCCTGACGCACCAGCGCATCCCGGATGGCATCGGGTTCCACCGGCGAGCCGACATCGACGTTGTTGATCAGCGTGATGGACGGACGGCTGAATTCGATGCCGGGCAGTGCTTCGGCAAGGCGGGCTGCAGCAGGCTGCATCAGGCTGCAGTGGAACGGCGCGCTGACCGGCAACGCAACCGTGCGCCTGGCCCCCCGTTCCGACAGCAGCGTCATGGTGCGCGCAACCGCGGCTGCGTGGCCGGCAATGACGGTCTGTTCGGGAGAATTGAAATTGACCGCACTCACGACTTCGCCCTGCGCCGCTTCATCGCAGCAGGCCTGCACCACGACCGGGTCAAGTCCGAGCACTGCAGCCATGGCGCCGGTGCCGGCCGGTACGGCATCCTGCATGGCCTGAGCGCGCAGCCGAACCAGCGGCACCGCGGCCGCCAGGGTCAGCACGTCGGCCGCGACCAGGGCCGCGTACTCGCCGAGGCTGTGACCCGCCACGATGTCCGGACGACGACCGGTACGCGCCATCCATCTGCGGAACACCGCCACTCCGGCGGTCAGCATCAGCGGTTGCGTGTTGGTGGTCAGAGACAGGCGCTCGGCCGGGCCGTCGGCCGCCATGGCCCAGAGATCTTCGCCCAGCGCCTGCGATGCTTCATCGAAGGTCGCGCGAATCACGGCATCGTCACCGTAAGCCGCCATCATGCCGACCGACTGCGAACCCTGGCCGGGGAAAACGAATGCGAGTTTCTGCATAGTGGAGATGAAACCTTCAGAAACGGAGCAGCAAACCGCCCCAGGTGAAGCCACCACCGACGCCTTCGAGCATCACGTGCTGCCCCTTGCGGATACGTCCGTCGCGCACGGCGGTATCCAGCGCCAGCGGCACAGACGCCGCAGAGGTGTTGCCATGCGAGGCCACGGTGATCACGATCTTTTCCATCGGCAGATCGAGGCGGCGTGCCGTGGTCTGCAGGATGCGGATGTTGGCCTGATGCGGCACCAGCCAGTCGAGCGCCGACATCGGCAAACCCGCCGCGTCCATCAGTTCGACCGCCGTATCGCCCAGCACGCGCACGGCGAATTTGAACACGGCCTGCCCGTCCATCTGCAGCAGCGGCGTGCCGGACACGGCACCGCCGCTCACATGGCCGGGCACCGACAGGATGTCGTGGTAGCGGCCATCGGCGTGGAGCGCCGACGACAGGATGCCCGGCTCGTCCGACGCTTCCAGTACGACCGCGCCGGCGCCGTCGCCGAACAGCACGCAGGTGCCGCGATCGTTCCAGTCGAGGATGCGGGAAAACACTTCCGAACCCACCACCAGCGCGCACTTGTGCGAGCCGGAGCGGATGAATTTTTCGGCGATGGTCAGCGCATAGACAAAGCCGGAACAAACCGCCTGCACGTCGAAAGCGACGGCCGAGTGATTGCCGAGCTTGTTCTGCAGGATGCAGGCCGTGCTCGGGAACACCATGTCCGGCGTCGACGTGGCGACGATGAGGAGATCGATGTCCTGCGCACCGCGTCCGGACGCCGCGAGTGCGTGGCGGCAGGCGTGCAGTGCGAGGTCGCTTGATTTTTCGTCGTCGGCGGCAAAGTGACGGGAGCGGATTCCCGTCCGGTCGGCGATCCACTCATCCGACGTTTCGATCCCGCGCGCCACCAGATCATCGTTCGACACCGGTGCACCGGGCAGATAGGAGCCGGTGCCGGTGATACGACAGAAAGTCATGCAGCTACCTCGGTACGTGTCATGCAGTGTGTAATGCGGGCGATCAGGTCGTTGCGCACTGCATCGGCCGCACGTGCCACCGCCTCTTCGAACCCGTATGCGTCGCTCGAGCCGTGGCTCTTCACGACCACGCCCCTCAACCCGAGCAGCATCGCGCCATTGTAGCGACGATGGTCGAGCCTGTTGCGGAAGGCCTGGATAACCGGTCGCGCGACGACATACATCAGCTTGCGCAGCGGCCCCCGGCTGAATTCCTCGCGCAGGAAGGTCGCGATCATCTGCGCCAGCCCCTCCGACGTCTTCAACGCGACATTGCCGACGAAGCCGTCGCACACGACGACATCGGTGGTGCCCTTGTAGATGTCGTTGCCTTCGACGTTGCCGTAGAAGTTCAGATCGCTGGCGCGCAGCAGTTCCGCCGCACCCTTGACCGCATCGTTGCCCTTGATCGCTTCTTCGCCGATGTTCAGCAGGCCGACGCTCGGACGGTCACGCGACTCAAGCGCGGACACCAGCATCGCACCCATCAGGCCGAACTGGTAGAGGTGCTCCGAGGTGCAATCGACATTGGCGCCGAGATCGAGTACGTAGGTGTGGCCCTTGATCGTCGGCAGGATGGATGCAATCGCCGGCCGATCGATGCCGGGCAGCGTCTTCAGCACGAATTTGGCGATCGCCATCAGCGCGCCCGTGTTGCCGGCGGAAACCGCTGCCTGCACGCGGCCTGATTTGACGAGATCGATGGCGACCCGCATCGACGAGTCCTTCTTGCCGCGCATGGCCTGAGCGGGCGGCTCGTCCATGGTGACGACTTCGGAGGCGTGAACCACGGTGATGCGCGGTTCGTTTTCGGCGCCGAGACGTTTCAGCTCGGCCGTCAGCACATCCTGCAGCCCGACCAGAAGCAGGCTGCACTCCGGGTCGCGACGGATGTAGGCAAGAGCCGCCGGTACAGTGACCGACGGACCGTGGTCCCCGCCCATGCAGTCGATGGCGAGGATGTGACTCATTTCTGGCACCTGATCACTTCACGATCACCGGAGAACGCCGACGACCAACTGTCCGCCGGAAATGCCGCCGGGAACGCAAAAAAGGCAGCTCACTCGCCCTTGGTCTTGAGTACCTTCTTGCCGCGGTAGAAACCGCTCGGCGAAATGTGGTGGCGCAGGTGCACTTCGCCGGTCGTCGATTCGACTGCGGTCGCCGGAGCCGTCAGGAAATCATGCGCGCGGTGCATGCCGCGCTTCGACGGGGACTTCTTGTTTTGCTGGACTGCCATGAACAACTCCTACCGGATGACCGGATGATTAAACAAACAAGGCCCGCGAAACGCGTGCCCGCATTCTCGAAACCGCCCGCTGCAAGACCTGCAGCGGACAAACCCGGATCTTCTTCCTAGCTGCGCTTCAACTTGCCCAGCGCTGCAAACGGCGATTTCACATCTGCATCAGGGCTCGCCGCATCCCCGTCCGCCACCGCCGGTATTCCGCACCGCTCATGCAGCGGAATGATGGGCAGCGAAAGCAGCACTTCGTCTTCCACCAGCGTCCGGGTATCCAGCAACCCGTCCAGCTCCAGTGCTTCGTAACTGTCGTCCTCGAGGTCTTCGTCGCCCCACGGCTCGCCGGCCGGCACCAGACGCAGGCGCGAAAAGCAGTCCACCCTGAATTCCACGCCATCAAGACAGCGCTGGCACTGCAACATCATCGAACCCGACAGATCGACTTCGATCCAGCACACGCCGTCGTCGTCCACACTGCCGTTCAACGCCCAGCGTATGCGGCCCTCGTCATTCACGCATTCCCGGGCCAGACGCTCGAATGCAGCCGCCGGCGCTTCACCGGAAAGACTGCCCTGCGCGCGGGCGAACTGCTGCGCATCGAGCTGCAGCGGAAGGCCGCGCAGCGCGTTCGCGCCGCCATCCGTCTGCCTGACCGCCGAATTATCCGTGTCCGTGATGCCAGATCCGCTCATGATTGCGCCCGCAAGGCGCGTCCGGGCGAAGAAACAAACCCAAAATGATACTATCCACCGCACCCGGCTGTCAAAGCGTTCCATTGCGAGCGCAGCGCCGGGCGCCCCGATTCATGCCCTTCCCGCCATGCCCGACACCCTGCCGCCACTCATCCTCGGATCATCGTCGCGATACCGGCGCGAACTGCTTTCGCGTCTGCGCATCGCCTTCACCACCCAATCGCCGGACATCGACGAGTCGAGCCAGGGCGACGAAACGCCGCGCGCGCAGGCCATGCGGCTGGCGCGAGCCAAGGCCGAGGCGATCGCAGCGCGCGCACCCGGGTGCTGCATCATCGGCTCGGATCAGGTCGCATCCAGCGGCGGTCGCCGCTACGGCAAGCCCGGCACGCGCGAAGCGGCGATCGCACAACTGACCGAACTGAGCGGCGCCACCGTCATCTTCGATACCGCCCTGTGCGTGATCAACCCGCTCACCGGCACCCGCCACGAGGCGAACGTACCGACCGAAGTCGTTTTCCGCGAACTGTCGCGCACCGGGATCGAGCGCTACGTCGATCTCGACGACCCCCTCGACTGCGCCGGCGCCGCGAAGTCCGAAGCCCTCGGCATCGCACTTCTGGAGCGCCTGACCGGCGACGACCCGACCGCGCTGGTCGGTCTGCCGCTGATACGGCTCAGCCACATCCTGCGCACCATCGGATACCCCCTGCCATGACGATCGAAACGCCGCGTGGCGTGCTCTACATGCTGCCCAGCGCACTCGATGTGCAGGCGCAATGGCAGGCCGATACGCCTGCAACCGTGCGCGACTGTGCCCATCGGCTCGACTACTTCCTGGTCGAAAGTGCCAAGTCGGCGCGTGCAACGCTCAAACGGCTGGAACATCCGCGCCCGCTGCGCGAACTCGAAATCATCGAACTGCCGCCGGAACGCTCGTCCGGACAGTTGCGCCACTTGCTCGAACCCATCCGCAGCGGTCGCAGCGCCGGTGTCATTTCCGATGCCGGCTGTCCCGGCGTGGCCGATCCCGGAGCGCTCGCCGCCCGAACCGCGCACGCAATGGGTATCGAAGTCGCGCCGCTGGTCGGCCCGTCGTCCATCCTGCTCGGTCTGATGGCGTCCGGCCTGAACGGGCAGTCCTTCGCCTTTCACGGCTATCTGCCGGTCGAGGATCCGGTGCGTGCAAAGACGCTGGTGGCGCTCGAAAAGACGTCGAACCAGCTGCGCCAGACGCAGCTGTTCATCGAAACGCCCTACCGAAACCTGAAAATGTTCGACGCCATCCGCACGCACTGTCGCGGCGACACGCTGCTTTGCATCGCCAGTGCACTCACCGCACCGGATCAATACGTACGGACGATGAGCGTCGCGGACTGGAAGAAACAGAACATCGCGCGCATCGACCGACGCCCGACCCTGTTCCTGATGCTGTCGGCCTGAGTCTTCCGGCGCAGCGCCTCAGCGCAGGCCGACGCGCGAAATGGTGCTCGCCAAGCTTTCTGCCAGATCGGCACCGAACTGCTTGGCGAAGCGCTCGGCAATGTTCTGACGCTGCGTGAAGTCAACGATATCCGCCGCCTTCACGACCTCGCGGGCCACGTACTCGACGCTGCCGAAACCGTCGGTCAGACCGAGCTCGACGCTGCGCGAACCGCTCCACATCAGGCCGGAGAACATGTCGGGCGATTCCTTCAGACGTTCTCCCCGCCCCTTGCGCACCACGTCGATGAACTGCTGATGCACGTCACCGAGCAGTTCCTGTGCATGAATGCGGTGGCGCTCCTCCTGCGGCGAGAACGGATCGAGGAAGCCCTTGTTCTCGCCCGCCGTGAGCAGGCGGCGTTCGACGCCGACCTTGTCCATCAGGCCGGTGAAACCGAAGCCTTCCATCAGCACGCCGATCGAGCCGACGATGCTTGCCTTGTCTACATATATGCGGTCCGCCGCCACGGCGACGTAGTAGCCCCCCGAAGCACAGATGTCCTCCACCACCGCGTACAGCGGCACGTCCGGATACATGCCGCGCAGACGGTGGATTTCATCGTTGATGATGCCGCTCTGCACCGGACTGCCGCCCGGGCTGTTGATGCGCAGGATCACACCCTGCGTGTTGCCGTCCTCGAAAGCCGACTGCAGCGAGGTCGTGATGCTTTCGGCGCTCGCTTCCGCACCGGGGGCGATCACACCGGTCAATTCGACCAGCGCGGTGTGCTTGCGGTGCTCCGCCTGACTGAACAGCGTGCTCCAGTCGATCAGCGCGAAGGCGAGCACACCGAGATAGGCGAAACCGACCAGCTTGAAGAATATGCCCCAGCGGCGCTTGCGACGCTGCTCCGTCACCGAATCCAGCGCCAGGCGCTCGATCAGCTTGCGCTCCCAGACGGGCTCTTCGGTTGAACGGTCGGGTTTGTTATCGGGTTCGGACATGTCTGCCTTGTTGCTTCTATTGTGAAACGGGCCGCCAGACCTGCCCGTCGGATTCTTCCAGCACCACCGGTTCAAGGCGGCCACCCCGGCATGGACCACCGACGCAGCGACCGGTTTCCGGCACGTAGATCGCGCCGTGCGTGGAACACATCAAGTATAACTTTGAACTATCGAAGAACTCGCCGTGGTTCCAGTCCAGTTCTATCGGCACATGAGCGCAGCGATTGAGGTAGCCATGCACACGGCCCTGAAAACGGATGGCGAACGCCTGCATCGACTTGCCGTCCCGCTCGATCTCGAAGCGCACGCCTTCTCCGCCGTCGACCAGCGCCGTCGACGCGCAGACGGTCACGCGTGACACGCCAGCCACTCCGTCAGTTCTCCGACACTGGCACAGTGCGCCCGCGGCCCGGCGCTCAGCAGTTCGTGCAGCGGATGCGCGCCGTAACTGACCGCCACCGCGTCACAGCCCGCGTGGCGCGCCATCAGCAGGTCATGGGTGGTGTCGCCGATCACCAGCGTACGGTCAGGCTCGAAAATCAGCTCGTCCATCAACTCAAGCACCATGTCGGGAGCAGGCTTCGATACCGATTCATCGGCGCAGCGCGTCGCCGCGAACAGATCGCCGATGCCCGTGTGGCCAAGTGCCCGGTCGAGCCCGGCGCGGCTCTTGCCGGTGGCCACGGCAAGCGTGTGGCCGCGGCTGCGCAGTGCGTGCAGCAGTTCGGGCACGCCATCGAACAGCACCAGTTCGTGGTCGCGCGACAGGTAGTGATGGCGGTAGCGGCCGGCCAGCTCCTGATGCCGCGACGAAGGCAGATCCGGCACGACGCGCGCGAGCGCATCCACCAGCCCGAGACCGATGACAGAACGCGCCATGGCGTCGTCGGGCTGCGCAAGTCCGAGATCGTCGCAGGCACGCTGGATCGAATGCACGATGGCTGCAGCGGAGTCGAGCAGCGTTCCGTCCCAGTCGAAAACAATCAGGTCAAACTGTGCCGGCATGTTCGTTTCCTGTCCTTGCGCGTTCGCTGCGGTTGAAGTCGCGCGCATTCGATTTGTCGAGGTACCGCACGAAACCCGCCAGATCTTCCGGCAGCGGAGCCTCGAGCGCGATGGGCTCCCCGGTCAGCGGATGATTCAGCACCAGGCTGTGGGCGTGCAGGAACATGCGCGGCAAGCCCTCCTTGCGCAGCGCCTTGTTCAGCGGAAAGTCGCCGTACTTCTCGTCGCCGACGATGGGAAAGCCGCTGTGCGACAGATGCACCCGGATCTGGTGCGTACGGCCGGTCTTGATGCGCACGTCGAGCAGGCTGCAGGCAGGCCAGCGCGCTTCCAGCTCGACGATGGAGTGCGCCGCCTTGCCCTCGCTGTCCACCGACACGCGGCGCTCGCCCGATTCGGTCAGATATTTGGTCAGCGCCAGTCTGATGTGCTGCACCGGGTTCAGCCAGCGACCGCTCACCATCGCGTAGTAGCGCTTGTCCATGCCACCGTCGCGGAAGGCGTCGTGCAGCGAGGTCAGTGCAGAACGTTTCTTGGCGATCAGCAGGATGCCGGACGTTTCGCGATCCAGCCGGTGCGCCAGTTCGAGCAGCCGGGCGTCGGGTCGGGCACGGCGCAGGCTCTCGATCACGCCGAAACTCACGCCGCTGCCGCCATGCACCGCCATGCCGGCTGGCTTGTTGATGGCCAGGAAGGCATCGTCCTCGTACAGGATTTCGAATTCGCGCGCCGGTGCCGGCGCCGCGCTGCCGGCCTCGGCCAGACGCATCGGCGGTATGCGCACCTCGTCATGCTCCGCCAGGCGGTAGGTCTGATCCACCCGCCGGCTGTTGACCCGGACTTCGCCCGAGCGCAGCACCCGATAGACGTGGCTTTTCGGCACACCCTTGCAGACGCGCATCAGGAAATTGTCGATGCGCTGCCCTGCTTCTTCCAGATCAACAACATGCCGCAATACTTTCGGAGCTTTACCCAACTCCTTCATTTCAAATATACTGCGTTGCGTTTTCGGTCTGATTGCGAAGTAGGCGCAGTCCGAAGCACATCCAGCCCGAAGTGGTGGACGCCGGTAACAATGAGGTCGGTGAAGTGCTTCATGCGGTCTTTCTTGAACAGACGAAAACCGGATCACGGGTTAATCCCGCTCACCCAAAGTAGCGAGTGTACCGAGTAGCGCGAGTACCGTACAGGCAGAATCCCCCAGGCAGTTGCGAGAACGCGACTGCATTGAGAGTTGGCAGACCCCTCCACGTCCCCGTCCGTCCCCATCGAGATAGAACCCGATTCCGCCGACACGAAAGACGTTATTAATTTGACGAGCGGTTTGTCCTGCCCGTGTGCGGTGCGCGCGGGAGAAGTAGATGAAACGAATGCTCTTCAACGCGACGCAAGCAGAAGAACTGCGCGTCGCGATTGTTGATGGACAGAAACTTGTAGACCTCGACATCGAGTCATCCAGCAAGGAACAACGAAAAAGCAATATATACAAGGCGGTAGTCACCCGGATCGAACCCAGTCTCGAAGCCTGCTTCGTTGATTACGGTGCCGATCGTCACGGCTTCCTGCCGTTCAAGGAAGTCTCGAAAGCCTATTTCAAGCCTGATCTCGAGCCCGGCCGCGCCCGCATCCAGGACGCGCTGCACGTAGGACAGGAACTGATCGTCCAGATCGACAAGGACGAACGCGGCAGCAAGGGCGCGGCACTCACCACCTTCATTTCGCTGGCCGGCCGCTACCTCGTGCTGATGCCGAACAATCCGCGCGGTGGCGGTGTGTCGCGTCGGGTCGAGGGCGATGACCGCGCCGAGCTGCGCGAAACCATGGATCAGCTCGAAGTGCCCCCCGGCATGAGCCTGATCGCCCGCACCGCGGGCATCGGCCGCAATGCCGAAGAGCTGCAGTGGGACCTGAACTACCTGATGCAGTTGTGGACCGCCATCGAAGGCGCCGCGACGTCGCAGACCGGCGCCTTCCTGATCTATCAGGAAGGCAGTCTGGTCATCCGCGCCATCCGCGACTACTTCCAGCCCGACATCGGCGAAATCCTGATCGACACCGACGAGGTGTTCGAACAGGCCTACACCTTCATGGAACACGTGATGCCGGGCAACGTGTCGCGCGTGAAGCGTTACCGCGATGACGTACCGCTCTTCTCGCGCTTCCAGATCGAGCACCAGATCGAATCCGCCTATTCGCGCCAGGTCACCCTGCCGTCGGGCGGTGCCATCGTGATCGACCATACCGAAGCGCTGGTGGCGGTGGACGTGAACTCGGGTCGTTCGACCAAGGGCAGCGACATCGAAGAAACCGCGCTGCGCACCAACTGCGAAGCGGCCGACGAAATCGCCCGCCAGCTGCGTCTGCGCGACCTGGGCGGCCTGATCGTCATCGACTTCATCGACATGGAAAACCCGCGCGCGCAGCGCGAGGTGGAAACCCGGCTGCGCGACGCGCTGCATCACGACCGCGCCCGCGTCCAGATGGGCAAGATCAGCCGTTTCGGCCTGCTCGAACTGTCGCGTCAGCGGCTGCGTCCGGCACTGGCGGAAACCAGCTACATCCCCTGCCCGCGCTGCAGCGGCACCGGTCACATCCGGTCCACCGAATCGGCTGCGCTGCACATCCTGCGCATCCTCGAAGAAGAGGCGATGAAGGAAAACACGGGGGCCGTGCATACGCAGGTCCCGGTCGACGTCGCCACCTTCCTGCTGAACGAGAAGCGTCCGGACATCAACGCCATCGAGCTGCGCCACAAGGTCAATATCGTATTGATCCCGAACAAGCACCTCGAAACGCCGGCGCACGAAATCATCCGCCTGCGCCACGACCAGCTGAATCTCGAAGGCACGATTGCGCCGTCCTACCAGATGGCCGTCAATCCTTCCGCCGAGAGCTATCAGCCGCCGTCGACGATTCCGCCGGAAGATCGTCCGAAGCGCATGGAAGCCGCCATCAAGCACCTCACCCCGGACCAGCCGGCCCCGATGGCGACCGAACCGGCCCCCGCGCCGGCAACCGTTGCCGTCGCTGCACCGGTTCCACGCGGCGGTCTGTTCGAGCGCATCGCATCCTGGTTCCGCGGTTCGGAACCGGTTGCACCGCCGCCGGCCGCACCGGCTGCCGAAACCCGGCCGGCCACGACGCGCGAACGCAGTCCGCGCAGCGGAGAGTCAGGCGAGCGCGGCCGCAGCCGTGGCCGTCGTGACGGACGCGAAGGTCGCGAGGGCCGTGAAGCCGGCGGTCGCGAAGGCCGCGAGCCGAGGGAGCCGCGCGAAGCACGTGAAGGTCGCGAGCCCCAGAACAAGGGCGAAGGCCGCACGGATTCGCCGCGCAAGCCGCGCGAACCCCGCGCACCGGATCAGGAAGGCAACGTCGCGGCAGGCGAGCGCGCACCGCGCGAACCGAAGCCGCCGCGCGAGCCACGTGAACCGCGCGCTCCGCGGGAACGTGCCGCCAACGACGGTCGCGACCAGCAGCAGGCCAACCTGCCGCTGACCGGCGATTCGACGCAACCCGAAAACACGACGCCGGTTGAAGGTGGCGAAGGCGCAGCACCGCGCAGCCGTCGCCGTCGGGGTGGCCGTCGCGAACGCGGCGAGCGGCGTCCGGATGCCGTTGAAGGTGCAGGCATCGGCGATGTCGGCGCAATCGAAGGCGATATCGAAATCGCCGCAGGTGCCGCCAACGAAGTTCCGGTGGTGCAGCCCGCAGCGCAGGCATCGTTCTCGCTGTCGGCTTTCGAGCCGCCCGCAGCCGCTCCTGCAATCGACACGCCGGCAGCCGCCGAAACCATCGAAACCGTCGAAACCGTCGAAACCGTCGAAACCGTCGAACCGGCAGTCACCGAAGCACCGGCGTTCGTTCAGGCCGCAGAACCGGCGGCCGTCGAGCCCGTTGCCGAGCCCGCTGCCGAATCGGTTGTCGCCGCAGTTGCCGAGCCCGTTGCAGCGCCCTTCGCAGCGCCGGTTCAGACAGAACCGGTGCCTGCAGTGAGCGAAGTCGTCGAAGCTGCACCCGCTCCGGTCGCCGAGGCGCCGGTCGAAGTCGTGGCTGAAGTCGTCGCCGTCGCAGCAGAACCGGCGGCGGCAGCGCCGGCGCCGCTGACCGAAAGCAGCGAATCGACCCTGGTACGCGCCATGGAAAGTTTCGGTTCGGCACCGGTGGCTGCACCCGCCCCGGCAGCCGCACCGGCTCCGGAACCCGAAGACCTGCAGAGTACGCTTGCAGCAACCGGGCTGGTACTGGTCGAGACGCAGGCGGGCAGCGGCGCTGCTGCACCGCTGGAGGCTGAAAAGGTTCCGCTCGGTCGTCGTCGTCGTCAGGCGCCGGTGATCAGCAACGAACCGATGCAACAGGTCGAAACGCGCGACTAGTCCTGTCCGCCGTGCGCTGATGCGTCATGAAGGGGCCCGGTGCAGACCGGGCCCTTTTTCACGTCCGGCAGCCTGCGGGTGAGCTTCCCGGATCAGGCCATGGCGCAAGATCCGGCGTTTTTCCCGTGTTCTTCCAGCTTGTTTCACGGACACTGCACCCTTTGCATCCACCCCGGCCGAGGAGCTTTTCACATGAGGTTTACTGCAGCAATCATCGCCCTGCTCGCCAGCACCGTCGTCTTTGCCCATGGTCCGTCGCGCCTCAAGGCGAATGAAACCATCACGCTGAAAGCCAGCCCCGACGTCGTATGGGCCAAGGTGAAGGATTTCACCCAGCTGCAGTCCTGGCACCCAGCCATCGAAGGCAGCAGCGCCACGGCCGGCAGCGAAGTCGGTTCGGTGCGCACGCTGAAGGTGAAGGGCGGTGGCGAAGTGGTGGAAAAGCTGGAGGCGATCTCCGACGCCGACCGCAGCCTGACCTATACCGCACAGGATGGCGGCGCACTGCCGGTCAGCAAGTACAAGTCCACGATCACGGTGAAGCCGGCCGATGGCGGCGGCAGTCTGGTCGAGTGGAAGGGCGTGTTCTTCCGCGCGGACGCGAGCGAGCATCCTGCCGCCGGCAAGGACGACGAGGCCGCCGGCAACACGATCAGGTCGGTGTATGTCGACGGTCTGAACAATCTGAAAACATTGCTCGACAAATAGGCAGACGGACCGCAGCGCGGCCCGCCTTCACTTAGGCGGTGTCTGTCCGGACCGCTGCAGCAGTTCGCGAACGAGTCCGTCGGCTGCGTCTTCGATCAGGTCGAGCACCCGTTCGAAACCGGCCGGCCCCCCGTAATACGGGTCCGGCACTTCGTCGTCATCGAAGCGTTCGGCGTGCTGCAGGAAAAGTGCGAGCTTGTGCCGCAGCGGTTCGGGACAACTGCGGTGCAGGTTGCGCAGGTTGTCGCGATCCATCGCATAGATGCGGTCGTACCGCACGAAGTCTTCATCGCTCACGCGGCGCGCGCGGATGCGCGATAGATCCACGCCGCGTGCGGCCGCGGCGGTCTGTGCACGCGGATCAGGCTTGCTGCCCACGTGGTGGGCATGCGTGCCGGCCGACTCGACGACCACGGCATCAGCCAGTCCGGCCACTTCGAGACGCAGGCGCAGCACGCCCTCGGCTGTCGGCGAGCGACAGATGTTGCCCATGCAGCAGACCAGAATGCGCATGTCGGGATCGGTCACCGGGCGCGCCGGACGGCGCAGCCACCGTTCAAGCACAGCCGCCGCTCGGCGCGATGTCCAGACGCACCGGAATGCCGCCCACCGCATCGTCGTCCGCCCACGAGCGCACCGGCAGATCGGGCGGATCGAAGGCGGTATCGCCCTCGTCCACCACACTGCCCTGACGCAATCCGGCGAAATCGAACAGCTTCGAATCGGCCAGATGCGACGGCACCACGTTGCGCATCGACGTCGCCATCGACTCGATGCGTCCCGGGTACAGCCGCGCCCACTCCTGCAGCATTGCCTTGACCTGCCTGCGCTGCGCGTTCTCCTGCGAGCCGCACAGATTGCACGGAATGATCGGGTAGGCCATCACGCGCGCGAAGCGCTCGATGTCGTGCTCGGTGCAGTAGGCCAGCGGCCGGATCACCACGTGCCGGCCATCGTCGTTCACCAGCTTGGGCGGCATCGACTTGATCTTGCCGCCGAAGAACATGTTCAGGAACAGCGTTTCCAGCAGGTCGTCGCGATGGTGACCGAGCGCGATCTTGGTGGCGCCCATTTCCGACGCCACGCGGTAGATGATGCCGCGCCGCAGCCGCGAGCACAGACCGCAGGTAGTCTTGCCCTCGGGAATCTTGTCCTTGACGATCGAGTAGGTGTCTTCGGTTTCGATGCGGTATTCGACGCCGATCGACCTGAAGTACTCGGGCAGGATGTGGTCCGGAAAGCCCGGCTGCTTCTGGTCTAGATTGAAGGCGATCAGCCGGAAGTTCACCGGCGCCCGTTCCTTCAGCCCGCGCAGCAGTTCGAGCATGGTGTACGAGTCCTTGCCGCCGGACATGCACACCATGATCACGTCACCCTCTTCGATCATCGAATAGTCGGCGATCGCCTGTCCGACCGCACGCTCGAGCCGCTTGCGGAACTTCAGGAAGGTGTTCGAGGGTGACAGTCCGGGCTGGCCGGGCGTCGCGGTATCGGAAAGTGCGGTATCCACGTTGAGTCGCGTGCAGGAATCGAATGCGGATTATATCGATCGCGTCCGGTCAGGGCTCGTCCGCTTGCGACGCACAGCCGAAAACCTCACGTCGACACCGTGTCGCCGGCAAGCACACAGGGGTAGCATCCGGAACGGAGTTGATTGCGTAATGTCGATGCACATGACCTGACCATGAACTGACCAAAACCCTGCCGGGGAGCTTTCATGAACCGCTTGCTCAACACCATGCGCAATGCCGTTGGCGCCTGCGCAGTCCTGCTCCTGATGGTTTCGGCGCTGCCCGCGCAGTCGCAACCGCCCATGCTGGCGCCGTCGCAGAAGATTCCGGTTGCCGAGGCACAGAAGGTACGCGCGGTCATCGAGGCTCAGCTGGCCGCCTTCGCAGCCGACGACGCTGCAAGCGCGCTGTCGTATGCGTTCCCGGATATCCGCCAGCGCTACCCGACGCCGGAAAACTTCCTCGCCATGGTCAAGCGCAGCTATCCGGTCGTGTACCGGCCGAAATCGGTCGGCTTCCTCGAACCCGAACTGGCCGATGACGAAGTGTTCCAGGCGGTCGAAATGTCGGACGACAACGGCGTGCTGTGGATCGCCATCTACCGCATGGGCCGGATGCAGGACGGCAACTGGCGCATCATGGGCTGCCGCGTGGTGCCTGGCGAGGGTCAGGCGACCTGAAGCTGACCTGAACTTGGCCTGCACCCGGGGCTGTCCGGGCGGAGCGGATCCGCCGGGAAAACGCTGTCCGGCACACGCCCGACAGCGTTTTTCATGGGTATCCGAGGCATTCGCAATGCTTGCCCGGCCCGGCCCGGCGGAGCAGGTTTTTCGCATAGAATCGCGGTCGCCCTGCCGCCACGCCCTGCGAAAAATCCATGTTCCGTGCCCTCTGCGTCGTCACCCTGTTCCTGTTCTGTCACACGGCAGGCGCCCAGGCTGCCAGGCATCCCGCATTCGACCGCGTACCGGACAGCGCGCGCATCCTGCTCATGCCGCTCGACGTCGAGCTGTTCTCGATCAGCGCGGGCGGCATCCCGGAACCCCAGGCGCAATGGACGGCTCAGGCCCTGTCCCACCTGCGGGCATCGCTGCAGCAACGCGAAGCGATGTTCGGCAGCCTGATGGGCGAAGCCGATGCAAACGACCCTGCCGTGCTCGCTCTGAACCATCTGCACGGCACCGTCGCCGGCGCCATCGCACTGCATCACTACAACCCGCCCTACGTGCTGCCGACCAAGGCACAGCGGCTCGACTGGCACATCGGCACCGACACCGCGTGGCTGCGCGAGAAAAGCGGTGCCGACTACGCACTCTTCCTGTACGTGCGCGACAGCTACGCCACCGCCGAACGCAAGGCGACCATCGTACTGGCCGCCCTGCTGGGCGTCGGCATGGTCGGCGGCGTGCAGGTCGGCTACGCTTCGCTGGTCGACCTGAACACCGGTGAAGTCGTGTGGTTCAACCGCCTCGCGCGCACCGCCGGCGACCTGCGCGAACCGGGGCCGGCGGAAGAATCGATCAACGCCCTGCTCGACCGGTTTCCGCGCTGACATGCGCCGTCGCGACCTGATCTGCGGCAGCAGCGCCGGCACGGCGCTGGCGCTGCTGCCCGCGCTGAGCCGCGGCGAATTCGTCGCGCCACCACGTTTCCAGCGGCCTGACATCGCCAGCGACGAAGGCGGCCTGTGGGCGCTGATGGACCGCGAAGAAGAAAAGCTCAAGCGTTCGCGCTTCCTGCTCGGCGACGCCGATCTGCAGCGCTACGTGTCCGACATCGCCTGCCGGCTGGCCGGCGAGCATTGCCCGGACATGCGCGTCTATGTCGTGCGCACGCCCTACTTCAACGCCAGCATGGCGCCCAACGGCATGATGCAGGTGTGGAGCGGGCTGCTGCTGCGCGCCGCCAACGAAGCACAGCTGGCCGCCGTACTGGCGCACGAGATCGGCCACTACCTCGAACGTCACAGCGTGGAGCGCCTGCGCGATGCGAAATCCAAATCGGCGCTGGCGCAGTTCCTCGGCATGGCACTCGGCGCCGCCGGCGCCGGCAGCATCGGCCAGGTGGCGCAGCTCGGCGTGCTGGCCAGCCTGTTTTCGTTCTCGCGCGACAACGAACGCGAAGCCGACGCCATCGGCCTCGAACTGATGCATCGCGCCGGCTACGACGCGCGCGAGGCAGCCACCGTGTGGGCGCAGCTGATCGAGGAAAACGCGGGTGAAGACGGCGGCGGCATGGTGCTGTTCGCCACTCATCCGGCCGCGGAAGAGCGGCGCGGCACCTTGGCAACGGCGGCCGCTGCGCTCGACGCCGGTGACGGCAGAGGCGAAACGCACGCCGAACGCTATCGCGCCCACATCGCGCCGGTGCGGCTGCTGATGGTGCAGGACGAACTGAGGCGCCGCGTGCCCGACAGCTCGCTGCGCCTGTTCGACCGCCTGATGGCCACGCAGGGGCGCGACGGCCTGCTGCTTTACGCACGGGCCGAAGCACTGAAGATGCGCAACAAGACGGACGATATCGATCAGGCACTCGCTGCGCTCGCCGAAGCGGAAGCCAACGTCGGCATCCTGCCCGAACGACCGCCCGAAGCCCTGCGGCTGCGCGGCCAGATCCTGCGCGTGCGCGGCGACACCGACGGCGCGCGCGACGCGTTCAGCCGTTACCTCGACCTCAAGCCCGGTGCGCCCGACGCGCCGATGATCCGCAGCTACATCGAGACACCCACCCCGTGAAAAAGCTCTGCCTGATCTGCATCGCCTTTCTGCTGGCCGGCTGCGGCAGCGTGTTCACCCGCGTCGAATCGGCGCGCGTGGTCGTGCGCGACAGCATGGAAGTCGCCGCCCGGGGCGACTGGAACCGCTATACGCCGAACGGAGCGAAGCATCGCGAAATGTGGACCCAGCACGGCGTACCGCTCGATCTGCTGGTGTACTTCACCGGTGTGGCCGACGGCATGCCGCTGGACGATCTGGCGCAGCGCGACAAGAAAACGCCCAGGTTCGGCGCCGGCATGACCCCGGAAGACATCGTCGGCCTGACCGAAACGCTGCTCGCCGGCAATGGCGGCCAGTTCGAACTTCAATCTCTGGCGCCGGCCACCGTGTCCGGCGGGCCGGGCTTCCGTTTCGACTTCCACTACACCGCGCGGCAGGAAGAAGTCGAACGTGCCGGCACGGCGATGGGCGCCGTGGTCGGCAGCAAGCTCTACATGATGATGTTCGTCGCGCCGCGCGGCCGCTACTTCGATCGCGGCCAGCCAGAAGCACTGCGGCTGATGGAAAGCCTGCGCATCGTGCCGTCGCGCTGACCGGCACACGATGCCGCCCCTCGGGTCAGGGTGACGGCTGCTTCTGCAGCGTCACCGGCCCGCCGTTGCGCAACCGGCCTTCCAGACGGTCGGGCGCGACCAGCGTGAGGTCGGCCACCGAACCCTTGCAGCCCGGCACCACGCGGCCCGCCTTCACGAACACCACATACTCGGTCGGCGAATCGGCGTCGATCACCAGCGGAAGCGGACGCCCGAAACAGGGGTTGTTTCGGCCCGCGCTGCCTTTCGGGCGCGCCGTCCACGTGCTGCCTTCCATCCTGAAAACCACCTCGGCTTCACGATCGATGCCCTCTTCGGTCTTGTACTGACCGGTCCACTTGCCCAGCAGCGGCGCAACGTCATCGGCGATGGCGTTCGAGCCAAACGCCATCGCGGCGGCGAACATGAGCAGATATCTTTTCAATTGAATTCCTCGGTGCGGTTGCGACGGCAGGTTCCGGTGCCGGCATCGACGCGTGCCGACGCCGCCTCCGGTCAGGCCTGCATTCTCCGGCAAGACGCACCGTTTGCGGCGCCCATGCCGGAATTCCGGGCGATCAAGCCGTCAGGCCACCACCCCGAACAGCGCTCCGATGCCTGCCGTCGCTGCCATGGCCAGCGCGCCCCAGAAGGTGACGCGCATCGCCGCCTTCGTCATGACGGCGCCGCCGGCGCGCGCCGCCAGCGAACCGAGCAGGGCCAGAAACAGCAGCGCGCTGCCCGACACCGCCCACATCAGCAATGCCGGCGGACAGAGCACGACGACCAGCAGCGGCAACGCGGCACCCACGGCAAAGGTGGCGGCAGACGCCAGCGCCGCCTGAACGGGTCGCGCCGACAGCGTCGCCGAAATGCCCAGCTCGTCCCGCGCATGCGCACCGATCGCATCGTGCTGCGTCAGCTGGCTGGCGACCTGCCGGGCAAGCGTCGGATCGAGTCCGCGCATCACGTAAATGGCCGTCAGTTCCGCCAATTCGTGTTCGGGATCGGTCGCCAGCTCCTTCCGCTCCCTGGCCAGATCGGCGCTTTCAGTATCGGCCTGCGAACTGACCGACACATATTCGCCCGCAGCCATCGACATCGCGCCCGCGACGAGACCGGCAACGCCGGCAACCAGAATGGCCTCGGCGCCCGCTTCCGCCGCAGCAACGCCCAGCACCAGACTTGCCGTCGACACGATGCCGTCATTCGCACCGAGTACGGCAGCACGCAGCCAGCCGATGTGCTGCGTTCGGTGTACTTCGGAATGTTTCATTGCTTGTACCGGTCTGCAGGAAATGTAAGTTGACGCCCGCAGGATGCCTCAGGAGCGGTCGTCATGCATGAACAAACGAGGTCACCCGCACCCCGCGCAATACGGTG
>JAGNYW010000021.1:0-48229 GCA_017984755.1 Methyloversatilis sp.
GGCGCTATCGCGCGTCCGGCAGCACATGGGTTTCGAACTGCTGCCGCAGCCTGAGCTTCAGCATCTTGCCGGTTGCCGTGTGGGGAATGTCGTCGACGAACACCACGTCGTCCGGCACCTGCCAGCGCGCGACCTTGCCGTCGTAGAAGGCGAGCATCGTGTCGCGGTCGAGTTCGGCGCCCGGTTTCCTCACCACCACCAGCAGCGGCCGTTCGTCCCACTTCGGGTGCCGGCAGGCGATCACTGCGGCTTCGAGCACCGCCGGGTGCGCCATGGCGATGTTCTCCAGCTCGATCGAACTGATCCATTCACCGCCCGACTTGATCACGTCCTTGCTGCGGTCGGTGATCTGCATGAAGCCGTCGGCATCGATGGTGGCGACGTCGCCGGTGGCGAACCACATTTCGCCGTCGAGTTCGCGCAGCGCCGCGCCGGTTTCGCCGAAGTAACGCTCGATCACCCAGGCGCCGCGCACCAGCAGGTCTCCGCTGCTGTGGCCGTCCCACGGCAGCTGCTGCCCGTCATCGCCGACGATGGCCAGATCGATGCCGCAGATCGCGCGGCCCTGCTTGTTCAGCAACGCATGTTTCGCATCATCCGGCAGCTGCGCGTGCTGCGCCCGCAGACGCGACAGCGTGCCCAGCGGCGACAGTTCGGTCATGCCCCAGGCGTGGATCACCTCGACGCCGTAATCCTGCTCCAGCGTCTGCCGCATGGCAGGCGGACACGCGGCACCGCCGATCACGGTGCGCTTCAGGCTGGACATCTTCAGCCCGGCACACTTCAGGTGATTGATGACGCCCAGCCACACGGTCGGCACACCGGCGCTGAAGGTGACCTGTTCCTGCTCGAACAGCTCATGCAGCGACTTGCCGTCGAGGAAGGGGCCGGGAAACACCAGTTTGGCGCCGACCATGGGTGCGCTGTACGGCAGCCCCCAGGCATTGACGTGGAACATGGGCACCACCGGCAGGATGACGTCGCCGGCGGAGCAGCCCATCGCATCCGGCAGCGCCGCACCATACGCATGCAGCAGCGACGAGCGGTGGCTGTACAGCGCGCCCTTGGGGGTGCCCGGTCGTACCCGACGTGTAGCACAGGCTCGATGCGGTGTTCTCGTCGAAGGTCGGCCAGCGGTAGTCGCCGTCTTCGGCGTCGATCAGGTCCTCGTAGCACAGCAGGTCCGGCAGGCTGGTTTCAGCCGGCATGTGCGCACGGTCGGTCATCAGCACGAAGCGTTCGACCTGCAGCAGCGACGGCGCGATCTTCTCGACCAGCGGCAGGAAGGTGAGATCGAAGCACAGCACGCGGTCGGCGGCGTCGTTGGCGATCCACGCGATCTGTTCCGGGAACAGGCGCGGATTGATGGTGTGGCACACCTGCTGCGAACCGGACACGCCATAGTAGATTTCGAAGTGGCGATAGCCATTCCAGGCCAGCGTGCCGATGCGGTCGCCCGCCTCGCAGCCGAGCCGTGACAGCGCCTGCGCCAGCTTGCGGCTGCGCAGTTCGGCAGCGCGATACGTGTAGCGGTGAATGTCACCCTCGACCCGCCGCGACACGATTTCGGTGTCGCCGGAATGACGCGCCGCGTGCCTGATCAGACAGGAAATGAGCAGCGGCACCTGCATCATCTGGCCCGACATCGGATTCATGCGCGCTTTCCTCACTGGACAAGAACGGCAGGCGCCCGCCCGCAGCGGGCCGCGGACGGGTTTCGGTCAGCCTGCCGTCAGGCCGGCAGCGCGAGCAGTTCGCTCAGATGCTTGTCGACCTGCGTCGTATAGCCGGCATCGGTGCCGAACAGGCCGAGGTGGCCGTCGATCGTGTTGAGCACACGCAGTTCGCTGTTCGGAATGAGCTTCTGTTCTGCCTGGCAGTCAGCCGGCGGGAAGAACATGTCGGTGGCGATCGGCATGACGAAGGTTTTCGCCTTGATGCGGCCCAGCGCCGCCTTCAGGTCACCGCCGGTGTGACGGCTCACGTCGCCGCGCTGCCACTTCCAGGCCATGCACAGCAGGTCGTTGGGGTCCATCACGCCGAAGTAGCCGTTCATGAAGTTGGTGATGAAGTCATCGACCGACGAGAAACCGAGCGCCTGCGGACGACCCTGCTGGAAGAACTCGGTGCTCCAGCCCATGACCGCCCACATCTTGGCGTGACGGCGCAGGCCCTGATGCACGTCGAGCGGCGAGGAATACCAGCCGTCCCTGAAGCCCGGATCGGACGTGATGGCTTCGATCAGCGTTTCGGCGAACAGGTAATCGTGCGGCGTGTTCTTCGCAGTGCCGGCGATGGGTGCTGCGCGGCGCACCATGTCCGGATAGCGCACGGCCCATTCGTAGGTCTGCTGCGCACCCATCGAACCGCCGACCACCAGGGCCAGCTTTTCGATGCCGAACTTTTCGGTGATCAGCTTGTGCTGCGCACGCACGTCGTCGCCGATGCGCACGCGCGGGAAATTCGGACCACCGCCCGGGAAGGGCGTGTTGTGCGGGGAGGTCGACAGGCCATTGCCGATCTGGTTGATCGCGATGATGAAGTACTTCGCCGGGTCGAGCGCGCGGCCGGCGCCGATGTACACCTGCTCCATGATCTTGGTGGTGCCCGAATACCAGGTGGGCACCAGAATGGCGTTGTCCTTCGCTGCGTTGAGCGTGCCGAAGGTCACGTAGGCCAGCGTGCAGCCGCGGACGGTGCCGCCCTCTTCCAGCACGTGATCGCCGATGTCGTGGGTTTCGTAGGGGCCGTGCACCGCCTGGCTGTAGTAGTCGTTCGCGTTCATGTCGTCTCCTCTTATTGTGGGCAGTCGCCCTGCTCGGCCCTCCCGGCGGGCCAGCGCAGACAGCGAGCGGAAGGATCATAACGGACTGCGGCAGGCGCGGCGAACCGGGCCCGTGTGCCGAAGAAAACCACGCAGATCAGTGCAGAACGAAGGGGGACGACGGATGGACGGGGGTTGAGCCATTGCGCTCGTGTTCGGGGAAGAACGGGGACACGCGAGCGTGCAGCCGGACTGCGCCATGCAGAAGTCCGGGCCGAGGGCGCCCCGGCCCGGGCTGGGTCGTTTCAGGACGGCCGGCGACGCCCGGCGCGATATCGCATCGCCAGCAGCAGCGTCGTGCCGGCCGCCAGCAGATGCCAGCGCTCCGGCTCCGGAACCGGAGTGACCGACACGTCGGTCAGCGTGAAGTTGTTTCCCTGGCTCGCACCGGGGGGAAGATAGGTGACGAAGCCGGTGGTCACCTGAAAGGCTGCCGGGTCGAACAGAACCGGCAGTGCGTCATCCTGCAGCACCGAAGGCGCCGTCGCCGCGCCCACAGAGAAGGTCAGCTGCAGGAACCGTGCGACACCCGGCTGTGCGACATCCTCGACAGCCACCCTGAAGTAGAGGCTGTCGCGATAGAGGCCCGACACGAAGTCGTCGTTCAGCACGACGATTTCACTGGTCGGCGATGGTGGCGAAGCAATCATCGCGAAGCTCTGGTCGCCGATTTCTGCGCTGAAGCGTGTGATCGCGTCCTGGTAAAGGCCGATCCAGTCGAGCGGCTGCGTGTCGGACGCAGCCGTGTCGTAGTCGAGCGAGCCCGAAATCGCCTCTCCGACGTCGATGCCGGGGATCGCGTACGGCACGCTCACACTGGTGACCGTGCCTGAGAAGGTCACCCGGGTACTGGCGGCGACTGCCGGGCCTCCGGTCAAGCAGGCTGTGCCGAGCAGGAGCGCTGCAACGAACGGGTGCATCGGACGACGGGTGTCGTGAATCTTCATCTGCCATCTCCTCATTTATCGGGACGCCCTCACGTCGTCGATTACACTGCATCCTGCGATCCGGTCACGGATCAGGGCGAACATGCCTCGATTCAAGCATTTCGTCGAAATGGAACCTTGATTTTTCTTAAGGTCTGACACTTCATGCCGGCAACCGTGTGACCGTCGCCCGGCGATGCATGGTCCGGGGTGACCCGGTGAAGGGAAAAAACATGAGCACACCGTCAACGGGATCTCCTGTCCCGCCCCGCGCGACCAGGCAGACCGTGACCTCGGTGCAGCGATGGACGCACAATCTCTGGTCGCTGCACATCGATCGCCCCGACGGATTCGGGTTCGCGCCGGGCCATTACGCGAAGCTCGGCCTGCCGGTGGGCGACGACCGTGCGGTATGGCGTCCGTATTCCATCGTGTCGGCAGAAGCGGACGATGAACTCGAATTCCTGATCGTGCTGATTCCGGGCGGCGCGTTCAGCGCTCATCTCGAATCGATCGAACCAGGTCGGCCGATCATGCTGGCATCTTCCGTTTTCGGCTTCTTCCTGGAGCCGCAGCTGTCGCCCGGCGACACGCTGTGGATGCTGGCCACCGGCACCGGGCTCGGGCCATACGTGTCACTGCTGCGCACACCGGGCGCGCTTGACCGCTACCGGCGCATCATCGTCGCGCATAGCGTGCGCCTGACGGGCGAACTGGCCTGCCGCGACGAAATCGAGGCACTCGCCGCAGCGTCCGATGGACGCCTCGACTATCTGCCCATCGTCACGCGGGAAACCGGCGCCTCACCGCTGTGCCGGCGTATTCCGCAGCTCATCGCCGACGGCACGCTGCCGCTGCACGCGCGGGCGACGCTCGATCCGGCGACCAGTCGCGTCATGGTGTGCGGCAATCCGGATTTCACGACCGACATGCGCGCCCTGCTGAACGAGCGTGGTTTCGTGCCCTGCCGACGCGGCAGCGCAGGCAGCATGCTGTTCGAGAAATACTGGTGAGCGGATGACCGCTCACTTCGGCACCCGCCACAGATACCAGCTGGCCGCCGAACGGTAAGGACTGCACGGCGCGCCGAGCGCCGTCATCTGGCGTGCGGTCGGCAGCGCGTCGAGCGATTTGAGCCGGCGGTAACCGTCGCGCACGCCGAAATCGTCGCCTGGCAGCACGTCGGGGTGTTCGAGCGTGAAGATGCGCAGCATGTCCACAGTCCAGCGGCCGATGCCGCGAAGGCCGGTCAAGCGCGCCGCGAGTTCGGCGTCGTCCATCGCCAGTGCATCGTCGCGGGCGGGCACGATACCACCCTGCACGGCTTCGGCGATGCCCCGTATCGTGTCGACCTTGCGCGCCGAGAAGCCACAGCCGCGCAGCGCCGCCGGATCGGTCGCCAGCAGCCTGCCGGGGGACGGAAAGTCACCGCCGTGCAGCGCGAGGAAGCGCCCGAAGATCGCTTCGGCCGCGCGGCCGTGCAGTTGCTGCCAAGCCACGGTGCGCACGAGCGCCTGCCACGGTTCGCTCTGCTGGCCGGGCGCGAGACCGCACGGGCCGACGGTGGCGATCAGCCTTGCCCAGTCGTCGTCGAGCGACGCCAGATGGCGTTCCGCCGCATGCCGGCGGTCGGCGTTTTCGGTAGGGTTCATGACGCCCCAGTATCTGGATTTGCCGGTCGCACGGCAAGCCGGAATTCGAAAGCAGCCAGCGGAGTGCGTTGCGCAGGGCAGCCGATTACAGTGCGGTCTTCGACACGATGAACGGGAGCCGGGCGATGGATGCAGCGATCTGCCACGCACTGCACGACACGGCAGCCGATCCGCGCTGGGCAGCCGTCGTAGCGCGTGACGCAGCGGTCGATGGCCATTTCGTCTACGCCGTGAAGACGACCGGTGTGTTCTGCCGCCCGTCGTGCGCCGCGCGAACCCCGAAGCCGGAGAACGTGAGCTTCCACCTTTCGCCGGCCGACGCGCGGGCCGCAGGCTTTCGCCCCTGCCTGCGCTGCCGGCCGGAAGAGCCACCGCTGGCCGCGCGGCACGCCGCCACCGTCGCCGCGGCATGCCGGCTGATCGACGCCGGCGACCCGCCACCGACGCTGGAGGCGCTGGCCCGTCACGCCGGACTCAGCGTGTTTCACCTGCACCGCGTGTTCAAGGCGGTGACCGGGCTGACGCCGCAGGCCTGGGCGCGCGCGCGCCGCGCCGAGCGGCTGCGCGAGGGGCTGGCGCGCGGCGCATCGGTGACCGGCGCGCTGCTCGACGCCGGCTACGGCTCGCCCAGCCGCTTCTACGAACACGCCGACCACACACTGGGCATGACGCCCGGGCGCTATCGCGCCGGTGGCACCGACACCGATATCCGCTTCGCGCTCGGTCAGTGTTCACTCGGCGCCATCCTGGTCGCCGAAAGCCCGCGCGGCGTGTGCGCGATCGCGCTCGGCGACGACCCGGACGCGCTGCTGCGCGACCTGCAGGACCGCTTTCCATGCGCCCGGCTGATCGGCGCCGACGCCGCGTTCGAAGAGCGGGTGGCGCAGGTGGTCGGTTTCATCGAAGCGCCGCGCATCGGCCTCGGCCTGCCGCTGGATCTGCGCGGCACCGCTTTCCAGCAGCGCGTATGGCAGGCGCTGCGTGACATCCCGCCCGGGCACACGCTGAGCTACACCGAACTGGCGGCACGCATCGCCATGCCGAAAGCGGTGCGGGCGGTCGCCAGCGCCTGTGCTGCGAATACGCTGGCGGTGGCCATCCCGTGTCACCGCGTGGTGCGCAGCGACGGCGCATTGTCCGGCTATCGCTGGGGCGTCGGGCGCAAGCGCGCGCTGCTGGCGCGCGAGGCGGAATGAGCAGCCTGTTCGACGCGCTGGAGCGCGCAGCCGGCGTGATGCCGCTGGCGCCCGGGGCGGCTCTGCTGCGCGGCTTCGCCACCGATCAGGCACCCGAACTTCTGGCGGCGATCGATGACATTGCGACACGCGCGCCACTGCGCCATCTGGTGACGCCCGGCGGCTATACGATGTCGGTCGCCACCACCAGCTGCGGCGAACTCGGCTGGACCTCCGACGAACAGGGCTACCGCTATGCCGCACGCGACCCGGCCAGCGGCGAGCCCTGGCCTGCCATGCCGGCGCCACTCAGGGCGCTGGCGCGCAACGCTGCGGCGCAGGCCGGTTTTCCGGGCTTCGAACCCGACGCCTGTCTGATCAACCGCTATGCCCCCGGCGCGCGCCTCACGCTGCATCAGGACAGGAACGAACGCGACTTCGGCGCGCCCATCGTGTCGGTGTCGCTGGGCATTTCCGCAGTGTTCCTGCTGGGCGGCATGAAACGTCACGACCCGACGTCGAAACTGCAGTTGTCGCACGGCGACGTGGTGGTGTGGGGCGGGCCGGCACGGCTGCGCTTTCACGGCGTGCTGCCGCTCGTTCGCGGCAGTCACCCGCTGACCGGCGAGTGCCGCATCAACCTGACGTTCCGCAAGGCGGGCTGAGCCGCGCGTATCAGATCAGGCCAGCAGCGCCTGCATGATCTGCCGTTGCATGCTGCGCGGCGTCAGGCGCGCCGACCAGGCGGACAGCTTGTTCGCCAGGCCCGGTACCACGCTGACGCGCCCCCGGTACAGCGCGCGGATGCCGGCCTCGGCGACCGGGCGCGGCGCCATCATCATCACGTTCAGGGTGGCCGACACCTGGTGGCCGGAACCTTCGAAGAACGCCGTCTTCGTGACGCCGGGCGACAGCACGGTGACCGTCACGCCGGCCGGCGCCAGTTCGTCGTGCAGCGCCTCGCCCAGCGCCAGCACATAGTGTTTGGTGCCGGCATACGCGGCGTAGAACGGCGCCGCCATGTAGCCGAGCAGACTGGCCACCAGCAGGATGCGGCCGCGACCGCGACCCACCATGTCGCGTGCGTACTGCTGCGTCAGCTCGGTCAGCGTGACCATGTTGAGTTGCAGCATCTGCGGCAGCCGCAACGGATCGGCACCGAGCAGCGGGCCGTGCAGACCGAAGCCGGCGTTGTTGATCAGCGTATCGATGTGCAGGCCACGCGCGTCGGTGCGTCGCTTCAGGTCGGCGGCGGCGCCGGGCTGGGACAGGTCGATGCCTTCCACGACCACGTCGATGCCATGCGCGCTGCGCAACGCCTCGGCCAGCCGCTCCATGTCGGCTACGCCGCGCGCGGCCAATACCAGGTTCATGCGCCGGGCGGCGAGGATGTGAGCGAACTCCACGCCCAGACCGCTCGATGCGCCGGTAATGAGTGCCCAGCCGCTGCTGTTCAGTGTCTGCATGTCAGTGCTCCGTCTGCAATGAATGGGGGGTGGGACGCGCATTGTCGGACGCTGGCGCGCCGATGCGGAACCACAGTGCGAACAGCGCCGGCAGGAACAGCAATGTCAGCACGGTGCCGACCGCCGTGCCTCCGATCAGGGTATAGGCCAGTGCACCCCAGAAGGTCGAGGTGGTCAGCGGGATGAACGCCAGCACGGCGGCCACTGCGGTCAGCAGCACCGGCCGGGCGCGCTGCACGGTGGCCTCGACGACCGCGTCGTGGCGATCCAGGCCGGCGGCACTGTTCGCTTCGATCTGGCCGACCAGGATGAGCGTGTTGCGCATCAGGATGCCGGCCAGCCCGATCAGGCCGAGGATGGCGTTGAAGCCGAACGGCTGGTCGAACAGCAGCAGCGCAGGCGCCGCACCGATCAGCCCGAGCGGCGCCGTCAGGAACACCATGGTCATCGCGGAAAAGGAGCGCACCTGGATCATGATGACCGTGAGCATCAGCAGCAGCATGATCGGGAATACCGCCGCCAGCGCGACATTGGCCTTGTCGCTTTCCTCGATCGAACCGCCGGTGTCGATGCGATAGCCGTCCGGCAGCGCGGCGCGCAGGTCGGCCAGCGCACGGTCGATGCCGGCCGACACGTCAGGCGGCTGCACATGCTCGGCGATGTCGCCGCGTACCACGATGGTCGGATGGCGGTCGCGCCGGTGCAGCACCGGCTCTTCCTGCCGGACCTCGGTGCGGCCGATCTGCGCCAGCGGTATGCGGCGCCCGTCGGCGGCGATCAGCGACAGGGCATCCAGCGCGGCCGGGTCGCTGCGCGGGTCACTGCGATCAAACCCGCCGGTCGTGCCGCCGACGCGCGCCACCACGGCCACCGAACGGATGTCTTCGCGCAGTTCGGTCACCGTCACGCCATCGAGCAGGAACTGCAGCTGCTGTGCCGCTTCGGCCGGCGACAGGCCGATCTGCCTGAGCCGCGCCTGATCGAGCACGAAGCGCAGCGTGGCGGCCGGCCCGGTATTGTCGCGGTGCACCTCGCGCATGTCCGGGTGGGCGCGCATCACCGCTTCGACGTCGGTGGCGATGGCGCGCAGCCGGTCGATGTCCGGTCCGCTGACGCGGTAGGACACCGGGAACGGCACCGGCGGGCCGAACAGCAGTTGCGTGGCACGCACGCGTGCCTCCGGCGCGAAGCCCCCGGCGATGTGCTCGCGCAGGCGCTGCCTGAGGCGATCGCGTTCCGCCGCACCCGGCGTCAGCACGATGATCTTGGCGAACGCAGGGTCGGGCAGTTCCTGCGACAGCGAAAAGAAGAAGCGCGGCGCGCCCTGCCCGATGTAGGCGGTGACGACGCGCGACTCCGGCTGCTGCCGCAGCCAGGCTTCGACCTTCTCGGTCGTGCGCTGCGTGGCCCCGATATCGGTACCGGACGGCAGCGTCACCTCGACGATCAGTTCCGGCCGCTCGGACACCGGGAAGAACTGCTTCTTCACGACGGCCATCGCCGCCACCGAGGCACCGAACATGAGCAGCACGACCAGCGCCACCGTGCCCTTGCGCCGCACGCACCACCTGATCAGCGCACGCAGCTGCCGGTAGCGCGGCGTATCGTAGATGGCGCGGGCACCGCCGGGCACGGCTGCCACGGCGGGCAGCAGCTTGACGCCCAGATAGGGCGTGAACACCACGGCGACCAGCCAGGACATCAGCAGCGAAAAGGCGACGATCCAGAAAATGTTGCCGGCGTACTCTCCTGCGCTGGATGCGGCGAAGCCGACCGGCATCAGGCCGATCACCGTCACTGCGGTGCCGGACAGCATGGGCGCGGCGGTCACCGTCCATGCGTGGGCGGCCGCTTCGACGCGCGCCATGCCTTCCTGCATCTTCACCACCATCATTTCGATGGCGATGATGGCGTCGTCGACCAGCAGACCGAGCGACAGGATGAGCGCACCCAGCGTGATGCGGTCGAATTCGCGCCCGGTCATCAGCATGACGATGAATACTGCGGCCAGCGTAAGCGGCACCGCTGCCGCGACGATGACGCCTTCGCGCCAGCCGAGGGACAGGAAACTCACGCCGGTCACCACCGCCAGCGCGACGAAGAACTTCAGCATGAATTCGTCCACCGCCTGGGTGATGTTCACCGCCTGGTCGGACATCTTGGTGAAGGTCAGGCCGAGCGGCAGATCGGCGGCGATCGCCGCCTCTTCGGTGACCAGCGCGCGGTCAAGGTCCAGGCCGTTCCAGCCCGGTTGCATGACCACGCCGACAATCATGGCCGGTTCGCCGTCGTGGCGGATCAGGAAGGTGGCCGGGTCTTCGAAACCACGGCGGATGTCGGCGATGTCGCCCAGCCGGAAAGTGCGGCTGCCGGCGCGCACCGGCGTATCGCTCAGCGCCTCGAGACCGGCGTAGGCGCCATCGAGCCGCAGGAACACGCGCGGGCCGTCGGTGCCGACAGAGCCGGCCGGCGTCACCGCGTTCTGCCGTGCCAGCGCATCGAAGATGTCCCGCACATCGATGCCCAGCGTGGCGAGCCGCTCGTACGACAACTCGACGAACACCCGCTCCGGCCGCTCGCCGATGATGTTCACCTTGTTCACACCGGGCACGCGCAACAGGCGTTCGCGCAGCCGCTCCGCCTCGCGCACCAGATCGCGCTGCGGCAGGTCGCGCGCCTTGAGCGCATAGAGCGCGAAATTCACGTCGGCGTATTCGTCGTTGACGAACGGCCCGAAGACGCCGGGCGGCAGGCGGCGCGCCTCGTCGCCGAGCTTCTTGCGCGCCTGGTAGAACTGTTCCGGCACGTCTGCCGGCCGGGTCGAATCCTTCAGCGTCAATGTGGCGAACATCTGGCCAGGCCGGGTGAAGGTTTCCACCCGGTCGTAGCCGGCCAGTTCCTGCATGCGCTTTTCCAGCGGCTCGGCGACCAGATCCTGCATCTGCTGCGCGGTGGCGCCCGGCCAGACGGCGCTGAAGGTCATCACCTTGATGCTGAACACCGGGTCTTCGGCCCGACCCAGCTTGAAGAAGGCGTACAGGCCCGACAGCGCGACAGCGATGATCAGGAACAGCGTGACCGCGCGTTCGCGTACCGCAAGCGCAGACAGGTTGAGCCCCTTCATGGCGCGCGCTCCACGGCGGTGAATGTCGTGTCGAGGCTGCGCACTGCGCTGCCGTCGCGCAGCAGGTGAGCGCCGAGCGCGACGATGCGTTCGCCGACCCGCAGGCCGGCGGAGATCGTCGCGCTGTCGTGACCCAGACCGGCCAGCGTGACCAGTCGGAAGGCGACGCGGCTGGTGTCGCCAGCCTGTTCGATCACCCACACGCCCGGGCCCTGGCCGGCGTCGTGCAGCGCGGCGATCGGCACCCGCACCCGCTCGCCGGCTGCGTCGCCCGACATGCGGTCGAGCGCAAGGGTCACCGTGCTGCCGATCGGTGCCTGCGCCGCGGCGCCGTCGAGCAGGTAGCGCGCTTCGAAGGTGCGACTGCGCGGGTCTGCCGCATCGGACAACTGACGCAGACGGGCCTTGAAGGTGGCGCCCGGCAGGTTGTGCAGCGTCGCGATGGCACCGGAGCCGACCGCAGGGCGCACCGATTCGGGCAGATTGACCAGCGCCTCGCGCGCACCGGCGCGCGCCAGCCGCAGGACCGGCTCGCCGGCGCGCACCACCTGGCCCGGTTCGACGAGGGTGTCCACCACCACGCCATCGCTGTCGGCGACCAGCAGCGCATAGCCGGCGGCGTTGCGTGCCACCTGCTGCTGCGCCAGCGCGGCATCGAGCAACGCCTGCGCGCTGTCGGCGCCGGCAACCGCCTGGTCGCGTACCTGGGCCGACACGGCGCCCTGTTCGAGCATGCCGCGCAGCCGCTGCTCGTCGGCGCGCGTCTGCAGCGCGCGTGCTCGTGCCGCCTCGACCGCCGCGGCCTGCGCCGCGAGCGCCAGATCGAGATCGGCGGCATCGAGGCGCATCAGCGGCTGGCCCCGCCGCACGGTCTGACCGGTATCGACCAGACGCTCGACCACCTTGCCGGCAACCCGGAAACCCAGATCACCGACCACGCGCGACGTCACCACCCCGGTGTAGGACGGCGACGCCGCGCGATCCGGCTGCACCACGGCCACTTTGACGCGCGGCACACCGGTGCGCGGGTCGGGCGGCGGCGGCTGGGTGCAGCCCGCAAGGGCGAGCACGAGTGCAACAAGGACAGACGGGGGAAGCAGGCGGGCATTCATGACCGGGCTCCATCAGAAACAGAGCGCCCAGTTTCATAACAAGTTACGAATAAGTCAACCAGTAACTTGAAAACAAACCATCAGGGAGACAGGCTGCGCAGCACCAGGCTGGACACCGCGGCCGCATTGCCGGCAACTTCCTCGCGCGGCGTCTGTTCGAGCATCACCGGGTGGCAGAACGGCGACGTGGTGACGAAGATGGCGCGACACACCTCGTCGAGCGGCGTCTTGCGCTCGAACTCACCGCGCTCGCGACCGTCGGCCACGATGCGGCACAGCGCCTGCAGGATGGCTTCCTTGTGGCGTGCCACGGAACCCCAGCCCTCTTCGACCGCCGCCACCACGATGTCGTGCAGCCGGCGTTCGTTGAAGAACAGCTCGAACCCCTCTTCGAAAAGGGCCCGGTAGAGCCGTCTCAGCCGATCGGATGCCGAAGCGTCCTCGCTGGCGATGGCCAGCAGCCGCTCGTCGAGCGGCAGCAGCGTCATCATGCAGACTGCCTCGCCGATGGCCTGCTTGGACTCGAAGAAACGATAGACGTAGGCACTGGACACACCGATGGCGCGGGCCAGATCGGCCACAGTGGTCTTCTGGTAGCCGAAGTGGCGGAAGTGTTCGTCGGCGGCAGCGATGATCTGCTGGCGCCGTTCGTGCTCTACCGGACCGCGCTGCCCGGCGAGCGGGGTGTCGTGTTCTGCATTGTCGTCCATGAACCAAGGGTACAAGGTCGGTGCAGCGTTGACAACGAGTAACTGATGTATAAACTCGTAACTCTTCACAAGGAGACGTCATGACTGCGCTTGCCCATCGACCGAGAGCAACTGCCGCGTTGCGGTCTGCCGTGACGGTGCTGACCGCCCTCTCGTTCGGCGGTTGCGCGGTCGGCCCGGCGTTCCATCGGCCCGCGCCACCCGTGGCTACGCACTTCGTGTCGGCCACGGCAGTCGACGCGCGCAGCGCACCGGCGGGCGCGGCGAATCAGGCGCAATGGTGGACCGGCTTCGACGACCCGCTGCTCGATCGCGTCGTCGCGCGCGTGCTGTCGGGCAACCTCGATCTGGCGGTGGCCGCAGCCCGGCTCGAGCAGGCGCGCGCCGGGCTTGAGGTGCGCAAGGCTGTGCAGCGCCCGTCTGGCCAGCTGGGAGCCGAGGCCGCAACCGGTCGCGTATCGGTGCAGACACCACTGGGGCGCCTGCTCGACGCGCGTCCCGGCTTCGACCGCACGGCCGACGAATACGCGCTCAATGCAGGTTCCAGCTGGGAGCTTGATCTGTTCGGCGGCCTGCAGCATGGCGAAGACGCAGCCCACGCCGACTATCTGGCGGCCGGTGCCGGCGAGTCCGGCGCACGACTGGCCGTCGTGGCGCAGGCGGCCGACACCTATATATATGTACGTGCGCTGCAGTCGCGGCTGCAGGTGCTGCAGGAACAGATCGATACGCAGCACCGGCTGGTCGGGCTGATTGCGCTGCAGGTGTCGCGCGGTCTGGCTGCAGAACTGCAGCTCGATCAGGCGCAGGGCGCGCTGGCGGAAGTCGAAGCGGCGCTGCCCACGCTGGAAGCCGGGCGCGATGCCGCGATGTTCGCGCTCGACGTGCTGACCGGCGATACCCCCGGCCATTGGCGCGCCGAACTGGAGGCGCCCGCGGCGCTGCCGCGTGCGCCGGCCGTCGCCACGGCGGGCGGCCCGGCCAGCCTGATCCGGCGCCGGCCCGACCTGATGGCGGCGGAATACCGGTTGGCGGCCTCGAATGCGCGCATCGGCGAGGCAGTCGCCGCCTACTATCCCCGCCTGGCGCTGTCCGGCCTGCTGGGTTTTGCCACGGCGGGCGGCGGCAGCCTGATCGCATCGGGCGCCGCGCAGGCGCGTCTGGCCGCCGGCCTGCGCTGGCGCCTGTTCGATTTCGGACGTGTCGATGCCGAAGTGGCCGCCGCCCGCGGTGGCGAGGCCGAAGCGTTGGCGCTGTATCGGCAGGCGGTGCTGCGCGCCACCGAAGAGGTCGAGAATGCCTTCACCGCGCTGGCCAAGCGCGAGGCGCAGGCCGCAACGCTCGGCTCCGGCGAAGCGGCGCTGACCCGTGCGCGGGAGCGCGCCTTTGCAGCGTGGCAGGGCGGTGTGGTCAGTCTGGTCGAGGTGCTCGATGCCGACAGCAGGCTGCTGCGCACGCGTGACGCGCGCATCCAGGCCGAGGCCGCGGCCGCGCGCGCCGCCGTGGCGTCTTTCCGGGCACTCGGCGGCGGCTGGCAGCCTGTCGCGGGTGCTGTGGATACCGGCGGGTAAGGTTCGCCGCTTCGGGGCGGTCTGATCGAGGGTCAAGCGACCCCGTGATGCCCGATGCCCGCCATACACCCGCCCGGAACCGAAGCCTTTGCGGCAGACACCAGCGTACTGGTCAGGCCACCCGCCCGCGGGCTGGTGGCGATCTTCATCGTGGCATCGCTGCTGAGCGTCGTGCTGGCAAGCGCCGTCTATTTTCAGACCCGGGCGCTCGAACGTGCGTCCGAGCGGCTGTTCACCATGCGCCTGCCGGCACTCGAGGCGATCTCGAGCCTGCGCGGCCCCATCGCCGCCCAGCAGGCCATCCTGTACCGCTACTACGCGAGCCGCGACCGCAACGAGTTCCAGCGGCTGTACCGCAGCAACAAGGCAATGATGGTGACGCATCTGGACCGCCTCGAGCGTGCGCTGAACGATCAGGACGCGACGATCTGCCGCATCGGGCTCGGCGAAGTGCAGGGCCTGGCCGAGAGGCTGGAGCAGGCACTCTCCGGTCCCCGCCCGGACGACGCGGCCGCCATGGCGCTGCTGTCGCAGGTCGGCATGCATGCCGACCAGATGGGGGGCGAACTGGCCGGCATCGTCGACGGCATCCGCGGGGAATTCAGCGCCAGCGTGGCGGAAACCCATGCCGCGACACGCGTGATCGCTCTGCTGGTCCATGGCTATTCCGCCTTCCTGCTGCTGCTCGGCACGCTGGTTGCGTTCAATCTGAAGCGCTACTTCGAAGCAAGCGCACATCAACGCACCATCGCCCTGTTTCCCGAACGCAATCCGTCGGCGGTGATGCGCCTCGACCGGGACGGCAGCGTCACTTACGCCAATCCGGGCGCCCGCGCACTGCTCGCCAAGGTCGATGGACAGGGCGATGACCCGGCACGTCTGCTGCCCGGCGACCTGACGGCGCGACTGGATGCCCTCAGGCAGGCATCGCCGCCCTCTGCCGACTGGGAATACACAACCGGCGCGCGCACGCTGCACTGCAAGGCTC
Organism: Methyloversatilis sp.; assembly: GCA_017984755.1. Taxonomy (GTDB): domain Bacteria; phylum Pseudomonadota; class Gammaproteobacteria; order Burkholderiales; family Rhodocyclaceae; genus Methyloversatilis. The sequence continues at coordinate 15,549 of JAGNYW010000021.1, forward strand.
ATTTCATCGAGCAGGACCAGGTGTTCCATGCCTACCCGGCCGATGTGACCGATCAGCGCGAGGCGGAGCGCGCGCTGAACGACGCACTCGCCCAGGTCAGCGAACTGGGCAAGCGGCTGGCCGACGAAAACGTATACCTGAAGGCGGAAATGCTGACCGCGACGCCATCGTCGGACATCGTCGGCCAGAGCCCGGGGCTGAACGAGGTTCTGGCGCGCATCGACCAGGTGGCGCGCACATCGGCCACCGTGCTGATCCTCGGCGAAAGCGGCGTCGGGAAGGAATCGCTGGCGCGCACGCTGCATGAACGCAGCGACCGGAAGGACAAGCCCTTCATCAAGCTGAACTGCGCCGCCATTCCGGCCAATCTGGTCGAAAGCGAGCTGTTCGGACATGAAAAGGGTGCTTTCACCGGTGCTGCGACCCGCCGGCTCGGTCGCTTCGAACTGGCCGATGGCGGCACGCTGTTCCTCGACGAAATCGGAGAGCTGCCGTCGGACACCCAGGCCAAGCTGCTGCGCGTGCTGCAGGAACACGAATTCGAACGCGTCGGCGGGCAGACCACGGTCCGGGTCGACGTGCGCATCGTGGTGGCCACCCATCGCGATCTGAAGGCGATGGTGAAGGACGGCGCCTTCCGCGCCGACCTGTACTACCGCATCAACGTCTTTCCGGTGGAGCTGCCGCCGCTGCGCCAGCGGCGCGAGGACATTCCGGCGCTGGTCGCGCACTTCCTGAAGAAGTTCTCGACCACGCACGGCAAGACCATCGACGGCGTGTCGGCGCGCGCACTCGAGCGACTGCAGGCCTATGACTGGCCCGGCAACATCCGGGAACTGCAGAACGTGATCGAACGCGCCACCATCGTCTGCCGGACTGCGGTGCTGGAGGTGCCGCCACTGGGCGACACCCACGGTGGCGTCACGCTGCGCCCGGCGAGCGAAGCGGTCGATCTGGAATCGGTCGAACGCCGTCACATCACGCACATCCTCAATCACTGCAACTGGGTGGTGGAAGGCAAGTCAGGCGCGGCCGCAACGCTCGGTCTGGCGGCCGGCACCCTGCGTTCGCGCATGAAGAAACTCGGCATCCAGCGCCCGCACGCGGGCGACTGAAGCGCAGACACGCCCTCCACACCAAACCGGTACGTTCTCCGGCAACCGGCCTGACGCTGCATCCCCTCCTCCCGACATCCGGCGCAGCAGCGCCCCTCCGCTCGCCGCTCCGGCTGATCGGTCGCGCCCGCGACGACGATCACGCCGGGGTTTGCGCACCCCAATAGTTTACTAATTTAGTCGGACTCTATATAGTTGACTAAACTAGTCGGGTATCCATGATGAACGCAAGGTTATGCCGCAGGGAAGATGCCGGCATCCGTATCCGCCGGACGCCAGCCGGAGGAATGTCCCAACCCGACCCCGTCCGGGGCTTACCCGCACCCGAGGAGCTTGACGAATGACCATGACCTTGACCGAAAACGCGGCCCGGCAGATCCGGCGGCAGATCGACAAGCGGGGCAGCGGCATTGCGCTGCGCATCGGCATCCGGAAGGTGGGCTGTTCCGGTCTGGCGCACACCTTCGAAATCGTCGACGCGATCGCTGCGGACGACCACAGCTTCGAGTCGCACGGTGCGCGTCTGGTGCTCGACGCCGACAGCTTCGCGGCACTGGACGGATCGCACATCGACTTCGTCACCGAGGGCCTCACGCAGCGCTTCAGGTTCGACAACCCGAACGTCGCCAGCGAGTGCGGCTGCGGCGAAAGCTTCAACCTGAAGACATCGGGCGATATCGCCCAACCGTGATCGCTTCATCGCCGGCCCGATTTTCGTTCAGGGCGGGCAACACGCCGGAGGAATCAGCATGAGTGCATTGCTTCAGGAACTCGTCAATCAGCCTTACAGGCATGGCTTCGTCACGGACATCGAGTCCGATGTCGCGCCGAAGGGGCTGAGCGAAGACACGATCCGGATGATTTCTGCCAAGAAGAGCGAACCCGAGTGGCTGCTTGCCTTCCGGCTCGATGCCTACCGCGCGTGGCTCGGCATGACGCCGCCCACATGGCCCAACGTGCATTACCCCGAGATCGATTTCCAGGCCATCAGCTACTACGCCGCACCCCGGCAGAAGCCGAAGCTCAAGAGCATGGACGAGGTCGATCCGGAACTGCTGCGCACCTTCGAGAAACTCGGCGTACCGCTGCATGAGCGCATGGCGCTGGCCGGTGTCGCAGTGGACGTGATCTTCGACAGCGTATCGGTCGCGACCACCTACAAGGCACGGCTGGCCGAGGTGGGCATCATCTTCTGTTCCATGTCGGAAGCCGTGCTGCAGCACCCCGAACTGGTGCAGAAGTACCTCGGCACGGTGATCCCGACCGGCGACAACTATTACGCGGCGCTGAACTCTGCGGTATTCACCGACGGTTCATTCTGTTTCATCCCGAAGGGCGTGAAGTGCCCGATGGATCTGTCGACCTACTTCCGCATCAACACCGAGGAGTCGGGGCAGTTCGAGCGCACGCTGATCGTGGCCGAAGAGGGCGCATCGGTGGTCTACCTCGAAGGCTGTACGGCACCCGCATTCAGCAGCAATCAGCTGCATGCCGCCGTGGTCGAGCTGGTGGCGCTGGACAATGCCGACATCAAGTACTCGACGGTGCAGAACTGGTACGCCGGCGACGAGAACGGCGTCGGCGGCATCTACAACTTCGTCACCAAGCGCGGTCTGGCAAAGGGCGTGAATTCGCGCATTTCCTGGACTCAGGTGGAAACGGGCTCGGCGATCACGTGGAAATACCCGTCGGTGGTGCTGCGCGGCGACAACTCGGTGGGCGAGTTCTATTCGGTGGCGGTCACCAACCACCTGCAGCAGGCCGACACCGGCACCAAGATGATCCACCTGGGCCGGAACACGCGCAGCACGATCGTCAGCAAGGGCATTTCGGCCGGCCGGTCGAACAACAGCTACCGGGGTCTGGTCCGCGTGGCACCGACCGCCGTGGGCGCGCGCAATCATTCGCAGTGCGATTCGATGCTCATCGGCGACCAGTCGGGTGCGCACACCTTCCCCTACATCGATGTGCGCCACGACAGCGCCCGCGTCGAGCACGAAGCGTCGACCTCGAAGATCGGCGAGGACCAGCTGTTCTATTTCGCGCAGCGCGGCATCAGCGCGGAAGCGGCCGTGTCCATGATCATCAATGGCTTCTGCAAGGAGGTCTTTCAACAACTGCCGATGGAATTCGCCGTGGAAGCGACCCAGCTGCTCGGCATCAAGCTCGAAGGGAGCGTCGGATGATCAACCATGACAGCCCGGTGCTGCTGGACGTACGCGGTCTGTGCGCCAGCGTGAACGGAGTCGACATTCTCAGGGGCCTCGACCTGACGGTCAGGCGCGGAGAGGTGCACGCCATCATGGGACCGAACGGCTCCGGGAAGAGCACCTTCTCGAAGGTGCTCGCCGGCCATGCGGCTTACCGGGTCACGGCCGGCACGGTGCTGTTCGAGGGCCAGGACCTGCTCGCCATGGCGCCGGAGGCACGCGCACTGGCCGGCGTGTTTCTCGCCTTCCAGTACCCGATCGAAATCCCCGGCGTCGGCAACAGCCAGTTCCTGCGGCTGGCCTACAACACGCTGCAGACGCAGCGCGGCAGGGAGGAACTGGATCCGCTGGAATTCGACGACTTCGTGCGCGAAAAGATGAAGCTGCTCGAAATGAGCCCGGACTTCCTGAGCCGCAGCGTCAATGAAGGTTTTTCCGGCGGTGAGAAGAAACGCAATGAAATCCTGCAGATGGCGCTGCTCGAACCCCGCCTCGCCATCCTCGACGAAACCGACTCGGGCCTCGACATCGATGCGCTCAGGGTGGTGTCGCAAGGGGTGAATCAGCTGGCCGGCGAGGACAACGCAGTCATCATGGTGACGCACTACCAGCGGCTGCTGAACTACATCGTGCCCGACTTCGTTCATGTCATGGAAGCCGGCCGCATCATCAGGACGGGCGGCAAGGAACTGGCGCTCGAACTCGAAGAGCGCGGCTATGACTGGGTCAGCGCAGAGAGCCGGTCGGCCGACCGGACGAAGGCTGAAACGGTGAGCCCATGAGCGCCATCACCGCAATCCGCCAGACGCCGGACGACGGCCTCGACGCGCTGCTGCTGGCCTGTCCGCAGCTGCCGCCCGGCCCGTGGGCGCACGTCAATGCACTGCGTGCGGACGGGCATGCGGAACTGAACACGCTCACCCTGCCTTCGCTGCGCGACGAAGCATGGCGCTTCACCGACCTGAAGCCGCTGACACGCATGTCGATCAAGCCGCTGCGCGCGGCCAGCCCGATTCAGGCGGCCGACATCGCGCAATTCGAACTGCCCGAGGCAGCGATCCGGCTGGTGTTCGTCGACGGCATCCATGCGCCGCACCTGTCCAGCAGCAGCGTCGACAACGGCGGTCTGGTGGTGGCCAACCTGCCCGAAGCGATGACCGCCGGCGCGTCGACCGTCGCAGCCCACCTCGGTCGCCATCAGGCCATTGCGGGCGACATCTTCACGGCGCTCAACAACGCCTGTCTGGCAGATGCGGCCGTCATTCTCGTCCCGCGCGACCGGGTGCTCACGGCGCCGGTACACGTGCTGTTCGTCGCGACCCGGGAAGCGGTCGTCAGCCACCCGCGCTGCCTGCTGGTGGCCGAACCGGGCAGCAGCGTGACGCTGATCGAGGACTACGCAGCCCTGCTGGATGCGCCCTACCTGAGCAATCCGCTGACCGAGATCGTGCTTGCGGAGGGTGCATCGGTCCGGCACATCCGCGTGCAGCGCGAAGGCAGCGAGGCTTTCCACATCGGCAGCGGTACGGTATCTCTCGGTCGTTCAAGCAGTTACCAGTCGGTCAGCGTGAGCTTCGGCGCACGCATTTCGCGCTGCAGTTTCAAGGCATCGCTGGGCGAAGGCGCCGAATGCACGATGGACGGACTGGCGCTGGTCACGGGCAGCCAGCTTGCCGACACGCACAGCATCGTCGACCACACGATGCCGCACGGCACCGCCCGCCAGCTGCACAAGTGCATCGCAGGCGGAGGCGCGCGCGCAGTGTTCAACGGCCGGATCATGGTGCGCCGGGGCGCACAGCAGACCGACTCCGTGCAGATGAGCCGCAACCTGCTGCTGAGCTCGAAAGCCCGCATCGACACCCAGCCGCAGCTGGAAATCTTCGCCGATGACGTGAAGTGCGCGCACGGCGCCACCGTTGCGCCGCTCGACGAGGAAGAAGTGTTCTATCTGAACAGCCGGGGCCTGGGCGACAAGGCGGCGCGCGAGCTGCTGACCTACGCCTTCGGGGCCGAAATCATCGAACGCATCCCTGTGGCATCGCTGCGCGGACAACTGACCCGGCACATGCTGGCGCAGACCGGAGCCCCGTCATGAACGCGCGCCCGAGCGGACTGGCAAGCGCGGCGACGCCTGGAGTCGTGGCAGCGGCATTCGATGTCGAGCGCATCCGCTCGGACTTCCCAATCCTGCAGCTGCAGGTCGACGGCAAGCCGCTGGTCTATCTGGACAACGCTGCGTCGAGTCAGATGCCGCAGGCCGTCATCGATCGTCTGGTTCGCTACCAGACGACGCAGCACGCGAACATCCACCGTGGCGTGCATTGGCTGTCCGAAGTGGCGACCGAGGCATACGAGGCGGCAAGGCGCACGGTGCAGCACTTCATCAATGCGGCGGACGAACGCGAAGTGATCTTCACCAGCGGCACCACCGACGCGATCAATCTGGTGATGCATGGCTACGGCCGGAAGTTCATCAAGGCCGGCGACGAAATCATCCTGACCACGATGGAACACCACGCCAACATCGTGCCGTGGCAGATGCTGGCGGAAGAGACCGGCGCAAACATCCGCGTGGTGCCCATCAATGACGCCGGCGAGCTGTGCCTCGAAGCGTACGAAGCACTGTTCAACCCGCGCACGCGCCTGGTCTGCGTGACCCAGGTATCGAATGCGCTGGGCACCGTCAATCCGGTCCGGCAGATGATCGCACTGGCGCACGCGCACTGCGTGCCCGTGCTCGTGGACGGCGCCCAGGCCGTACCGCACATGGCGGTCGACGTGCAGGATCTGGACTGCGACTTCTACGTCTTTTCGGGCCACAAGCTGTGCGGCCCCACCGGCATCGGCGTGCTGTACGGCAAGGCAACCCTGCTCGAAGCCATGCGCCCCTACAAGGGCGGCGGCGACATGATCCTGTCCGTGTCTTTCGAAAAGACGGTCTACAACGTCATTCCGCACAAGTTCGAAGCCGGCACACCGCCGATCGCGGCAGCCATCGGCCTGGCGGCCGCAATGGACTATCTGTCGAGCATCGGTCTGGGAGCCATCGCGGCGCATGAGCACGCGCTGCTGCTGCACGCCACCGCGCGCCTGAGCGAGCTGCCGGGCGTGAGACTCATCGGTACGGCGCGGGACAAGGCAGCGGTGCTCTCGTTCACGCTCGACGGCGTGCACCCGCACGACGTGGGCACGCTGCTGAGTCAGGAAGGCATCGCCGTGCGTACCGGTCACCACTGCGCGCAGCCGGTCATGACGCGCTTCCGGCTGCCGGCGACGTCGCGGGCTTCGTTCGCCTTCTACAACACCGAGGCCGAAGTCGACGCACTGGTCGACGGGGTCCGCGCCGTGCAGAAGGTATTCGCGTGATGGCCGACCACAAGGCGCTGTATCAGGAGGTCATCCTCGACCACAACAGGAAGCCGCGAAACTTCGGCACGCTGGAACACCCTAGCCACCATGCCGAAGGCCACAACCCGCTGTGCGGAGATCACATCGCCGTGGCACTCGAGCTTGCCGAGGGCCGCGTCGACCAGATCGCCTTCCAGGGCGAATCGTGTGCGATCTGCAAGGCATCGGCTTCGATGATGACGGTGGCCGTCAAGGGCAGATCGCTGGACGAGGCACAGACCCTCACCCGGGAGTTCCTCGACATGGCCACGGGAAAGCTCGACGTCGACGCCCCCAACCACATCGGGCGGCTCGCCGTGTTCGCCGGCGTGCGCAACCTGCCCACGCGGGTCAAGTGCGCCATCCTGCCCTGGCACACGCTGCAGGCCGCCTTCAACGCCCAGCCCAGCGTATCGACCGAGGCAGGCGATGACCGGAGCTGATGCGCAGCCTGCCGCCGCGATGGAACCGGCGCCACCGCCACACCCTTCCGAATGGAAAACATGATGACCGCAGACGAATTGAGAAACCACATCGCCAATGGTCTGCCCTGCGACCACCTGCAGGTGCTGGGAGACGACGGCCAGCACTTCGAAGCGGTGATCGTGAGCCCGCAGTTCGCAGGACAGAACCGGGTTCAGCAGCACCAGCGGGTCTATCAGGCACTGGGCGACCGCATGCGCTCGGAAATCCATGCCCTGTCCCTGCGCACCTTCACGCCCGAAGCCTGGGCACAAACCACTCGTGAATGACATCGGGGAATGAACATGAACATCCAGGACACCATCCGTCGGCAGATCAGTGAATCACCCGTCGTGCTCTACATGAAGGGCACGCCGCAGTTTCCGCAATGCGGCTTTTCGGGCGCCACGGTGCAGATGCTCAAGGCCTGCGGCGTGCAGCACTTCGACGCCATCAACGTGCTGGAGGATCCGGAAATCCGGGCCGGCATCAAGGCGTTCTCCAACTGGCCGACCATTCCCCAGCTCTATGTGAAGGGCGAACTGATCGGCGGCGCCGACATCGTGCGCGAGTTGCACGAGTCGGGTGAGTTGCAGACCTTGCTTGATTCAGCCCGGGCTGGATGACATCACAGGGGTTCATGCACGGCCGCCATCCCGCATCCGGCGGCTGCGCAGGCACCAGGAGGATCGAATGCCCAAGATCGCAGAAATCGACGACACACCCAATCCCAATGCGGTGAAGTTCACGCTGCACGAACCGCTGACCTGGGGTGTTTCGCATTCGTACGAAAACGCCGAGCAGGCCAGCGGGGATGCGCTGGCGTCGGCCCTGTTCGCCATCGAGCACGTGACCAACGTCTTCTATGTCGACCGGTGGCTCACCGTGACGCAGGACGGAGAGGCCGACTGGCCGGAGCTGGTCAGGCTGATCGCCGTGCCGCTGCGCGCCGCCCCGGCAGCCGCTGCACAGTCGGCAGCAGCGGTCTTTGCAGCACGCATGTCGATCGACGATCTCGATGCAGCCGACCAGGCGCGCCTCGATGCGATCAACGCCCTGCTGGACGCACAGATCCGCCCGTCACTTCAGGGCGATGGCGGAGACCTGCATGTGGTCGGCCTGTCCGGCAACCGTCTGAGCATTCACTACCAGGGCGCATGCGGTACCTGCCCGAGCTCGCTGTCGGGCACGCTGATGGCCATCGAAAATCTGGTCCGCACCCTCGAGCCGGACATGGAAGTCACAGCAGTCTGATCGCGGCAGGCAGGTTGCGCCGGCGACGGGTGAGACAGGTCGGAAGGGCCGCGACATATCGCGGGCCCACCGCATTTCGTGGCTTCCCACACCCGTGAAATGTCACAGCCAAGCGCCCGATTATTTACAACTTATTGTTTTAAAAGGGATTAAAAAAGAAGGTCGAAACTGGCACGCAAGCTGCTGAAGGGAAGGCGTCGAGCACATCGCTTGAACCCGGATCCGGGCGACGAAACAAACCAACCTTCAAGGAGCTTTACCATGAACAGGATCGCAACCCTTCTGATGACCGCCGGCCTCGTGCTCTCTTCTGCTTCCTTCGCTGCAGGCGGCGCCTACACGACGCACGAATCCACCTACGAGCCGGCTTACCTGACGAGCCTCTCGAGCAACGGCGCACTGGGTGGAAGCGCCACGGCCAAGGCCCCGATCGCACACGAGTCGACGTATGACCCCGCCTTTCTGCGCGCCCTGTCCGACACCCCGGCCCGTCGCAGTGACGGCGGCCGGGTGATCGCCCATGAGTCGATCTTCGAGCCGGGCTACATCCGAGGCATCACGGGAGACGGCATGCAGCCGGCACGAACCGCCGACGGTCCGCTGCGCACATCATCGGTCTCCTGCCCGCAGCACGAAAGCACCTTCGACGCCTGCCACCTCAAGTCGCTGCAGGGCTGATGCGCTTGACTCGAGGCGGGGCGATGGGCGGGCGGGCATCGTCCCGCCCCGCAGGGGTCAGCCGTAGCGGTGTCCCGCCACCACGGCAAGCCCGCACCCCACGCTGCCGTATAGATCACCCTCGACCGGCCGCGCGAGCGGGAAGCGGCGGGACAAGGCTTCGCGCAGCGCCGGCACCGCGCTCGACCCACCGGTGAAGAACAGCGTATCGAGCGTATCCGCGCGCACGCCGGCGTGATCGAGGCAGCGCTGGGCCGCGGCACAGACGCGTTCTATTTCGGCCGCAATCGCCGCTTCGAACTGATCACGCGTCATCGCAACCTGCAGACCCGCCTCGGCCACGTCGAGATCGAACAGGCAGCTTTCGACGTCCGACAGCTCGATCTTGGCCGCTTCCGAGCGCATCGCGATCTGGTGCCCCTTGCGTTCGCGCACCACACGCAGCAGGCGGCCGAAACGATGCGGGTCGGCCACGTCGAGCAGCATGTCCTGCAGGCCGGTAAGTACGCTGCGGTGGTAGGTCAGATGGATGGTGTGCCAGGTGGCCAGCTGGAAATACGTCGTATTGGGCACGATCGCCCCGCTCTGCATGAGGGTGCCCATGCCCAGTTCGGGCATCACGCAGGCCAGCGACAGCCGCTTGTCGAAGTCCGTGCCGCCGATGTGCACACCGCTGTTGCCGAGCAGATCGACGCTGCGATCCGTTGCGCGGCGCCGGTCGGGCGACAGGCGGACCAGTGAAAAGTCCGATGTGCCGCCGCCGATGTCGACCACCAGCGTGAGCGCCTCGCGCGTGATGGTCTGTTCGAACGCATGCGCGGCGGCGATCGGTTCGAACTGGAAGCTCACGTCGCGAAAGCCGAGCCCGCGCACGATCTGCGCCAGCGTGTCTTCCGCCAGCCGGTCGGCTTCGCTGTCGTCATCGACGAAGCGTACCGGCCGGCCCACCACGACGGAATCGAAATCACCTTTCACCTGCGTCTCGGCGCGTCGCTTCACTTCGCCGATGAAGCTGCCGATCAGGTCACGGAACGCCAGATGCCGTCCACCTACATCCGTGCCGGTCTCCATGAGGCTGCTGCCGAGCAGGCTTTTCATCGAGCGCATGAGGCGCCCTTCGTAACCATCCAGATACTCCTGAAGCGCCGCCCGCCCGTAGGCCATGGTGTTTTCCTCGACATTGAAGAAAACAGCCGAAGGCAGCGTGAGCCGTCCGTCTTCGAGCGGAAGCAGGCGCGCACCGGCGGCGTCGCTCACGGCGGCGGTGGTGTTGGACGTGCCGAAATCGATGCCGCAGGCGGTGAAGCTCATGAAGAACCCGGATTGAACTGAGCGCGGGGGCGCAGCGTAATGGTCGGCGCAGGTGCGGTCAAACCAGTCTGCTCCCGAATGGTCAGCCGAAACCACGATCGTTGCCGAGTTTGCCGGAAAGACCGGCATGCGCAGCGAGCGGCTAGAATCCGGTCTGAATACATCATCCTGTCCCGCACACCATGTCCGACCGCAGTACTGCAGCCCCCGTCTCGAATTTCCTCCGTGCCGTGATCGAACGGGATCTCGCCGCCGGCACCTATGCCAGCCGGCGCTGGGCACGCAGCCCCGGCGACGCGGCCCACCACGCCGCCGGTGAAGCGGACCCGGCGAAGATCCGCACCCGCTTTCCGCCCGAACCCAACGGCTACCTGCACGTCGGCCACGCCAAGTCGATCTGCCTGAACTTCGGCCTCGCTCGCGACTACGGTGGCGTGTGCCACATGCGCTTCGACGACACCAACCCGGAAAAGGAAAGCGTCGAATACGTCGAATCGATCAAGGATTCGGTGCAGTGGCTGGGCTTCGGCTGGGAGGCCTTCGGTGCGTCGCACCTGTATTTCGCCAGCGATTACTTCGACTTCATGTATCGCGCGGCCGAGTACCTGATCGAAGCCGGCCACGCCTATATAGATGAGCAGACGCCGGACGAAATGCGCGCCAGCCGCGGCACGCTGACCGAGCCGGGCAAGGCATCACCCTGGCGGAACCGTGCTCGCGAGGAGTCGCTGGCGCTGTTCCGCGCCATGCGCGACGGCAGGCACGCCGACGGCGCGATGGTGCTGCGCGCGAAGATCGACATGGCCAGCCCGAACATCAATCTGCGCGATCCGGCCATCTACCGCATCAAGCGCGCGCATCACCACAACACCGGCGACAAGTGGTGCATCTACCCGATGTACACCTACGCCCATCCTCTGGAAGATGCACTGGAAGGCATCACCCACTCGATCTGCACACTTGAGTTCGAAGACCAGCGCCCGTTCTACGACTGGGTGCTGGAACGTCTGGCCGAAGGCGGCCTGCTGGCCCACCCGCTGCCGAAGCAGTACGAATTCGCCCGCCTGAACCTCACCTACGTGGTGACCAGCAAGCGCAAGCTGATGCAGCTGGTGACCGAAGGCCACGTCAGCGGCTGGGACGACCCGCGCATGCCCACCATCGTCGGTCTGCGCCGGCGCGGCTACACGCCGGAAGCCATCCAGCTGTTCGCGGAACGCATCGGCGTATCGAAGGCGGATTCGTGGATCGACTATTCCACGCTGGAAGGCGCGCTGCGCGACGACCTCGACGGCCGCGCCGCACGCGCGATGGCCGTGCTCGATCCGGTCAGGCTCAAGCTGACCAACTGGACCGCCGTGCTCGGCGACGGTCGCAGCGAACCCTGCTCGGCACCGGTGCATCCGCATCATCCCGAACAGGGTCAGCGCAGTTTCAACCTGACGCCGGAACTGTGGATCGAGCGCGAAGATTTCATGGAAGAAGCACCCAAGGGCTACCACCGGCTCTTCCCCGGCAACCGTACGCGCCTGAAATACGGCTTCGTGATCGAATGCACCGGCTGCGAGAAGGACGCCGACGGCACCATCACCGCCGTACTGGCCGAACTGGTGCCGGATACCAAGAGCGGCACGCCGGGCGCCGACAGCGTCAAGGTCAAGGGCGTCATCACATGGGTCAGCGCCAGCGAGGGCGTCCAGGCCGAAGTGCGGCTGTACGACCGACTGTTCACCGAAGCGCATCCGGATGCCGGCGGTCGTGACTTCCTGACCGTGATGAACCCGGATTCGGTCCGATCGGTCGCCGCCTTCGTGGAACCGGGACTGGCCGCCTGCGCACCGGACGACCGCTTCCAGTTCGAGCGTCACGGCTATTTCGTCGCCGACCGCAAGGACAGCCAGCCCGGCCGGCCGGTGTTCAACCGCACCGTGACGCTCAAGGACAGCTGGGGGAAATGAGTCGATGAAGGACGCGTCGGGCATTCAGCCGGTCGAACTTGCGAAGGCCTATCGCCTGCTCAATCACGGGCCGACCGTGCTGGTCAGCACCGCCGCAGGCGAACGGCGCAACGTGATGGCGGCGGCCTGGTGCATGCCGCTCGATTTCGATCCGCCCAAACTGCTCGTCGTGATCGACAAATCGACCTTCACGCGCGAACTGATCGAAGCCTCGGGAGAATTTGCGATCAACGTGCCGACCCGCGTCCAGCGCGATCTCACCGTGGCAGTGGGCACCGACTCGGGCCGCGGACACGACAAGTTCGACGCACTGTCCATCGACACCTTTGCCGCCGATCGCATCCGCCCCCCCCTGCTCCACGGCTGCGTCGCCTGGCTGGAATGCCGCGTCGTGCCGGAAACGCACAATCAGAGCCGTTACGACCTTTTTATCGGCGAAGTGCTCGCCGCACACGCCGACAGCCGCGTGTTCAGCCACGGACGCTGGCATTTCGGCCCCGACGACGATGACCTTCGCACACTGCATCATGTGGCCGGGGGCGCGTTTTTCGTGACCGGCGAAGCCATCGGAAACGGCACCGACACGGCAGCCGACTGAGCCGTTTCACCGGGTGCAGCCCGGCCGCAAGAACTTTTCGGGTGTGCCGGCATTCCCATGCGGGCTCGTACCGTCAACCTGTCCTGCCGAGGCCGCCCCATGCTCCGTCTGCTCGCTTCCCTCATCGGTTTGTCCAGCCTGCCGGCATTAGCCGCTGACGCACCGGCGGAATTCGGATCGGCCTTCTACACCGGCCTGTCGATCAGCGTGGTGCAGGTGCGCGTCGCCAATACCGCCGGCAAGAGCTTCTTCGGTTCCGGCGTGGTGGTGGCCGAAAACGAAGTGATCACCAACTGCCATGTCACGCGACAGGCGGCACGCATCGAGGTCGCGAAGGGCGCGCTGGTGTATCCGGTGTTCGGCCAGAAGGCAGACATGAACAACGACCTGTGCCTCCTGCGCACCGCACCGATGCCGCTGCGTGTGGCCGCGCTGCGTGAAGCGTCGTCGGTGCAGGCGGGCGAAAAATCCTTCTATTACGGTTACTCGGGCGGGATCGAGGCGTTCTTTGCGCCCGGCCGCGTCGCCACGACACATCCGTACGAAGGCAGCGCGGTGATCGAAACGTCGAGCGGCTTTGCTCTCGGCGGGAGCGGCGGCGGCCTGTTCGACACCGAAGGCCGGTTGCTGGGCATCACGACCTTCCTCGCATCCGGCCACGCCGGCGGCTACTTCGCGATGCCGGCCGAACTGATCGCGCGCGTCAGAAAGCTTCCCGAAACCGACGTGGGGCCGATTTCCGGCCTCGCCATCTGGGAGCGCCCGGACGCCGCGCAGCCGTGGTTCCTCCGTGTTGCCCGACTCGGCACACAGTCGCGATGGGAGGCTGCGGCACAGCTTGCGCTGGCGTGGACCGTGGAAGAGCCGGACAACGCCGACGCGTGGCATCAGGCCGGCGTGGCGCTGTCGCGGGCCGAGCGGCATGCGCCCGCGCTGGACGCCCTGCAGCGTGCGCTGACGCTGTCGCCTGACCATCCGGACATACTTTTCCACAAAGCAGTCGCCCTGTCGCGCACGGGCAGCCGCATGGAAGCAGAGCGCATCCGCGAGCGGCTGGCGCTCGCGGATGCCGCGCTGGCCGAGCAACTCGGACAGGCAATAGGCTGTTTGGCTAGCTGCTAAACCGCGACAAACCTTCTAAACTCCGTCATATACAAGAACTTAAGACAAACGGGGGCCGGAAGTGTCGCTTATCAGAGCATGGGTGTGCTGCGCGCTTGCCAGCGGTGCAACGCTTGCCTCGGCCAACCTTCGCGCTGAAGAGATCGCCGAGGGCCCCCGTTTCGAAGTCCGCAGCTACTCGGTTGCGGGCGGCACCGTGTTCCGTCCGTCCGAGGTGGACGCGCTGCTCACGCCCTACGTCGGCAGCGAAGTGAGCTTCGCCCAGCTTGAGGCAGCCCGCACTGCACTGCAGACCGCCTACCATCAGCGCGGTTTCGGCGCTGCTCAGGTGTCCATCCCGGAGCAGGAACTGAACGACGGCACGGTCATCCTCGAGGTGCTTGAACCGAAGCTCACCGAACTGACGCTGCAGGGCGCCCAGCATCACGACGACGAGAACATTCGGCGCAGCCTGCCGGCGCTGGCGGACGGCAGCATGCCGAATACCGAAGCCGTGGCGCGGCAGCTATCGCTGGCCAACGAAAACTCTTCGAAGCAGACCGACGTGACTTTCCGCTCGGCGCGCAAGCCGGGTGAGATCGCCGCCACTGTTTCGGTCGCCGACAGCAACCCGTTGCGCCGCTTCCTCACGGTGGACAACAGCGGCACACCCGCCACCGGCACGCACCGCATCTCGGTCGGCCTGCAGCACGCGAACCTCTTCAACCGCGACCACGTCGCGACCGTTCAATTCACCACGTCGATCGAAAAACCGTCGGAAGTCACCATTGTCGGCGTCGGTTATCGCATCCCGCTTTATGAAAGCGGCAACTCCATCGATCTGGTGGGCGGTTTTTCAAGCGTCAGTTCGGGTCAGGTGCAGGTGCTCAACACGACGGCCAGCGTGTCGGGCAGCGGCCGCATCTTTTCGGCGCGTTACAACTGGCATCTGCCGCGCATCGGCGAACTTTCGCAGCGCGTGAGCATGGCAGCGGACTGGCGCGATTTCGACAGCAGTTTCCAGCTCGACAATGCGCCCGGCAATCAGGTGCCGCGCGTCATCACACACCCGATCTCGCTGTCCTGGAGCGGCAACTGGCGCAACGACCTGCGCGAAGCCGGCCTGAATGTCAGCGTCGCACGCAACCTGCAGGGCGGCGAACATGGCCGGGACGCCGATTTCAACATCCTGCGGACCGGTGCCAATGCTCGTTTTGCCGTGATGCGCGCCGGCGCGTCCTGGTTCCAGCTGCTGCCGCGCGACTGGCGCATTCGCCTTCAGGCCCAGGCGCAATACACCCGCGACGAACTCGTGTCGGGCGAACAGCTCGGTGTGGGCGGCGCCGATTCGCTGCGCGGTCTGCGCGAGCGGGTGCTGGCCAATGACAGGGGCTGGCGTGCCGGCATCGACTTCGACACGCCGGCCTGGACACACGACACATGGGTGATGCGCGGCGTGCTGTTCGGCGACCTTGCACATCTTTACAGAGTGAATCCGCTGCCGGGAGAGAATTCAGGCGACGGCGTTGCGTCGGCAGGTATCGGCTTGCGCGTCAACTATTCCACATGGCTTTCCGGCCGTGTCGATTACGCTCGACTGGTCGACGGTACGCAGGATTACGCCTCAGGCAGCCACCGCGTGCATGCATCCTTCAGCCTGAGTTTCTAGGCGGGACACAACGACAGGCGACACCACAGTCGCCGCTTCCATACATGACTGCCCGCATCGCAGCGGGCGTGTTTTCGGGGTTGGCCCGCTGCTGCCGCAGCTTGATCACCTGAACTGCGGGTGATCGTGTTCACGGTCGTACGGAGAAGAACTTGAGGTCAAAATGAACAAGGGGCGCTACAGACTGGTTTTTTCCGCCGAGAAGGGCACTTATGTCCCTGTGCCGGAAGAAGCCAAGGCATGCGGCAAGGGCGGCGGCGCACGCGCGCTGCGGCGCATGGTCGCTGCACTGGCAGCAGCCCTGCCCGGCCTGGTCATCGCCAACCCGGGCGGTCACCAGATCATCCATGGCCAGGTCGGCGTTCAGCAGCAGGGCGCCACGCTGAACATCACGGCCAGCGATCGTGCGGTCATCAACTGGCAGCAGTTCTCGATACCGCCGGGGGAAACGACCCGCTTCATCCAGCCCAGTTCGACCGCATCGGTGCTCAACCGCGTGGTCGGCCAGGATCCGTCGAAGATTCTCGGCAACCTCATCGCAAACGGTCGCGTCTTTCTGATCAATCCCAACGGCGTGTTGTTCGGCGCCGGTGCGAAGGTCGACACCGCCGGGCTGGTGGCGTCGACGCTCAACATCAAGACCGAAGACTTCCTCGCCGGCAGGATGAAATTCGACGCCGACGGCGCGGCCGGCAAGCTGCGCAATGAAGGCACGCTCAGAACCACGGGCGGACCGCTGATCCTCATCGCGACCGACGTCGAAAACACCGGCATCATCACGGCGGAAAATGGCGACATCGTGCTTGCCGCCGGCAAGAGCGTCGAGATCGCCGATCCGCATCAGCCCTCGCTGCGGGTGAAGATCGAAGCCGGTGGCCAGGCCATCAACCTCGGCCAGCTGATCGCCAGCGGCGGCAATGTCGGCATGTTCGGCGCGGCGCTGACACAGGCTGGCAAGATCAGCGCAACAGGCGCACATGTCGGGACGGACGGGCGCATCGTGCTGCGCGGATCGAAGTCCGTCACACTGACCGCTCAATCCGAAACGAAGGCAGTAGCGGCGGACGGTGCCGGCGGGCAAGTCAACATCAGTGCGCCCGAGGTAAAGGTCGAAGCCGGTGCGCAGGTCGATGCCAGCGGCACCCGCGGTGGATCGATCGCCATCGAGGCCGTGCACCGCGCCACGGTCGAAGGCACGCTGCGCGCCACCGGCAGCAGCACGCCGGCTCCCGCAGCGGCGCCCGTCACGGCCACATCCGATGGCGCGCCCGACCTCGCACTGCCGGTCACGGCGGCGGGCCCGGTGACAAAGTCGGCGCCAGCGCCGGCCGATGCCGGAAAGGGCGGGCAGATCGTCGTCACGGCCGAAACCGTGGTGCTCGACGGTGAAGCCACGCTCGATGCATCCGGCGACAGCGGCGGCGGCTCGGTGCTGGCGGGCGGCGACTGGCAGGGCGCAAATGCCGGCGTGCGCAACGCGCAGTTCACCTGGGTGGGCCCGAAAGTCAGCCTGCTGGCCGACGCACTGCTGGAAGGCGATGGCGGCAAGGTGGTGGTGTGGGCCGATCAGGCCACGGCATTCGCCGGCAACATATGGGCGCGCGGTGGCAGCCAGGGCGGCAACGGTGGCGAGGTGGAAGTGTCGGGCAAGCTCGCCCTGCTCTACCGCGGCCGGACCGACACCAGCGCCGCACGCGGACGCAACGGCATGTTGCTGCTCGATCCGCTGGCCATCGTCATACAGGGCGGCAGCGGCGACGGCAGCAACGACGGCAGCCTGATTTTCAGCGGTGGCGTGACGCCCGGGACGATCACGGCAGAAGCACTCGGCCCCACGGTCATTTTCGAAAGCGAGATCGAAGAACAGAGCAAGACCACCGACATCATCCTGCGCGCGCTGCGCTCGGTCACGGTCGGCGGAAGTTCGTTCAACTACACCGGAAGCGGCAACCTCGCCGGAGAAACGGCCGGTGCGCTGGCGCTTGCCACCGGCAGCAGCCTGCTGATCGAAACGCGCAATATCGGTGGCGAAGAAGGCGGGCCGAGCGCAGGCATCGACCTCGTGACCGGCGGCGCACATGGCGCCAACCTGCGCATCATCACGCAGGGTGCCGGCAACATCACGATGCAGACCGGCTACAGCAACGGCACGGCAGTCGGAAATCAGCGCGCCGACATCATTGTCCCGGTGCTCACCGCAGGCGAGGGCAACATCCTGCTTCGCACCATACGGGGTACCGGGTCCACGATCCAGTTCCGCAATGCGGTCACGACGGAAGGTGTGCTGCAGACGGCGGCCGACTCGCACACCGGCGCGCAGCGTCTGCAGGGCACCGCCGGCGTCGCGATCGACGGCGACTACACGCTGGACAACGGCACGCTGGATATCGACGGCACGACTGCAGCGATCTCCGGCATGCTGTCCCTCTCCGGCACGCTGGACGGCAGTGCCCCGCTCACGCTCGGCGGGCTGACCTGGTACAGCGGCGTCATGACCGGCACCGGTGCCGTCACGCTGACGGGTGCAGGCGAACTGCCGCCGAATTTCAACTACCGCTATCTCGACCGTACGCTCAACGTCGCGGGCACCCTGGACCTGAAGAACAACCTTCAGCTCTACATCCGCAACGGCGGCACCCTGCACCTCACGTCGACCGGCGTGCTGCAGTCAACAACGCATGACGGCAACATCTACTTCAACAGTGGCGCCAGTGGCACGGCGCTGTTCAGCGCAGACGCCGGCGCACAGGTCAGTGTTGCCGCCGGACGGCAGCTCAGCCTGTACTCCGACAACAATGTCGGCAACCAGATTTCAGCCAGTTTCACGACCAGCGGTGCAGGAACGCTTGCGCTGACCGGCGGACGCTTCACGCTGACCGGCAATTCGGTGATCAGCGGCAGCGGCAACTTCGCAATGGCGGGTGCCGACCTGTTCGGCAGCGGCAACCTGACGCTCGGCAACAACTTCCGCTGGCTCAATGGCGGCATGTATGGCGATGGTGTCACCCGCATCACCGGTCAGGCCCAGCTGCCACAGGCAGCCGGCAACAGGTTCATCCAGCGCAGGCTGGAGGTGTCTGGCACGCTCGACGCCAACAACAACCAGTGGTTGTACGTGCAGAACGGCGGCGAGTTGCACATCACGTCGACCGGCACGCTGCGCTCGGTGACGCACGACGGCAACATCTACCTGCAGGCCGGCGGCAGCGGCAGTGCCGCGTTCAGCGCCGATGCTGGCGCCCGGATCGATGCAGGTGCCACGCGCACGCTGAACCTGTTCTCGGACGGCAATGCCGGCAACACCTTCTCGGCCGATCTCGACCTGACCGGCGCGGGCAGTCTTGCATTCAGCGGAGGCCTGATCACGCTGACCGGTGATTCATCGATCGGCGGCGCCGGCCTGTTTGCAATGACTGGCGCGGATCTTGGCGGAGGCGGAAATCTCGACATCGACAGCCGCTTCGTCTGGACGGGCGGCTCGATGGGCGGCAGCGGCATCACGCGCATCGGCGGGCTCGCGTCGCTGCCGCAATCGAACGCCAACAAATTCCTGCAGCGCAGGCTCGAAGTCAGCGGCACGCTCGACGCGGACAACAACTACTGGCTCTACGTCCAGGCTGGCGGCACGCTGCACCTGACCGCAACCGGCCGACTGCGCAGCACGACGAACGACGGCAACATCTATCTGCAGGCCGGTACCACCGGCACCGCGCGCCTCACGGCGGTCGCCGGTGCGGAAATCGATGTCGCGGCAGATCGCACGCTGAACCTGTTGTCGGACAGCAACGTCGGCAACGAAATGTCGGTCAATGTCGATCTGACCGGGTCCGGCACCTTTGCCCTGAGCAACGGCAACATCACGCTGACCGGCGATTCCGTCATTGGCGGCACGGGACTGCTGGCGCTGACCCGATCCAATCTTCTGGGCGCCGGCAATCTCGACATCGACACCGCCTTCAGCTGGACCGGTGGCGGGATGTACGGCACCGGCACGACGCACATCAGCGGCCATGCCTCGATGCCGCAGATCACGGCCAACAAGATCCTGCAGCGGCGGCTGGAAATCTCCGGCACGCTGGACGCCGACAACAACTACTGGCTGTACGTCCAGAACGGCGGCGCGCTGCACCTGACATCGACGGCCATCCTGCGCTCGACTACGAACGACGGCCATGTCTACTTCGACGCAGGCGCCAGCGGCGTCACACTGTTCAGCGCCGATGCAGGCGCCACCGTCGACATCGCCGACGGCCTGACGTTGCGCCTGTTTTCGGACAACAACCTCGGCAACCAGTTTTCAGCACGCCTGAACGTGACCGGCGCCGGCGCACTCGCGATGACCAGCGGTCGTTTCACGCTCGAAGGCGATTCCGTCATCGGCGGCACCGGCACGTTCAACCTGTCGAACACCGATCTGGTCGGCAGCGGCAACCTGATGCTGCGCGACAACTTCAACTGGCTGAGCGGCAATATGGGCGGTACCGGCCGCACCGTGCTCGATACCTCGATCACGCTGAGCGGTACGCGCATCATCGATCGCGAACTGGTCATTGCCGAAGGCCGCACGCTGCTGCTGAACGACAACGCCGTGCTGCGCGGTTCGAGTTCCGCGACCGGTGGTGGCCGACTGACTGCACTGGGCACGCTGGCCAAGGGTGAAGGCAGCGGCAATGCCTACCTGCAATACCTGGACATCGGCGGCAACATCCAGAGCCGCGGCGGACTGTTGCGACTGCATGGCTACAGCGACGGCCAGGGCGCCTCGATCGGCGGGATGAGTGTGTCGTCGCTGAACGGCGGCGATCTGCTGATGGAATCCGGCACCTTCAATGTGGCCGGGCAGCCTCTGCAGATCGCGGCAGATTCGACGCTTCAGCTGTCGGCCGGCACGGTTCATCTCGACGGCGCACAGATCGCCGGGGCGGGCACCTTCCTCGTGTCCGGCGGCACGCTGCTCGTGAACGCCGATTCGGGCATCACGAGCCGCTTCACGATGACAGGCGGCACGCTGGCAGGCGCCGCAGACTTCACGATCGGCAACGCTTTCGACTGGTCGGGTGGCACCATGTCCGGTACCGGGCGCACCGTGTTGTCGGCAGGCACGATGGCAACCGTCGGTCCGGCGAGCGCCTACAAGTTCCTGCATCGCCGGCTTGATGTCGCCGGCACGCTGACCTTCGGAAACAGCACCAACTACGATTTGTACATCCGCGATGGCGGCACGCTGCACGTCACGGACACCGGTACCCTGGCAACGTCGGCCAATGGCTACATCTATCTGAACGAAGGCAGCAACGGCAGCAACAACGGCAGTGTCGCCATCACTGCCGACGCAGGTGGGCGAATCGCCGTCGCGGACGGCACTGCGCTTTTCCTGACGGCAGACGGCACGGCCAGCAATTACCTCCGCGGCAACTTTGCGCTGAGCGGGCCCGGCGCCGTTCAGTTCAACAGCGGTCTGTTCACCGTCGATCAGGCGAGCGAATTCAGTGGTTCCGGTGTGCTGCGGCTCAATGGCGGCACGCTGGCCACCAACGCCGCCACGCAGATCGCCAATCTGGAAATGACCGGCGGTACGCTGGACGGCACGGCCACCTCCACGCTGGGTCAGTTGCTGTGGCAGTCCGGCACGATGATCGGCACGGGCACGACCGTGCTCGCCGGCAATGGCGCGATCAACAGTGCATCGGCGTACAAGTACCTGCAGCGCCGGCTTGAAGTCGCCGGCATGCTGACCCTCGGCAACAGCACCAATTACGACCTCTACATCCGTGACGGCGGCACGCTGCATGTCGCTTCGACCGGCACGCTGGCCACCTCGTCGAATGGCTACATCTATTTCAATGAGGGCTACAACGGCAGCAACAACGGCACAGCCGCGCTGACATCGGCGGCGGGCGGGCGGATTGCCGTCGCGGACGGCACAACGCTGTTCCTGACTGCGGACGGTGCAGCGAGCAATCTGATCAGCGGCAATTACGCCCTGACAGGTCCGGGTGCGGTGCAGATGAATTCCGGCCTGTTCACCATCGACCAGGCGAGCGCGTTCAATGGCTCCGGCGTGATGCGGCTCAATGGCGGCACGCTGTTCGCCGGCGCCACGACCGGCATCGCGAATCTGGAACTGACCGGCGGCACGCTCGACGGCAACGCCACGGTCACGCTGGGCCAGTTGCTTTGGCAGTCGGGCACGATGAGCGGGACCGGTACGGCCGTGCTCGCCGGCAACGGCACGATCAACAACGCGTCGGCCTACAAGTACCTGCACCGCCGACTCGAAGTGGCCGGCACGCTGACCTTGGGCAACAGCACCAATTACGATCTGTACATCCGCGACGGCGGCACACTGCACATCGCGTCGACCGGCACGCTGGCCACCTCATCGAACGCATACATCTACTTCAACGAAGGTTACAACGGATCGGGCAACGGCCTGGCGCAGCTCTCGGCAGGGGCGGGCGGACGCGTTGCCGTGACCGAAGGCAGCACGCTTTTCGTGTCTGCGGACAGTTCGTCGAACAACGTCATCGGCGGCGATTTTCTGTTCGCGGGGCCGGGCGCCGTGCAGCAGACCGGCGGCACTATCACGGCCGACCTCGCCACGCAGATCGCGGGTCCCGGTCTGCTTCGCCTGAGCGGGGGCACCCTCGCCGCCACTGCGGCGACCGGCATTGCCAATCTGGAACTCAGCGGCGGCACGCTCGGCGGAACTGCCGACGTCACCATCGGCAACCGCTTTACCTGGAACAGCGGTTCGCTGTCCGGTGGCGGCGTTCTCGCGCTTGCGGGCACGTCCACCATTGCATCGACCAGCGCCTACAAGGACAGCTCGCGTGAAATCCGCGTCACCGGCAACCTGACGGTTGCCGACCAGAACAGCTACGCGCTGCGCCTTAACGGCGCACGCCTCGCAATCGCCGCGGGCGGCAGCGTCGTGCTCGAGAACGATGCACGCGTCACGCACACCACCACCGGCCGAATCGACAACGCAGGTCTGCTGGTCAAGCGCGGACCGATCGGACTGACGCTGGCAATGCCGCTGACCAATACCGGTACGCTGCGCGTCGAAGAAGGTGTTCTGACGGCAAGTGCGTTCCCGATCAACGACGGTCGGATAACGCTGTTGAACAACGCCACTCTGGCCACCGGCAACGCCAACCTGCTGAACAACGGCAGCATCGACGGCATCGGCGCGATCAATGTCGGCACCGGGACGCTGACCAATGCCGGCCTGCTCCAGCCCGGCAGCGCGGGTTCGGCAGGTCTGCTGAGCATTCAGGGCAATCTGGTGCAGACCGCGGCCGGATCGCTGGAAGCCGATCTGCTGGGCACATCGCTCGGGCAGCAGGACGGGCTGCAGGTCAGCGGCAGCGTGGCACTCGGGGGCGATCTCATCATCACGCCGGCGGCCGGTGTCACGCTCGGTGCGCAGGACCGCTACACCGTCCTCTCCTGTTCGACCGACGGTTGCCTGACAGGCAGTTTCGCAAGCATCGACACCAACGGACTCACGGCGACGGCCACCACGTTCTCGAACGCGCTGAGCTTTGCCACCGGCACCATTTCCAGCACCTGGACGTCGGCATCGTCGGGCTTCTGGGACGTTGCCGCCAACTGGGCCGGCGGACTGATTCCGACCGCCGGCAACGATGTCGTCATCGATCAGGCGGGTGACCTCACTGTCACCGTGCGTACCGCAACCAGCGGACCGTTCACGGTCAACAGCCTGTTCTCGAACGAGAACATCTCCATCATCAGCGGCGGACTGACGCTGATCGACGACTCGCTCATCAACGGCGTGCTGTCGGTATCGGGCGGCACCCTGAACATAGGCGCAAAGCTCGATCTGAACCGACTGTCGCTGAGCGGCGGGACGGTGACCGGTGGCGTGCTGAACCTCCTCGGCGCGCGATCGGGGATCGCCGGTGGCAATCTGAACAATGTCGCGGTGGCGATCGGCGGCGCCGGACTCGAAGTGACCGGCGGCATCATGAACAACGTGACGCTGGGCAAGCTCGCCAGCGTCACCGGCAATTCACTTGTCACGATCAGCAACGGCGGCTTCCTGGAAGCCCGCGGCACGCTCACGCTCGACGGCGCCACCGTCCGTCTGGCCAGCACCGGCAATTGGACCTATCTGCGCGGCAACACCAGCGCCGGTCTCACCACGCTCAACATCGCCGGCAACGGCACCATCGATTTCGCCGGCAGCGCCATCTACAACAGCTTCACCGCCTGGCACGGCAACAGCACACTCAACATCGGCACCGGAATCAACCTCACCGGCACGCAGTCCGCCGACATCTTCATGGGCACCGGCGGCACCTTCTCCGGTACCGCCATCGCCGCCGCAACCGGCAAGACCTTCGAATTCAGCGGCAGCAACTGGAACAACGCCGGCACCCTGCGCGCCGCAGGCGGCATCGTCTCGCTGACATCCAGCAGCGGCACGACCTGGGCCTCCTCCGGCACGCTCGATCTGGACAGCGGCTCACTCAACCTCGGCGGCACCTTCAACACCGCTTCGTTCAATTCCCTCGACCGCGACGGCGTCGCCGCAGGCGCCCTCTCCATCACCGGAGCACTGAACAACACCAACGCCACACTGCTGCTCGACGACTCCACCGGCGCCGTGCTGCTCAGCGGATCGATCACCGGCGGCGCCATCCGCGCCAACAACCCGGCCGGTGGTGCGCTCGTCATGAATGGCGTCGGCTACCTCATCGACACCACGCTCGCCAATGTGGATGGCGTCGCAGGCTCCGGCCTGTACACCATCGACAACGGCCAGAGCATGGAAGCCCGCGGCACGCTCACGCTCGACGGCGCCACCGTCCGTCTGGCCAGCACCGGCAATTGGACCTATCTGCGCGGCAACACCAGCGCCGGTCTCACCACGCTCAACATCGCCGGCAACGGCACCATCGATTTCGCCGGCAGCGCCATCTACAACAGCTTCACCGCCTGGCACGGCAACAGCACACTCAACATCGGCACCGGAATCAACCTCACCGGCACGCAGTCCGCCGACATCTTCATGGGCACCGGCGGCACCTTCTCCGGTACCGCCATCGCCGCCGCAACCGGCAAGACCTTCGAATTCAGCGGCAGCAACTGGAACAACGCCGGCACCCTGCGCCTTGAGGGCGGCGCGATCACATCCTCAACCAGCTTCGTCAGTTCAGGCGTCATCCGCGGCTTCGGCAGCCTGAGCCTCGGTGCGAACACGCTGACGAACAACGGCGTGCTGCGTCCGGACGGTCTGCTGACCGTGACCGGCAATCTGGTACTCGGCGGCGCCGGCACGCTGGAAATCGGCATCGCCGGCAGCGAGCGCGGCACCGGTTTCGACGCGCTCGACGTCAGCGGCACGGTCACCTTCGGCGGCGCGCTGCGTGCGACGCACGAAGGCGGATACACGCCGGGCGCCAACACCGGCTTCCGGGTAGTGCGCTACAACGCGCGCATTGCCGGTCGCGAGTTCGCGTCGCTGGATGTACCTGCCGGCTTCGGCTACGGCAGCTACTACGGGGCGGCCAACTACGTTCTTGGCAACGGCAGCGCGCTGACCGGCATCAACGAGTGGGTCAGCAACGTCGACGGCAACTGGTCGGTCGGCAGCAACTGGTCACTGGGTGCCGCGCCGAATTCCGCGACGCAGACTGTCCTGATCGACCGTGTGGGCGTCACGCCGACCGTCACGATCAGCACCGGCACATGGACGGTCGGTTCGCTCTCGTCCGAAGAATCGCTGACGATCAGCGGCGGCAGCCTGACCGTCAATGGCGCAACGCGCGTCGGCCGCACGCTGACCCTCAACGGCGGCCGCTTCGAAGCGCTCGGCACGCTGGACCTGAACGGGGTATCGGTCAGCAACGCGGCCAGCCAGTTCATTGCGAATGGTGGCGGTGCGATTGCCGATTTCGATCAGGGCAGCGGCACATCGAGCTTCAATGCCGGCGGTCTTGCCTTCTCGGTGCTGACACCACGCGGCGGCACGATGAATTTCAACGCGGCCGTCACGCTGCCGTCGTCGACGCTGCGCGTCGCGAACTATGTCGCCAACATCAATGCCGACCTCGGCCTGGCCACACTGGACATCGATTCGGGCACAGCCAACCTGAACGTGGCGAACAGCGCGGCGAGCATCGACCTTTCGGGCGGCACGCTGAACGTTGCAGGCAATACCGCGATGGCGGGAAACCTGACCTGGAGCGGCGGCGCGATTGCCGGCGGCGGCGTGCTGTCGCTGGCGGGTGTGCTCGACCAGACCAGCAACACGACGGTCTATCTGCGCCAGACCACGCTGGTGCATTCGAACAGCAGCGGCAACAGCCGCATCGCAAACACCTCGGGCAGCGGATTCAACATCGAAAACGGCGCGTTGCTGCGCAATACCGGCTCGCTGACGCTGTCGGTCGAGGCGCCTGGCGGCATCCTCTACATCGATCAGGACACCGGCCCGCTGGGTGGCCGCTTCGAAAACACCGGCACGCTGACCAAGATCGGCGCCGGCCGTGCCGACATCGGCAACTTCGGTGCGATGACCTTCGTACAGGGCGGCACGCTCAACGTGGAAGCCGGCAGTCTGACGCTCGGCAACACGGTCAGTCTCGCCGGCACGCAGAACGTTTCGGCCGGTGCGTTACTGCAGGTACTCGGCGGTACGACCACGCTGTCGGCCGGCCGCTCGATCGACGGCGCCGGCACCTTGACCCACAGCGCCGGCGTACTGTCTCTGGGCGACGGCGCACGCATTACGTCGATCTACACGCTGAGCGGCAGCGGCACGCTGAACATCGCCGCCGGCAGCACGGCGGATATCGATGGCCGCTTCAACTGGAACGGCGGCACGATCGCAGGCGGTGGCGTGCTCGACGTGAGCGGCGTGTTCGACCAGAGCGGGAACGTGACGGTCCGCCTGGACGCCACGACGCTGCAGCATCACAACACCAGTGGTGAAAGCCGCATCTCCAACACATCGAGCAGCGGTTTCAACATCGAAAACGGCGGACTGTTCCGGAACACCGGCACGCTCGGCCTGATTGCCGCAGCGCCGACCGGAAACCTCTACATCGACCACGACTCCGGTGCCGCCAGCCGCTTCGAAAATACCGGCACGCTGACCAAGAGCGGAGCCGGCAATGTGGACTTCGGCAGCTTCGGCAACGTGAGCTTCGATCAGCTCGGCCACTTCGCAGTGAGCGAAGGCACGGCCACATTCAACAATGCGGTCATGCTGGCTGGTACGCAGCAGGTGGCGGAAGGTGCCACGCTGCAGGTCAATGGCGGCACCACGACGCTCTCGGCAGACGGCCGCATCGACGGTGCGGGCCAGTTCCGGCTGAACAGCGGCACGCTGGCGCTGGGCGACAACACCGTCGTCGCCTCCAGTTTTGCGCAATCGGGCGGCACCCTGCGGGTTGCACCGGGCGTCAACGCACGGATCAGCGGACGCTACGACTGGAGCGTGGGTACCGTCAGCGGCGGCAATACGCTGGTCGATGGTGTGCTTGCAAGCGGTGGCACGCTGACCGTGTCGGGCGAGCTGCAGCAGGTCGGCACCAGCACCGTCACGCTGGAGAACGCCACGCTGCTTCACACCCATAGCGGTGGCGGCAGCCGGATCGGTACGAACAACGGCCGCAGCATGCTGATCAACAACGGCGCCGTATTCAGGAATGCTGCTGGCACGGTGCTCACACTCGATACGCCCGACAGCGGCAACACGCTGTACGTCTACCAGAGCGGTGGTACCGGCAGCCGGTTCGAAAACTTCGGCACGCTGGTGAAGTCCGGCGGCGGAACGCTCGACCTAGGCTACAACGGCAACCTCGTCGTGCAGCAGTCCGGCACCCTGCTGATCAACCAGGGCACGCTCTCCAACAATGCGGTCAGTACTTTCGCAGGTACGCAGCAGATCGCTGCCGGCGCGCTGCTGCTGCTGGGCAGCAGCACGAGCACGCTGGACGGCGACTCCGGTTTTTCCGGTGACGGACGCGTGCAGCAGAATGGCGGCACCACCACGCTGGGCGATGGCGCGTCGATCACGGCAGATGTGCTGCTGAGCGGCGGCACGCTGAATGTCGCAACCGGCGGTGCGGTCATCGTCGACGGCGACCTGCAATGGACCGCCGGCACGCTGGGCGGCGCCGGCACGCTGACGTTGAATGGCGTACTGACACAGGCCAGCGCCAACACGCTCACCCTGAACGCCACGCGCCTGATTCATACCAATTCATCCGGCAACAGTCGCATCGGCAACAACAACGGCCGCAGCCTGCTGCTGAACAATGGCGCGCTGCTGCAGAACGCCGCGGGCGCACTGCTGACCCTGGAAACCGAAAACAACAACAACACGCTGTACCTCTACCAGAGCGCAGGCACCGGCAGCCGCTTCGAAAATCTCGGCACCTTGACCAAGACCGGTGCCGGTACGCTCGATTTCGGCTACAACGGCGGTCTGCTCATCGATCAGCGCGGTGTGCTGAACGTCCAGCAGGGCACGCTGAGCATCAATGGCGTGGCGCTGCTGAGTGGCGCACAGCAGCTCGCCGCGGGCGGTACGCTCGACATCCGGGGTGCCACGACCACGCTTGCCGCAGCAGGCAGCGTGACCGGAGCCGGCACGCTTTCGCTGAGCGGCGGCACGCTGAATCTGGCCGATGGTGCAGGCATTGCATCCACGCTGCTTCACAGTGGCGGCACGCTGCTGGGTAGCGGTGCCAACACGATCAGCGGTCGCTACGACTGGACTGCCGGCATCATCGACGGTGACGGCACGCTGACGGTCAGCGGCCCGCTGCAGATCACGGGCAGCAACACGCAGTTCCTGAATGCACGCGCGCTCGTTCACACCAATACGAGCGGCAGCAGCCGCATCTTCAAGACCAGCGGCTCGGTGAATCTGAACAACGGTGCCGTGCTGCGCAATGCCGGCGGTGCCCGCCTGCTGTTCGATACCGGCAGCGGCAACTTCAGCGTGAATTCAAGCAGCGGCGGATCGCTGGTGAATGAAGGCACAGTCACCAAGGTCGGCAGCGGTTCCATGTCATTCGGCTCCAATGTCGGCTTCACCCAATCCGGTCTCCTCACCGTCGGACAGGGTTCGCTGAGCGTGGCGAGCGCGTTCACGAATGCGGGCACGATCGAGCTGCTCAACGCCACAACCTTCGGCAACACCAGCGCCGCCTCGGGCAACACCGGTACGGTCAGCGGCTTCGGCACGCTCGCACTGGGCTCGCAGGCCTTCACCAACAGCGGCATCGTGCGTCCGGGCGGCGCCGGCGCGATCGGCACGCTCAGCATCACCGGTCGTTACATTCAGGACGCGGCCGGCACGCTGCAGATCGAACGCGGCACCGCAGGCACCGATGCACTTGTCGTCAGCAGTACGGCCACACTGGGCGGCACACTCGTGGTCAGCGAACTGCCGGGATACGTCGCAGTCGGCGGTGAAGCCAATATCGTGACGGCCGGCACCCTTGGCGGCGAATTCGCCAGCCGCACGCTGCCGAGCGGCTACAGCACGCTTGCCGTCGGCAACCGGCAGGTACTCAGCTATGCCGGCGCCATCTGCGGCGGCATCTGCTGGGACGGCGGTGCCGGCACCGGCATGTGGACCGATGCAGCCAACTGGACCGGCGACCTGCTGCCGGGCACCAGCGATCTGGTATTCATCGATCTCGCCGGCGCGCAGGTGACGCTGGCCTCCGGCAGCCATGCGATCCGCAGCCTGCAGAGCGTGACCGGTACGACGCTGACGCTGTCCGGCGGCGTCCTGAACGTCAGTGACGTCGCCACGCTGGCCGGCAACCTGGTCATCAGCGGCGGTACGCTGAATTTCAACGCAGCATCGCAGATCGCCCGCCTCGCGCTGTCGGCCGGTACTTTCGGTGGCAGCGGCACGGTCACCTTCACCGGCGCAGGCTCGACATGGACCGGCGGTGACATGACGGGCAGCGGGCGTTCGGCGCTCGCTTCCGGATCGACCTTCAGCTATACGGCCGGCGCGCGCAGCACGACGCGCGGCCTCGACATTGCGCAGGGCGCCCGGTATTCGGTGGCCAGCGGCGCACTCACCACGACCGGCGGTGCGACCAACGCCGGCGTCGTCGACGTCGCAACCGGCGCTACCGTCCGCTATGGCGGCACGGCAAGCTACGCGCTCGACAGCACCGGACAGTTCGACGGCGGTGGCCGCATCGAATTCATCGATTCCGCGATCGTCGTCAGCTCGACCCTGGCGCCTGCAATCGCCGACAACACCTTCACCGTGCGCGTGCAGGACGCAGCACGCTTCACTGCAACTACCGCGGCCGCCATCGCCAATCTGGAAATCGCCGGCAGCGCCACGGTGGCGATGTCGGGCAATTTCCTTGGCGGGCAGGTGACGCAGACCGGCGGCAGCTTCACCACCCTCGGCGCAACGTCCGTCAACCAGTTCGATCTGGGCAGTGGCACGCTGACGCTGAACGGCCCGTCATCCGGCATTTCAACGTTGAACATGAGCGGCGGCAGCGTGGCGGGCACGGGCAATCTCACGGTGGGCGCACTCACGCTCGCTGGCGGCAGCTTCGCGCGCAGCGGCGCATCGGCGGTGACGGCGCTCGCCTTTTCCGGCGGCACGCTGGGCGGCAGCGGGCTGACGACACTCACGGGCGGCGGCAGCTGGTCGCGCGGACTGTTCCAGGGCAACCTGCTCGTACAGAACGGCGCGACGCTGTCCATCGAGACGACCGGAAGCGATGACGCCACATCCAGCACCTACAAGCGCTTCGGTGCCGGTACGCTGGTAAACGACGGCACGTTGAACTGGCGTGCCGGTCACATCGACGTCGTCGGCAGCGGCCGCCTGACGAACAACGGCCGCTTCGACATCAGTGGGGATTTCAATTTCGGCGACCGCTGGACCGGCACCGGCACGGTGACGATGATCAACAGTGCCGGTGGCCTGATCGTCAAGTCGGCAGGCGTCGGCGAAACCGCGATCGGCAGCCTGGGCATTCCGGGCGGCACCGCCAATTACGTCGACTTCACCAACGATGGCGACATTCGCGTCGAATCCGGCCGGCTGCGCTTCAACATCGGCTACAGCGGCGCGCCCGGCGGTGGCACCTTCACCCACAACCGCTTCATCGACGTCCGTGCCGGTGCGACTTTCGAAGTCGGCGGCACGCTGACCTACAACGGCGACGCCGACCTCGCTGCCGGCGCCACGCTGCGCCGCATCGGCGGCTTCACCATCGCCAGCAGCGGCGACATCTTCGGCAACGGCACGATAGACGTCGGCCCCGGCGGCACGCTGACCAATGCGGGTAAGCTGGGCACCCTCGAGTACGGCACGCTGAGCGTGACCGGCAACTTCGTGCAGACCGGTACTGGCGAGCTCGATCTGTGGATAGGCGGCAGCACTGCCGGCACCTACGACCAGCTCGCCGTCGCCGGTTCGGTCACGCTCGGCGGCACGCTGGCGATTACGGAAGATCCGTCCTACACGCGCGGGCCTCTGTCGGCCACCCTGATCACCGCCGGAAACGGCATCAGCGGAACGTTTGCGACGATAGACATCCCTGCAGCAGGCTACTCGACGGCGGTGGACGGCAACAGCTTCCGCATCAGCTTCGGCAGCATCCTGTGCGGCGGCATCTGCTGGGACGGTGGCGCCGGCACAGCACGCTGGACGGACGCAGCGAACTGGACCGGCGACCGCCTGCCCGGCGTGGACGATCTGGTATTCATCGGGCTGGATGGTGGCAGCAACGTGCTGCTCGACAGTGGCACACACCTCATTTCAGCCCTGACCACCAGCACCGGAAACCACCTCACGATCAACGGTGGCTCCCTCACGCTGGCCGGACTCGATTCCGTGCTCGCAGGTGATCTGGTGCTGGGTGGCAGCGGGACACTGATCGCGGATGCAGCCCTGACCGCCGCCCGCTTCACGCAGACCGGCGGCAGCTTCACCGGCACCGGCAACCTGTTCGTATCGACGGGATTCAGTCAGACAGGCGGCAGCCACACCGGCAGCGGCCGCACCGTGCTCGGTGATGCCATCACCTTCGCGCCCGGCAGCTACGTCTTCAACCGCGACTTCGAAATCGACGGAACGCTGAACCACAGCACGGGTACGCTGAGCATCGCATCAGGCCGTGCGGTCGGCATCGATGGCAGGCTGAACTGGAATGCGGGAGCGACCATCACCGGTCCGGGTACACTCAATCTTCGTACTGGCAGCATCGCCGACATCAACGACAGCGTGGGCGGTGGCTTCCACACGCTGAGCGCGGTCACCGTCAACAACGCCGGCACCGTCAATTACGCCGTCGCCGCCGGCAACAGCCGCGAACTGCTGATCAACGACGGCGCGGTGTTCAACAACACCGGTCGCTTCAACTTCACCGGCGACAACGTCGTTTCCGAGAACTCCGGCAACGGCGGCAACTTCAACAACATCGGCACGCTCGCCAAGACCGCGGGCGCCGGCAACAGCGGCTTCGCCGGCCAGGTGCGTCTGAACAACCTCGACGGCGGCATCATCGATTCCGGTACCGGCACGATGCTGATCCAGACCGAGGGCAATCACACCGGCGTATTCAACCTCGCCGGCAGCAACGTCCGATTCAACGGCAGCACGCAGACCTTCGCCGACGGCTCCGTGCTGCGCGGCGTCTCGAACTTCAATGGCGCAACCATCCGCGCCGACGGCAACCTGACCATCGACGGCACGCTCAACTGGACCGGCGGCACCACGGTGACCCACGCCGGTGGCACCGGCACGCTCAATGTGCTCGGCACCAGCACGCTCAACATCAACGACAGCGTGGGCGGTGGCTTCCACACGCTGAGCGCGGTCACCGTCAACAACGCCGGCACCGTCAATTACGCCGTCGCCGCCGGCAACAGCCGCGAACTGCTGATCAACGACGGCGCGGT
>JAGNYW010000021.1:48329-49860 GCA_017984755.1 Methyloversatilis sp.
CTTCAACTTCACCGGCGACAACGTCGTTTCCGAGAACTCCGGCAACGGCGGCAACTTCAACAACATCGGCACGCTCGCCAAGACCGCGGGCGCCGGCAACAGCGGCTTCGCCGGCCAGGTGCGTCTGGTGGATCAGGGAGGCAGCTATCGCGGCGAGACAGGCACCTTGCAACTCGCCTCGCTCGGCAGCCTCAGCGGGGTCATGCACATCGCTGCGGGCGCCACGGTGACAACTGCAACGGCGCTGACGAACGACGGGATCATCACGGGCAGCGGCACGCTTGATCTGCTGGGCGGCATGCTGACCAACCGGGGCGAGCTACTGCCGGGTGGCGAGGACGCCCTGGGCACACTGCGCATCGCTGGCAATCTGGTTCAGACGCCGACCGGGCGCATCGTGGCGGAGTTCACGGGCACCACTGCCGGCGACTACGACGTCGTGTCTGTCGCTGGAAGCGCCCTGCTTGACGGCGGCCTGACCGTGGTTCCGCTCGGCGGTGCAAGCGCGACGGACGGCATGCAATTGAACGTTCTGACCACGACCGGCGGACTGGACGTCGGCGCTCTGCAACTGTCTGCCCCGACAGGCTATACGATGCGTGCATCCGGCGGGATCCTGAGCATCGGATTCAGCCTCTGCACCAGCGGCATCTGCTGGGACGGCGGTGCCGGAACCGCCCTCTGGACCGATGCCGCCAACTGGACCGGCGACGCCCTGCCCGGCCTGAACGATCTGGTGTTCATCGCACTCGACAACGGCAGCAGCGTGGTGCTCGACAGCGGCACCCATTCCATCGCCGGCCTGACGACCACCGCCGGCAACAACCTGACCATCAGTGGCGGTTCGCTGACCTTGACCGGAACGATGACGGGCAGCGACAGCGTCGTGTCGTCGGTGCTTGCCGGCGACCTGACACTGAGCGGAAGCGGAACCCTGTCGGTCAATGGCAGGCTTGAAACTTCCCGCTTCACTCAGACCGGCGGAACCTTCAACGGTGCCGGCGACCTGTTCGTATCGACGGAATTCAATCAGACGGGTGGCAGCCACACCGGCAGCGGCCGCACCGTGCTCGGCAACGCCATCACCTTCGCGCCGGGCAACTACGCCTTCAACCGCGACTTCGAGATCGACGGCGCGCTGAACCACAGTACGGGTACGCTAAGCATCGCGTCGGGCCGTACGCTCGACATTGACGGCACGCTGAACTGGACTGGCGGCTCGACCATCTCGGGCGCCGGCTTGCTGCTGCTGTCAGACGGTAGCGTCAATACCTTCAGCGCAAACAGCGTCGGCGGCCACCTCGTGCTGAGCGGCGTCACCGTGAACAACGCCGGCACCGTCAATTACCTCAGCGACGGCCGCTCGCTGCTGCTCAACGACGGCTCCGTCCTGAACAACACCGGACGCTTCAATTTCGCCTCCGACGGCGTGGTCAGCGAAACGTCCGGCGGTGGCGGCAATTTCAACAACAGCGGCACCCTGGCCAAGACCGGCGGCACCGGCATCAGCGGTTTTGCCAGCCTCGCGCGC
>JAGNYW010000056.1 GCA_017984755.1 Methyloversatilis sp.
CCGCACCATGGCTTCGTACACCGACGAATCGCCGTGCGGGTGGTACTTGCCGATCACGTCGCCGACCACGCGGGCCGATTTCTTGTGCGCCGCATCGGGCCGTGCGAAGGCGTCCATCGCAAACAGGATGCGACGCTGCACCGGTTTCATGCCGTCTTCCAGCCCTGGCAGTGCACGCGATGTGACCACGCTCATGGCGTAGGTCAGATAGGCCTGCGACGCATGCGCATCGATCGGCACGTCGGCGATATCGGGTTCGAACAGGGTGTCGCTCAATTCAGGTACTCCGGTGAAACATGTTGTCGGGGACGATTTCGTTCAGAAGCGGCTGACGCCGTGCCTGCGGCAGAGAAGGGATCCACTGATCGCGAACGCGAACTTTGACGATGCGCACTTGTGCGATCAACGGGCGCGTCCCCGCCGGATTTCGGCTGCGCAGGCTTCACGCATCCGGCACCACGCTGTCGCCTTCCTGCTCCATCCAGCGGCGGCGGCGCTCGGCTTCCTTCTTGCCCATCAGCATGGTGAAGGTGTTCATCACCACGTCCGGATCGGCGCCCGGCGTGATGCGGATGAGGCGGCGCGTTTCGGGGTTCATCGCGGTTTCCTTCAGCTCGTCCGGATTCATTTCGCCCAGGCCCTTGAAGCGGCTGACGGTGAGCGCGCTCTCGGCGATGCCGTCGGCGATCAGGCCGTCGAGCATGCTGTCGCGCTCGGCTTCGTCGAGTGCGTACAGCCGGCGTGCCGGTCGCGTCCTGGTCGGCGCGATCTTGATGCAGTACAGCGGCGGCTGCCCGATGTAGACGTGACCGCGCGCGATGAGGCGTGGGAAGTGGCGCAGGAACAGCGTCAGCTGCAGGGTCTGGATGTGCGCGCCATCGACGTCGGCGTCCGACAGGATGATCACCTTGTGATAACGCAGGCCATCCAGCACGGTGTCGGGTGCATCCGGTTTGTGCGGATCGATGCCCAGCGCGACCGCGATGTCGTGCACTTCGTTGTTGGCGAAGATTTCGGAGGCGTCGATCTCGAAGGTATTGAGCACCTTGCCGCGGAGTGGCAGCACTGCCTGGAAAGTGCGGTCGCGCGCCTGCTTGGCGCTGCCGCCGGCCGAATCGCCCTCGACCAGGAAGATTTCGTTCTGCTCCGGCACCGTGCCGGTGGCGTCGGTCAGCTTGCCCGGCAGCAGCGTGACGCCGGAACCGGCGCGCTTCTCGACCACCTTGCCGGCGCGTGCGCGCGACTGCGCGCTGCGGATGGCCAGCCCGGCGATGCGTTGAGCCTCGGCCGCATGATCGTTGAGCCAGCGGTCGAGCGCGTCCTTGATCGACTCGTACACCAGCTTCACCGCCTCGCGGTTGTTCAGCTTGTCCTTGGTCTGCCCCTGAAAGCGCGGTTCCAGCACGCGGGCGCTCAGCACGTAGCTCGCGTGGTGCGATACATCTTCCGACTGCAGCGCCAGCTTGGCCGGCATCAGACCGTGGTGGGTCGCGTAGTCCTTGACCGATTCGAACAGCGCCTGCCGCATGCCGGATTCGTGCATGCCGCCACCCGGCGTCGGGATCAGATTGACGAAGGACTCGCGCACCGAGGCGCCTTCGACGAAACCGATGGCCCACTCGGCGCCCTCGCCCGGGTCATAGCCCGGCAGTGCGGTGCGGGCGCCGCAGAACAGCGCCACCGGCGGCTGGTCGCGCTCCGCCTCCGCACCGGCCTCACCCAGCTGTTCCCGCAGATAGCCTTCGAGTCCGTTGCTGTACTGCCACTCGCGCGACTCGCCGCTCTCTTCGTCCTGAAACTCGATGCGCACGCCCGGCAGCATGGCGCTGCGCGCGCGCAGCAGATGTTCGATGTCCGCACGCTTGATCTTCACGGTGCCGAAGTAACGACCGTCTGGCCAGGCACGTACGCGCGTGCCGGTGTGCGACTTCGGGCATGCGCCGACTTCGGTCAGGCCCTGCGACACACCTTGGTCGAACGCGATGGCGAACTCCCTGCCGCCGCGCTTCACGGTCGCCTCAAGCCGGGTTGACAGCGCGTTCGTGACCGTGACGCCGACACCGTGCAGGCCGCCCGCGATGCGATAGGCCTTGCCCTCGAACTTGCCGCCGGAGTGCGGGATGGTGAAGATCACTTCGATCGCCGGCACGCCCTTGGTCGGATGGATGTCCACCGGAATGCCGCGTCCGTTGTCCTCGACCGTCACCGAACCATCCCGGTGCATCACGACGCCGAGGCGGTCGGCAAAGCCGCCCTGTGCCTCGTCGCACGCGTTGTCGATCATCTCCTGAACGATATGGTTCGGACTTTCCGTCCGCGTGTACATGTCCGGCCGCTTCTGGATCGGCGCAATGCCCTCGAGCACCTGGATTTCGGCGGCGTTGTAACTGCTGGGTTTGTTCATCTCGATCTTGAAGGTTTTGACGGGAGGCTCGCGCGACGACCCGAGCGCGCGGAAAGTCCGCTAGTTTGCATGCAATGCCGAGTCGGCGTCGATACCGGCATGCGTTTGCGTCGTGCGGTCGCGGCAAACGAACGGGGGCGTTCGTATACACTCCGTCCCTTTTTGCCGAAACCATGTGGTTCAAGAACCTCCAGATCTACCGTCTTTCCGCCCCGCTCTCCATCACGTCTGACCAGCTCTCCGAAAAGATGGCGGCGCGGGCCTTCCAGCCCGGCACCAGCATCGAGATGCAGCGCATGGGCTGGGTGCCAGTGCGCGACGACGGCACGCTGGTGCACGCCGTCGCCGGCCAGATGCTGATCACGCTGCGTGTGGAGAAGAAGCTGCTCCCCGCTTCGGTCATCAATCAGTTCGCGAAGGCGCGCGCGCAGGACATCGAAGAGCGTCAGGGCTACAAGCCGGGCCGCAAGGAAATGCGGGACATCAAGGACAGTGTGACCAACGAGCTGCTGCCCCGCGCCTTTGCCGTCTGCCGCGACACGCGCGTGTGGATCGATCCGCTGCGCAGCCTGATCGTGATCGATGCGGCGGCGAGTGCGAAGTGCGACGAAGTGATGGAACTGCTGAACGACAGCATCGAAAACCTCGGTGCACGCCCGCTGCAGACCCTGCAGTCACCGGTTGCTGCCATGACCTCCTGGCTGGCATCCGACGAGGCACCGGCCGGTTTCACGGTCGATCAGGACACCGAACTGCGTTCGAACACCCAGTCGAAGGCCACCGTGCGCTACACGCGTCACGCGCTGGAGGCGGACGATCTGCGCCGGCACATCGAGGCCGGCAAGCAATGCACGCGGCTGGCCATGACCTGGGCCGAGCGCGTGTCGTTCACGCTGACCGAAAGCCTGACGATCAAGCGCGTGACACCGCTCGACGTACTGACCGAAAAGGAAGACGGCAGCGGTGACGAGGCCGAACGCTTCGACACCGATTTCGCGCTGATGAGCGGCGAACTGGGGCGGATGATCGATCACCTGATCGAGGCACTGGGCGGTGAACAGCGTCCCGCCTGACGCTGCAGCGGTGTTTCAGGCGGGAACGAGTGCAGGTGCGCGCCGGCACAGCTGACCGACGAATTCTCCCGGCGGCAGCGGCCTCGAAAAGAGGAAGCCCCGGATCATGACCTGCTCCTGACTTTTCGGACCATTTGAAACTTGAGAGGATGGCTTCCAGCAGTAGAGGGGAGGTCATGCGTGAGAGCCGATTTTCGGAGGAGCAGATGGTCAAGATCCTTCGCTAAGCCGATGCGGTCCCATGCTGCCACTGCGCGCACGCCCGATCGAGCACGAAGCCGGTCAACCACGCATTCAGACCGATGTCCTCGAGGATCGGCAGGAAGGATCCCGGCGGGATGAACCCGCGCGTCGGCGAGCGCCAGCGCACCAGCGCCTTCGCACCCACGACTTCCCCTCCGGCTGCAGGAGCACCTGCCAGATCAGCCAGAAACGCCAGATGCCGGTTGCGGATCGCCACGTGACGATCAATCGCAATCACGATCGTGCGGGTGACCGTCAGGCGCGACGTGGCGCTGATGGAGTTAATCCGACACGGCTGGGACGATTTCCAGCACTACCTGGATACCGATTCCCCGCCACCGCTGACGGATGCCGATGTCGATGCCGATGCCGTCAAGCGAGACTAACCCCGTGCGGACCGAAGCGGCTCTGGCCTGCCTCGATTCAAAGCAGCGCTCGGATACCGCTGCGAAGGCGCTTGAGATCGGGCGCATGGACCTGCCTGGCCTTGTGCGCAGTCCGCCGCGTGAGGTGGGCGCCGGCGCGAGCGTGGCGAAGCTCTGGACGGCCGGGAACATCGACCACAACGGCATACCCGAGCTCAGGGGCGTCAATCTCAATCGCTACCGTGGAACTGGACGAGAGGAGTCGAGGATCACCGTGGCGAAAACGTGACTGTTTGACGCCTTGCGTTGAGCGCTGGTGCCTGCACGGAAGTGGAAGAGAAACAGGTAGCGGGAAAAGGTCTCTGCAACCTTTTGTTATTACTGGGGTGGCTGATGGGACTCGAACCCACGACAACCGGAATCACAATCCGGGACTCTACCAACTGAGCTACAGCCACCACTGGGACGACCACCGATCGGTGATCGTTTGAAACCTTGCTTGCAACCTGCTGGCCTGCCCGGCAGGAATCGAACCAGCAACCTACGGCTTAGAAGGCCGTTGCTCTATCCAGTTGAGCTACGGGCAGTTACCAAGTTACGGCGTTGCGGACCGATGTTCTGGTCGGGGTGGAGGGATTCGAACCCCCGACATCTTGCTCCCAAAGCAAGCGCGCTACCGGGCTGCGCTACACCCCGAGAGCGCGCGATATTACCGGCAGGGGCAGACGAGGTCAATGGCTGCGGGGCATGCGGCAGAATAAAAATCCACCGTGCCCTGCATCCCGGTCACCCTTGCTGGTCGGTCGACTCGGGCGCAGCAAGCAGCGCCTTCATCGACAGGCGGATACGCCCCTTTTCGTCGGTCTCCAGCACCTTCACCTTGACCTGCTGGCCTTCCTTCAGATGGTCGGCCACGTTCGCGATGCGCTCGTTGGCGATCTGCGAAATGTGCAGCAGACCATCCTTGCCCGGCAGCACGCTGACGATGGCGCCGAAGTCCAGCAGGCGCAGCACCGTACCGTCGTAGACCTTGCCCACTTCGACTTCGGCGGTGATGGCTTCGATGCGGCGCTTGGCGTTCTCGGCTGCGTCGGCGTTAACCGAAGCGATCGTGATGACGCCATCGTCGCCGATGTCGATCGTTGCGCCGGTCTCTTCGGTCAGCGCGCGGATGACTGCACCGCCCTTGCCGATCACGTCGCGGATCTTCTCCGGGTTGATCTTCATGGTCAGCAGGCGGGGCGCGTAGGTCGACACGCCTTCGCGCGCGCCGCTCATCGACTCCTGCATGATGGCGAGGATGTGCTTGCGGGCTTCGTGCGCCTGTGCGAGCGCAACCTGCATGATTTCCTTCGTGATGCCCTGGATCTTGATGTCCATCTGCAGCGCGGTGATGCCGTTGTCGGTACCCGCAACCTTGAAGTCCATGTCGCCCAGATGATCTTCGTCGCCGAGGATGTCGGTCAGCACTGCAAAGCGGTTGCCGTCCTTGATCAGACCCATGGCGATGCCGGCAACGTGCGCCTTCAGCGGCACGCCGGCATCCATCAGTGCGAGCGAACCACCGCATACGGAGGCCATCGACGAGGAACCGTTCGATTCGGTGATTTCCGACACCACGCGCATCGAGTAGCTGAACTCTTCCGGCGACGGCAGCACGGCCAGCAGCGCGCGCTTGGCCAGACGGCCATGACCTATTTCGCGGCGCTTGGGCGTACCGAAACGGCCGGCTTCGCCGGTCGCGAACGGAGGCATGTTGTAGTGGAGCATGAAGCGGTCGCGATATTCGCCGCCCAGCGCGTCGATGATCTGCTCGTCACGGCCGGTACCCAGCGTGGCAACGACCATGGCCTGCGTCTCACCCCGTGTGAACAACGCGGAACCGTGGGTGCGCGGCAGCACGCTGTTGCGGATGTAGATCGGGCGCACGGTACGCGTGTCGCGACCGTCGATGCGCGGCTCGCCGTTCAGGATGCGGCCGCGGACGATGCGCGCTTCCATGTCGAAGAAGTAGTTCTTGATCGTGTTCACGTCCGGCGCGTTGGCGGCATCGGCGGTCAGCGCAGCGACGACTTCGTTGCGGATTTCGTTCACGCGCTGGCTGCGCACCTGCTTCTGCGTGATGCGATACGCTTCCTGCAGCTTGCCTTCTGCCATGCCGGTGATGGCGGTCCAGAGCGCTTCGTCGCGCGCCGGTGCCTGCCAGTCCCACTCGGGCTTGCCGGCAACTTCCACCAGTTCGTTGATCGCATTGATTGCGGCCTGCATCTGTTCGTGGCCGAACACAACGGCGCCCAGCATGACTTCTTCCGACAGTTGCATCGCTTCGGATTCAACCATCAGTACGGCGGCTTCGGTGCCGGCGACCACCAGATTCAGCTGGCTGGTCTTCAGCTGCGTGGCCGTCGGATTCAGGATGTACTGGCCATCGGCATAGCCCACACGGGCTGCGCCGATCGGGCCGCTGAACGGAATGCCGGAGATGGCCAGCGCGGCCGAGGTGCCGATCATCGCGGGAATGTCCGAGTCGACCTCGGGATTCAGCGACAGCACCTGAACGATGACCTGCACTTCGTTGTAGAAGCCTTCCGGGAAAAGCGGACGGATCGGTCGGTCGATCAGACGTGACGTCAGCGTTTCCTTTTCGCTCGGGCGGCCTTCGCGTTTGAAGAATCCACCCGGGATGCGACCGGCAGCGTAGAACTTTTCGGCGTAATCGACGGTAAGCGGGAAGAAATCCTGCCCGGCCTTGGCGGTCTTCGCCGCAACGACGGTGGCGAGCACGACGGTTTCATCGATATTGACGATGACGGCACCACCGGCCTGGCGCGCAATTTCGCCGGTTTCCAGCACCACTTTCTGGCTGCCGAACATGAATTCCTTGCGAGTAGCATTAAGCAAGTTGATTCCTTTCGTTTCAATTCACGGCGGGCTCGCAAGTCCGCCAAAAAACAAACCGGCGGAGTCCCATGGACTCACGCCGGCATGTTGTGTCAGACCATCGAAGGTTTGACCGTCGACTTCGATCGCAATTACTTGCGCAATCCAAGACGTCCGATCAGCGCGCGATAGCTGTCCGCATTGGTACGCTTCAGATAATCAAGCAGCTTGCGACGCTGACTGACCATCTTGAGCAGACCACGGCGGGAGTGGTGATCCTTGACGTGTTCCTTGAAGTGACCCGTCAAATCATTGATGCGTGCGGTCAGCAGGGCGACCTGAACTTCGGGCGACCCCGTATCGCCGGCCACGCGCTGGAAGTCAGCCACAATGCGGGCTTTTTCGGCGGTAACGATAGCCATCTATCTAAACTCTCTCGTCTGGAAAACCCGAAATTATACGCCAGAGTCGGGCAATCTCAAGCCTTTTGCCCACTTTCCTGCGGCAAAAGACGTTTCACCTGCAATCGACCTTCCCTGACCACGACCAGACCGAGCAAAACCGGTCCGTTGTAAGCCCTCATCACCTGTCCTTCGGCCATCGTTCCGTCCGCCGATTCAACCTCGTCGCCAGCGACAGACTGGCCGTAGGTGAGTCGGCGCGCCGCCTCCTCGCCGATGCGGCAGGCCGGCATGTCCTGCAGGAGGATATCCGCCGGATGCAGCAAAGCGCCACGGTTCTCTTCTTCGAACGCTGCGATGTGTTCAAGCGTGCAGGCGGACTCCAGCACCAGTGGCCCGCTCCGCGTGCGTCGCAACGCACTCAGATGCGCGCCGCAGCCGAGCGCGTTGCCGATGTCCTCGGCCAGCGTGCGGATGTAGGTGCCCTTGCTGCAGCAGACGCGCATCGAAAATTCCGGCAAGGCGGCATCGAGCAGTTCGATCTCGTGAATGCGCACATGGCGCAGCGCGCGCTCGATCGTTTCACCGGCACGCGCGTATTCATAAAGCGGTTTGCCGGCGAGCTTCAACGCCGAATGCATGGGTGGCATCTGATCGATGTCACCGGTGTGCGCAACCAGCGCGCGGCGAAGGTGGTCGAGATCGACATTGACCGGCATCTTGGAAAGCACCTCGCCCTCGGCATCGCCGGTGCTGGTCCGCACCCCCAGCCTCACGCCGGCGATGTATTCCTTGTCCGCGTCGAGCATCATTCCGGCGAAGCGCGTGGCGTCGCCGAAACAGAGGGGAAGCAGGCCGCTGGCCAGAGGATCGAGCGTGCCGGTATGACCGGCACGTGCGGCCTGAAACAGGCGGCGCGCCTTTTGCAGCGCATCGTTGGAACTGAGGCCGACCGGCTTGTCGAGCAGCAGTACGCCGTTGACGGCTTTCCAGCGCGAACGGGGCTGCAAGTCAGTCCTCGCTGCGGGACGAACCGGAATGCAGGGCCTTGTCGATCAGACGCGAAAGATGGTCGGCACGGGCAAGCGTTTCGTCATGCACGAAATGCAGCATCGGCGTGGTGTGGATGCGCACTCGACGGCCTAGCTCGCGGCGCAGGAATCCGGAAGCACGCTGCAGCCCCTCCTGGATGTGCTGCAGCGCCTCGCCTTCGGCCAGCGTGGTGTAGAAGATCTTGGCGTGTGCGTAGTCGGCTGTGATTTCGACTGCAGTCAGTGAAATCATGCCGACCCGCGGATCCTTCAGCTCCGTCGCGATCAACTGCGCAAGTTCGCGGCGAATCGCCTCGGACACGCGGTCACTGCGGGAATAACGTTCGCTCATCTGATCTGCGCCGCTGCCTCAGGCCAGCTTGCGCGCGACTTCCTGGATTTCGAATATCTCGAGCTGATCGCCCTCTTCGATTTCATTGAAACCGCGCAGCGACAGGCCGCACTCGTAGCCTTCCTTGACTTCCTTCGCATCGTCCTTGAAGCGCTTGAGCGATTCGAGTTCGCCGGTCCAGATGACCACGTTGTTGCGTAGCAGTCGCGCACTGGCGCCCCGCTTCACGAGGCCTGCCGTCACCATGCAACCTGCGATGGTGCCGATCTTCGTGCCGCGGAAAACCTGGCGGATCTCGACGGAACCCAGAATGTTCTCGCGCTTTTCCGGCGACAGCATGCCGGACAGCGCCGCTTTCACCTCATCCACTGCTTCGTAGATGATGGTGTAGTAGCGGATGTCGACACCGAAGTTCTCGGCGAGCTTGCGGGCGCCGACGTCGGCACGCACATTGAAGCCGATGATGACGCCCTTCGATGCCTGCGCCAGATTGACGTCCGTCTCGGAAATGCCGCCCACCGCCGAGTGGATGACCTGCACGCGCACTTCGGCGGTCGACAACTTGGTGAGCGACTGGACGAGCGCTTCCTGCGAACCCTGCACGTCGGCCTTGATGATGAGCGGCAGTACCTTGACCTCACCCTCGCCCATCTGTTCGAACATGGATTCGAGCTTGGCGGCCTGTTGTTTCGCCAGCTTGACGTCACGGAACTTGCCTTGACGGAACAGCGCGATTTCACGCGCCTTGCGTTCGTCACCCAGCACCAGCGCCTCGTCACCGGCTGCCGGGACGTCGGACAGACCCTGAATTTCGACCGGAATCGACGGGCCGGCTTCGTTGATCGGCTTGCCAGCCTCGTCCAGCA
This sequence comes from Methyloversatilis sp., assembly GCA_017984755.1. GTDB lineage: Bacteria > Pseudomonadota > Gammaproteobacteria > Burkholderiales > Rhodocyclaceae > Methyloversatilis. The sequence continues at coordinate 9,616 of JAGNYW010000056.1, forward strand.
TGGCGCGGACCCGGCCGAACACCTGCCCGCACAGGAGAATGTCTCCGCGCTTCAGAGTACCCTGCTGAACCAGTACCGATGCGACCGGACCCTTGCCCTTGTCGAGACGCGCTTCGATCACGAGACCGCGAGCCGGCGCGTCCTTCGGCGCCTTCAGATCCAGCACTTCGGCCTGCAGCAGCACGTTCTCGAGAAGTTCGTCGATGCCCGTACCGACCTTGGCCGACACCGGAATGAAGGGCGAGTCGCCGCCGTATTCTTCCGGTACGACACCTTCGGCAACGAGTTCCTGCTTCACGCGGTCCAGATTCGCGCCCGGCTTGTCGATCTTGTTGATCGCCACCACGAGCGGCACATTGGCCGCATTGGCATGGTGGATTGCCTCGCGCGTCTGCGGCATTACGCCGTCATCCGCTGCGACGACGAGAATCACGAGGTCGGTCGCCTTGGCACCGCGCGCACGCATCGCCGTAAAGGCCTCGTGACCCGGGGTGTCGAGGAATGTGATCATGCCGCGTGGCGTATCTACGTGGTAGGCACCGATGTGCTGCGTGATGCCGCCCGCTTCGCCAGCCGCAACGCGGGCACGACGGATGTAGTCAAGCAGCGACGTCTTGCCGTGGTCGACGTGGCCCATGACGGTAACCACGGGCGCACGCGGCAGCAGTTCGACATCCTTGTGCTCCTCGGTCGTTTCGCCGAGGAAAGCTTCCGGGTCGTCGAGCTTCGCCGGCTTGGCGACGTGGCCCATTTCCTCGACCAGGATCATTGCCGTTTCCTGATCGAGCACTTGATTGATCGTGACCATCTGACCAAGCTTCATCAACACCTTGATGAGTTCGGTTGCCTTGATGGACATCTTGTGTGCCAGATCGGCCACCGAAATGGTTTCCGGAACAAGAACGTCGCGCACCACGGCTTCGACCGGTGCCTGCTGCTGACCACCGTGATCATGGTCGCGATGGTTGCGTCCCTTCGGACCGCCACGCCATCCAGCAGTGCCGGCGTCACCACGCGTCTTGATCTGGCGACGTTTCGCTGCATCGTCCTTCCATGCAGTGCCGGGCTTCGCCTTGGCAGCAACCGCGGGTTTGGCCTTGGCAACCTTGTCTTCGGTCTTGGCGGGCTTGTGCAGCGTACCCGGAGTGCTCTTCTGCACTGCGGCAGCAGCCTTTGCGTCTTCTTCCGCCTTGGCTTTCGCCTCGACTTCAGCCTGGGCACGCACCAGACGCGCCTCGGTTTCCTGGCGCATCCGGACTTCGCGTTCCTGCTTTTCCTTCAGTTCCCGCGCCTGATGTGCGAGCAGTTCGGAATGACGCCGTGCTTCACGTTCGCGTGCCGTGACGGGTTTGTCGACAACCGCTTCCGGCGCTGATTCTGCCTCGACCGGCTCGAGCTGCTCATGTTCGGCGACCGCGATGGGTTCCGGCTCCGGCAAGACTTCAGGCGCGGGCTCGGGGGCGAGGTGAACAACCGGTTCGGGTTCGGGCTCGACCGCCGGCGCCACTTCCAGCACCGGTTCCGACACCACCACAGCCGCTTCTTCGACAAACGGCTCCGGCGCAGCTTCTGCCGACGCCGGCGTTTCCGCCAGCACTCCGGCTGCGGCCTCTTCTGCCAGCAGATCCGCCGGGTCGCGCTTCACCAGCACCCGCTTCTTTCGCACTTCGACCTGGACTGTACGCGCCTGTCCGGAAGAGTTGGTGGCCTTGATTTCCGAGGTCTGACGACGGGTCAGCGTGATCTTGGTCTTTCCCGCCATGTCACCGTGCTGACGCCGCAGATAGTCGAGCAGGCGCGTCTTGTCCTGTTCGGTCAGCGAATCGCCTTCGCTTTGCTTGTCGACACCAGCATGCCTGAGCTGCTCAAGCAGCGCGGAGGCCGGCATTTTCAGCTCGGTCGCAAATTGGGAAACACTCATCAACGCCATACCTGTCCTCGATTATTCAAACCAGTGCGCACGCGCAGTGGTGATCAGCGATGTCGCACGTGCAGCATCGATGCCAGCGATATCAACCAGTTCATCAACCGCGAGATCAGCCAGATCATCACGGGAACGCACGTTTGCGCGCGCCAGTTGCGCTGCCAGCGGTTTGTCCATTCCATCAAGCCCCAGCAGGTCTTCGTCGACCTGCTCGAGTTGTTCTTCATCAACGATGGCTTCGGTCAGCAACACGTTGCGCGCCCGGTTGCGAAGCTCATTCACCGTATCTTCGTCGAACGCTTCGATTTCGAGTATTTCGGCCAGCGGCACATACGCCACTTCCTCGAGTGTCGAGAATCCTTCTTCGATCAGGATGTCCGCCACTTCCTCGTCCACGTCGAGCTTCGACATGAACAACAGACGGATCGCGGCATTTTCGGCATCAGCCTTGGCGGCCGACTGTTCGATCGTCATGAGGTTGATCTTCCAGCCGGTCAGCTCCGATGCAAGCCGTACGTTCTGACCGCTGCGGCCGATGGCGATGGCGAGGTTGTCCTCGCTTACCACCACATCCATGCTGTGCGCGTCCTCATCGACCACGATGCTCGCAACCTCTGCCGGCGCCAGTGCACCGATCACGAACTGCGCCGGATCAGCCGACCACAGGATGATGTCGACCCGCTCGCCGCCCAGTTCATTGGTCACGGCCTGAACACGCGAACCACGCATGCCGATGCAGGTACCCTGAGGATCGACGCGCGGATCATTCGATTTGACCGCAATCTTGGCCCTGATGCCCGGATCGCGCGCCGCGCCCTTGATCTCGATGAGACCGTCTTCTATTTCCGGCACTTCGAGCTCGAACAGCTTGACGATAAATTCGGGGACAGTGCGCGACAGGATGATCTGCGGGCCACGGGCCTGACGATCGACGCGCAGCAGGACAGCCTTTATGCGGTCGCCGACGCGGAGATTTTCACGCGCGATGATGTGTTCGCGCGGCAGCAGCGCCTCAAGGCGGCCGCATTCGATGATCGCGTTGCCGCGCTCGATGCGCTTGATGGTGCCGGTGACCAGATGGTCCTTGCGTTCCAGGAAGTCGGCGAGGATCTGCTCGCGCTCGGCATCGCGGATGCGCTGCAGGATCACCTGCTTGGCCGCCTGCGCACCGATGCGACCGAAATCGATCGGCTCAAGCGACTCTTCGATGTACTCGTCGAGCTGCACGTCCGGAATCTGAGCCTGAGCATCGGTCAGACCGATCTGCGCTTCTTCGTTCTCGAGCACGTCGTCCGACACGACCAGCCAGCGACGGAAGGATTCGTACTCGCCGGTTTCGCGGTCGATGGTGACCCGCACATCGGCGTCGTCATGCGTGCGCTTCTTCGTGGCAGAGGCAAGCGCCGATTCCAGCGCTCCAAACACCACATCGCGGGCGACGTTCTTTTCACGTGCCAATGCATCGACCAGCAACAGAATCTCGCGGCTCATCGTTTCAACTCCTGCTTGCGTTCAAAGTCCGGCACCAGACGGGCGCGATCGATCTGGGACAACTCGAACTCGTGTGCCACACCCTTGATATCCATGGTCAACCGGCCGTCGTTCACGCCTGCAAGACGTCCGGAAAATGTACGTTGGTTATTTACCGGCACACGCAGGCGAACCTGCGCATCCTGCCCGGTGAAGCGGATGTAATCCGCAGGCTTGCGCAGCGGCCTGTC
>JAGNYW010000088.1 GCA_017984755.1 Methyloversatilis sp.
GCCGGGTTGCCCGGCACCGCAACGATCGATGCGCTGCTGCAGGACATCGCCCGTGACCCGCGGCAGGTACCGCAGATACTCGGCAACATCCTCCACCAGCTTGCGGGATGAGCCGGGGTGCGAGGTGCCCGGCCGGCACCCGCGCGTCGATCTCGCACCTGGGCCCATTGATCGCGAATGCGGACGTCGATCAGGCGGCCGGCCTTTTGCGAAGTGCCGTTTTTTGTGGGAGCGATCCATTGATCGCGATGCGGACATCGAGCCCGCGATGTCACTCGATCAACGCGCCGGTTCGCGATCAATGGGCGTAGCGGGGGTTTCGGCGAGCACCGCTCGCCGCCCGTAGAGCCGGCTGGCCATGCAACGCCAGTCGTGGGCCGCTCCTACCAGGACGTCATGTTGTTCGTGAGACGGTCATGGCATTCAATCGTGTTGCTGAGCCCGTGATGTCGCACGAACGACGCTCGAACGCAGGAGCCGCCCACGGCCAGCCCGCTCTGCGGGCGCGGATCAGGTGTGGTGGCCCGTCAGTCGGCGATACGGTAGCCCGCGTGGCAGGCGACGCAGTTCTGCAGGTTCGCAGCGAGCAGCTGGTTCACGGCGTCCTTGTCGCCCATCGTGGTGGCGATGTCGGCGATTTCGTCGAAGCCGGCGTGCGTGGTGCGGCCCAGCGGCAGGAAGGCGGGCGGTGCTTTCCGGCGGATGTCGTGCACCATCGAGTTGGGGTTGGCGAAGTCGTCCTTGTGCGCCTTTAGCCCGACGCTGGAGGCGGCTTCGGCCACGGACTTCATGTCTCCGGCCTGGCTGGCGGCCAGTATGCGTTGGGTCGCCACGAGGAATTCGCGCATTTCCGCCAGCAGAAAGGCACGTTCGTCCGCGTTCAGCGGAATGGGGTGCCGCACATCGATGCCAGCGGTGTGGGCGGGGCTGCTTTCGTGTGCAGCCAAGGGCGGCGCGACGGTCGCGAACAGGGCGGCTGCGGCGCAACAGACGGCGGTGAAGCGGAGGAGTCGGCGTGTTTTCATGATGGATGTGTGGGTTGGGGGAATGAATGCGGGCCGCCGGCGTGGCCGCCCGCACGGAGATTCAGAAACTGCCGCGCCAGCTCACCTGCAGCGAACGGCCGACGGCGCGCAGTTCCTGTCCGGACAGGCCGTCGGTGAGATGTTCGTGATAGGTCTTGTCGGCGATGTTGCGTACCGCCACGCGCAGGCTTTGCGTGCGGTCGAGCGGAACGGTGAAACCGGCGTCGGCGGTGACGAAGCCGGCGGTTTCATCTTCCGCGCCGCGCGTGAAGGTCGTAGCCACGCGGTCCTGCCGGTCGATCAGGCGCAGCGTGAAGTCTGCCTTCACGGCGCCGGACACCGGGCCGATCCAGCCCAGCGATACTTCGTCGGCCGGCATCTGGAACAGCGGTTCGTCGAGGTCGTCGTTGTCGCCGCGCAGCGCCGAATAGGCGGCGCTCAGCCAGTGACCGCGCGCGACCTGCCAGCGCGCAGACGCTTCGATGCCGCGTATCGTGGCCGAACCCAGATTCACGTTCTTCTTGCAGTTCGCCGCATTGGCGCCGCCGCAGGCGGCGATCGCTTCGGCACCGCTCAGGATGTGGCCGGTCAGGTAGTTGTCGATGCGGTTGTGATAGGCGGACAGGCTGTAGACGAAGTCGTCATTGCTGCCCTTGATGCCCAGTTCGAACTGGTCGGCCTTTTCCGCTTCGACCTCCGGACTGCCGGCGTAGAAGTAGCCGTCGCCGCGCAGGCCGGATTCGTAGCGTTCGCGCATGCCCGGCGCGCGAAAGGCGCGGGCGTAGTTTGCGTAGGGTCGCAGCAGCGGCGTGATCTGGTAGATCGCGCCCAGACTGCCGGAAAGCGCGCTGTCCTCGCCTTCAAGCCCGGTCGTGCGTGCGCCATTGCCCATGCTGTCGGCGTCGGACTTGACCCGGTCGTGGCGCAGACCCGCCAGCACATTCAGCGCCCCGAATCGCATGTCGTCCTGCACATAGGCGCCGATGGCCCGGATGCGTCCATCATCGAAGGGCGCATTCGCGGCGAAGGTCGTGAAGGTCGGCGGCGCAGCCACCTGCCGGTTCGGGTCGCCGCGCATCTCCCAGGCATTCACACCGGCCGACAGCAGATGCTGCGGATGGACCAGCCAGTCGCCCCGGACATCGACACCGTCGGTTTCGAATTCCACGCGGGTCGTGACGATGTCGCGCCCGAGCCAGTTGGCGTAGGCGAAGATCTGGCGCTGCATGGTCTGGCGGTAGAGGCGTACATCGAGGTTCAGCGGGGCGTCGCCAAGACCCTGCAGGTTGTAGCCCAGTTCGAACAGGCTGCGCTCCTGCGCGGGCGAGCGCACCGTGGTACTGCGGGTGGCAGGATTGCTCGGGTGCGGCCGGGTCGAACCCGGGTACCACACGTCTTCGTCGCGATGCAGCTGGGCCGACAGTCGCAGTTGCTGCTCGCCGTCGATGCGGAAGCGGTACTGGCCGATCAGCGCATCGGAATCGTAGCCGGTGCGGGCGGCCTTGCCCTCCGGTGTGTCGTAGTCGCCGATGCTTGCCGTCGAAACGCCGAGCATCAGCGCGTTATCGCCGCGGCCGACATTCATCACCGCCGTACCGCGCAGACCTTCGCTGGCGCTGTCGAAACTGGCGCCGGCATCGATGTGCACGCCATCGACGAACTTCGCCTGCGGCAGCAGCACATTGATGGCACCGCCGAGTGCACCGGTGCCGTAAAGCACCGATGCGCCGCCGCGCACCACTTCGACCCGCTCGGCCAGGCCCAGCGACATGAAGGATGCGATGGCGCCGGCCGGTTGCGCGGAATTGAAGCGGATGCCATCGATCAGCAGCACGATGCTGTCCCGGCCGAGCCCGCGAATCACCGGGTTCTGTCCCTGTGCGCTGTCGGACGCGACGGCAATGCCCGGCTCGCCACGCAGCGCCTCGCCCACGTTGGCGCTGCCGCGTCGATCCAGCTCGGTACGATCGAGTGCGGTCGTGGACATCGGCGTTTCGTCATCGGCCATCGCATAGCCCGTTGCGGTCACGGTGATGGGTTGAAGGACCGTTTCCCGGGCATGGGCGGAAGGGAAGGCGCACAGCAAGGCGATCACGATGGGGGGTGCGGCAGCGCGCAGCGGCATGTGCATGACAGTCTCCGTAAGGGGCTGGCTGGCACGCGCTGGCTCGCCTGATGAATTGATGTACGGGAAAGTAATCTTATGAGAATGATTCTCGTTTGATTTTTGTCAAGGTTGGGTGAATCACGCGCCGACGAGAACCGGGGCAGGTCGGATCCGCCCGGGAGGCTTGCCGGCACAGGCGTCTTGCGTGGCGTCGATCGGCACGGAACACACCGGGAAGTTTCCCGTGAGTCCGGACGACGCGCAGAATCGCGATCAATGGATCGCTCCT
>JAGNYW010000057.1 GCA_017984755.1 Methyloversatilis sp.
CTCGCCATGCTGCGTGCGCCGGTCGACCGTTTCTTCGATGACGTGATGGTCAATGCCGACGATCCGGCAGTGCGCGCCAACCGGCTCGCACTGCTCGGCCAGCTGGCTGCCGCAATGAATGCCGTGGCCGACATTTCGCGCCTCGAGCTGAAAGACTGACGGATGAAGCTGATCATCCTCGATCGTGACGGTGTCATCAATTACGATTCCGACCAGTTCATCAAGTCGCCGCAGGAATGGCGTCCGATAGAAGGATCGATGGAGGCGATCGCGCTGCTCAACCAGTTCGGCTGGCGCGTCGTCGTGGCCACCAACCAGTCGGGTGTCGGGCGCGGGCTTTTCGACATGGATACGCTGGCGGCCATCCACGAAAAGATGAACCGTACGCTGGCGCAGACCGGAGGCCGCGTCGAGGCCATCTTCTTCTGTCCGCATCCCGCCGATTCGAAGTGCGCCTGCCGCAAACCCAAGCCGGGCATGCTGCTCGAGATCGCATCGCGCTTCAACGTCAATCTGGCCGATGTGCCGGTGGTCGGCGACAGCCTGCGCGATCTGCAGGCCGCAGTGGCCGCCGGTGGCCAGCCGGTTCTGGTGCGCACCGGCAAGGGCGCCAGAACGGAGGCCGATCCGGCGCTGCCCGCCGGCACCCCCATCCACGACAACCTCGCCGCCGTGGCGTGCGCGCTCACCATGGCTTCCGACTGATGGCTTTCATCCGCTCCGTCCTGTTCTTCGCTTTTCTCATCATCATCACCCCGCCGTTCTCGCTGGTCGCCATCCTGGTGCGCCCGCTGCCGCCGCGGGTCCGTTACCGCATCATCGGCGTCTGGACCCGGCTGGCCATGATGGCCCTGCATTACATCGTCGGACTTCGCCATCGCGTGATCGGCCGCGAAAATCTGCCCGCCGACGCAGCCGTGGTGCTGTGCAAGCATCAGTCGGCCTGGGAAACGCTCAGCCTTCAGGTGATCCTGCCGCGGGTCGCCTTCGTGTTCAAGAAGGAGTTGCTGCGCATTCCGTTCTTCGGCTGGGGGCTGGGCTGCATGCCGATGATCGCGATCGACCGCGAAGCCGGCAAGGACGCCCTGGCACAGGTCGAAGAGCAGGGGCGCAGGCTGCTCGAACAAGGATTCTGGGTGACCGTGTTTCCCGAAGGCACACGCATGCCGCCGGGACAGACCCGCCGCTACAAGGTGGGCGGCGCCCGTCTCGCGCACGTGACCGGGGCGCGGGTGGTACCGATCGCGCACAACGCCGGCGATTTCTGGAAACGCAATGCATTCGTGAAGCACTCAGGCGAAATCCTCGTCAGCATCGGACCGTCGATCGACACTCAGGGCTTGACGACGGAACAGATCAACGGGCACGCTCAGGCCTGGATCGAAGGGGAAATGCGTCGTCTCTTTCCGCATCACTATGAAGCTGAAAACCTGTCCACAGCAGCTTGAATTGGCGCTCGATACGCCTGACAACGCGCCGCTTCCGCCGCGCGGCAGGCACATCGTGCTCGGTCAGCAGATCGTGGAATACGCGCTGCGCCGCTCGCGTCGTCGTTCGATCGGTTTTTCGATCGGCGAATCGGGTCTGCGCGTAACCGCTCCGCACTGGGTCACCCTGCCGCAGATCGAAGAAGCGCTGCGCGAGAAGCAGCGCTGGATCTTCACCAAGCTCGGTGAAGTGCGCGCGCGGCGAGCACCGGTGCGCACCGATTGGCGCGATGGCGCCAGACTGCCGTGGCTCGGCAGCCACGTGACGCTGAAGCTGGGCGATACGTGCGCCCGCCCGCTGGTCGAGGATGATGTGCTTCGCCTGCCGTTGCCGGCCGATGCCGATCACGACCGCGTGCGCGATTCCGTGTGTGCCTTCCTGCAGAAGGAGGCGCTTGCCCGCTTCACCCGACGTGCCAGCGAACTGGGCGAGCGCATCGGCGTGGCGCCGTCGCGCGTGGTGCTGAGTTCCGCCAATACCCTCTGGGGGTCATGCACGGCGCAGGGCGTTATCCGCCTGAACTGGCGACTGATCCATTTTTCGAGCGAGCTGATCGATTACGTGATCGCTCACGAACTGGCGCATCTGAAGGAACTGAATCACTCGCGTGCGTTCTGGGATACCGTCGCCAGCATACTGCCGGGCTTCGAAGCGGCGCGCCGCGAGCTGCGCGCGCAGCATCCGGGGCGCATCGTGTCGCACTGAACGCCACCCTTCTGTATTACAACCATCCTGCGGGGCCATACCTTGAGAATCCTCCACACCATGCTGCGCGTCGGCAATCTCGACCGCTCGCTCGATTTCTACACCAATGTTCTCGGCATGCGCCTGCTGCGCCGCCAGGACTATCCGGATGGCAAGTTCACGCTGGCCTTCGTCGGCTACGAGGACGAATCCGAAGGTGCCGTGCTAGAACTCACTCACAACTGGGACACCGAGACATACGACCTGGGAAATGCCTATGGGCATATCGCGCTGGAGGTCGATGACGCCTATGCGACCTGCGACGAAGTCCGTGCACGCGGCGGTCGCGTGGTGCGCGAAGCCGGGCCGATGAAGCACGGCACGACGGTGATTGCCTTCGTCGAAGATCCGGACGGCTACAAGATCGAGTTCATCCAGCGCGGTACTTCGGGCGCGCAATGACGACAGCCTGCACTGCGTGACAATGCTCACGCTGTCGGCATGAAGCCCGTTGTCGCCTCGATGCTTCGCGCTTACCGTCGGCTTTCCGAAAACGATAAAGGAGGTCGATGATGCGCATACTTGTGCTGGCGGTTTCGCTGTTCCCTCTCGTCGCCATGGCCGAGCCGTCGAGTCACTTCGATGACGGCACCCAGGGTTGGTCGGTGGTCGATCTCGATCCTGACTTCAACGGTGTCGGCACGCCCTACGCGGCCGTGCTGCGGGAGGGGTACATCGAGTTCACCGACCCGTCCTCGCGGAGTTTCTTCTTCGAAGCGCCGTCCTACTTCCTCGGCGATCTGTCGGCCTACTTCGGCGGCTCGCTGCGCTACAGCCAGAAGGTTTCGCCGACGACACCCGAATGGCGCGAAGATCCGGATGTCGTCATCGTCGGTGGCGGGCTGACACTCGTGTTCCAGAACGCGAACAGTCCTGGCGGGGACTGGACCGATTATTCGATCGGCCTGGCGAACCAGGGTTGGCGCATCGGTTCGCTCGGCGGTGCGGAAGCGACGTCACTGCAGTTCCAGGCGGCACTGGGCAGCGTCGAACGCCTGCGTATCCGCGGCGAGTACATCAATGGTGTGTTCGAAACTACATCGCTCGACAATGTATCGATTTCGGCCGTGCCGGAGCCCGGCCGCTGGGCGCTGATGCTGTCGGGTATTGCGCTGCTGGCCGGTGTGGCACGCGGTCGGGTGCGTGCCTGATCGTCAGGCCACCTGCAGCGCGATTTTCTGTTCCGCACGCAGTTCGTCGGCCAGAGCCTGAATTTCCCCGGAAAGCTCTGAAAACAATGTGAGCAGTTCCGGGCCGGTCATGTCCGGTCCGTTCCTGCGTTCGAGTTGCGCGGCAAGACCGGCCGCCCGGGTGGCACCGAAGTTGCGCACCATGCCCCTGAGGGCATGGGCACGCGCACTGACTTCCACTCGGTCGGCGTGCTTCAGCGCGTCGGACAACCCGTCCAGACCTGCCTGATAGTCACGCAGGAAGATACGCATGATTTCCCGCATCAGTTCCTCATCGGCTTCGAGATTGCCGAGCATGAAAGGGCGGTCGAAGCGCGACCCTTCGGGTGTCGCGCGCAGTGTGCCGGTCGCCGGCACCGCACCTTGTTTCTGCTGGCTTTCACCGAGCGCACGCAGAAGCTCGGGAACGCGGATTGGCTTCGACACGTAGCCGTCCATGCCCGCCGCGAAACAGCGTTCGCGGTCTCCGGCCATCGCGTGTGCGGTCATGGCAATGATGGGAGTGTGGCGCTGGCCATCCTGCGCCCGGATGTGCTGCGTCGCGTCAAAGCCGCCCATCTGCGGCATCTGTATGTCCATCAGAATGACGTCGAAGCGCTTTCCAGCTGCCATTTCGACTGCTTCCAGACCGTTGCCGGCCACGTCCACCTCGTGCCCCATACGTTCGAGCATGCGCACGGCCAGGGTCTGGTTCACGGGATTGTCTTCGGCCAGCAGCACGCGCAGCGCGCCCTGATCAGGTGCATCGGGTGCGCGGCGACGTGGCGTTTGCATTCGCGGACTGTCGTTCGCGCCGACGGCCGTAATCAGCACCGTGAGCAGCGCCGATGCCTCTGCAGGGCGGCTCACGACGCCGCTCGCGCCGTCGGGCAGGTCGCACTCTCTGTCGGACAGGACGATCACGGGCAAAGCCGACGCGTGCTCGCCACTGAACATCTGCACAAGTGCCCAGTTGTCCTGGGCAGCCAGGGAGAAGTCGACCAGCAGCGCGCGAAAACGGCGCCCTTCCTCGTCTGCGGAGAGGATGGCCTCGATGCCTTCGTCCAGCCGTTCGCAGAATCGGGGTGAGGTATGCCACTGCGCGAGTTGCGCCGCCAGCTGTCGGCGCGACTCCGGATCCGGGTCGATCACGAGCACCGGCAGGCCTTCGAGCGTGTCGGCGGCGAGATTGCCGAGGGTGCCGCTGTCTGTCCGGCGCAGGCGGGCAGTGAAATGAAAGGTCGAGCCGACGCCCGGTTGGCTCGTGACGCCGATCGTGCCCTCCATGCGCTGAACCAGTCGGCGGCAGATCGCAAGTCCGAGTCCGGTGCCGCCGAACTTGCGGGTGGTCGAGGTATCCGCCTGCGAAAAGGCGTCGAAAATCAGTGTCTGCTTGTCGCTCGGGATGCCGATGCCGGTATCCCGGATGGCAAAGCGCAGCGTCTGTGCCTCAGGACACTGTTCTTCCTGAGATACCGATATTTCGACCGTGCCGCATTCCGTGAACTTGAGGGCGTTCGACACGAGATTGACCAGAATCTGGCGCAGGCGCGTCGGGTCGCCGATCACGCTGTCGGCCACGTTCGGGTCGACGCGGCATGTCAGCGCTACCGGTTTTCCGGGCTTGGGTTTCAGTGTTCGCACAACGCTGTCGACAACGTCCCTCATGCTGAAGGGAATCTGCTCGAAATCGAGATGACCGGCCTCGATCTTCGAAAAATCGAGGATGTCGTCGATCAGCGTCAGCAGCGTTTCCGACGACTGTTGAACGAGACCGAGATACTCGCGTTGTACTTCGGTCAGCTCCGTATCGAGCGCCAGTTCGGTCATGCCGATGATCGCGTTCATCGGCGTACGGATTTCGTGGCTCATGTTTGCCAGGAAGTCGCTCTTCGCGCGGTTTGCGGTCTCTGCGGCATCCCGAGCCTGCATCATCTGCTCCTGGGCGGCCTTGCGTTCGCTGATGTCAGATACGAATGCAGTGAACAGCGCACGTCCCTTCATCTGGGTCGAAGTGATGGCCAGTTCTGCAGGGAAGTGCATGCCATCGCGACGGGTGATCTCGATCTCGAGTTGATGACCGATCACCGTGTCGAAACGCTGACCCAGCCATTGCAGAAGATCCGCCTGCCCGGGGTCGCGCTCCTCGGGCGCGACCAGCAATTCGATGACCGGGCGCTGCATGGCCTCCGCCGTGGTCCATCCAAGCATGTGTGCCGCTGCAGGATTGAATTCTATGACGTTGCCGAAGCAGTCGAACGTGATCACGCCGTCGATCGCTGCACTCAGGATGGTGCCGGTTCGAGCTTCGCTCTCGATCAACGCGCTGCGTTGGTCGTAAAGACTGAGCGACGCCCAGTTCAACGCAGCGGTCAGGCGGTCGGTCTCGAGTGAGCCGGTGCCGGGCGGCAGCGTGTTACCCATCGAATGATCCAGCCGTTCGGCGAATTCAGTGCACTGTTGCAGCCCTGCAAGCGGCCGCCTCAGAAGCATATGCAGGGAAACTATGGCGACCAGCATTGAAATCAGTCCGTGCAGCAGGCTGTCCGAAAGAATGTGTTGCCAGACTTCGTCTGCCGCCTGGGTATCTTTTTCAGTGCGTAGCCATACGACGGCCTCAGGACCGAATACAGGAACCCAACTGACGATGACCCTTCGTCCGTTTGCGTCGGGTGTGCTCGCAGTCTGGCTGAGCGTTTTAACCTCAGCATGCAAATCGGCGGGTACCTTGATTGCAGCCAGGCCGCCTGCATCGGTGTTCGCCGTCTGCCACACGTTTCGGCTGGTGCGGTCCAGCGACGACAGCACGATCCCTTCACGACTCACGAGCGCCGCGCTCACTAGCTGCATGGTGGCGGGAGCATGCGCGAGCAGTGCCTTGTCGGGATCGTCGGCGAGCGTAGCCGACGGCTCCAGACGAGCACTGATGATCCGTGTTTCCGCCAGGGCGTTGCTTTCCAGCTGACGCAGGGTTTCCGTCGACTGTTCGTGGGCTGTATAGAAGGCGTTTCCGGCCATGCCGATGATGAACACAAGCGTGAACAGCGCCCGTATGCGCTGCAGCAGGTTCCGGGGAAGCAGCACTGCTTGAGTCGCAGTCATCGCTAGTCCTGAAACCGGGCGCGTATGTCGAGCACTTCGTCCCAGCAGCCGAGCAGTGCGTCGACGCAGCGCGCATCGAAATGCGCGCCGCGGCCTTCCACGAGGAAGTTGCGTGCCCGGTCGATGTTCCAGGCGGTCTTGTAGGGCCGGGATGACGTCAAGGCGTCGAACACGTCGGCCACGGCGACGATGCGGCCGACCAGCGGGATGTCTTCACCCGCCAGTGCCTGCGGATAGCCTGAACCGTCGAATTTCTCGTGATGGCTGAGCGCTATTGTCGCGGCAAGCTGCATGTAGGGGGATGCCGAATCCTTGAGGATTTCATAGCCGATCGACGCGTGCGTCTTCATGATCGTGAATTCGTCGGCGTCCAGCTTTCCCGGTTTGAGCAGGATGTGATCAGGCGTCCCCAGTTTGCCCACGTCGTGCATCGGTGCCGCGATCAGCAATGCCTTCTGCATGTCTTCGTCCAGCCCCATTTTGCGCGCAATGAGTGCGGAGAAATGCGCCATGCGCAGGATGTGTGCACCTGTTTCCGGGTCGCGGAATTCGGCGGCGCGGGCCAGCTTGTTCAGTGTCTCGCGCTCGCGCTCGAAAATTTCTGCTGTCGCGCGGCGAACTTCTTCGGCCAGCGTACGCGCGTGATTCGCCAGGGCTACCTGGCCGCGGCGCAGCGACAGCATGTTCTTCACACGCGACGCGAATTCGATGCGGTCGAGCGGTTTGGTCAGGAAATCGTTGGCACCCGATTCGAGTGCGCGATAACGCACCTCGCGCTCGTGGTCGGCAGTAACCATCAGCAATGGCGTCTGGGTTCGTCCGGGGTTGGCGCGGAACTGCTGGATGAACTCGATGCCATCCATGTCAGGCATCATGTAATCCACGATGATCAGGTCGGGGTCCTCGTGCAGGCAATGCGCCAGCGCCTCGGCCGGTGACAGGAAGCAGGTGGCGTCGCAGTCAGGCAACTTGCCGAGCAGGGCCGACATGAGAACCAGGTTGACCTGCGCATCGTCGATCACCACTACCTGCATGGTGCGCGCTCCGCGGGCTGGAAATGTGTGGGGCAGAACAAGCCGGTCATCGACGGTTTTCGTACAAGTCAAGGTTTACGTATAACGGGTGCCTGTCCCACTGACTTTAGGAAAGGGCGCGGTCCTGCCACGATTCGCCACAAAAATGAAACAACAGCCCTACCAGCTCCGCGCTTCGGCGATACGCAACTGGCTGCGCCAGTTGTCCTTCCGCGACATGTTTGCACTGACCATACCGGTGCTGCTGATCATCGCAGCCGGATTCTGGTTTGCGGCGCGCTACATCAAGCCGGCGCCGCCCGGTCAGACCACCATTTCCTGCGGCGCCGAGGGCTCGGCCTATGAAACCTTCTGCGCCCGCTACAAGCCGCTCATCGAGCCGTTCGGCGTCGGGGTGAATCTGCTGTCGAGTGCGGGATCAATCGAAAACCTGCAGCGAATTTCCGATCCGGCGCAGGCGGTTGATTTTGCCTTCATTCAGGGCGGCAGTGCGGAAACGCGGCCACCCGGCATGCTGTCGCTCGGTGCCGCGTACTACGAACCGGTCTGGGTTTTCTATCGCGGGCGCCCTGGTCTGGAACGGCTCGATCAGCTCAAGGGCATGCGCATCGGCATCGGTGCAGAAGGAAGCGGTACGCGCCATCTCGCGCTGCAACTGCTGGGTGCGCACGCGATGACCGATCAGCCCCGGCTGCTCAAGCCGCTCGGTGGCACGGCAGGCATGGCGGCACTGCTGGAGCGTCGGATCGACGCGCTGGTGGTGGTCGGCGCGGTCAATTCGGCCAGCGTGTGGTCGCTCATGTATTCCGAGGGCATTTCGCTGATGAGTCTGGCGCAGGCGCCGGCCTATGTGCGCAGGTTTACGCACCTGGACATGCTGACGCTGCCGCGCGGCGCCATCGACTTCGTGCGAGACATTCCGCCGCGTGATATTTCGCTGGTCGCCACGCATGCCTACGTCGTGGCGCGCGAGGATACGCACCCGGCGCTGATCGACCTGATGCTCGGCGCCATGAAGCCGGCGCATGCCGAAGCCACCGTATTTCAGCGTCCGGGCGAATTTCCGAAGGCGGACGGCGGCGACTTCGAGCTGCATCCCAGGGCGGCGCGCTTCTACGAAGTGGGCCCCCCCTTCCTGCAGCGCTACCTGCCGTTTTCGATCGCCAACCTGCTCGACCGCATGATCGTCCTGCTGGTGCCGCTGCTTGCCCTGGCAGTACCGCTGTTCCGAATCCTGCCGCAGTTGTATGTATGGCGCGTGCGCAGCAAGCTGTATCGCTGGTACGGCGAACTGAAGGATCTCGAGCGTCAGGCGATGCAGGATGAAGCGCCGCGCTCCCGCGCCGATCTGCTCGATGATCTCGAGCGTATCGATGCCGCGGTGAGCCGCATTGCCGTACCGCTGTCGCATTCCGATTACCACTACCAGCTGCGCGCGCACATCAACCTGGTGCGCCGGCGCATTCAGGGTCTGGTCGAGAACGTCGTGCCCGATGCCGTGTCGACACCGGTTGATGCGGCGGGCGGCGAAAGTGTCGCTCCGGGCGCGTGACCCCGTTCAGCCTGGCGTGTCGGCATCTTCCGACGACGCGTCACTGACAAACCTCCTTACAAACATTCGTGCGTGTATATAATTGCAGGCCGAGTCTTGGAGAGCGTACAGATGTCCGTCCGCCCAGCGTCCCTGCAGTGCCGTTCGACCCATCACGCACCTTCCCCGTCGCTCATGTTCCGCCTCCCGCTGCTGCTGGCTGCGGCGCTGGTCGTCGGGTGCTCGCAGGACAATCCCGCGGCCAATGCCTCCGCCCCGCCTGCCGTTCCCGTTACGGTGATGCGTGCCGAAAGCACGCGTGCGCCGCTGATGATCGAGGCCGTAGCCCAGGCGGAGGGTGCCCGCGAGGTCGAAGTCAGGGCGCGCGTGACCGGCATCCTCGAGAAGCGCTTCTACAACGAGGGTGAGCCGGTCAAGGCGGGGCAGGCGCTGTTCCGCATCGAACGCGCACCCTTCGAAATCGCGCTGGCACAGGCGACGGCCCGTCTCGCCGAGGCTCAGGCGCTCGATGCGCAGACGGCGCGCGAGCTGCAGCGTCTGCGCGGCCTCGTGACCGAGCGTGCGATCAGTCAGAAGGAATTCGACGACACGGTGTCCGCCAGCGCGGTGTCGGCGGCTGCGGTCAGGTCGGCTCAGGCGGCCGTGCGCCAGGCGGAACTGGATCTGTCCTACACCAACGTGACGGCGCCGGTTGCCGGCATGTCGGGTCGGGCGCACCGCTCCGAAGGTTCGCTGGTGAATGCCGGTACCGAGAGCCTGCTCACATCGATCGCCCAGATCAATCCGATCTGGATCCGCTTCAGCCTGTCCGATGGCGATCTGCTGCGGCTGCCGGGCGGTCGCGCCGCCGTGCGCAGCCTGCGCGAGGTCGAACTGCAACTGCCGGATGGTTCGATCCACCCGGTACGGGGGGTCATCAATTTCGCGGCCAGCCGCATCGACCCCACGCTGGGCACACTGGAAATGCGCGCCGAATTCGCCAACGCCGACGCGCGCATCCTGCCCGGCCAGTTCGTGCGTGCGAGGGTGCTGATCGGCGAGCAGGACAATGTCTTCCTGGTGCCGCAGTCGGCCGTCACGCAGACCGAGGGCGGACCGGTCCTGATGCTGGTCGGTCCCGACAACAAGGTGACGCCGCGGCCGGTCAAGCTCGGTGACTGGCAGGACAGGAACTGGGTGGTGACCGCCGGGCTCGAGCCCGGTGAGCAGGTCATCGTCGACAATCTCATCAAGCTGCGGCCGGGCGCCACGGTGGCGCCGCGTGCAGCCGGCGAAACGCCGGCCAACGCACCGCCCAAGACCTGACGGAGCGCGCAGACATGGCCCGCTTCTTCATCAATCGCCCGATCTTTTCGGGCGTCATTTCGATCGTGATCATGATTGCCGGACTGGTCGCGTCGCTGTCGCTGCCGATCGCGCAATACCCGGAAATCTCGCCGCCGACCGTCATCGTCACCGCCACCTATCCGGGCGCCAATGCAGAAACCCTGGCGCGCACCGTGGCGGCACCGATCGAGGAGCAGTTGTCGGGCGTCGAAGGTCTGCTCTACTTCAACTCGACTTCGACCTCGAACGGCACGGTGGCCATCACGCTGACGTTCGAGGTCGGTACCGACCCCGATACCGCGCTGATCGCCGTCAACAACCGCATATCGGTGGCCGAGTCGCGCCTGCCCGAAGACGTGCGGCGCAGCGGTCTTGTGGTGCGCAAGCGTTCGAACGACCTGCTCATGATCGCCGCGCTGAAGTCGTCCGACGGTCAGCGCGACACGCTGTTCCTGACCAACTATCTGGCCGTCAACGTGCTCGACGATCTGCGCCGGTTGCCCGGCATCGGCGACGCGATCGCGTTCGATGCGCAGTACGCGATGCGCGTCTGGCTCAAGCCGGACGTGATGGCGCGTCTCGGCATCACGACGTCGGACGTGGCGGCCGCGATCCGGGTGCAGAACGCGCAGAATGCGGCCGGACGCATCGGCCAGGAGCCAGCGATCACCGGACAGCAGCTCACCTATACGGTGAGCGCCAAGGGGCGGCTGCTCACCATCCCGGAATTCGAGAACATCATCCTGCGCGCCGACGGACCCTCCGGTGTCGTGCGGTTGAAGGATGTTGCGCGCGTCGAACTCGGCGCTGAAAACTACGACCGCACGACCAAGGTGAACGGGGTGTCGGTCGCCGCGATGGGTATTTATCTGCAGTCCGGCGCCAACGCGCTGCAGGCCTCCGAACAGGTGCGTGCCAAGCTCGACGAGCTGTCGAAGCGTCTGCCGGCCGGCCTCGAATTCATCATCCCCAACGACACCACGCGCTTCATCCGGGCATCGATCAAGGAAGTGGTGAAGACACTGCTCGAAGCCACCGTGCTGGTGGTGCTCGTGGTGTGGGTGTTCCTGCAGCACTGGCGCGCCACGCTCATCCCGCTGATCGCCGTGCCGGTGTCGCTGGTCGGCACCTTCGCCGGCCTCTGGCTGTTCGGATTCTCGATCAACACGCTCACGCTGTTCGCCATGGTGCTGTCGATCGGCATCGTGGTCGACGATGCCATCGTGGTGCTGGAGAACGTCGAACGGCAGATGCGCGAATTCGGCCGCTCGCCGAAGGAGGCTGCGATCGTGGCGATGGGCGAAGTGTCGGGCGCTCTGGTCGCCATGGTGCTCGTGCTCGTCGCGGTGTTCGTGCCGGTGGCCTTTCTCGGCGGCATCGCCGGCAAGCTCTATCAGCAGTTCGCGGCGACCGTGGCCGTATCGGTCACCATTTCCGGCATCGTCGCGCTGACGCTCACGCCGGCCCTGTGTGCGCTGCTGTTGAAGGAACATGAAGGCGAAGTGAAGTTCTTCCGTCCGTTCAACACCGGCTTTGCATGGCTCACGCGGCTTTACACGGGGACGGTCGGCTTCACGCTGCGCCACCGCTTCGTTGCGCTGCTCATGGTGCTGGTGCTGTTCTCCGGCGCCGGCTTCATGTTCCGCGTCGTACCCGGTGCGTTCGTGCCGTCGGAAGACCAGGGTTATCTGTTCGGCTTCGTCACGCTGCCGGACGGCGCGTCGGCGCAACGTACCGAGGCGTCTTTCGAGAAGCTTCGGGGTGCCATCAGCGAAGACTCCGCGGTGGAGAACATCTTCATGGCGCGCGGCATGGATTTCATCACGGGCAACAACCGCGCCAGCGTGGCCACCACCTTCGTCGTGCTCAAGCCGTGGGATCAGCGCACCACGACGGCGGATGATCTGCGCGCCCGCATTTCCGCCGAAGGCATGAAGCTGACTGACGGCATGGGGCTCATCTTCAATCCGCCGCCGATCCAGGGCCTGGGTTCGGCCGGTGGCTTCGAAGCCTACGTGCAGTCGCGCGAGGACGGCGACCCGCGCAAGCTGGCCGGCGT
>JAGNYW010000022.1 GCA_017984755.1 Methyloversatilis sp.
TGATGTTTCACCAGTCGGGCGGCTGCTGCGACGGCAGCGCGCCGATGTGCTACCCGCTCGGCGAATTCGTGCTGGGCAGTTCCGACGTGCGTCTGGGCGAGATCGGCGGCGCGCCGTTCTGCATGAGCGCGTCGCAGTTCGAATACTGGCAGCACACCCATCTCATCATCGATGTCGTGCCCGGTCGCGGCTCGGGCTTTTCGATCGAATCACCGGAGGGTATCCGCTTCCTCACCCGCTCGCGCCTGTATTCCCCCGACGAAGAGGCCGAACTGACCGTGCTCGGCCCCCCACCGCGCGGCGATCAAACTGCCTGACACACACACCCGGAGACCGTCCGGTCACCCGGCAGGCGTGCGTCCCGTCCCCTGAGCCAGCGCAGGCTCAGCGGCCACAGCGTGTGCTGCATGTCAGAGTGGAATGGCGCGAAGTGGCCGATTTCGGTGAGACCGAAGCGCGCGGGCAGAAACTGCACCCGATGGGTTTTCGCAGTCGAGAACCAGTCGAGCAGACGCTGCATCGCCGCCGGCGTGGCGTAGGGATCGTCGGCCGCCGCGCAGGCGAGCACATCGCCCGGAAAGGCGGCAAACGCCGCCCGTGCGGTACTGCCGTCGTGTTCGCCCGGTGCGCCGGGCAACCAGCGGTACAGCCGGTCGAACTCCGGCCACAACCGCAGCCCCCATTCAAGCGCGACACCGCGCGGCAGATCCTCGAGCCAGCCGAGGCGTTTTCCGGGAAAGTAGCCGAGCGTCGCCGCGAGCAGCGGCATCAGCACGTGCCAGCGCATGAAGTATCCGAAGCGGTGCGCCGGCGCGTAATCCGGCCAGTAGGCGTATTGCGAACCGACCAGCAGGAGCCGTGACAGCAGCGCATTCGACGGCGCCAGCCCGAGACAGAAGCCGCCGATGCTGTGACCGACGCCGACCCGCGTGCGCTGCGGATACAGCGCCGCCAGCTGCCGGATCGCTGCATCGGTGTCGAGTGCGCCCCAGTCGTGCTTGGTGGCGCGCAACCCACGCAGACTGCCGTAGCGGCTCGCGCCGATGCCGCGGTAATCGAAGGTGAGCACCGGCATGCCGTGCGACGCCAGCCATGCCGCATAGCGGCCGTAGTAGCGCGCCGCCACACCGGTCGCGGCACACAGCACCACGGCCGGACGACGAGCGTCATCGTTCGCCACGGCCCAGTGCCGACCCTTGAGCGGATAGCCATCCGCAGCGACGAATTCGACCGCCACACCTTGCGGCGCTGCATGAGGCGCCGTAGTCATGCAGCGGCACGCCGCGCACCGAGCGTGACGGTGAACCGGCAAGGAAAGGCCGCGAAGCACAAACCGGAATGGCGCATCTGCAGTCCGGGTTCAGCGCACGCGCCGCGCACGATCGCAGCCGTCCTGCTCGAAGTGCCGAGCCAGCGCCGACGACACGTCTGGCGGCCGGACCTGTGATTGCGCAATTCGAGATTTTTCATGGCGCGTATTCTGCCTGTGCGCCCACCTATGCGCACCTCGTGCAGCCACAGCAGGCTTAACGCCTGCGCGGCGCGAGAGGCGCAACGCGCCGGGGTTCGCCACTCCGGCCCGGGCTGTCGGCATCAACGCGGTGCTGCCCGCCACGGACGCCGACGGAATTCGCTTAGGCACCCGAACGCCGAACCTTTCACACGAGTGCCATCAATCATTAACAAGCGTTAACGAAACTCGCCCCTCCTCGGCGTGCCCCGCATCCGGCGCCGTCAGGTATGTCCAGCCTGATGCCGACCAACGGCTGCAGGCGACAGTGAATGCTTCGAAACACAACAGGAGAACAACCCCATGAGCGATACAAACATCGAATCCCGCCGCCGCTTCATGTCGACGTTCGGCGCTGGTGGTGCTGGGCTGACCATCGCCCCGCTGCTGGCCATGCAGGCCGCCCAGGTTTCCGCCGCAAGCCCGAAGGGCGAGCCGGCTTTCGGTGCCGGCTTCGGTCCGCTGACGCCTAAGCTGCCGCTGAACACCGATGAACTGAACAATCCGCTGATCGGCGACCTGCGCAACAAGGAAATTCTGTCGCTGCCCGATGGCTTCGAATACTGGGCCGTTTCCTTTACTGGCGACACGCTGAGCGACGGCAACCTCGTGCCTTCGAACCACGACGGCATGGCGGCATTCCGCAGCCCGACCGGCGGCACCATCCTGGTGCGCAACCACGAAATGGGCACGACAGGTTCAAGTGGCCTGCGCTGCATCACGCCCAGCGGCGCGACCTACGATCCGACGCAAGCCGGCGGCACGACCACGCTGGTGCTCGACAATCAGGGCAAGCTGGTCAGCCACGTCGGTTCGCTGGCCGGCACGACGCGCAACTGCGCCGGCGGTCTGACGCCGTGGAACACCTGGCTGAGCTGCGAAGAGACCTTCAACACGATCAGCGCAGGCTCCGCTTCCATCCGTCACGGCTATGTGTTCGAAGTGCCGGCCGACGGCGAAGGCTCGATCGAACCGATCCGCGAAATGGGTCGTCGCAACCACGAAGCGGCCGCAGTGGATCCGTCGACCGGCTACGTCTATCTGACCGAAGACCGTGGCGACAGCCTGCTGTACCGCTTCCGTCCGAACGTCTATGGCGATCTGCGCTCTGGCGGCGTGCTCGAAGCCCTGCGCATCATCGACATGCCGGGCGTCAACACCGCCAGGGACTTCCAGCAGTTCCTGTTCAAGCCGCTCGCAACCGACTGGGTCAGCATCGAAGTGGCCGATCCGGACAGCGAATCGGCGGGCGCGTCGAACCGCGCTCAGGGCCAGGCGAAGGGCGCCGCCCGCTTCACGCGCGGCGAAGGCTGCTGGTGGGGCAACGGCAAGGTCTATTTCGTGTGCAGCAACGGCGGCAACGCCGGCCGCGGTCAGATCTTCGCGTACGACCCCGCCGAAGGCACGGTCACGCTGTTCGTCGAATCCGTCGCCGACACCGGCGGGCGGTATGCCGACAACGGCGGCTTCCTGCTGGCCGCACCGGACAACATCACGGTCGGCCCGGACGGTCGTCTGTACGTGTGCGAAGACGGCTCGGGTGTGGAGAAGGTGGTAGGGGTCGGCCTGGACGGCGAACTGTACGAAGTAGCCATCAACCTGCTGAACGGCTCCGAGTTCGCCGGCGCCTGTTTCTCGCATGACGGCCGCTTCATGTTCGTCAGCCTGCAGAGCCCGGGCCTGACCCTGGTGATCCGCGGCAACTGGCGCAAGGGCCGTCGCTTCTGACCCTGTCGTCATGCCCTTGCGTGCGCAGGGACAGCATCGCTTCACCGGCCGGCACGCCTCGGCGTGCCGGCCTTTTTCATGGCCGGTTGTTCAGCGCGCCGACGCCTCGCAGGAAGTCATCGACACGCTGCGTGTATGCAGCGTCGGCACCCAGTTCCTGGTTGACGTCACCGTGTGACAGATCCATCGGCAGCTCTTCGATGCGCCCCCCGGTCGCCCTCACCTCATGCGCGAATGCGCCGACCTGGTCACAGGCCTGCCTGCGCCGGCTCGAACACACCGCCAGCCAGGGCGGGGTCGGCGCGGCGAGCCGGCGTATCGGCGAGGTGGCGATCCAGAACGCCGGATTCTTCCCGAACGCATCGTCGAACAGCCCGTGATGGCGCTCGTTCATCAGCCGCTCGACGTCGAGCGCACCACTGTCGAGGAGCACGCTGCCCAGCCACGGGCGCGCAATGCGGGCATCACGCGGGGCGGAGGCCACCAGCGCCACCAGATGCGCGCCGGCCGAGTGGCCCATCAGCACGAAGCGCGCCGCATCGCCACCCCATGACGGCGCGAGCGACTGCGCCTTTGCCAGTGCTTTGACGACATCGTCGCGCTGGGTGAGTACGTCGGCTTGAGGCAGCATGCGGTAGTTGATCGACACGACGATGAATCCGGCCGGCAGCCAGTGGGCGAGCTTGTTGTCGACCAGCCGTCCGTGAGCCTTGTCGCCGCGGCGCCAGCCGCCACCATGCACGAGGAACAGCACCGGTGCAGCGCGGACATCCGCGGGAATGTAGACATCCATGCGCTGGTTCCGATCATCGCCATACGCTACATCGCGCAGGAGGCGAGCCCCGGCCGGCAGCGCGCCACGGCGCGGCGCGGCATCCTCGCCTTCGAGTTCGCGGTCCGCGCGGCGCTGTTCGATGCGCTCGCGCAGCGGGCCGGCATGACTGTCGATGGCGCACAACAGCACGCCCAGTGCCAGACAGACTGCTGCGATTTTCTTCATGCCGTGTTCCCGGTGCCGGATATTGATGCCGGGTGAACGCCGGCAGACGGACAAGCTTGTGCGATGCCCGTCAGCGCAGCGCGTAGTCCGCCACGATGCCGGCGAATACCGCAGCACCGAGCCAGTTGTTGTGCAGGAAGGCGCGGAAGCAGCGCGCGCGGTCGCGCGTGCGGATCAGCGTGTAGTGATACAGCGCAATGCCGGTCGCCACCAGCAACCCGGCGTAGAAGGGCAGACCGAGATTTTCCAGGCGGCCATAGAGGGCAAGCAGCGCAAGCGTGAGGGCGTAGCAGGCCATCACGGCCGCCACGTCGCAGCGGCCGAAGGTGATCGCCGAGGTGCGTATGCCTATCTTCAGATCGTCCTCGCGATCGACCATCGCATATTCGGTGTCGTAGGCGACCGCCCAGAACACGTTGGCGGCGAGCAGCAGCCAGGCCTCGTGCGGCACCGTGTACAACTGGGCGGCGTAGGCCATCGGAATGCCGAAGCCGAACGCCACGCCCAGCCAGGCCTGGGGTATCGCAAGAAACCGCTTGGTGAACGGGTAGCTCGCGGCAAGAAAGAGTGCGCCGAACGACAGCACGATGACCAGACGGTGCAGCGGCAGGATGAGCACGAAGGCAAACAGTGCCAGGCCCGCCGCCAGCAGCAGCGCCTCGCGCGTGCCGACCTCGCCGGTCACCAGTGGCCGCTTGCGGGTGCGTTCGACGTGGCCGTCGAAATTGCGGTCGGCGTAGTCGTTGATGACGCAGCCGGCGCTGCGCATCAGCACGGTGCCCAGCATGAAGATCCACACGATGAAGAACGACGGCTTGCCGCCGCCGCTCACCCACAGCGCCCACAGCGTGGGCCAGGCGAGCAGCAGAATGCCGATCGGCTTGTCCAGCCGCATCAGTCGTTCGTAGGCATTCAGACGTGCCAGCAGGTTCATGGTGCGGACTCCGGTCAGGGTGCAAGGCCCGATATCGCGGGCAGGAACACTTCGGTGACCAGCAGCGGTCGACCGGCGCGCATGAACAGCGAGCGGCGCGCCCACAGTGGCGAACTTGCGTCGATGCCTGCCGCGCGCACACGCCGGAACAGCGGATGATGCACATCGAGCCGGCGCACGGAAAGCGCGGAACGCGCGATGCGCGCGTCGGCGAACAGCGCTTCGCCCAGCGGCCGGGTGCCGATGCCGGCGAACAGCCGCCATGCACCGCTGACATCGCCCAGCCGCACCACGCTGTGCGCGAACACGACAGGCTGACCGTCGGCGCACAGCAGCACCTCGCGCACGCGCACCCGGCGCGGCGTACCGCAGCCGAGCAGCGACCACTCGTCGCGCTCCGCCCGGCCGACACACTGACGCAGCGGCTGCACGGAAAAATGCCGGCAGCGCGCCCGGATGCGTGAGGTCAGCGAATGGGGGTCGGTAAGCCAGCCGCGCAGTGCGGCCGGCATGAAGAGCGCCGCTGCATGCCAGGCATCGGCGGCTTGATGAACGGACATTGGATGGAACGCGGTTTCAGCGCGGTTTCAGTTGTGGCTGCGCGCATGATAGCCGCGCGCGGCCCCGCCTGCGCGGCACGGCAGACGGTTCGGGGTCATCGCAATGACCGCCGTGCGGATGCTCGCAGAATCATGTCTAATCTCGCCCGGCCGCTTTACTGTCGGGCAGCGCAGCCGGCGCGCGGTCGTCGTCCATCATCACGCGGTGCGCCGGCCCTTCAAGATCGTCGAACTGCCCGCTGCGCGCCGACCATACGAAAATCGCGCCGATGCCCAGCGCGATCAGCACCGACAGCGGCACCAGCAGCCACAGGATGTCCATCAGCGTACGTCCGTCATCTGTTTCCCCGGCGCTGCAGACGCAGCGCGTTGAGTACCACCACCAGCGAACTGACCGACATGCCGATGCCGGCCATCCAGGGCGTGATCCAGCCCAGCATGGCGGGCGGAATGGCCAGCAGATTGTAGGCAAACGCCCAGCGCAGGTTCTGCCGCACCACGGCCAGCGTCGCCTGCGCGGTGTCGAAGCCGCGCGTCAGCGCATCGAAGCCGGACGACAGCAGCACCAGATCGCCCTGCGCACGCGCCAGTTCGGTACCGCTGCCCATGGCGACCGACACCTGCGCCTGCGCCAGCACCGGCGCGTCGTTGACGCCGTCGCCCAGCATCGCCACCACGGCGCCGCCGGACTGCAGTCTTTCGATGAAAGCGCGCTTGCCCTCCGGACTCATGCGCGCATGTGCGTCCTCGATGCCCAATTCGCCGGCCAGCGCCCGCACCGGCGCAGGTGCGTCGCCGGACAGCAGCGTCACCGCGATGCCGCGTTCACGCAGCCGCGCCAGCAGCGCGGCTGCACCGGTACGTACCGTATCGGTCAGATCGAAACGTGCGATCAGGCCATTTTCGTCGCCCAGCCACACCGGCGTCGCGTTGTCCGCCGGCGTTTCCGGCGCGGCGACGCCGGCGACGGCACAGACGAATTCAGCACAGCCCAGACGCACGGCATGCCCGCCGAGCATCGCCTTCACACCCTGGCCGGTGACCGCTTCCAGCGCCTCTACCGTGGGCAGGGACGGCGCCGTCGAAGCCTGACGCAGCGCACGCGCGATCGGATGCGTCGAATGCGTTTCCAGCGCGGCGGCCAGTGCCAGCGCATCGATCGAGTCGATTTCGCGCAAGGTCTCGGTGCGCTGCACGTGCATGTCGCCGGTGGTCAGCGTGCCGGTCTTGTCGAACACCACGTGCGTGACGCGGGCCAGGGTTTCGATGGCATGGGCGCGCGCGACCAGCAGCCCGCTGCGCGACAGTACACCGGTTGCCACGGTCAGCGCGGCCGGCGTGGCCAGCGACAGCGCACACGGGCAACTCACCACCAGCACCGCCACGAACACCCACAGCGCCCGGTCCGGATCGATCCACAGCCACACGCCGGCGGTCACGCAGGCCAGCACGATCAGCGCTGACACGAAGTGCAGCGCAATGCGGTCAGCGAACTGCACCACTTCCGGCCGGCTGGCCGAAGCGCGCCCGATCAGCCGGCGGATCGCCGCCAGCCGTGTGGCCTCGCCCACCTGTTCCACCTGCAGCACCACCGGCGACGCGAGATTCATGCTGCCGCCGACCACCCGGTCGCCCGCCTGCCGCGCCTGTGGCTTCGATTCGCCGGTGAGCAGGCTTTCGTCGAATTCGCTGCGGCCATCCACCAGCCGCCCGTCCGCCGGAATCGCCTCACCCGCCGCGACGACGACGTGATCGCCCACCGCCAGGCGCACCACCGGGACGGCTTCGGTCTGCGCCGCCGGCCAGTCGGTGAAGCGCCGAGCCATCGCCGGCATCGCCTGCGCCAGATCTTCCACCCCGCGCACCGCGCGCTGGCGCGCCAGCATTTCGAGATAACGCCCGGCCAGCAGCAGGAAGACGAACATCGTGACCGAATCGAAATACACCTCGCCGGAGCGCGTCACGGTCGCCCACAGGCTGGCGGCGAACGCACTGCCCACGCCAAGTGCGACCGGCAGGTCCATGCCGACGCGGCGCGCAGCGAGGTCGCGCCAGGCACGCGAGAAGAAGGGGGCCGCGGAATACAGCACGACCGGCACGGTGAGAATGAGGCTGGCCCAGCGCATCAGCGCGGCGATGCTGTCAGGCAGTTCGAGATCGCCGGCGACGTACTCGGGCCACGCATACATCATCACCTGCATCATGCCCAGACCGGCGACCGCAAGCCGCCACAGCGCATCTCGCCGCTCGTTGCGGGCCACCGATTCCGCATGCGCGCGGTCGTTCGGCCAGGCCTGGTAGCCGATGTCGGCCACCGCCTGCAGGATGGCCGACAGGCTGACGCGTGCCGGGTCCCATACGACGCGGGCGCGTCGCGTGGCGTAATTGATGTCGAGCACCAGCACGCCCGGAAGGCGACCGACATGCTGTTCGTTCAGCCACACGCAGGCCGCACACCGGATGCCTTCGATGATGAGCAGCGCCTCGCGCGCGTCGGCGCAGTCAGCGTGAGCGACGGTGCGCACGAAATCGGTCTGCACTTCCGGCAGGTCGTAGACCGACAGGTCGCGCCCGCCGCCGGGTTCGGGCGTCGCTTCAGGCAGCGCATCGCGGTGCCGGTAGAACTGTTCCAGCCCGCCGCCACTGATCGCCTCGGCCACTGCGGCACAACCGGCACAGCACATGGGTTGATCCGTACCGGCGATGCGCACGCGATAACGCACTGCGCCGTCGACCGGCAGGCCGCAGTGATAGCACTGCAGAGACGCGTCGGCCTTGTTCAGCAGGGCCGACACGTCAGGCGCGTTCATCGGAGAAGGGGAAATGAAATCGACTCATGCGCGGCATTTTAAGAGTCGGAGGGGCCTTCACGCATGATGTGAGTCAAGCAGCGCTGGCGGCTTGAATACGGTGCGATTACCTGCGATGCAACCTGCTCTGTTCCGGTCGCACCAAGGTTTCAGAGAACGCATCGCAATCACTGTATCCCACAAAAAAACCACGTCGCCTGCGAGACCGGGGTGACTTTCAATCGCGTCACCGACTGGCGTGACGCCGCCGGAATGACGTCGCGGGATGAAGCCCCGCAATGCATCGCCGCGCCACCCTCAAAAATGACGTGCCGTTTTGGTAGAAGCGATCCACTGATCGCGAACGCGAACGTTGCCCATGTGCAGGTATCCGAGCGATGCACCGGTTCGCGATCAATGGATCGCTCCCCCAATAGACATACGTCACCACTTGTGGTCTGTGCGTCGCGTCAGCCCGAGCGCTGAACCGCGCGATGGCGCAGGCATCTGCGGCGCAGACCGCTCAGAGCGACGCCATGCGCGACTTGGACAACGGCGGATTCCTGGCCAGGTAGCGGCGGATGCCGCGCATGATGGCTTCGGCCAGCTTGTCCTGGTAGACGTCGTCGGTCAGGCGCTTTTCTTCTTCCGGATTGGAGATGAACGCGGTTTCGACCAGGATGGACGGCACGTCGGGTGCCTTGAGCACCGCGAAACCGGCCTGTTCGACATGCGGCTTGTGCAGCGTGTTGACGCCACCGAGTTCGCCCAGTACGGCGCGGCCGAGCTTCATCGAATCATTCATCGTGGCGGTCTGCGACAGATCGAGCAGCGTGCGCGCGAGGTAGCGGTCCTTCACATCCAGATTGACGCCGCCGATCAGGTCGGCCGAATTCTCGCGCTGCGCCAGCCAGCGTGCGGCGGAACTCGTGGCGCCGCTGTCCGACAGCACGAATACCGAACTGCCGCGCGCATCCGGCCGCACGAAAGCGTCGGCATGGATCGATACGAACAGGTCGGCGCGCACCTTGCGCGCCTTGGCCACGCGCGTGCCGAGCGGCACGAAGAAGTCCGCATCGCGCGTCATCACGGCACGCATGCCGGGTTCGGCATCGATCTTGGCGCGCAGGCGCCGGGCCACCTGCAGCGTCACGTTCTTTTCGTAGCTGCCGCCGCGGCCGACGGCGCCCGGGTCTTCGCCGCCATGCCCGGGATCGAGCACGATGGTGATCAGGCGGCTCACGTCGGGCTCGGCCGCCTTGGCCAGCACCTCGGGTTCGGCATCGCGCCGGGCCATCTGCTGAGTGGTCTGCGACGCCGGCTTGTCCTCCGGCGCGCGGGACGGCGCGTCCGGTTCATCCGGTGCGCTGTCGCCCTGGTGAATCATGTCGCCCTGGCGCGCCAGCTGCATCAGCGGATCGAGCGGCTGCAGCGGATACACGTCCATCACCAGCCGATGGCCGTACTGCCCGACCGGCGCCAGCGTGAACACCTGCGGCTGCACCTCGGTCTTGAGCTCCATCACGAGCCGCACCACGCCCGGCTTGTTTCGGCCGGCACGGATGAGCTTGATGTAGGGGTCGGAATCGGCAATCTTGCCCGGCAGCGTGCCGAGCACATTGTTCAGTTCGAGGCCTTCGAGATCGATGACCAGACGTTCCGGATCCTTGACCAGAAAATGCGAGAACTTCAGCTCGGCGCGTGATTCCAGCGTGATGCGGGTATATTCCAGCGCCGGCCAGACACGCACGGCCAGCAGCGATGACAGCGCCGCGTGGCCGGGGGGACTCACCGACAGCAGCAGCGACGCGCCCGAAAATCCGAGAAAGCGGCGCCGGCTCAAGCCCTGTCCGAACGGTTCGACAGGCCGGTCACCGCGACGCGCAGCGTATCTAGACATGCCCGCCCTCCTTCACTGCCGGCGGACAACTGCGCGCGGCGCGCTTCGCCGACCACGGCGAGTGCGATGCGCAGATCGGGCTGCGGCAGATGACCGCCCGCCTTGTCGGGCCACTCGACCAGACAGACGCCGGCAACATCGCCGGTTTGCCCGAAATATTCGTCCAGCCCAGCTTCGATGAATTCATCCGGATGTGTGAATCGATAAAAATCAAAGTGATACACGGGGAAGTTTAAGCTAGAAATAGCATAAGATTCAAGCAATGTGAAGGTCGGGCTTTTCACCTTTCCCGCATGCCCGAACGCCCGCAGCAGGCCACGCACCAGTGTGGTCTTGCCGGCGCCCAGATCGCCATCGAGAAAAACGGTCAATCCGGGCTTGAGAACGTGCGCCAGCAGGGCGCCAAGCTCTTCGGTGGCGGCAGTATCGGCAAGATCGAGGCTGAAACAGGCAGTGTCGGAAGCAGACATGACAATCAACGCAGAGTCGGAACGGACTCCATTATCAATCGCGGAAGGCGTAGCGTCGGCATGAACGACACCCTGCCCGCCACGCCGGAACAGCTGGCCGCGCGCATCCGCGACTGGGGGCGCGAGCTCGGCTTTGCATCCGTCGGCTTCGCCGGCGTCGATCTGGGCGAAGCGGAAACGCGGCTGATCGACTGGCTGGCGGCCGGTCGTCACGGCGACATGCACTATATGGAACGCCACGGCGCGACGCGCGCCCGGCCGGCTGAACTGGTGCCGGGCACTACCTCGATCATCAGCGTGCGCATGGCCTACTGGCCCGCGCCATCCGAAGCTGCCGATGCGCAGGCCGTGCTCGACGACCCCGAGGCCGGGTACGTTTCCCGCTACGCGCTCGGCCGCGACTATCACAAGGTGCTGCGCGCCCGGCTGCAGGCGCTGGCCGAACGCATCGAAGCGCTGGTCGGCCCGTTCGGCTACCGCGCCTTCACCGATTCCGCACCGGTCATGGAAGTCGAGATCGCGCGCCGCGCGGCGCTGGGCTGGCGCGGCAAGCACACGCTGCTGATCCATCGTGACGCAGGTTCGCTGTTCTTCCTCGGCGAGCTGTATACCAATCTGCCGCTGCCGCCCGACCCGCCGCAGGCCGATCACTGCGGCACCTGCACACGCTGCATCGACGTGTGCCCGACCGGCGCCATCGTCGCGCCGTATCAGCTGGACGCGCGCCTGTGCGTGTCCTACCTCACCATCGAACTGGACGGCGCCATCCCCGAAGCGCTGCGCCCGGCCATCGGCAACCGCATCTACGGCTGCGACGACTGTCAGCTCGTATGTCCGTGGAACCGCCACGCCCAACTGGCGGTGGAGCCTGACTTCGCCGTGCGCAACGGGCTCGACCGTGCATCGCTCGCCGAGCTGTTCGCGTGGAGCGAAGCAGAATTCGACGCCCGCCTCGCCGGCAGCGCGATCCGCCGCATCGGTCACGAGCGCTGGCTGCGCAACATCGCAGTGGCGCTGGGCAACGCGCCCCGTTCCGCCGCAGCCCGCGACGCCCTGACCGCCCGCGCCGATCACCCGTCGGCCACGGTGCGCGAACACATCGGCTGGGCGCTCGCCCGACAACATTCACCGGATGCATCCCATGACTGATCCACGGAACACCGAACGCCTCGACGACCTCGAGGCACGCATCACGCTGATGGACGATATGCTCGATGCGCTGAACCGCACCGTGTTCGAACAGCAGCGCCAGATCGAATCGCTGCAGCAGCAGCTGCGCCATGTCTATCAACAGATGCAGTCACAATCGCAGTCCGCCGACGCCCAGCTGGACGTCACCCCCGACCCGCGACAGGACATTCCGCCGCACTACTGACGTACTGATCAGGAAGCTGGCATTGCGCCACATGCGGGTTTCGTAGAGCGATTCCGTTCCGAAAACCGCCGTCCCGCGTCGCATCGGCATCGTACCGTCGTGATCGACGCCCTGCCGTTCTAGTCTCCCGCCGGTGCGCTGCCACACGACGCCAGCTGCCAGTGCGCAATCGCCCACGCAAGCAGGCTGTGACGATCGCCGGCGACCGCATCCGGCGGGGGATGATTCAGGAAGCACAGCGCCTCAGCCAGATCGGCCACCGCATTGCGCGGATCGAGGGGCGCCGCCAGCGTCTGCTTCGACAGCTTCTCGCCATTCGGGGCAAGCACCAGGGGCACGTGAGCGTAGAGTGGCTGCGCCACGCCCAAGGCGCGCTGCAGCAGGATCTGGCGTGGCGTCGACGTCAGCAGATCGGTGCCGCGCACAACGTCGGTCACACCCTGTTCCGCATCATCGACCACCACCGCAAGCTGGTAGGCGCAGTAACCGTCGGCACGCCACAGCACGAAATCGCCGATGTCGGCCGCAACGTCGAGCGACTGCGGGCCCTGCACCGCATCGTGGAACGTCACCTCACCCGGCGGCACGCGGAAGCGCCACGCGCGCGGCGGGACATCGTCGCGGCCGCGGCAGGTGCCGGGATATCTGCGCGTGCCGTCGAGCGCCAGCGGCTCATGCTCAAGGTCGCGCCGCGTGCATGCGCAGGCGAAGGCATGACCACGGGTGATGAGCCGGTCGAGCGCCGCGCGATAGCGATCGGTGCGCAGGCTCTGCCAGGCCAGCTCGCCGTCCCAGTGCAGGCCGAGCGCTTCGAGCTGATGCAGGATGGAGTCGGCCGCCGCCTTGGTGCAGCGTGGAACGTCAACGTCTTCCATGCGCAGCAGCCACTGACCGCCGTGCGCGCGGGCATCCAGCCAGCTCGCCAGCGCGGCCACCAGCGAACCCTTGTGCAGGGGGCCGGTCGGACTCGGAGCGAACCGCCCGACGTAAGCGCGACTATCGTCTACCATGCGGGCTCGCGCCAGTGCGACACGCCACCACACTCAAAGCCGGACCGATTCCAAGGACACCCATGGCCACCCTCGAACTCACCGCAGACACGTTCAACACGACAATCGAAAACAACCCCTTCGTGCTCATCGATTTCTGGGCCTCGTGGTGCAGCCCCTGCCGCAATTTTGCCCCGGTATTCGAAGCCGCGTCGGAAAAGCATCCCGACATCGTGTTCGCGAAGATCAACACCGAGAACGAACAGGGCATCGCCGCGGAATTCGGCATCCGCTCCATTCCCACGCTGATGCTGTTCCGCGACCAGATCATCCTCTACTCGGAAGCTGGCGCCCTGCCCGCCATGCAGCTCGAACAGCTGATCGAACAGGCCCGCGCGCTCGACATGGACACAGTCCGCGCAGAAATGGCCGAAACGGCTGCGAAGGAAGCGAAGGGCTGATTGCTGCATATATTCAGAGCCTCCCGGACGGAGGCTCGATCAGGGATAGTTGCCGCCACCGGCCCCGGCATCCATCCGGATGGCTCTGCTTTCGATCACTTCGGCAAAGCAGGCTGCGTCAGAACCCTCCGGTCGGCGATGGCCAAATCGATTCCCCCGCCATCAATCAGGGAGTGGTCGTAGAAGGAACTCGTCGAATGCCGCGCAGAACGCTTCCGGCATTTCGAAGTACGGCATCGCGCCCGACTGGAATACGGTGACGGACCAGTCGGGTTTGCCGGTGACGATGCTCAGGCCGCGGAAATCCTTGAAGTCTCCGCGCACGCCGTGGCTGACCCAGACCGCGTTCGTGACGGCTTCGTAGACGGTATGGATGTCGGCGCTGAACAGGGCACCGGACAGGAAATACAGCGGTGCGTACCGGGCGCCGGGGTAACGCGTGGTCAGCAGGTCGTACGCCCACATGGTTTCGTCGATGTTCCTGCTGCCGAAGGTCCGCTCGAGGAAGTAGCGGATGACGCCGGGCCGGGTCAGCAGCCGGAACAGGCCGTCGGCCCACAGCGGCGCACTCAGGATGGCGCGCAGCCCGGGCACTTCGCGCGTGCTGCAGGGCGGGCCGCGTCGTGGTGTCAGACCGTTGACGCCGGTCGGACTGACCAGCGCAAGGCGGCCCCAGCGCGCCGGGCGTTCGGTGGCGGCGCGGACGAGGTATTCGCAGCCGAGCGAAACGGCCAGCGCGTCGATCGGAACGTCACCGCACAGCCGGCCGATGTGATCGGCTGCGGTATGCAGGGCATCGGTCATCAGGCGCGGTGAATAGACCCGGTCCTCGCGCGGGCTGAAGCCATAGCCGGGCAGGTCGAGCGCGAATACCGTGCGCGTGGCACCGTAATGCTCGTACAGCGGACGCACCTCGGCCGCCGAGGCTGCGGCGTTGACGCTGTGAATCAGCAGCATCGGCGGACCGGAACCCATGCGATAGCAGTTGAGTCCGTCGAAGCAGAGGCGTTCGCCCGGCAATGCGGGGGGCAGGTCGTGGCCCTGATCGGGACCCGCGAGGTCATGGTGTGTCGTCATCGGTCGCATTCTGCAGCCTTCGCGTATTCACGAGCACGGAATCGATCCCGCTTCGACTATCGCATGGAGCACCGGGGTCGCCGGAGCGTCATCGGGCGATGTTCAACTGCCCCGGATCCAGCATGAGGAAGCGGGCGCAGCGACCTTTCGCCCGGTCGCCGTCATCGCTCACGATGATGATTTTCTGGTGGCCGTCGATGATGGCCGGACAGATGCCCTCGGCACGCTCGAAACCCGGCAGGCCGGCGACGTCGACACGTCGTGCGGGGTCACCGGGAAGGCCGCTCCAGAACCAGAGGCGGAAATGCGCCGTTCCGCCCGCCACCGGACCACTGCTCAGCAGGTAGCCGCCGAGCGAAGGAATGCGGCCGAGGCTGCGCAGGCCGTCGCCGTCGAGGTCGAGCGTGATCAACGACGACGCAATGCGCGGCGGTTCGTCGGCATCGAACATCGCCGCGCTGTTTTCGACGCCGACGATCAATGCCCGACCGTCCAGCAGCGGGCTGCGGAAACCAATCAGCAGCGTATGGCCGTCCAGGCCGAATTCCAGCGCCTCGATGTTCAGACCGCCCTCACCCTTCACGTCGAGTTTCGCCGCCGCGGCTGCGAGCACCGGATGCGCGGCCAGCAGGGCCGGCTTCAACCCCTTGACGACCCGGGGCGTGACCACGCAGCCCTCCTCGATCCGGAAGCGGACGAGCTTGTCGCGCGACTTCCTTTCGTCGCCGTCATCATCGCGGGAATGCGACGTGATGGCGTGGATGTTTCCGGCGTGGTCCAGCGCAATGCCTTCGAGATCGTCCAGCTTCCAGAAACCGTCGCCGGAATCGAGCCACCCTGCCAGCCAGCCCGGTCGCAGCGGCGTGCTGTCGACACGTCCGTCGGGATCGATGGTGACCAGACTGAACGGACGCTGTTTTTCATCTTCCAGCACCAGGAAGCACCCGTCCGCCAGCTGCTGGATGGCGGACGGCTCATGGATGCCGGTCAGCGGCAGGAATGCGGGCGTGTCGTGTGCCATCATGATTTCGCTGCCTTTCGCGCGTCGCGCGGATACTCATGCAGAAACATTTCGCCGACGCACCGGCCGGCAGCCACACGATAGCCCGACCGCCGGGTGCCCCGCCAGCCGGACTTCGCGCAGCGGGTTGCAATGCGCGGGCGCATCACGAAAAAGCCCCGATCTCCGTCCGGACATCGGGGCTTCGGCTTCACGCGGGGGCTGACGGCGATTCCGCCGGCTTACGTCACACGTTGAACAGGAAGTTCAGTACGTCGCCGTCCTTGACCACGTATTCCTTGCCTTCGGCACGCATCTTGCCGGCTTCCTTGGCGCCGTGTTCGCCCTTGCAGGCGATGAAGTCATCGAACGCAATGGTCTGCGCACGGATGAAGCCGCGCTCGAAGTCGGTATGGATGACGCCGGCTGCCTGCGGCGCGGTGTCGCCCTTGTGTATGGTCCAGGCGCGCACTTCCTTCACGCCCGCGGTGAAGTAGGTCTGCAGGCCGAGCAGATCGTAGCCGGCGCGGATGAGGCGGTTCAGGCCCGGCTCTTCCAGACCGAGATCGCTCAGGAAGGCCATCTTGTCCGCGTCATCGAGATCGGCCAGTTCGGCTTCGATCTTGGCGCACAGGGCCACGACCGGCGCGCCTTCCTTCGCGGCATGTTCGCGCAGGCGGTCGAGATAGGGATTGTCCCGGAAGCCGCCTTCATCGACATTGCCGACGTACATGGCGGGCTTGAGCGTCATCAGGCACAGCGGTTTGAGCAGCAGCTTTTCGTCGTCGCTGAGTGCCAGCGTGCGTGCCGGCTTGCCTTCGTTCAGGTGCGGCAGCATCTTTTCCAGCACGGCACACAGCTTCTGTGCGTCCTTGTCGCCGGCGCGCGCCTTCTTGCTGTCGCGGTTCAGCGTGCGCTCGACCACGGCCAGATCGGACAACCCGAGCTCGGTCACGATGGTTTCGATGTCGGCGATCGGGTCAACGCGGCCATTCACATGCACCACGTTCTCGTCGTCGAAGCAGCGCACGACATTGACGATGGCATCGGTCTCGCGGATGTTGGCCAGGAACTGGTTGCCCAGCCCTTCGCCCTTGCTCGCACCTGCGACCAGACCGGCGATGTCGACGAATTCGACGATGGCCGGCTGGATCTTCTGCGGCTTGACGATTTCGGACAGTGCGGCGAGGCGCGGATCAGGTACCTCCACGATGCCGACGTTCGGCTCGATGGTGCAGAACGGATAGTTCTCCGCCGCGATGCCGGCCTTGGTCAGCGCGTTGAACAGTGTGGATTTGCCGACGTTGGGCAGACCGACGATGCCGCATTTGAGGCTCATGACTGGGTTCCTTGTTTGGGCGCCTTTCCGGCGCCGGGCTTGGCATTGAGCAGGGTGGACACGCGCGTCCAGTCGCCTGCGGCGACCAGCGGCCAGGCGTCGAGCGCGCGGTCGATGGCGGCATCGATGTCGCGCTGCTCCTCGGCGCGCGGACGGTGCAGCACGTAGTCGGCGACTTCGGCGCCGGGCGACAGCTGGCGCGGATGGCCGATGCCGATGCGCAACCGCCAGTAATCGTTGCTGGCGAGATGGGCGCTGATGTCCTTCAAGCCGTTGTGACCGCCCAGTCCACCGCCGAACTTGAGGCGCAGTTCCCCGGGCTGGATGTCCAGTTCATCGTGCACCACCAGAATTTCGGCCGGTTCGATGCGATAGAAACGGGCGAGCGCTCCGACCGACTGGCCGGAACGGTTCATGAAGGTCTGCGGCAGCAGGAGGGTCACGCCATCGGTACGCGAACTGCCGACGATGCCGTTGAAGCGCGCTTCGCGATTGAGCGTGACGCCCAGCTTGCGGGCGAGCTGCTCACAAAACCAAAACCCGGCGTTGTGCCGGGTTTCGGAGTATTCCGGGCCGGGGTTGCCCAGCCCGACGACGAGCCGGGGTAAGGCTTTCGAACCGCTCCCGGACATCGTGGCGACTTACTTCTCTGCTTCGCCGGCAGCAGCGGCATCGTCGGACTTCGCGCCACGCGGCAGCGTGAGCGTCGCGACGACCGGATCGGTTCCGTGCGTGATGACTTCGACGCCAGCCGGAAGCTTGATCTGCGAAATATGCACCGACTGACCGACCGACAGACCCGACAGATCGACTTCGAGGAACTCGGGCAGCGCGCTGGGCAGGCACTTGATGTCGAGCTCATTCATCACGTGCGACACGACGCCACCCTGCATCTTCACGCCGGGAGCTGCTTCGGCATTGATGAAGTGCAGCGGCACCTTGGTGTGCAGTTCGTGCGTCAGATCGACGCGCTGGAAATCGACGTGCATGACCTGCTGGCGATAGGCGTGCATCTGGGTGTCGCGCAGCAGCACCGATTCCTTCGTGCCGGCGACATTGATGGTCAGCACGGATGCATGAAATGCTTCCTTGCGCAGGGCGTGATAGATTTCGTTGTGGTCGAGCGTGATCGCCAGGGCAGGCTGGTTGCCGCCGTAGATGATCGCCGGGACCTGCGCTGCGCGACGCAGGCGGCGGCTCGCTCCGGTGCCCTGTGCTTCGCGCGTGTTCGCGTTGAGTTCGATTGACATGATGACTCCAGGTTGATTTAAGCCGCCCGCGACCAGGCGGCTTGGGGTGATCCCTTCAGGGAACGGACTTCATTCCATGAAGAGGGACGAAACGGATTCTTCATTGCTGATGCGCAGCAGGGTTTCGGCCATCAGTTCGGCGATCGAAACCACGCGGATCTTGTTGCAGGCCTGGGCAGCAGGCGACAGCGGAATGGTATCGGTCACCACCAGCTGATCGAGGTCGGACTGGGCAATGCGGCTGATCGCTTCGCCGGACAGCACGGCATGCGTGCAGTAGGCCAGCACGCCGGCGGCACCATTCTGCTTGAGCGCCTGCGCCGCCTTGCACAGCGTGCCGGCGGTGTCGACCATGTCGTCCATGATGACGCAGGTGCGACCGGACACATCGCCGATGATGTTCATCACTTCCGACACATTGGCCTTCGGACGGCGCTTGTCGATGATGGCCAGATCGCACTCGAGACGCTTGGCGAATGCGCGCGCGCGCACCACGCCACCGACGTCGGGCGACACCGCCATCATGTTCGGGTATTCCTTCTTCCAGATATCTCCGAGCAGGATCGGGGTGGCGTAGATGTTGTCCACCGGAATGTCGAAGAAACCCTGGATCTGGTCGGCATGCAGATCGACCGTCAGCAGACGCTGAACGCCCACGGCCTGCAGCATGTTGGCCACCACCTTGGCGGTGATCGGCACACGCGCGCTGCGCGGGCGGCGGTCCTGCCGGGCATAGCCGAAGTACGGGATCGCAGCAGTGATTCGACCGGCCGATGCACGCTTGAGCGCATCGACCAGAATCACCAGCTCCATGAGATTGTCGTTGGTCGGCGCACACGTCGGCTGGAGCACGAACACATCCTTGCCGCGTACGTTTTCCAGAATCTCGACGTTCACCTCGCCGTCGGAGAAGCGACCGACCTGGGCGCGTCCGAGCGACATGCTCAAGCGCTTGGCCACGTCTGCCGCCAACTTCGGGTTGGCGTTGCCGGTGAAGATCATCAGGCTGTCGTAAGCCATGGTGCCTCGCAAAAACTCGGTGATTGCTCGAACCAAACCGGACTGGCCGGCGCCGCTTGGCTTCAGGCCAGCGCGGAAAACCGCCTCACAACCCGCTGCACAACCTGTTGCCCAGAAAGCAAGTCGGGCAGATCCGCACTGGCTGCGGACCTGCCCGATGCGATGTGGCTGAGGAGGAAGGATTCGAACCTTCGAATGCCGGAATCAAAATCCGGTGCCTTGACCAACTTGGCGACTCCCCAAAAACTGCCGCAATGCATGCTGCCGCATTGCCTTCAAATCCCTGCTATACAAGCCTTCCGACACGCGATGCGCCGGGCACCGCAAACGCTGTCAGTACAGGGGATGCACATCCACCCCGCCTGCAACGAAGCCATTCCAGCCGGCCGGCCACACGGCCGAACAGGTCTCATACAGCCTGTGCGCTTCGTCAAGTCCCGCACACTGCGCGAAAACGCAGGCACCGGAACCACTCATGCGCACTTTTTCAAATGCGATGTACCGCCCCAGAAGCGCGACGGCTTGCGCCACTTCGGGGTACAAGGCTACAGCAACTGCCTGCAGATCATTCCGGCCGAACAGCGCGCCATGCAATGCACCATTCAACCCGTTTTCAGCAGACGTCGCAGCAAAGTCCGCTATTTTGCAAGGTTCGGTATTTCGTGTCAATTCCGGCGCGGCAAAAATGCGCTGGGTCGGCACGGATACGCCCGGCGCCACCACGAGGTAGGCGGCCGGAGGCAGAGCGATCGCCTGCAGTTTCTCGCCCACGCCTTCGGCAAATGCAGAGCGGCCGAACACGAATACCGGCACATCGGCGCCCAGCGTCAATGCGAGTTCCTGCAGACGTTCGCGCGACAGCCCGAGATTCCACAGGCGGGTCAGCGCAATCAGCACGGTAGCTGCGTCGGAACTGCCACCGCCCAGGCCACCGCCCATCGGCAGCCGCTTGTCCAGTTCGATATCGACACCCGACGTACACCCGGTTTCAGCCTTGAGCAGCTGCGCGGCGCGCACGCACAGGTCATCGCTTTCGGCCACCCCCTCGAGCGCGCCGACGCGCCGGACGGCATCGTCTGAACGCGGCGAGAAGCGCAGCCGATCGCCGAAATCGAGGAAGCGGAAGGCAGTCTGCAGCAGGTGATAGCCATCCGGCCTGCGGCCGGTCACATGGAGGAACAGGTTGATCTTGGCCGGCGCATCGAGCCAAATCTTCCAGTCGATGGCGGCAGTCACGGCAGCGGATTCCATGCATCGACCAGCAGGCGGAACGAATACTCACCGTCGCTGGCTTCGATCAGGCGAGGCAGCGCGTCGGGCGTATCGTCTTCGTACTGCACGAACTCGACGCGCCAGCCGCGTTCGGACAACGAACTGATGCGCCCGACCGAATCGCGCGACATGACGAGCGCCCGGCCGGGTCGTCCGGTTACCCAGTAAGCCGCGCCGGTGAGCGGGATGTCGGCGCCGAAGGCCGAACGTGCAAGATCGTCGAGCGAGGCAGCTTGCGTCACGCGCTGGCTGTCGTCGATCAGCTGCACGCCGGTTTCGTCGCGATTGAGCTGCGCCAGCACCTTGCCGAGCGGACCGTTGATCTGCAGTTCGTCGCGTGCGGTCGAATGCTGCCAGTCGAGGCTGGCCGACGCCGTCTGATCAGGTCCCTTGACCACGAAACGACCGCTCAGCGAAAACATGGCGTTGCGCGCGTCGCGGGCGGCCGCCCGGATGAGCGTGTGCTGATCGACACTGACCGGTGGCCGGGTGGAACAGGCGGTCAGTGCGAGCGCACACAGCCCCAGAAAGAACCACCTCACGGAATGAAGCGCTTGATGGTCGAGGCCAGCGCCGCGTTGTCCGGATACTGCTCGGCGACCGTACGCCACAGTTTCTCGGCGTCATCCTTCTGCCCGAGCAACCACTTCACTTCACCCAGATGGGCCGCGATTTCAGGATCGGGCCGGATCGCGAACGCGCGTTCCAGATAGGTCAGCGCGGCATTGAGGTCGCCCCGCCTGAACATCACCCAGCCCATGCTGTCGAGAATGAAAGGGTCATCCGGCGCGAGTTCGAGTCCCCTGGCGATCAGGCTCTGCGCCTCGTCGAGCCGGATGTTGCGTTCGGTGAGCGAATATCCGAGCGCGTTGTAGGCGTGCGCATGGTCGGGTTTGACTTCAATCAGGCGGCGCAGGCGCTGTTCTGCCAGATCGAGGCGATTGTCGCGTTCGGCCAGCATGGCGGTTTCGTAAAGCAGTTCCGGCTGATCCGGTTCGGCTGCAAGCGCTGCCTCGAGCACGGCCTTGCCCTCTTCGGCACGATCGGCGTCACGCAACAGCTGGAATTCGAGCATGGCCGAACGCGACTTGCTGCCGCCC
The DNA here is from genome assembly GCA_017984755.1 of Methyloversatilis sp. Classification (GTDB taxonomy): domain Bacteria; phylum Pseudomonadota; class Gammaproteobacteria; order Burkholderiales; family Rhodocyclaceae; genus Methyloversatilis. The sequence goes on from JAGNYW010000022.1 coordinate 21,775, forward strand.
GGCTGGTCGGCCAGCATCCGCAGATGCGCACGCGCATCGTCGAGACGCCCGATCCGGCTCAGCAAGAGCACGTAACGTCCCTGAGCGCCGAGGTAATGATCGCCCTGCCCGACCTGCTGATACCAGTTCAGCGCATCGTCGTTCTGCTTGAGCTCTTCTGCCAGTTGCGCGAGGTAGAGCCTGACGAGGTTGGGATCCTGGTAGCGCATGCCCAGCAATTTGGTGAAATATGACTGCGCGCCGACATAATCCTGCATCTGCATGGCCAGCACGCCGACCGCAAACACCACATCGGGGTTGTTCGGTGCGTTGCCCAGAATCGTTTCGAACTGCTTGCGTGCATCCGGATAATTGCGTTCGGCCACCAGCAGACGCGCAAACTGCAGGCGCACTTCACGCGCATCCGGATAGCGCGACAGATGCTTTTCCATCAGCTTGTGCGCGGCTTTCGGATCGGATTCGGCAACGGTCTGTGCCTTGAGCAGCAGGCCGGCTTCCCATTCGGGCCGGAGGTCGTGGGCACGGGTCGCGGCGACCTGCGCACGCTTGGGATCACGCGCCAGCATGGCCGCCTGGGCGCGGGCGAAGTGTGCTTCGGCGTGCGACAGATAAGGCTCGGTCAGGCGTTCGAGCATGTGCATCGCGAGAACCTTGTCCTGCAGACGGCCGAGCACGCGGTTGAGACGCAGCAGGCTTTCGCCGATCTGCGTGCCTTCCTGCGCGAGCAGGCTGACCAGTTGCGGTTCGAGTTCTTCCGGCCGGTTGGCATTGACCAGCAGGCCGGCGAGCATCTGGCGCGCCTGCACCGATTCCGGATCGAGTTCCAGCCACAATTGGCTTGCCTGGAGTGCAATCTCGCTCTGCCGGCTGAAGGCGGCGATTTCTGCGGCTCGCTTGGCGATGCGCGGATCACGCGTCGACTGCGCCAGATCCATGTAGGCCGAAGCGGACAGGCCAAGCTCGCCGCGCTGCGCAGCGACTTCGCCCAGCAGCAGCTGATAGGTGATCTGGCGCGTCAGTTCGAGTTCGGGCAGCTGGGGCACGCGGGGTGCTGCCGCCTTCATCTCGGCAGCCGGTTCTTCCGCTGCGGACGGCGGCAGCTTGCCTGTCTGGGCACAGGCGCCAAGCACCAGTGGCAGCAGAAGGGCGAGCAACAGGGGGCGGTTTGTCATGGGCAGGATCGCCAGGTTGGTTCAGGGTACGCTTTTCGGTGCTACGGCCTTTGAGTGCCCCGGCTAAAATTCGTTGCAGCTGCCAGGGCGATCGACCCCGGGGGCTGATGTTATTCCAAATCCCAACCGCCCGCCGCGCCGCCCGCGCGCTTACCCGATGCCCGAATTGCCTGAAGTGGAAACCACCCGTCGCGGCATTGCCGGCCCGCTGACGGGACGTCGCGTGGATGACGCGGTGGTGCGCAACGCATCGTTGCGCTGGCCCGTCCCGGCACACCTGACCACGTTGCTGTCCGGACAGACGCTGCGACAGATCGACCGGCGCGCCAAATATCTGCTGCTCCGCTTCGAGCGCGGCACGCTGATCATCCATCTGGGCATGTCGGGCAGCCTGCGTATCCTGCCGACGGCCACGGCACCGGAAAAGCACGACCACTTCGATCTGACTTTCGGCGACGTGACACTGCGGCTGCGCGATCCGCGCCGTTTCGGCGCCGTGCTCTGGCATGAAGGCGATGATCGCGACCACGCCCTGCTCGCGTCGCTCGGCCCCGAACCGCTCGGTGACGATTTCAGCGGCGCGGCGCTGCACGCCGCTCTTGCAAGACGCCAGTGCGCCATCAAGCTCGCCATCATGGACAGTTCGGTGGTGGTCGGCGTGGGCAACATCTACGCCTCGGAAAGCCTGTTCCGCGCGCGGCTGCGGCCGGGCACCGCTGCGCGCAGGCTGACCCTGCCGCAGACCACGCGTCTGGCCGACGAAATCCGCCAGACGCTGCGCGACGCCCTGGCGGCCGGTGGAAGCACGCTGCGCGACTTCCTGCACGCGGACGGCAAACCGGGTTATTTCCAGCAGAGCTACTTCGTATATGGTCGCGAGGGAGAGCCCTGCCGGGTATGCGCGACGCCGATCCGCAACCGGCGTCTCGGCAGCCGTTCCACCTTCTTCTGCCCGGCATGTCAGCGATAGCGCGTGCGGTCTGTGCTAGATTGCCAAGTGCATGAATGGAGACGGCAATGGGGATGCAGGAAGAGCTATCGGCATATGGAAGCTGGCGCACGCGTGTCGAGCAGACCATTGGCCGCATCCGGGGCTGGCTCTTCGAGAGCAATCTGAGCGACGCTCACAACGATCAGTGCATCGAGCAGCTTCTGCTGAAGTTGCGCGACGACCGTCTGGTGATAGCCTTCGTCGCCGAATTTTCGCGCGGCAAGTCGGAACTGATCAACGCCATGTTCTTCGGCGATCAGGGCGCTCGCGTGCTGCCGTCGAGTTCGGGGCGCACCACGATGTGCCCGACGGAACTGATGTACGACGCCGCACGCCCACCCTGCATCGAACTGCTGCCCATCGACACCCGTCGCACCGCCAGCACCGTGGCCGACCTGAAAGGCCGGCCGGAGATCTGGAAGCGCATTCCGCTCGACATGACGTCGTCGGCATCGCTGCAGCAGGTTCTGTCGCAGGTCAGCGAACAGCGCAAGGTTTCCATCGGCGACGCGGAACAGCTTGGGTTCCACATCGACGTGAGCGGCGAAAGCGGCCTGCAGCCCGACGCGCAGGGCGCGGTCGATGTACCCGCATGGCGCCACGCAGTGATCAACATGCCGCATCCGCTGCTGCGTCAGGGGCTGGTCATCCTGGATACGCCGGGCCTGAATGCGATCGGCGCCGAACCTGAACTGACCCTGTCCCTGCTGCCGTCGGCCCACGCGGTGCTGTTCGTGCTCGGCATGGACACCGGCGTGACGCAAAGCGATCTGGCCGTGTGGAAGACGCATGTCACCGCGGCCGGTGGCTCCCGCCAGGGCCGGCTGGCGGTGCTGAACAAGATGGACGGGCTGTGGGATGGTCTGCGCAGTGAAGAGCAGGTCGACGCCGAGATCGCGCGCCAGGTCAGTTCCTGTGCAGCCACGCTCGACCTTCCTGAAAGCCGCGTGTTTCCCGTTTCGGCCCAGAAGGGACTGCTCGCCCGCATCCAGCGTGACGCAGCCCTGCTGTCGCGCAGCCGACTGCCTCAGCTGGAACGCGCCCTGATCGAGGACCTGCTGCCTGCCAAGCGCGAGATCGTGAGCGCAGCGGTGGAGCACGATGCCGGCGGACTGCTCGCCCGCACCGGGGACGTACTGGCGGGCCGGAAGCGTGCGATCGCCGACCAGCTGGCCGAGTTTTCCGACCTGCGCGGCAAGAACCGGGGCGTCATCCAGTACATGCTCAAGCGCGTACGCGCCGAAAAGGAAGAATTCGAGCGCGGGCTGGAACGCTTCTACGCCACACGCAACGTGTTTTCGACCCAGACCAACGCACTGTTCGCGCACCTCGGCATGGATGCGCTGCGCGCGCGTACGGCGCAGACCCGCGACCTGATGGAAAAGGCGAATTTTTCGCTGCAGTTGCGTGATGCGATGAACGGTTTCTTCGGCGATGTGCGCGGCAGCCTGGAGAAATCGGCGGTCAGCGTGGATGAAATCTTCCGCATGATGGAGGCGATGTATCAGCGCTTCTCGGCCGAACACGACCTGCGGCTGGGCGTTCCGGTACCGTTTTCAGTGCAGCGCTACGAGAAGGACATCACCCGGCTGGAAAAGGCGTTTCACCAGCAGTTCAATACCTGGCTCAATCTGCTCACCACTGAAAAGCGGCTGCTCACCCAGCGTTTCTTCGAAACCGTTGCAGTGCAGGTGCGCAAGCACATGGAAGTGGTGAACCGCGATGTCGAGCACTGGCTGCGCGCCATCATGGCGCCGCTGGAAAACCAGGTACGGGAGCACCAGAAACAGTTGAAGCGCCGGCTGGAGAGCGTGAAGCGCATTCACGAAGCAACCGATACGCTGGAAGACAGGATAGAAGAACTGCGCCAGAACGAGGCGGCGATAACCCAGCAGATGGAAGAACTCGCCCGCCTGCGCGCCGCGCTGGAGACGGCGATCAAGGCACCGGTCATCCGGGCGATGGACGCTGCCGCCTGAGCCGTACGGTTTGCCGCGACGCGCCGCTAACCGTCAGGCCTTCACCTCGGTCAGCTTGAAATATTTGGCCATCAGCTCGTCGTGCGTTTCCTTGACCTCGGGATTGAACGGAATGCAATCGACCGGGCAGACCTGCTGGCACTGCGGCTCGTCGAAATGGCCAACGCACTCCGTGCACTTGTCCGGATCTATGACATAGATTTCCGGGCCCTGGGAAATCGCGCCGTTCGGGCACTCGGGTTCGCACACATCACAGTTGATGCATTCATCGGTGATCATCAGAGCCACTTCAGTTACCTCCGCGCATTGCTGCAACCTTTTTGCCGATCCGCGCCAGCACCGATGGCTGCACGAATTTGCTGACATCCCCTCCCAGGGATGCGATCTCCCGCACCATGGTCGCCGAAATGAACATGTACTGATCAGCCGGCGTGAGAAACACTGTTTCGACGTCGGGACGCAGCGATCGGTTCATCCCTGCCATCTGGAATTCATATTCGAAGTCAGAAACCGCCCGCAGGCCGCGCACGATGATGCGCGCGTCGCACACGGTGAGAAAGTCCATCAGCAGACAGGAAAAGCCCCTGACTTCGACATTCGGATAAGCGGCGAGTATTTCACGCGCCATGTCGACCCGCTCCGCGGTTTCGAAGAATGGCCGCTTCGACCGACTTTCCGCCACGCCGACGATCACCTTGTCGAACATTTCCGCCGCTCGCCGCACGAGGTCTTCGTGACCGCGGGTGATCGGGTCAAAAGTGCCGGGATATACCGCAATGGTGCCGTTCATGATCTTTCCAGCAACTGGTAATGGACCTGCCCCGCGCGCCCTTCACGCGACGTCCGGAACTCTCCGAGCGCCGGCACCGGATGTTCCGCCTCGCAGTAGATGACCGCGTCGGCGGCAGCCAGACCGGCCAGATGCGGCACCAGTTTTTCCAGCAGACCGCGGCCGTAGGGCGGATCGAGGAAGAGCACGTCGAAGCGCCGGGGAGGACGAGCTGCGAATTCTAGCGCATCGCCCCGCACCAGCCCGACCTGCGGAGCAGGGAGTTGCGTGACCGCATCGCGCAGGCAGTCGAAGGCACGCGGGTCGCGTTCGACCATGGTGACCGACTCGGCACCGCGCGACGCAGCCTCGAAACCGAGCACGCCGGTACCCGCGAACAGGTCCAGGCAGTGCAGGCCGGTCAGGTCCTGACCCAGCCAGTTGAACAGGCGTTCGCGAACGGAATCGGGCGTGGGACGGAGGCCGGGCACCGCCGCCACCGGAAGAAGGCGGCTGCGCCACTCGCCGCCAATGATGCGTATGCGTGACATGCATCCATATTAATGCCGGCAGACGACGTCCGGCTTGCGGCAGGTCAGTCGCCGGCGACGATGACCCGCACCGTGTTGTCGGCCGACAGGCGACGCTCGAACGCTTCCTTCACCTGCCGGGCCGTGACGGCCTCGACCCGTTCCGGAAACTTCTTCAGCCAGTCGAGCGGCAGACCATAGAAACCGATGACGGCGAGGCTGTCCAGCAGCTTGCGGTTGCTGTCGAGGCGCAGCGAATAGCCATCGACCAGATTGCGCTTGGCGGCACGCAGTTCGTCTTCGGTCGGACCCTTCGCCATGAAGGCGGCGAGGGTTTCGTCAACCACCTTCAGCGCATCGGCTGCCTGACTGCGCTGGGTCTGAAGCCCGATCTGGAACGGGCCGGGCTGGCGCTGCGGGTTGAAATAGCTGTAGACGCTGTAGGCGTAACCGCGCTTTTCCCGCACCTCCTTGGTCAGCCGCGACACGAAGCCGCCACCGCCGAGAATGTAGTTGCCGACCTGCAGGGGGAAGAAGTCCGGGTCGCCGCGACGCATCACCGGCTGGCCGACGAAAATATGGCTCTGGTTCGCCGGATGGGCGACCCTTTCGGTACTCGCCTGTGGCAGGGTCACGTCAGCCACCGGTGCCAGCGGAGCGCCCTGCTGCAGACCGCCGGTGAGCTGCAGTGCGATCGCCTCGGCCTGTTCGCGCGTCACGTCGCCGACGATGGACACGACCGCGCGCGACGACACGTAATGCGTCTGGTAATGCGCCACCAGATCGTCTCGCCCGATCGCCGAAACCGACTCCACGGTGGCGCTGCGGCCGTACGGGTGATCGCCGTACAGGGCCTTCGCAAAACGCTTGGCACCGATCGCATCGGGTTTGGTGTCGGCTTCGCGCAGGCCGGAAATCGCGCGCGCTTTCTCTCGCTCCAGCACGGTTGCCGGGAACTCGGGACGGCTCAGTACCGTGCGCAGCAACTCGAGCGCGCCTTCCCTCTCGCGCGCACTGGACAAGGTGCGCAGTGACAGACCGGCACGGTCGTTGTCGGACACGCCCGACATCTGCGCGCCGAGGTCGGTCAGACGTTCGGCCAGCGTTTCTTCGTCCAGACCGCCGGCGCCGCTGTCGAGCAGGCTCTGCGTCATCGACGCCAACCCGCTCTTGTCGGCCGGATCCCGCGCCGCACCGGCGTCGAAATCGACCTGCACGTCGAGGATGGGCAGCACATGACTTTCGACGAAATAGACACGGGTGCCGTTCGCCGCAACCCAGTGCTGGATGTCGACATTGGCGGCAGCGGGCAGCGCGGCCAGCGATGCAGCGAGTGCGCACGCAACACGCGACAGCGTGCTGCAAAAAGACTTGATCATCCGAATCCCCTGCTTGAAATCTGTGAGCGTCTCAATGACGCAGGCCGGCCGGTTTGGCACGCGGCTTGGCGTTCGGGTCGAGCGGCTGCGGGTCGAGCACGGCAACGGTCAGGGTGTCATCGCCGAAATACTTCTGCGCCACGGCCTGCACCTCGGCTGCCGTGACGGTGCGCAGCTTTTCGAGCATGAGATCGCTGTCCTGCCAGCGATAGCCGGCCGCTTCGAGACGACCGATCTCCATCGCCTGCACATAGGTCGAATCACGTTTGTAGACCTGCGCTGCCACGGTCAGCGTCTTCACGCGCTCCAGTTCCGCTTCCGCCACACCCTCGTCCGCGATGCGCTTCACTTCGGCCCGAAGCGCTGCCTCGAGTTCGGCGACCGTCCTGCCCCTGGCAGGCGCACCGCCCAGCACGAAGGTGACCTCGCCACGTGCGGTCGAGTCGTAATAGGCGCCGACCTCGGTCGCGACCTGACTGCCTCGCACCAGATTGCGCGACAGTCTCGATGCCGCATGGCCGTCGAGAATGCCGGCCAGCACATCGAGCGCATACGGCTCGCGATCGCTCGTCACGTCGGTCAGGCGCGGTACCTTCCACGCCATCACGATCTGCGGCACTTCCGCCGGCGCCTTCACGACGACCCGGCGCTGACCGGTCTGCAGCGGCTCGGCCGTGGTCTTGCGCACCGGCAGCGGCTCGGCCTTCATCCGGCCGTAGTGCTTCTTCACCAGGCTGAACACAGCCTTGTGATCCACATCGCCGACCACCACCACGTAGGCATTGTTCGGCGCGTACCACCGGTGATACCAGTCGCGGGCGTCGTCCGGACGCATGTTCTCGAGGTCGTTCATCCAGCCGATGATCGGCCGGCGGTAGGGATGCGCGGTGAACGCGCTCGCCATCAGCTGTTCATACACCTGCGCCTGCGGCTTGTCGTCCGTGCGCAGCCGTCGCTCTTCCATCACCACCTTGAGCTCGCGCTCGAACTCGTCGTCATTGATGACCAGATTGCGCATGCGGTCCGCTTCGAGCTCGATCATGCGCGGCAGTGCGGCAGCCGGCACACGCTGGAAGTAGGCCGTGTAGTCCTGGCTGGTGAAGGCATTGTCGCTGCCGCCTGCGCGGGCGACGATTTCGTTGAATTCGCCCGCCTTGAGCTTCTTCGTGCCCTTGAACATCATGTGTTCGAGCAGATGCGCAACGCCGGTCGTACCGTCCTTTTCGTCCATCGCACCGACCCGGTACCACACCATGTGAACCGCGACCGGCGCCCGGCGATCTTCCTTCACGATCACGCGCAGACCATTGGGCAGCATCGTTTCGTACGGATTGGCCATGGCCGGACCGGCGATCAGCAGCGAAGCGGCGAGGAAGCCGCACCGTGCGATGCCATTGGAAAAACTGCGCAAATCCATCTGTTACACTCTCCGACAGTGAATGTGAGCACGGCGTATTTGTGATCACGCCTCTGTTTCATCACCTTGCGCCCTGGGCGCAGGGTGTTCCAGTGACCGTCTCCCACATGTTTGGTTTCTTCAAGAAGGACAAAGCTGCGACGTCCGAGCCCGCGGGGCTGCCGACGGCCGGGGTTGCGCCAGTCGCCGCGCAGGATAGCGCGCCCGAGGCAGACGCGCCGAAATTGTCGTGGGCACAACGGCTGCGTGCCGGATTGTCCCGGACGCGCGCGCAGATCGGTGGTCAGCTCAATGCGCTTTTCCTGCGCACGAGGGTCGATGACGAGCTGCTCGAAGAGCTGGAGACCCTGCTCATCACCTCGGACGTCGGCATGGATGCCACGACCCATCTGCTCGACCGCCTGCGCGAACGGGTGAAGCGCGAGCGCATCGAAGAACCGGCCCGGTTGAGGGATGTGCTGCGCGACGAAATGACCGCGCTCATCCTGCCGCTGGAAAAGTCGCTCGACGTCAGCACGCACAAGCCGTTCATCATCATGATCGCGGGCGTGAACGGCGCCGGCAAGACGACCTCCATCGGCAAGCTGGCCAAGCACTTCCAGTCGCAGGGCAAGAGCGTGCTGCTGGCGGCGGGCGACACCTTCCGCGCTGCCGCGCGCGAACAGCTGGAAACCTGGGGCGTACGCAACAATGTGGCCGTGATCGCGCAGGAGTCGGGTGACCCCGCCGCGGTGGTGTTCGATGCGATCAATGCAGCGCGTGCCCGCAATATAGATATCGTGCTGGCGGACACCGCCGGTCGGCTGCCGACGCAGTTGCACCTGATGGAAGAGATCGCCAAGATCAAGCGCGTGATTGCCAAGGCCGATCCGACCGGACCACACGAAGTGCTGCTGGTGCTCGACGGCAACATCGGGCAGAACGCGCTGGCACAGGTGAAGGCGTTCGACGCCGCGCTCGGCGTGACCGGGCTGGTCATGACCAAGCTCGACGGTACGGCGCGGGGCGGCGTGATCGCCGCCATCGCGAAACAGCACGCGCCGAACCGCCCGATCGCACTGCGCTACATCGGTGTCGGCGAAGGTCTGGACGATCTGCAGCCCTTCAACGCGACCGAATTCGTCGACGCCCTGTTCGAGCCCCAGAAGTCGGCATGATCCGTTTTTCAGAGGTGACCAAGCGCTATCCGGGCGGGCATACCGCGCTTGATGGCTTCGACTGCGACATCGGGCGCGGCGAAATGGTGGTGGTGAGCGGTCACTCCGGTGCCGGCAAGAGCACCCTGCTGCGTCTGCTCGCCGTACTTGAACGCCCGACCGAAGGTCAGGTGCTGGTGGGTGGCGAAAATGTGTCGGCACTCAAGCGCGCAGCGCTGCCCTACTGGCGCCGTTCGATCGGTCTGGTCATGCAGGACCAGCGCCTGCTGTTCGACCGCAGCGCTTTCGACAACGTGCTGCTGCCGCTGTCCATCTGCAGCCATCCGCCGCGCGAAGCGGCCAACCGGGTGCGTGCGGCGCTGGAAAGGGTCGGCCTGTCCGGTCGGGAGAAGTCGATGCCGGTCGAACTGTCCGGCGGCGAACAGCAACGCCTGACAATCGCCCGCGCCATCGTGAACCGCCCGCAGATCCTGCTGGCCGACGAGCCGACGGCCCACCTCGACGACGCCTACGCCCGCGACATCGCGGAACTGTTCCGCTCGTTCAACGAAGCCGGCGTGACGATCATGCTGACCACCCACGACGACGCGCTTTTTTCGCGCTACGCGCCGCGCCGGCTGGTGCTCGCACAGGGGCGCCTGCAGTGATGTGGCTGCGCCTGCAGATGCGTGCCGGCCTGCGCGCCGCGCGCCAGATGGTTCGTCAGCCGTTCAACACGCTGCTCGCCGCGCTGGTCGTGGGCATTGCGGCGGCACTGCCGGCGACCGGCTTCATGCTGCTGGACAACCTGCAGCGGCTGGCCGGCAATGTCAGCGCCGCGCCGGAAATTTCGGTCTTCATGAAGCCGCAGATCGATGCCGCTGCGCTGAAATCGGCTGACCAGCGCATCCGCAAGCTCGCGCAGGATGCCCGCGTCGAACCGATTCCGCGCGAGGCGGCGCTGCAACGCTTCCGGGACAACGATGCACTGGCCGAAATCCTTGCAGCGCTGCCGGAAAACCCTTTTGCCGACGCCTTCATCGTGCGGCTGGACTCGGCTGATGCTGCCCGACTCGAAGCGCTGCGCGACGCTCTGGCCTCACTGCCGGACGTCGAGCATGCACAGCTCGATTCCGTCTGGGCCAGACGTCTCGACGCCCTGATCAGGCTCGGCCAGCAGGCGCTCGCCATGCTCGCCGGTGTGCTGGGCCTGGGTCTGGTCGCCGTCACTTTCAACACCATTCGCCTGCAGCTGCTGACGCAACGGGATGAAATCGAAGTAAGCCGGCTGCTTGGGGCCACAGACGCGTGGATCCGTCGGCCTTTCCACTGGTTCGGCGCACTGCAGGGCCTGCTCGGCGGTGCGCTGGCAGGCGTGATGGCGCTGGCCGCAACGCATGCACTGGCGCAGCCGATGGCTGACATCGCCGGTCTGTACAGCCTCGAATTCGTGCTGCGTCCGCTCGGAACGGTCCACTGGCTGGTGCTTCTTGCGCTGTGTGCACTGCTCGGATTGCTCGGCGCCAGCGCGTCGGTACGCCGCCACCTGTCGCGCATCGCCTGATCCGGCGCCACGATGCGCGTCCTGCTGGCTCTCCTTTTCTGCCTCATCGCACCCGGCGCAGCCGCCGTACTGCCCGCCCCCGTGCTGCAGGCGCTGCGTGGCGCCGACATCCCGGCGTCGGCCATTTCCGTCGTCGTGCAGTCGGTCGAGGGCGGGCCGGCTCGCATCAGCCACCGCGCCAGGGTGCCGATGAATCCGGCTTCGGTCATGAAGCTGGTGACCACCTACGTCGCACTCGACAGCCTGGGGCCTGCCTGGGTGTGGCGCACCGACGCATTGATGACCGGTCGGCTGGACAACGGCGTTCTCGAGGGCAACCTGCTTCTGCGCGGCAGCGGCGATCCGGCGTTTTCAATGGAACAGCTGTGGCTCCTGCTGCGCGATCTTCGCGCCCGCGGCGTGCGCGACATCCGCGGCGACGTGGTCACCGACCGCAGCATCTTCGCGCCCGTGCAGCATGATCCCGGCGCCTTCGACAATGAAGCGCTGGCCGCCTACAACGTAGGCCCGGACGGTCTTCTGTTCGCGCACAACGCGCTGCGCATCCGCATCGTGCCGCAGGCCGGCGGCGTACCGATACTGTGGTCGGAACCACCGCTCGATGGCGTGCAGGTGGACAATCGCGTCCAGTTGACGGAAGGCGAATGCGACGACTGGAAGGACGCACTCGGCGCACGGATCAGCACGCTGCCGGGCGATGACGCACGGATGACGCTGCAGATCAGCGGGCGCTTCGCCCGCAAGTGCGGCGAACGCATCTGGAACATCGCGCCGCTGCCGCACGACATCTTTTTCGCGCGGGCACTGCGCGCCATGTGGGCCGAACTCGGCGGGCGCATCGCCGGGCGGGTGCGTGACGGCGCAATACCGGCCGATGCGGTCATGCTGGCCGGCATCGATTCACCGCCGCTGTCGCAGGTCATCCGCGACATCAACAAGTACAGCAACAATGTGATGGCGCGCCAACTGTTCCTGACGCTGGGTGCCGGCAGCGGCGCGCCGGCAGACACGTCGCGCGCCGACGCCGCTGTCCGGGCATGGACTCGCCAGCGCGGTGTGGCACTGCCCAGTCTGGTGATGGAAAACGGATCCGGACTTTCACGCACCGAGCGCCTGTCGGCACACGATCTGGCGACCCTGCTGCGTCATGCGTGGGCCAGCAGCGTGATGCCGGAATTCGTGTCGTCGATGCCGGTACTGTCAGTCGATGGCACGCTGCGGCGGCGACTGCGCGAATCACCGCTCAGCGGCCAGGCTCATCTCAAGACCGGATCTCTCGCGGATGCCCGGTCAATCGCCGGCTATGTGCTCGACCGCAATGGCCAGCGCGTGCTGATGGTCGCGTGGCTCAATCATCCGAATGCCCGGCGCGCCCAGCCCGTACTCGAGGCATTGCTCGAATGGGTGTGGTCCGGAAACGCCCGGGCTTTTCCCGTCACGGAATAGGGTCCACTGGCACTGGACCCTGGCCGCAGGAGAGGCTTCAGGCGCCTTCGAGTTCCTTCTGCAGTTCGCCTGACTGGAACATTTCCTTGACGATGTCGCAGCCGCCGATGAACTCGCCACGCACGTAAAGCTGGGGGATGGTCGGCCAGTTCGCGTATTCCTTGATGCCCTGGCGGATTTCCGCGTCTTCCAGCACGTTGATGGTGTACAGGTTCTGCACGCCGACATGCTTGAGTATCTGAATCACCGTGGCCGAGAAACCGCACTGCGGGAACTGCGGCGTGCCCTTCATGAACAGCACTACGGGGTGGCTGGTGACGGTTTCCTTGATCCGGTCCTGGACGCTCATGCTTGTTTCCTTTTGAGTAATGAATCGATCGAATGCTGTTGTCGGAGCCTGCAGCGGCATCGCCGTGCAACGCCATGTACCCTGGCGGGCCTGAACCTCGTTATCTTCCCGCCGCACAACCGCCGCTGATGCGTTCGATGCCGGCCAGATCGCGCCATGAGCTTACATCGGCGAGCCCGGCACTGCGCATCAGCGCACGCACGACCGGTGCCTGATCGTAGCCATGCTCGCATAACAGCCAGCCCTCTGGTGCGAGTCGGGCCGGCGCTGTACCGCAGACAGCGCGCAATGCATCCAGGCCATCGCCGCCGCTGACCAGAGCCTCCATCGGTTCGAAGCGCAGGTCACCCTGCGCGACGTGCGGATCACCGGCACGAATGTACGGCGGGTTTGACACGATGCAGTCGAATTGGTGCGACCGTAGCGCATCAAGCCAGTTGGAGGCGACGAAGATCACGTCAAGACCGAGCCGCCGGGCGTTGTCGCGGGCGATCGCCAGTGCCGCGCTCGATCGGTCGACTGCCGTCACCTGCGCGCCCGGGCACTGCGACTTGATGGCCAGCGCGATGGCTCCGGAACCGGTTCCGGCATCAAGCACACGCGGCGTACGCAGGGCCCCGATGCAGTCGAGTGCGCGCTCGACCAGCAATTCGGTTTCAGGCCGCGGGATGAGCACACCGGCGCCGACCGCCAGATCCAGTCCGAAGAATTCCCGCCGGCCAACCAGGTAAGCCACCGGTTCACCGGCGACCCGACGCGCGAGCAGCCGGTCGAGGGCGTCAAGCTGCGCAGCGGCGAGCGGATCTCGTCCACGGGCGATCAACGCTGCGCGATCGCAACCGAGCACATGGGCGGCGAGCACCTGCGCGTCGCGGCTGTCGATGCGTGTCCGCGCGGTGCGCAACCATTCGTCGAGCGTGGCGATCATGCCTGCGTCCGCACGCCCCAACCGCCGCGCTTCCGGCCAGAACGCGGACTCACGCCCCCTCTTCCGCCAGTTGCTGAAGCTGCTCGGCCTGATGCTCGTGCGCCAGCCCGTCCAGCAGTTCGGTCAGGTCGCCGTCCATGATGTTGTCGATCTTGTACAGCGTCAGGTTGATGCGGTGGTCGGTGACGCGACCCTGCGGAAAGTTGTAGGTGCGGATGCGCTCGGAGCGATCGCCGCTGCCGACCAGACTTTTGCGGGTCGATGCGATCTGGCTGTCGCGTGCGCGCACCTGCGCATCGCGGATGCGTGCGGCAAGCACGGCCATGGCCTGCGCCTTGTTGCGGTGCTGGCTCCGGTCATCCTGGCACTCGACCACGATGCCGGTCGGCAAGTGCGTGATGCGCACCGCCGAATCGGTCTTGTTGATGTGCTGACCGCCGGCACCCGACGCGCGGAAGGTGTCGATGCGCAGGTCTGCGGGATTGATGTCGACCTCGCCGACCTCGTCCACTTCAGCCATCACGGCCACCGTACAGGCCGAGGTGTGGATGCGGCCCTGCGTTTCGGTGACCGGCACGCGCTGCACGCGATGGCCACCGGATTCGAACTTGAGACGCGAGTACACGCCCTCGCCCACGATGCGGGCGATGATTTCACGGTAACCACCCAGATCCGATTCGCTGGCGGACACCACCTCGACCTTCCAGCGATTGCGCTCGGCATGTCGTGAATACATGCGGAACAGATCTGCCGCGAACAACGCGGATTCGTCGCCACCGGTGCCGGCGCGGATTTCCAGAAACACGTTGCGCCCATCGTCCGGATCACGCGGCAGCAAGGCGCGCTGCAGGTCACTCTCGAGACGTGCCATGTCCGTCGATGACTGTTCGATCTCGAGTTGCGCCAGTTCCTTCATGTCCGGATCGGCAAGCAGGCTGCGCGCCGCCTCGCCATCGTCGCGCGACTTGCACCATGCCTTGTAGAGCGCGATGACTGGCGTGAGCTCGGCGTGTTCGCGCGTGAACCTGCGGTAGCGGTCGATGTCTCCGGTCACGCCCGGATCGGACAATGCTGCGTCCAGATCGGCGAGCCGTTGCGACAGGTGTTCGAGCTTGTCGGCGATGCGCGGTTTCATGCGGGAGGTGTTCGGGAGATGGCATGGCACCGGAGGAGCCGGACAGGCACCGGAGCCGGCAGACAGAAAAACTGGGCTTTGGAGGGCGACGCTAGCCGTCGCGGTCGTGCAGCGGATAGAGGCGCTGTACCAGATCCTCGATCTGACCGCGCGCCTCGGAAGGCGCTTCGTTGAGCAGGCGGGTCGGGCCGTGCATCAGCTTGTTGGTGAGGTTGCGCGACAGCGTATCGAGCACGCGGTCGGCCGACTCGCCCCGGTGCAGCGCCTTCAGCGCGCGTTCGAGTTCCAGCGTGCGCATGTCTTCGGCGTGACCGCGCAGTGCGCGGATGGCGGGTACCGCCTCGCGGGCCTGCACCCACTGCAGGAAGTTCGCGACACGCGCATCGATGATGCTCTGCGCCTCGACCACGGCAGCCTGACGGGACTCGAGACCCGAATCGACGATCTGTGCGAGGTCGTCGACGGTGTAGAGGAATACGTCGTCGAGCCGCGCCACCTCGCCTTCGATGTCGCGCGGCACGGCCAGATCGACCATCACCATCGGCCGGTGACGGCGCGCGCGCAGTGCGCGTTCGACCAGACCGAGGCCGATGATGGGCAACGGACTGGCAGTACAGGACAGCACGATATCGAATTCGGCCAGGCGATCGCCCATTTCATCGAGCTTGACCGCCGTCACCTTGAGCGTCGGGCTGGCAAACCGCTGCACGAGCGTCTGCGCGCGTTCGAGCGTGCGGTTGGCGATCACCATTTCGCGCGGCGTACAGCCGGCGAAATGCGCGGCGCACAGTTCCATCATTTCACCGGCGCCGATGCACAGCACGCGCTGCGACGAAATGCTGCCGAAGATGCGTTCGGACAGATGCACGGCCGCGGCCGCCATCGACACGATGTTGGCACCGATGGCCGTGGTCGAACGCACTTCCTTGGCTACCGCAAAACTGCGCTGGAAAAGCTTGTGCAACAGGGCGCCCAGCGTACCGGCATCCTCGGCCACGCGGACCGCCTGCTTCATCTGGCCGAGAATCTGAGGCTCGCCCAGCACCATGGAATCAAGGCCGCTGGCCACGCGGAACGCATGCCGTACGGCCTGAGGCTGCTCGAGCCGGTAAACGTAGGGGGCGATTTCGGCCGGTGCGATCCGGTGGTATTCCGCCATCCAGTCGAGTGCGCTGTCCGGGTCATTGGTCGCGCAGTAGAGCTCGGTGCGGTTGCAGGTCGACAGGATGGCCGCTTCCTGAACGGGGCGGGCGCGGGTCAGTTGCCCCAGCGCGTCAGGCAAGGCTTCGGGCAGGAAAGTCATGCGCTCGCGCACCGCCAGCGGAGCGGTGTGGTGGTTGAGTCCGAGCGCGAACAGAGACATGTATGGGCGAACGCCGCCTGCGTTTGAACAGTAGGGCCCGAAGTATCGGGTCATTGACGCGACGGATTATAGCAGTCAGGCTCGCTGCGCCCGAGGGGCGATCAGCGTTGCGCGGCGATCATCGAAACAAGGTACAAGGCGGGAATCGCGTAGGTGATTCCGCTCGGCTGTGCCAGTGCGCTTTCCTTTCCTGCCTTGACCAGCACCATGTTGACGATACCGATCACTTCGCCGCTCTCCGAATCGAACACCGGACTCCCGCTGTTGCCCGGGTAAGCCGTTGCATCGAGCTGGAACACCGGAAAGCTGCCGCGCGTCAGACGCGTGCGGTTCGGCGCATTCAGCTGACTGACGTGATCCACCGGTATCACGATCGGCGTGATCGCCGACACGATGCCGCGATGAGTGACCGGAGTGAATCCGAGCACGCTCCCGATCGGAAAACCGGTGAAGGCAATCGACTGCCCCTCGCTCACGCGCGATGAATCCCCGATCGCAAGAGCCGGCAGCGGCGCGCCCTGTATCTGGAGCAAGGCGAGATCATGTTCGGAACTGGAAGCGACGATGCGGGCTTCGCGCACCTGCTGGCGGCCATCGACATTCGCAAGCACCGCAAGTGTCTCGAACCGTTCGGCATTGAGTGCCACAGCCGCAACATGGGCGTTGGTGGCGACGAGCGTGCCATTGCCCACGACGAACCCGGTGCCCTTCAGTTCGAATGCCGGTGCGCGCGAACGCAGCAGGGTGCCCACGACGACAATCGATGGCTTGATGCGGCGGATCGCATCGCTCAGTCCGGCTTGCGCCAACGCCGGCGCACACAGAAGCGCCGCACAGACCAGGCGGCGTGACCGGTCAGCCACGTTGCGACAATATCTTCGGCAATGCACGCGACGGCGTCGTCACGCGATGGTCGTACGGATGCTCCGGCTTGCTGAACAGGTTACGTATGCGCTTGACGTACTCTCGGGTTTCACGATAGGGCGGAACGCCCTTGTACCGGTCAACCGCGCCTTCGCCCGCGTTGTAGCCTGCAGCCGCCAGTTCCACATTGCCTTCGAAGTAGGCCAGCAGCCAGCGCAGATAGGCGAGCCCGCCGCGAATGTTCTGCACCGGATCATAGGCGTCGCGCACATTGAAGCGCAGCGCGGTTTCCGGAATGAGCTGCATCAGACCCTGCGCATTCTTCGGCGACTTCGCTTTCGGGTTGAAATTCGATTCGGTCCCGATGACGGCGAGCACCAGTTGCGGGTCGATCTGAAAATGCGGAGCAAGTTCACGCACGATTTCGATCACCTTGCGGCGATCGGGCGTGGTGCCGAATGCGGCTTCCAGATCGGGATCGATACCCTGGGCAACAGACGGCTCGGGTTCGGGCGGATCCAGCATGCAGCCAGGCAGCGCGCGCGTAGGCTCTCCCGTGAAGCGCAGCATGCGCTGCGCGTGCTCGTGCCCCTGACGCGCCGCCAGATCGAAAAAGGTCGCCGCCAGCGCGTCGTCACGTTCGACGCCACGCCCATTGGCATACATCCACGCGAGATTGAACTGCGCCTCGGCTTCACCGAGCTTGGACGCCTGGCAGTAAAGCGCCGCTGCGCGCGCCGGGTCACGACTGACGCCTTCGCCATGTTCGAACTGACGGGCCTCGGCGAGCAGCGCACGCGCCGCAACATCGGGTTCGAGCGCCCATGCGTGGGCACCCGCACACATCGCAAGGGCGGCCAGCACGATTCGCGGCGCAGGCATCCGGATCATCAGGCCGTTGCCTCCGCTGCAAACTGCGACACATACCAGTCCATCGCCTCTGCGAGCCCCTGATTCACGTCATGGGTGGGCGCGTATCCGAGCAGGGTCTGCGCACGCGTGATGTCCGCAAGTGAATGGCGCACATCGCCCGGCCGGAAATCCTGATATGCCGCCTGCGCGGCGGCGATCTCGGGAAAGCGACGCGCGAGTTCGCCGCGCATTGCGTCGAACAGTTGATTGAGCGAAGTCTGGCGATGCGCCGCTACGTTGTAGACCGTATTTACCGCATCCGCGCGTTCGGTCAATGCCGCCAGCAGATTGGCTTGCACGGCGTTGTCCACGTAGCAGAAGTCGCGGCTGGTTTCGCCGTCGCCATTGATGCGCACCGTTTCGTGCAGCAGCAGCGCACGGGCCCAGCGCGGAATCACTGCCGCGTAGGCACCTTCCGGATCCTGACGGGCACCGAAGACATTGAAGTAGCGAAGTCCGATGCATGCCAGCCCGTAGCAGCGTCCGAACACGTCCGCGTAAAGCTCATTCACGTACTTCGTGACCGCGTAGGGCGAGAGCGGCTTGCCGATCACATCTTCCACCTTGGGCAGGGCCGGCGAATCACCGTAGGTCGAACTCGAAGCTGCATAGATGAAGCGAGATACCTTCGCGTCGCGCGCGGCAACCAGCATGTTAAGGAATCCGTTCACGTTCGAGTCGTGCGTCGCCAGCGGATCCGCCAGCGAACGGGGCACCGATCCCAGCGCCGCCTGGTGCAGCACGACGTCGGCGCCGGTGCAGGCACGCGCACAGGTGGCGAGGTCACGGATGTCGCCTTCGATGAATTCGAAGCGCGCTCGCTGTTCGGGCGTCAGCCCCGCCGCCGCCAGATCGAGATTGCGTCGATGACCGGTGGAAAAATTGTCGAGGGCGACCACGTGCTGATCGGCTCGCAGCAGTGCTTCGATCAGATGCGAGCCAATGAAGCCGGCTGCACCGGTCACCAGCCAGCGGCGGCCGGACGCGGCGAGCTTTTCTCTCAACACGGCAGGCAATGCAGAAGGATGCGTCACGCGAACCTCACAGGCGCCAGACCGACACGCCCTGCGCACGCAGCGCAGCTGCATCGAACTGGCACTTGATGTCGGCCAGCACGCCGCCCGGCTTCAGCATGGACACGAAGTCGCCAAGCGGTCGTTCGGCAAATTCCTTGTGCGAAACCGCTGCAACAATGGCGTCGACCCTGGGCAGATCCTTCCACGCATGCAGCGATACGCCGTACTCGTGCTCCGCTTCCTTCGTGTCGGCAACCGGGTCGTGCACCAGCACCTCGACACCGTAGCTTTCCAGTTCGCGGATCACGTCTATGACGCGCGAGTTGCGCAGATCCGGGCAGTTCTCCTTGAACGTGAGGCCGAGCACCAGCGCCTTGGCGCCCTTCACCGATGCGCCGCTGCGGATGAGCTGCTTGACCGTCTGTTCGGCCACATATTTGCCCATGCCGTCATTGATGCGGCGCCCGGCGAGAATGACCTGCGGGTGATAACCCAGCATGTCCGCCTTGTGCGTCAGGTAATAGGGATCCACGCCGATGCAGTGGCCACCGACCAGACCCGGGCGGAAAGGCAGGAAATTCCACTTGGTGCCCGCGGCCTGCAGCACTTCTTCGGTATCGATGCCGAGCTTGCCGAAGATGATGGCCAATTCGTTCACGAAGGCGATGTTCAGGTCGCGCTGCGTGTTCTCGATCACCTTGGCCGCTTCCGCCACCTTGATGCTCGATGCCTCGTAGACGCCGGCGGTGATGACCATCTTGTAGAGGTCAGCGACCTTGCGCAGGGTTTCCGGCGAATCGCCCGACACCACCTTCACGATCTTGGTGACCGTCCGCTCCTTGTCGCCCGGATTGATGCGCTCCGGCGAATACCCGACGCTGAAATCCTGCGGCCACTTCAGACCCGAAAACTTCTCGATGACCGGAATGCACATTTCTTCCGTCGCACCGGGATAAACGGTGGATTCGAACACCACGGTGGCACCACGCTTCATATGGCGACCACAGGTTTCCGACGCACCGACCAGAGGCGAAAAATCCGGCTGATGCGCATCATCGACCGGGGTCGGCACGGCGACGATGATGAAGTCGGCATCCTTCAGAACAGCGCCGTCTGTGCTGACGGTCAGCTGCGTTGCAGCGCGCAGGTCCTCCGTGCTGACTTCGCCGGTCGGGTCGAAGAACTCACGATAGGCGGCCACCTTGGCGGCTGACATGTCGACACCTGCAGTGGGCATCTTCTTCCCGAACTCGACTGCCAGCGGCAGTCCCACATAGCCCAACCCGATAACAGCAACTTTGGTCATTGGTCATTCCTTCCGGCAATCAGAGATTTTTCATCAGTGCGGCAACTTCCGACGCACGTGCGTAGCGGTCGCCCAGTGCAACCAGGGGCTCGAGTTCCTTGCGCGCTTCGGCCTTCATGCCGGCCTTGGCCAGACGCTGCACGAGATTCATGCGTACCTCGTGCGCACCGGGCGATTTGGCCAACGCCTGGCGCATCATGGTCAGCCCGCGTTCGGTCTCGCCTGCGTCGAACAGGATCACGCCGTAGGTATCGAGCACGGCCGAGCTCTCCGGGGCCGCTTCGTAGGCCTTCGCCGCATAGTCCATGGCCTTGCTGCTTTCCTTGCGCTGCGCAGCAAGCCAGGCAAGATTGTTGAGTACCATCGAATCCTTCGGCGCACGCTTGAGCAGCGCCGCGTAGCGCGTCTCTGCATCTTCGTAGCGCTTCTGCGCCAGGGCAATTTCTGCGAGGTAGAGCGGCACCGTGTTGTCAGCCGGTTTTTCCTTGATCCATTTGTCCGAAAGAGCCGTCGCTTCGCGCGTATTGCCCGATCGATCGAGTGCCGCATGGAGCCGGATCACGTTCGCGGCACTCGGTTCACGCGACAGCGCCTCCTGGTACGGCTTGACTGCGGCCGCGTACTTGCCGGCCTTGGCCATCAACTCGCCCTCCAGCGAGTAGCCGATCGCCGCTCTCGGTTGCTGCCGCTGCACGTCCCGGGCAACCTTGATCGCATCGTCGATCGCATTCTGGCTGGTGTGGATCGCAATCAGCATTTTCTGCGCTTCGAGTGACTGAGGTGCGATCGAAAGTGCCTTGCGTGTGCTCTGAATAGCTTCGGATGTGCGCTTCGCAAGCATCTGGGCTGCTGCGAGGCGCAAGAGCTGCGTCGCATCGGACGGGTCGCGCGCAACGAGCTTGTTCCGCGTGAGGATGGCAGCGTCCAGATCACCGACCTGTGCCTGAGCCGAAGTCAGCAGCTCAAGTATCTTCGGGTCATCGGGTATCGCCTGAGCCGCATCGCTTGCTGCTTCGAGTGCCTTCTTCGGCTCGCCTGACGTTGTATGGAACTGCACCAGTGCCGCACGCGGTGCAACCAGCTTCGGATTGCCTTGAACCGCCTGCTGCAGCAGGGAAAGCGCTTCCTTCGCGCCATCCTTGGAGCTCGCCTTGAGTCCGGCCAGCGCAAGCAGCGCATCGGGATGCTGCGGTGACTCCGCAAGCACCGAACGCAGCCGCCCCTCGGCATCAGCCGTCTTGCCTGCCATCAGGTCGAGACGCGCGAGATTCGATGCCGCCGGGAAAAAACCCGGATCGATTTCCAGCGCTTTCGAAAAGTTCGCACGCGCCTGATCCATATCCTTCTTGAGCAGGTAAGCGGTACCGCGGAGATTCGAAGTCATCGGATCACCCGGCTTCTTCTTTTCGAGCGCGTCGATCGCTGCCAGCGCACTGTCTGCATCGCCATTGCGGAAATGGGCAACGATGAGCAGCGTGTCAGAGCGCGTATCGTCCGCGTCGAGTCGTACCGCATTCTCGAGCGCGCTGATGCCACCGGCTCGATCACCGGCTGCGAGCTTGCTCAGTCCAAGACGTGACTGGGAAGCCGCATCGTCCGGCTTCAGGTCTGCCGATCGCGCAAACGCCTTTTGTGCTGCCGCAGCGTCGCCCGACATGAGGAGAATCTGACCGGCCAGCGCCTGAACATCGGCGTTCTGCTCTCCGGCTTTCAGCATGGGTTCTATCATCTGCTGCGCCTTGGCCACACGCCCCGTTTTCAGGTAGATGCCGATCAGTATCTTGCGGATGAAGAGCGAATCGCCGCCCAGCGCCATGACTTTTTCAGCATGCTGCTCGGCAACCGTATTCGAATTAAGCTGCGCCTCGGTGAGCGCGGCCAGCCCCAGGGCCGGCACGTAATCCGGCGCGTTCGCAAGCGTCTTGTTAAGCACTGCACGTGCCTCGGTAAACTTGCGTTCCTTGACCAGCAGCAAACCTTCGAGATAGTTGGCTTCCGGGGCGTTGGGGACAGCCTTCCGGAAGGCGTCAAGTTCCTTGCGCGCTTCATCGAACCTGCTCTCGTTCGCCAGCGTGGAAATGACGATGAAGCGAGCCCGGGTGGCGTCCGGCTTGATCTCGTAAACCTTTCGGTAGGATGCAAGTGCAGGTTCGACCTGCCCCTTGGATGCCTTCAGCTCGGCGTCCAGCAACCAAGCGTCATGGCCCGCCTTGCCCGATGCCAGAACTTTCGCGAGCAGCGCGCCGGCACCGTCGGTATCGCGCGTCACGGCAAGCAGTCTTGCCTTGCCCACGCTGGCGTACGCATGACCCGGATCGATGGCGATCGCCGCGTCGAACGACTTGGCTGCGCCCTCAAGATTCCTGGTGGCCATGAGTGCGTAGCCAAGCGCCGCCTTCACGTCTGCCTCTGCAGCGGGCGTCGAAATCTGCATCGATGCGAATCGCGTCACGACGTCCTGAAACTCGCCGGTTTCCACCATTGCCCGTGCGAGCAACGGCGCGACTTCGTTCTGGTCATGATTCAGATCGAGTGCGCGCTTGAGTTCCTTCACGGCCGATGCCATATCGCCCGTTTGCAGGTGAGTCCGCCCCAGTTCGAAACGGGCCGCACCGTTGTCCGGATCCTGCTGCAATGCATTCTTCAGCTGGATCGACGCCGTCTGATAGTCCTTCTCGGCAATCGCGGCACGCGCGTTCGACAGCAGTTCTTCCGGCGGCACATTCCGGTCGCAGGCACTCAGCAGGAGGCCGCAGCAGCACGCCACCAGGAGACGGTTCAATCGGAATCTGGACGGCATTTTGAAAGCATGCAAAGCGAAACTCCCCGCGCAATCAGCGCAATCCGAAACGGTTCATCAGATCGTACAAAGTGGGGCGGCTGACCCCGAGTACTTCTGCCGCCTTGACCATGTTTCCATCCACACGTGCCAGCACGCTCACCACGGCCCTTCGCTCGGCCTCGTCACGTATCTGGCGCAGATTCAGAAAGTTTTCCGCCTCATCGGCGGGCTTGAGCCCGAGATCGGGAACCGTGATCTGGCTGCCATCCGCCATGATGGTCGCGCGCTTGATGCAGTTTTCCAGCTCGCGCACATTACCGGGCCACTTGTGCGCTTCGATCGCGGCGACAGCCTCTCTCGACAGCGTCAGCGCAGTACGTCCCTGTTCCGTTGCAAAGCGCTTGACGAAGGAATGCGCAAGCAGGGATGCATCGCCCTCTCGCGCACGCAGCGGCGGAATCGTGACCACGATTTCGGCGAGGCGGTAATACAGATCCTCGCGGAAACGGGCCTCGCCGATCAACGCCTGCAGATCCTGGTGCGTTGCGCAGACAACACGCACGTCAATCGGTATTTCGTCGCGGCCACCGAGCCGTTCGATCACGCGCTCCTGCAGGAAACGGAGCAACTTTGCCTGCAGCGCGCCCGGCAGATCCCCGATTTCGTCAAGAAACAGCGTGCCCTTGTTGGCCACTTCGATCTTGCCCGGCGTCTGTTTCGTGGCGCCGGTGAAGGCGCCCTTTTCATAACCGAACAATTCGCTTTCCAGCAGGTTGTCCGGAATGGCGGCACAGTTGATGGCCACGAAACGCTCATTGGCCCGCTCCGAACGGTCGTGCAGCGTTTTCGCCAGCACTTCCTTGCCGGTACCGCTTTCGCCCAGCAGCAGCACCGTCGCACGTGTCGCCGATACCTTCTCGATCGTGCGCAGCACGCGCAGCATGTCGGCATCACGCGTGATGAACCTGCCCTCCACACCCAGATGCTGGTTGGCCAGGCGCTCGTTCTCGGCCTGCAGGTCGTGCAGACGGAAGGCGCGTTCGATCAGCAGCGCCAGCAGGTCCGGCTCGAAAGGTTTTGCATAGAAATCGTAGGCCCCCATGCCGATCGCGCGCAGGGCATTTGCACGGTCGTTCTGGCCGGTCAGCACGATCACCTTCGACTGCGGTGCCAGCGTCATGATTTCGCCGAGCAGGGCCATGCCTTCGGTCACGTCATCGGGTGCCGGCG
>JAGNYW010000058.1 GCA_017984755.1 Methyloversatilis sp.
AGCGCGTGCCAGACGACTGGGCGGGGCAGATGAAGGCGCATGACGCCGTATCGCTCCACTGCGACCAGGCGCTGCTGACGCCCGCGCGACTGGCTGAATTGCGCGCCGCCGGCGTGCCGGTGCTCTGTTACACCGTGAATGACGCGCAGCGCGCGGCCGAACTCGTGTCGGCCGGCGTGGCCGGGCTGTTCACCGACCGGCTCGACCTGATTCAGCGAGTGCCGGCGTGATGCAGCGTCGCATCCAGCGCGGCGTGCCAGCGTGCGATCAACGCTGCACATGCAGCGGCCGATCCCGGCGATGGCCGGAACACCTGCCCGCCGTCGTCCTTCACCGCCCCGGGTGACTGCATCGCCAGCCCGGCGCCCTGTGCAGCCAGCATCGCGGCGCCGAGCGCCGTCGTTTCCGTGGTCGGCGCCACGCGCACCGTGCTGCCCAGCAGATCCGCCTGCAGCTGCATCAGCAGCGCATTCGTGGTGCCGCCGCCATCGACGCGCAGTTCGCGCAGGCGGACGCCGGCGTCGGCTTCCATCGCGCGCATCACGTCCAGCGTCTGCAGCGCGATGGCCTCCAGCGCGGCGCGTGCGATGTGGGCGCGCGTGCTGCCGCGGGTCAGGCCGTAGATCGCGCCGCGCGCGTCGGCCGACCAGTGCGGCGCGCCCAGACCGGTGAAGGCGGGCACCACTGTCACGCCGCCGCTGTCCGGCACGCCGGCGGCCAGCGCCTCGATGTCGCCGGAGCGGCTGATCAGGCCCAGCCCGTCGCGCAGCCACTGCACCAGCGCACCGGTCACGAACACGCTGCCTTCGAGCGCATATTCGATCGCGCCCGAGGTCTGCGCGGCGCAGGTGGTGAGCAGGCCGTGGCATGACGCGATGGCCTGCGTGCCGGTGTGCATGAGCATGAAGCAGCCGGTGCCGTAGGTGTTCTTCGCCAGCCCCGGCGCCGTGCAGCCCTGACCGTACAGCGCCGCCTGCTGGTCGCCGGCGATGCCGCACACGGGCAGGGCACGGCCGAACAGCGCGGCATCCGTCTCGGCCAGCGCGCCGCTCGAGCGCACGATCTGCGGCAGCAGCGCACGCGGAATGTCGAACAGCGCGAGCAGCCCGTCGTCCCAGCAGCCGGCATGGATGTCCGTCAGCTGGGTGCGGCTGGCGTTGGTCAGGTCGGTGATGTGCTGGCGTCCGCCGGTGAGCTGCCACACCAGCCAGCTGTCTATCGTGCCGCAGGCCAGTTCGCCGCGTCGGGCGCGGGTGCGTGCATCGGGCACGTGATCGAGCAGCCAGGCGATCTTGCTTGCCGAAAAATAGGGGTCGAGCACCAGGCCGGTTCTTGCGCGCACCGCGCTTTCGTGGCCTTCGGCCCGCAGCCGGGCGCAGAAGTCGGCGGTGCGCCGGTCCTGCCACACGATGGCCGGTGCCAGCGGCCGGCCGGTCGCGCGCTCCCACAGCACGACGGTTTCCCGCTGGTTGGTGATGCCGATGGCGGTGATGTCGGCTGCCGTGAGCGCGGCCTGCTGCAGCGCCTCGTGCGCGCAGGCCAGCGTGTCGCGCCAGATGCCGGCGGCGTCGTGCTCGACCTGGCCAGGCTGCGGATAGTGCTGCGGCAGCTCGCGCTGCGACATCGCGACAACGCGCCCCTGCAGGTCGAACACCAGTGCGCGCGAACTGGTCGTGCCCTGGTCGAGCGCCAGTATGTGGGTCATGCCTTCTCCTCGCGCCCGCTGTCGTCGCGTTGCCGGCCGCGCGGGGTCGCGCGGCCGGAATGCTAGAATCCGTGGCTGTTTTCCGCGCAGTGTAGCGCCTCCCAGACATCACAAAGCCGACCATGAACAGCGCCGACATCCGCTCCGCCTTCCTGAATTTCTTCGCCTCCAAGGGCCACCAGATCGTGTCCTCGAGCTCGCTCGTGCCGCACGAAGACCCGACGCTGCTCTTCACCAACGCCGGCATGAACCAGTTCAAGGACGTGTTCCTCGGCTTCGACAAGCGCAGCTACAACCGCGCCACGACCTCGCAGAAATGCGTGCGTGCCGGCGGCAAGCACAACGATCTGGAAAACGTCGGCTACACCGCGCGCCACCACACCTTCTTCGAAATGCTGGGCAACTTCAGCTTCGGCGATTACTTCAAGAAGGAAGCCATCGGCTACGCGTGGGAGCTGCTGACCGAAGTATTCAAGCTGCCGGCCGACAAGCTGTGGGTCACGGTGTACGCCGAAGACGACGAGGCCTATGCGATCTGGCGCGACCGGATCGGCGTGCCGGTCGAGCGCATCGTGCGCATCGGCGACAACAAGGGCGCGCGCTACGCTTCCGACAACTTCTGGATGATGGGCGACACCGGCCCGTGCGGCCCGTGCACCGAAATCTTCTATGACCACGGCGAAGACATCGCGGGTGGCCCGCCGGGATCACCCGATGAAGACGGCGACCGCTACATCGAAATCTGGAACAACGTGTTCATGCAGTACAACCGCGACGAAGCCGGCGTGCTGCATCCGCTGCCCAAGCCCAGCGTCGACACCGGCATGGGTCTGGAACGCATCGCCGCGGTGCTGCAGCATGTGCACAGCAATTACGAGATCGACCTGTTCGTGGCGCTGCTCGCCGCCGCCGCGCGTGAAACGCACACCGCCGATCTCGACACTCCGTCGCTCAAGGTGCTGGCCGACCACATCCGCGCCTGTTCCTTCCTGATTGCCGACGGCGTCATTCCGGGCAACGAGGGCCGCGGCTACGTGCTCCGCCGCATCATCCGCCGCGCCATCCGCCACGGTTACAAGCTGGGCGCGCGCGCCGCGTTCTTCCACCGCATGGTGCCGGACCTCGTCGCGCAGATGGGCGCCGCCTACCCCGATCTCGCCGCCGCGCAGCAGCGGGTGATGGACGTGCTGCGGCAGGAAGAAGAGCGCTTCTTCGCCACCATCGCCAACGGCATGGAAATTCTCGAATCGGCGCTCGGCGCGCTGGCACA
The DNA here is from genome assembly GCA_017984755.1 of Methyloversatilis sp. Classification (GTDB taxonomy): domain Bacteria; phylum Pseudomonadota; class Gammaproteobacteria; order Burkholderiales; family Rhodocyclaceae; genus Methyloversatilis. Next base: position 2,976 of record JAGNYW010000058.1, read on the forward strand.
GGGCGCCGCGCTCGACGGCGAAACCGCCTTCAAGCTGCACGACACCTACGGCTTTCCGCTCGACCTCACGGCCGACATCTGCCGCGAACGCAGCCTGACTGTCGATACCGCCGGCTTCGACCGCGCCATGGCGCGCCAGAAGGAGCAGGCGCGCGCCGCCGGCAAGTTCAAGCTGGCCGCCAACCTCGAATACGAAGGCCCGGGCACCACCTTCCACGGCTACGACTCGCTGCAGACCACCGGCAATGTGCTGGCGCTTTACCGCGACGGCGCGCCGGTCAATGAACTGAACGAGGGCGAGGTCGGCGTCGTGGTGCTCGACGACACGCCGTTCTATGCCGAATCCGGCGGTCAGGTCGGCGATTGCGGCGAACTGCGCTCGGTGCATGGCATCTTCGCGGTCGAAGACACGCTCAAGATCCAGGCTGCCGTGTTCGGTCACCACGGCGTCGTGAAGACCGGCAAGCTCAGCGTCGGCAACAGCGTCAATGCCCGCGTCGACACGCAGGCCCGCGCACGCACCGCGCGTCACCACTCGGCCACCCACCTGCTGCACAAGGCGCTGCGCGAAGTGCTGGGCAGTCACGTGCAGCAGAAGGGTTCGCAGGTCGATCCCGACAAGACCCGCTTCGACTTCGCGCACGGCCAGCCGGTCACCGGCGACGAGATCGCGCGCATCGAACGCATCGTCAACGACGAAATCATCGCCAACGCCGCGACCGAAGCGCGCGTGATGGACATCGAATCGGCCCAGAAGACCGGCGCCATGATGCTGTTCGGCGAGAAGTACGGCGACGAAGTGCGCGTGCTCGCCATCGGCTCGTCGAAGGAACTGTGCGGCGGCACCCACGTGGCACGCACCGGCGACATCGGCCTGTTCAAGATCACGCTCGAAGCGGGTGTGGCGGCCGGCGTGCGCCGCATCGAGGCGGTGTGCGGTGATCGCGCCGTCACGCTCGTGCAGCAGCAGCAGGCGCTGCTCGACGGCGTGACCGACGCGCTCAAGGCGCAGCCGTCCGACGTGCTTGCCCGGGTCGTGCAGGTGATGGACAACGTGAAGGCACTCGAAAAGGAGCTGGCGCGCCTGAAGAGCAAGCTCGCGGCGAGCCAGGGCGACGAACTGGCCGCGCAGGCGGTCGTCGTCGGTCCGGCGAAGGTGCTGGCCGCCGTGATGGAAGGCGCCGACGTCGCCGCGCTGCGCGAAACGCTCGACAAGCTGCGCGACAAGCTCGGCTCGGCCGCCATCGTGCTGGCCGCGGTCAGCGACGGCAAGGTGAGCCTGATCGCCGGCGTGACGCCGGATCTGACCGCGAAGGTGAAAGCCGGCGAACTGGTCAATTTCGTGGCCGCCCAGGTCGGCGGCAAGGGCGGCGGCAAGCCGGACATGGCGCAGGCAGGCGGCACGCAGCCGGAAAACCTGCCGGCCGCGCTGGCCGGCGTGGCCGCCTGGGTGAAGGGAAAAGTGGAGTGACGAGCGTGATGAAACGATCGATGCCGCTGGCGTTCGTGGTCGTGCTGGCTGCGGCAGGCTTCTTGCCCGGTTCGTCTGCGCAGGCAGGCGAGGGCGCAGTGATCGAAGCGACCACAGCGGCCGGCGAGCGCGTGCAGCTGCTGCCCGACGGCCGCTGGAAGTTCATCGATCAGGCGAAGCAGGCCGAAGCGAAGAAGATCGCCGACACCTATCCCGAAAACCACCTGCGCCCCGAAGGCGCGCAGGGCGGCTGGTTCGGCACGCGCACGCTGATGCCGGGCGACAAGGACTACAACCGCGGCACGCTCAACCCGAAGATGCGCTGAAGCGCGCTGCCTCGCATCCCCGGCAAGTCGCCGCGATGCAAGGGTGGAGCACGCACCGGGTCTCGAGCGCGGTGTCTGTTCTCGGGCGGGTCTTGCGGACGGCGAGTTGTTTTTTGCAGGAGCGATCCATTGATCGCGAAGCGGCACGTCGAACGGGTGGAGTCGCATGTTCGAGGCTTCAAACCTCGAACCCCGAACGTCAAGCTTCGAGCCTGCGTCGGCGACCCATGGGGGCGCGGACGCAGGCTTTTCGGGTATTACGCGGTCGCGACCGGGATCTTGCCGATCTTTGCCTGCCATTCCTTCGGGCCGGTGTTGTGCACCGAGGTGCCGCCGGCGTCGACGGCCACCGTGACGGGCATGTCGACCACGTCGAATTCGTAGATCGCTTCCATGCCCAGATCGGCGAAGCCGACCACCTTCGCGGCCTTGATCGCCTTCGACACCAGATAGGCGGCGCCGCCCACCGCCATCAGGTAGGCGCTCTTGTGCTTCCGGATCGCCTCGATCGCGACCGGGCCGCGCTCGGCCTTGCCCACCATCGAAATGAGACCGGTCTGCGCCAGCATCATTTCGGTGAACTTGTCCATGCGCGTTGCCGTCGTGGGGCCGGCCGGGCCGACGACTTCGTCGCGCACCGGATCAACCGGACCGACGTAGTAGATGACGCGGTTGGTGAAATCGACCGGCAGCTTTTCGCCCCTGGCCAGCATGTCGGCGATGCGCTTGTGCGCGGCGTCGCGGCCGGTCAGCATCTTTCCGTTCAGCAGCAGGGTCTGACCCGGCTTCCACGACGCGACTTCTTCCGGTGTCAGCGTGTTCAGGTCGATGCGCTTCGACGTCTTGGTGTCGGCCTGCCAGGTCACGTCGGGCCAGTCTTCGAGGCGCGGCGGCTCGAGCTTCGCCGGGCCGGAGCCGTCGAGGTGGAAATGCACGTGGCGGGTCGCGGCGCAATTCGGAATCATCGCCACCGGCAGCGACGCAGCGTGCGTCGGATAGTCGAGGATCTTCACGTCGAGCACGGTGGACAGGCCACCGAGGCCCTGCGCGCCGATGCCCAGCGCATTCACCTTCTCCATCAGCTCCAGCCGCAGTTCTTCGACGCGCGTCAGCTTTTCGCCGCGGGCGGCCTTGTCGGCCACCTGCTGGATGTTGATCGGCTCCATCAGCGATTCCTTGGCCAGCAGCATGGCCTTTTCAGGCGTGCCGCCGATGCCGATACCCAGCATGCCCGGCGGGCACCAGCCGGCGCCCATGGTCGGCACGGTCTTGAGCACCCAGTCCACGATGGAATCGGACGGGTTGAGCATGACCATCTTCGATTTGTTTTCCGAACCGCCGCCCTTGGCTGCACAGATCACTTCGACGTGGTCGCCCGGCACGATTTCGTAATGGATGACGGCCGGCGTGTTGTCCTTCGTGTTGCGGCGCGCGCCGGCGGGGTCGGACAGCACCGAGGCCCGCAGCATGTTGTCGGCGTTCAGATAGGCGCGGCGCACCCCTTCGTTGACCATGTCGGTCACGCTCATCGTGGCGTCCCAGCGCACATCCATGCCGACCTTCATGAATACCACGGCGATGCCCGTGTCCTGGCAGATCGGGCGCTTGCCCTCGGCGCACATGCGCGAGTTGGTCAGGATCTGCGCGATCGCATCCCTGGCTGCCGGCGACTGTTCGCGTTCGTAGGCGGCGCCCAGGGCCTGGATGTAGTCCAGCGGGTGGTAACAGGAAATGAACTGGAATGCGTCGGAGACCGACTGGATCAGGTCGTCCTGGCGGATGGGTTTGCTCATGTGAAATCCTCGTTGTGCGCGACGGCGGCGCGTGTCAGTGCTGCGACTTGTTCAGCACCAGGGTTTGCGTCATCAGCTTGTCGGTGTAGGCCATGGCGAGCGCGGACACCACGAACACCATGTGGATCACCACCTGCCACAGCACGACGCGGTCGGTCAGCTGGTCGGCGTTGATGAAGGTCTTGAGCAGGTGAATGGCCGAAATCCCGATCAACGCGGTGGCCAGCTTCACCTTCAGCACGCCGGCATTCACGTGCGACAGCCATTCGGGCTGGTCCGGATGGTCTTCCAGATTGAGCCGCGACACGAAGGTTTCGTAGCCGCCGACGATCACCATGATCAGCAGGTTGGCGATCATCACCACGTCGATGAGGCCCAGCACGATGAGCATGATGTCGTTTTCGCTGAGCGAACCGATCTTGTGGATCAGGTGCGACAACTCGACCATGAACAGGTAGACATAGACCGCCTGAGCCACGATCAGACCGAAGTAGAGGGGGGCCTGAAGCCAGCGGCTGGCGAAAATGAGACTTTTCAGAACGCGTCCGAGATTGAGCATGCTTGATGTAAGTCGGGACAAAAGATCGACAGCGATATTACCATCCGCACCTTGCGGTCAAGAAAGGCGCCAGTAAGGGCTTTGTAAGCCGCTGCCGCTGTAATGCATAAATATGAACGCAATCATGCGTCTGTCGTCGGCCCGAGAGGTCATCCATGCAACGCTGCGTGAGCCCGCATGCGTGCAGATCCCGAAATTGTTGGAGGAGGTCGTATGTCTGAAGGTACTGAAGTCCGCGTCTATCAACCGTCTGCCGACATGGTGCGCAATGCCGCCGTGTCCGGCATGGACGCCTACAGGGCGCTGTGCGCCGAGGCGGAACGTGACTATGAAGGTTACTGGGCGAGGCTGGCGCGCGAGCACCTGACCTGGAAAACCGATTTCACGCGCACGCTGAATGAAGACAACAAGCCGTTCTTCAAGTGGTTCGAAGGCGGCAAGCTGAACGTTTCGTACAACTGTCTCGACCGCAACATCGAAGCCGGTCTGGGCGACAAGACGGCCATCATCTTCGAAGCCGACGACGGCGCCGTGACGCGCGTCAGCTATAGCGACCTGCTGGGCCGCGTGTCGCGCCTGGCCAACGCACTGCGCGCCCAGGGCGTGAAGTCCGGCGACCGCGTCGTGATCTACCTGCCGATGTCGATCGAAGGCATCGTCGCCATGCAGGCCTGCGCCCGCATCGGCGCCACGCATTCGGTGGTGTTCGGCGGCTTCTCGGCCCACTCGCTGCGCGATCGCATCAGCGACGCCGGCGCGGTCATGCTGATCACGGCCGACGAACAGTGCCGCGGCGGCAAGAACATCCCGCTCAAGCCCATCGTCGACGAAGCCTTCGGCATGGGCGGCTGCGAGAACTGCACGACGGTCATCGTCTACAAGCGCACCGGTGGCGCCTGCAACATGGTGGCCGGCCGCGACGTGTGGCTGCATGAACTGACGGCAGGCCAGTCCGATGTCTGCGAACCCGAATGGGTCGATGCGGAACACCCGCTGTTCCTGCTCTACACCTCGGGTTCCACCGGCAAGCCCAAGGGCGTGCAGCATTCGTCGGGCGGCTACCTGCTGCACGCCGTGCTGACCATGCGCTGGACGTTCGACATCAAGCCGACCGACGTCTTCTGGTGTACCGCCGACATCGGCTGGGTCACCGGTCACACCTACATCACGTACGGCCCGCTGGCCTGCGGCTCGACCGAAATCGTGTTCGAAGGCGTGCCGACCTACCCGGACGCCGGCCGCTTCTGGAAGATGATCCAGGACCACAAGGTCAGCGTGTTCTACACCGCCCCGACGGCCATCCGTTCGCTCATCAAGTCGGCCGACGCCAACGCCGCCGTGCATCCGAAGAGCTACGACCTGTCGAGCCTGCGCATCCTGGGTTCGGTCGGCGAGCCGATCAATCCGGCAGCCTGGGAGTGGTATTACGAAAACGTCGGCGGCAGCCGCTGCCCGATCGTCGACACCTTCTGGCAGACCGAAACCGGCGGCCACATGATCACCCCGCTGCCGGGCGCCACGCCCATGGTGCCGGGCTCATGCACGCTGCCGTTCCCGGGCATCCAGGCCGCCGTCGTCGATGAAACCGGCAATGACGTACCGTGGGGCCAGGGCGGCATTCTGGTGGTCAAGAAGCCGTGGCCGTCGATGATCCGCACCATCTTCGGTGACCCGGACCGCTTCGTGAAGAGCTACTACCCGGCCGACTTCCAGGGGCGTTACTACCTGGCGGGCGACGGCGCCATCCGCGACGCCAAGACCGGCTACTTCACCATCACCGGCCGCATCGACGACGTGCTGAACGTGTCGGGTCACCGCATGGGCACGATGGAAATCGAGTCCGCACTGGTGTCGCACCCGCTGGTGGCCGAAGCCGCCGTGGTGGGCCGTCCGGACGATCTGACCGGCGAAGCCATCTGCGCCTTCGTGGTGCTGAAGCGTTCGCGCCCGGTGGGCGACGAAGCCAAGCAGATCGCCACCGAACTGCGCAACTGGGTGGGCAAGGAGATCGGTCCGATCGCCAAGCCGAAGGATCTGCGTTTCGGCGACAACCTGCCGAAAACCCGCTCCGGCAAGATCATGCGCCGCCTGCTGCGCTCGATCGCCAAGGGCGAACAGATCACGCAGGACACCTCGACCCTCGAAAACCCGGCCATTCTCGACCAGCTGGCCGAAACACTCTGAGCGGTTCCGGGCCCGCGGCGCAGCTGCCGCGGACCCGGTCCTCACGGCTCACCCGCTCTGCGGCCGGCATGTTCCGGCCGTTTTCCTTTGCGGCGCCCGATGATGTCTCATGCCGCAATGCCGGACCGCGGCTGCACGGCGTGACTGCAGGCGACATATTCGTGGCGTACTTTACTGCGGCCCATCGGGCGCAGGCCCGACTTCGACGGCGGCGTTCCCGCCTCGCGGCGCCGGGCCATCCGCGCCTGCCGGGGCCCTGTAAGCCCTTCGTAAGTTTCAGCAGCATCATGTGCGCATGCCACGACAGAGGGCGGCATCACAAATGAAAAGGCCGTGGAGGAGAATTCGATGCAGTTGTCCGAAAGGCACCGCGAGTACTGGCGGAGAAATCTGCGCGTCACGGCGGTGCTGCTCGTCATCTGGCTGCTGGTCACTTTCGTGCCGGTGATCTTCGCCCGCCAGTTCAACGAAATCATCTTCTTCGGCTGGCCGCTCGGCTTCTACATGGGTGCCCAGGGCGCACTCATCGTGTATGTGCTGATCATCGGGTACTACGCCCGAGTGATGAACCGCTTCGACCGTGAATACGGTGTGAGCGAGGAGCGCTGACCGTGGCGCGCATGCAGTCGGAGTTCAATCGGCAGCTCAAGAAGATGTACGCCTGGTACGCCGGCGGCTTTGCGCTGTTCGTGGTGTTCCTGTCGATCGCCGAGCGCATGGGCATGTCGTCGCTGTGGATCGGCTACGTGTTCATGTTCGCCACCATCGCGCTGTATGCCGGCATCGGCATCATGAGCCGCACCGCCGACGTGTCCGAGTACTACGTTGCCGGCCGGCGCGTGCCGGCCATGTTCAATGGCATGGCCACCGGCGCCGACTGGATGTCCGCCGCGTCCTTCATCGGCCTCGCCGGCACGCTCTATTTCAGCGGCTACCAGGGGCTGGCCTTCGTCATGGGCTGGACCGGCGGCTACTGCCTGGTCGCACTGCTGCTGGCGCCGTATCTGCGCAAGTTCGGCGAGTTCACCATTCCGGACTTTCTCGGCGCGCGCTACGGCGGCAACGCGGCACGCATGATCGGCGTGTTCGCCACCATTCTCGCGTCCTTCACCTATGTGGTGGCGCAGATCTACGGCGTCGGTCTCATCACCAGCCGCTTCGTCGGGCTCGAATTCGAGGTCGGCGTGTTCGTCGGTCTGGCCGGCATCCTGGTCTGTTCGTTTCTCGGCGGCATGCGCGCCGTCACCTGGACCCAGGTGGCGCAGTACATCATCCTGATCGCCGCCTACCTGCTGCCGGTGGTCATCCTGTCGACCAAGGTGACGGGCGTGCCGGTGCCACAGGCCATGTACGGCACGGTGCTGCAGAAGCTCACGATCAAGGAGCAGGAGCTGTTCGCCTCGCCGCACGAGGTCGCGGTCAACGCCATGTACAAGGCCCGGGCCGACGGCTTCGACGAGAAGATCAAAGGTCTGCCGGCTTCGCTCGACACCGAACGCGCACGGCTCACCGTGCAGCTCGACGAACTGCGCACGGCCAATGCCTCGGCCAAGGACATTTCCACCGCCGAGAAGGCGCTCAAGTACATGCCCAAGGACGAAGCGACCGCGCGCAAGCAGTGGGGCGACGCCCGCACCGCCGCTGCCGCGAAGTCGTCGCCGCCGCTGCCGCACACGGCGGCGCACAGCGGGCGTGACGACGCCGAGTCGAGCCGCAAGCGCCTGAACTTCATCGCGCTGGTCATCTGCCTGATGATCGGCACCGCGTCGCTGCCGCACATCCTGATGCGCTACTACACGACGCCCAGCGTGAAGGAAGCGCGCGAATCCGTCTTCTGGTCGCTGTTCTTCATCTTCCTGCTCTATGTCACCGCGCCGGCCTACGCGGTGTTCGCCAAGTACGAGATCTACACCAATCTGGTCGGCTCGACGATTTCCACCCTGCCCAGCTGGGTCGCGTCGTGGGGCAAGGTCGGGCTGGTCAAGATCGAGGACATCAACGCCGACGGTCTGCTGCAGCTGGCCGAACTGACGCTGAACACCGACGTGATCGTGCTTGCCACGCCCGAAATCGCCGGGCTGCCCTACGTCATTTCGGGTCTGGTGGCGGCCGGCGGGCTGGCCGCCGCGCTGTCGACCGCCGACGGCCTGCTGCTCACCATCGCCAACGCGATGTCGCACGACGTCTACTACAAGGTCATCGACCCCAACGCCTCGACCCAGCGCCGGCTCGTCATCTCGAAGGCGCTGCTGCTGGTGGTGGCGCTGGTCGCCGCCTACACCGCGTCGCTGAAGCCCGACAACATCCTGTTCATGGTCGGTTTCGCCTTCTCGATCGCCGCCTCGGCCTTCTTCCCGGCGCTGGTATGCGGCGTGTTCTGGAAGCGCGCCAACAAGGCCGGCGCCGTGTCGGGCATGGTTGCCGGCCTCGCCACGTGCATCTACTACGCGTCGATCACCCACCCGTTCTTCGGCGGCAACATCGGCAACGCCTGGCTGGGCATCGAGCCGATCTCGTGCGGCATCTTCGGCATCCCGGTCGGCTTCGTCGTGCTGATCATCTTGAGCCTGCTCACCCCCGCCACCGACGCCGCGACGCAGGAACTGGTCGAACACATGCGCTACCCCAGGCTGCCGGACGAGCGGCCCGATGTGGCGCCGCCGGCAGATGCGAAGCGGTGAAGGCAGGGCAGGGCGTCAAAGCACAAAACCCGCTGCGCAGCCGGCCGTGACGGGGCCGTTTCTGCTATAGTCGCGCGCTCCGCGGAGAGGTGGATGAGTGGTTTAAGTCGCACGCCTGGAAAGCGTGTTTAGGTGAAAACCTAACGCGGGTTCGAATCCCGCCCTCTCCGCCA
>JAGNYW010000059.1 GCA_017984755.1 Methyloversatilis sp.
GACACGGAGGGATCGCTGCCGCGATTGGCCTCGTTCGACAGTTCGAACAGTACGGCCATCGCTTCCGGGGTGTTGAAGTCGTCGTCCATCGCGGCGCGCATGCGCTGGGCTGACGGCGTGGTCCAGTCAACCGCGCGATCGACCGGCGGTACGTTCTTGAGCGTTGTATACAGGCGGCTCAGCGCGCTGCGCGCATCGTCGAGATGCGCATCGGAATAATTGAGCGGACTGCGATAGTGGGCGCGCAGGATGAAGAAACGCACCACTTCCGGGTCATATTTCTTCAGCACCTCGCGGATGGTGAAGAAGTTGCCGAGCGATTTCGACATCTTCTCGTCATCGACACGCACGAAGCCGTTGTGCATCCAGTAATTCACGAAGGTGTGGCCATGCGCCCCTTCGCTCTGGGCGATTTCGTTCTCGTGATGCGGAAACTGAAGGTCGGCACCGCCACCATGGATGTCGAAGTGGTCTCCCAGCAACTGCGAGCTCATCGCCGAACATTCGATGTGCCAGCCCGGCCGGCCGTCCCCCCAGGGCGACGACCACTTGGCCTCTGCCGGCTCAACCGGCTTGGCCTGCTTCCACAACACGAAATCAAGCGGGTCCTGCTTGCCATCGACCACATCGACGCGCTCACCTGCACGCAACTCGTCCAGCGACTTGCCCGACAGCTTTCCGTAGCCGGCGAACTTGCGCACGCTGTAATTCACGTCGCCGCTGCCGGCACGATAGGCCAGACCCTTCTGCTCCAGATTCCGGATCAGGGTCTGCATCTGCGGCACGAATTCCGTCGCACGCGGCTCGTGATCGGGGCGCAGTACGCCGAGCGCGTCCGCGTCCTCATGCATCGCAGCGATGAAGCGGTCAGTCAGCGCACGCATGGTTTCACCGTTTTCCTCGGCGCGACGGATGATCTTGTCGTCGATGTCGGTGATGTTCCTGACATAGGTAACTGCGTAATCCGAGGCACGAAGCCAGCGCGTCACCATGTCGAACACGACCATGACCCGCGCGTGCCCGAGGTGGCAGAAGTCGTAAACGGTCATGCCGCAGACGTACATGCGTACGCGTCCGGCCTCGATCGGCGTGAAGTCCTGCTTTTCGCGGGCTATCGTGTTGTAGATCTTGAGCATGGGAGTGTCAGGAAACGGGTGGCGTCCGGAGCGGAAAGTCTTGCCCGGCGACGGCTTTCTCGATTTGGGTGCAACAACAGGACGTCGGCACGCCTTCTTGATAAGATCGGGGTCTTCCAAACGTCGCAATAACGCCAAAAAGTCTAACACATGGCCTCTTCGCCCCGTTTCAGTTCGCGCCTCGCGTCCAGTCTGCTGGCCGGTCTGATGATGCTCGGCATCTGCATGCTGCCAGCCTCCGCAACCAGCGTACTGGAAGCGGAAAAACTGCTGCGTCTAAAGCAACCCCGGCAGGCGCTCGAACAGATAGAAATTTTTCTGGCAAGAAATCCGAATGACCCGCAGGGCCGATTCTTCAAGGGCCTCATCCTGACCGAACTCAACCGGATGCCGGAAGCGATTTCGATGTTCCAGAAACTGACCGAGGATTACCCGGAATTGCCGGAACCGTACAACAATCTCGCGGTGCTCTACGCGCAGCAGAAGCAGTACGACAAGGCCAAGACCGCACTCGAAATGGCCATCCGCACCCATCCGAGCTATGCGGTGGCGCACGAGAACCTCGGCGACATCTACGCGCGGATGGCCACCCAGGCTTACGACCGGGCCCTGCAGCTGGACTCGTCCAACACGGCAGCCCAGAGCAAGCTGAACCTGATCCGCGAAATGGTCAGCAACTCGTCGGCCAAGGGCAGCAGACCAGCGGGTGCGAGCGTAACTGCAGCCGCAACTGTGTCGGCGGGACCGCCACCCTCTGCCACGCCCGCTTCGCCCGCTGCCGCCACGGTCGCCTCGGCGAAGCCTGCAGTCGCGGCCAAACCGGCCGCCGCCCCTGTCGCATCGGCCGCCGTACCCGCGCCAACACCCGCCCCGGCACCGGAGCAGGCAGCGACGCCGGCCCGGTCTGCCGCCACTGCGGCCAGTGCCGGGACCGACGCCGCAGACGCCGACGCCATCAAGCGCACGGTGAGCGACTGGGCTGCAGCCTGGGCGCGCAAGGACGTGAAGGCCTACCTGAGCCATTACGCAGGCGACTTCGCGGTGCCTGGCGGAAAGCCACGCAAGGCATGGGAAACCGAACGGCAGTCACGCATTGCCAAGCCGGGCGACATCGACGTGCGCGTCGAGAATGTCCAGATCAGGGCGGATGGCAAGGATCGCGTCCGGGCCAGCTTCCGGCAGCACTATCGCGCAGTATCCCTGAAAAGCAGCACCAGCAAGACACTGGTCCTGGTGCGCCACGGTGAGCGCTGGCTGATCCAGCAGGAGCGCATCGGCGGATGAGGGGCGCGAGGTTAATGTCGGGGCGTTCACTCGCACGCATCCTGCGCAATACGCTCTGCCTGTCATCCCTCATCGCACCGATGGCCATCGGCTCCGGGCAGTCGCTCGACGCCGTGCGTTATTCCGATTCCGGCCCGGAACCCATGCTCGAGCAGGTATTCCGCCAGATAGAGAGGAATCGCGTGGAGCTGGCGCTGGATCAGGTCGACGCCCTGCTGCAGATCTGGCCGAACTTTCGCCTGGGCCACCTGATACGCGGAGATCTGCTGCTGGCACGTTCAAGCGCGCTTACCACGATAGGCAACGCACCGAACGCGCCGCAGGACGTGCTGACCGGCCTGCGTGACGAGGCGGTGGCACGCATACGTGCCTACCGCGACAAACCGCCGGTCGATGGCGTGCCGCGCTACCTGATGCAGCTGCCGGCTGACCAGAAACACGCCGTGGTGGTGGACGCCCGTCGATCACGGCTCTACCTTTACGAAAACGTCGACGGCCGGCCGCGCTTCGTCGCCGACTACTACGTCTCACACGGCCGTCTGGGCATCGAAAAGCTGCGCGAAGGCGACAAGAAGACCCCGCTGGGTGTCTACCAGGTCACCGGCTTTCTGCCGCCTGAACGGCTGACCGATTTCTATGGTGCCGGTGCGCTGCCGATCAACTACCCCAACGCCTGGGACCGGAAACAGGGGCGCAAGGGGCACGGCATCTGGCTGCACGGCACGCCGTCGGACACCTTCTCGCGGCCGCCGCGCGCATCGGACGGTTGCGTCGTGCTGGCCAACCCCGACTTCCTGGCGCTGAACCAGTACCTGCGCGGGGCCGCAGCGCCGGTCATCATCAGCGACTCGGTCGAGTGGCTGTCGCTCGACGACTGGCACAAGGAGCGCAAGGAATTCAACCGCGTGCTCGAACAGTGGCGCGTCGACTGGGAAAGCCGCGACAGCGATCGCTATCTTTCGCACTACTCGCCTCAGTTCAGCGCCAGCGGCACCGACTTTCAGGAATTCGCACGCCACAAGCGTGCAGTGAACGCTTCGAAGAAATGGGTCAAGGTCGGCATACGCAACCTGAGCACCTACCGCAATCCCGGGCGGGACCACCTGGTGGTGGTCACGTTCGAACAGGACTATCGCAGCGACACCCTGTCCAACATCATGCGCAAGCAGCAGTACTGGCAGAAGGAGGACGGGCACTGGCGCATCGTCTTCGAAGGCGAAGCCTGAACCAGTCGCCAGCCCATCTGTCTGCAGGCATTCTTCCCCCCGCCCTCATTCCCAACCCCGGAGTTCATGCAATGAAGAAGTTTCTGCTCGGCCTGATCGCAAGCCTCATCCCGTTCCTGGCCCTCGCCCAGAATCCCCAGGTCGAACTGAAGACGAATCAGGGCAATGTCCTGATCGAGCTCTACCCCGAAGCAGCGCCGGCCACGGTCGCCAACTTCTTAAAGTATGTGAAAGCCGGCTTCTACGACGGGCTGATCTTTCATCGCGTGATCAACGGCTTCATGATTCAGGGCGGCGGCTTCGACCCCCAGATGAACCAGAAGAACGGCGATGCGCCGATCAAGAACGAGGCCGAAGCGGCCATCCGCAAGGGCGTTCGCAATGGCACGGGCTACCTGGCCATGGCACGCACCGGCGACCCGCATTCGGCGACGGCGCAGTTCTTCATCAATCTCGTCGACAACCGCATGCTCGACTTCCCCGCCCGTGACGGCTGGGGTTATGCCGCATTCGGCAAGGTCATCAAGGGCATGGAGGTGGTGAACAACATCGCCACCGTACGCACCGGTGACGCCGGCCCGCACCAGAACGTACCGCTGACGCCGATCGTCATCCAGTCCGCCCGCATGGTCGAAGCGAAGCCCTGACACCCGACGCCTCACCCCCACACCTCAACGGTCGCCCCGCGCGGCCACGCTTACGGAGATTTTCATGGTCAAACTTCACACCAACCACGGCGTCATCACGCTTGAACTCGACGCCGAACGCGCGCCGCAGACGGTCGCCAACTTTCTCGCCTACGTCGAGGCCGGTCACTACAACAACACGATTTTCCACCGCGTGATCGGCAATTTCATGATCCAGGGTGGCGGCTTCGAACCCGGCATGAAGCAGAAGGAAACGCAGGCTCCGATCAAGAACGAAGCCGGCAACGGTCTTTCGAATGTCGCCGGCAGCATCGCGATGGCACGCACGTCCGACCCGCACTCTGCAAGCGCCCAGTTCTTCATCAACGTCGGCGACAACCTGTTCCTCGACCGCGAACAGGCACAGGACGGCTGGGGCTACTGCGTGTTCGGTCGCGTCAGCGACGGCCTGGACGTGGTCGAGAAGATCAAGGCAGTACGCACCGGCCGTTCCGGCTTCCATCAGGATGTGCCGGTCGAGGACGTGGTGATAGAGCGCGCCGAAGTCGTCTGAGCAGACTGCGCCGACGACACATGGATCTTTTCGCATCCGATCTGCACCTGTCGTCAGCCACACCCGACCTGAACGCGGCGTTCATCGCGCTGCTCGATGGTCGGGCACGCAACGCCCGGCGGGTTTTCCTGCTGGGCGACGTTTTCGAAGTGTGGGCGGGTGACGAAGACACCGACCTGCCCGAATACCGGCCGGTGATCGCAGCGTTGCGCGCTCTAACGACAGCCGGCATCGAACTGCATGTGCTGCCCGGCAACCGCGATTTCCTGCTCGGCCCGGGATTCGCTGCAGCGACGGGCGCACAGCTGCATGGCGACTGGCTGATCTGCGACGTTGCGGGCACCCAGGCCCTGCTGATGCACGGCGACACGCTGTGCACCGACGACCTGCCCTACCAGCAATTCCGCCGCATGGTGCGCGCCCCGCAGTGGCAGGTGGCCTTTCTCGCGCGCCCGCTGGCCGAGCGCCACGCCATCGCAGACGATCTTCGGCGGAAGAGCCAGCAGGCGACTGCCGGGAAGGCGATGGACATTCTCGACGCGAACGAAGATGCGATCGCGTCGGTGCTGCGGCACCACGACCTGCCCCTGCTGATTCACGGCCACACGCACCGCCCTGCCCGACATTCTCATGATGTCGATGGCGCAGGATGTACCCGATGGGTCATCGCCGACTGGCGCGACCGCGCCTGCTGGCTCGAAGCCGGCGAACACGAGGTGCAGGCCTTCACCACCGACCAACACGGCACTGCCGTACCCGACCCGCGCTACCGCTGAGGAAACCTGCGATGCATGCCCACGTAACCACGCCCGAACTGCACGTCCGCATCGGCGGCGACGGCCGCATCGAATGCCGCAGCAGCCAGACTGCGGATGCGCCCGCGCTGAGCATCGCGCCGGACTTCTTCGGCGCCCCCGATTCTGCCGACGCGCAGCGCGCGCTCGGCCGCTTCGTGTTCAGCCTGCTGCAGGGTCTGCAGACCTCCGGTCAAACCGCCCCGGCGCCCGACGCTGCAGCATCGAGGGACGACGGGCCGCAAGCGCTCTATGACAAATTCGTCGAGATGCAGACCCAGGCGATGAAGGAATACTCGTCCAGCCTGCTCGCTGCGGCCGAACAGTCACTGCAGCAGTCCGCTGCGGCCGGTTACGCGCCGGCTCTCGATGCATTGAAGGACTGGCCTTCGATCCGGACCGTGGCCGACATGCTGATCGCGCGCGGTCCGGAACAGCCGCGCTGAACTGACATCAGCCAAGCGGTTGCAGCTCACCGTCGACTGATCCGTGATCAGTGATCGTGGACAGCCGGACTGCAGGGAACGCTGAACGGCACACGCACGATCTGTATCGTCGCGTGCTCGATGCCGAAATCATCGTGCAGTGCCCGGGTGACGGTCTGCAGGAAGCCATCGTCCGGGTGCCCGGCAGGCATCACCAGCTGCGTGGTCAGCGCAATCTCGGACGTCCCCATGGCCCAGACATGAAGGTCATGCACCCGGGTGACGCCCGGCAAGCCCTGGAGATAGCCTCGCACGGCATGCAGGTCCACACTGGGCGGCACGCCGTCGAACAGCAGGTGTACCGATTGTGTCAGCAGTCGCCAGGTACCCAGTACGATGACCACGGCGATCAGCAGGCTGATGACCGGATCCAGCCAGACCCAGCCCTGCCACAAGGCAAGTCCGCCCGCCACGACCACCCCGGCAGAGACCAGCGCATCGGCCGCCATGTGCAGGAAAGCGCCGCGGATGTTCAGATCGTGGCTGCCCCGCATGAACAGCAGCGCAGTGACGGTATTGATCACGATGCCCACACCGGCGACGACCATGACGGTTACGCCTTCGACGGGTTGCGGTGACTGCAGGCGATGCAGCGCCTCCCAGGCGAGCGACCCCATGGCCACGAGCAGCAGCATCGCGTTGAAGAAGGCGGCGAGGATGCCCGCGCGCTTCCAGCCGTAGGTGTGCCGGTCGTCCGGGCGGAGCCGCACCGCCAGCGCGCCCGCCCAGGCCAGCAACAATCCTGCCACGTCGCTCAGGTTGTGGGCGGCATCGGCCAGCAGCGCCAGGGAACCGATCTTCCAGCCGTAGAAGGCCTCGACCGCGACGAAGGCCGTGTTCAGGCCGATGCCGATGCCGAATGCGCGGTTGAAGCTGGCGGGTGAATGATCGTGGTGATGGTGAGCGTGGTCTGCACTCATGGACCGGCTGCGCCCCCGCACTGCGCGATGCCGCGGGTGGCGCCGGAACCTAGCAAGAAAGCCATGCCTGCACCTCCGCGACGGTCGGAATGCGCCCGCTGCTGACGACCTTTTCATTGATGACCAGCGACGGCGAGGACATGACCTCGTAGGCGAGGATGTCCTTCATGTCGGTGACCTTGACGAATTCGGCGTCGATGCCTGCATTGCCGGCCGCTTCGCGCGCCACAGTCTCGAGCTTTCTGCAGTTGGCGCAGCCGGAACCGAGAATCTTGACGTTCAACATGGATTTCTCCTTCGGTAAAGACAAGAATCAGGCGGACGCGATGGCGTGCTGCCGGTGCCGCAACCACATCAGCGCGCCCGCAAGCAGCACAAGGAACAGGCCGAGGGCTGCTGCGAGCGGCATCCAGCCGATGCCGTCCACCCATGAACCATACAACAGGCCGGCACAGACGCTGAACAGCGCAACGAGGCCGACGTAGGCGGCTGTCTTGTTGCGTCCGATCACGGCGGACACCATCAGCATGCTCTGCAGACTCAGCTCCGGATCCGCCATCAGGTAGGCCAGCAAGGGGCCGGGATGCATGCCCAGATCGAGGAACATGCGCGCCACCGGCACTTCGACCAGCGTCGGGAAGTACATGAACACGCCGAATCCGACCGCGACCGCATTGGCCTGCGGCGTATTGCTGCCTGCCACCGCCTCGATCCATTCCGGGCGGATGATCTGGCGCACCATGCCCACGATGAACACGCCCACCACGAGCAGCACGAAAATCTGCTTCACGAAGCGCCAGGCCTCCCACAGCCAGGCGCGCCAGTCGTCCGCAGCGAGCTGGCGGGCGAAGTGCCAGACGGCGACGAAGGCCAGCACCACGGCAATGGCACGACCGGTCAGCGCGATCTCAAGTCCACCGGCCTGCGATGTCAGGCGCAGCGCGGCGACCAGCAACGTGGTGGCAACCAGCCCGAGCGCGATCCAGGTCCAGCGGTTGGCGCCTTCGGTGATGTTCTCCAGCCCCTTCCACGCCGTGGCGGCAATCAGCAGCAGCAGCGCGATCAGCACCGAGCCCTGGAAACTTACGCCTTCTTCGCCCTTCGCGGCGTCGAAGGGTACCCACCGGAACAGGGTGTCCTGCCACGCCTGCGCCCAGCTCAGCGGTACGTCGAAAGCGACCAGCGTGGCGGTCAGCGGCCACAGCTTCAGCGTACCGGCGATGAGCAGGGCGACCAGCGACAGCAGCACGCCCAGTGCCGCCGGCGCGATCGCGGCCTTGTCGGCAAACAGCGTGTCGGTCTCCCTGTCATGGCTGGCGTCATCGCGCCAGAAGATCATGGCCATCAGCATGCCGATGCCGATGCCGAACAGCAGGCACAGCACGAACCGGGCAACGGCGAAATCAGGTCCGAGGATGCTGCCGGTGTAGGCCAGGGCCATGATGTTGCCGGCCGGCGCGAAGAACAGGAAGGTGATGGCCGGGCCGATGCCGGCGCCCTTGCGATGGATGCCGGCAAACAGCGGCACGATGGTGCACGAGCACACGGCGATCAGCGAACCCGCCAGCGCGGCGGCCGGATAGGACACATGCGCCGCCGTCGTGCGCCCCAGCCAGCGGGTGATGCTCGCCCTGGGGATCAGCGCGGCCATCGCACCGGCAATGAAGAACGCCGGCACCAGGCACAGCAGCACATGCGCCGCCAGATACGACGCCAGACTGCCGGCACCGCCGTTGATCAGCCTGAGTGCGAATTCCATGAAGCGGATATCCTGAAAAACGTTGTCGGCAGGCCGGAAAGCAAGGTTTCGGCGACCTTCAATGTGCCTTTGTGGCCATCAGCCGGCGCAGCCGGAACTTGCGCAGTTCGCTGAACCACATCACCAGACTGCCCATCGCGACACATAGCAGCCACTGATCCATGTCGAGCGGCACCGTCCCGAAGGCATGGTTGAGAATCGGCAGTTCCACCACGGCGACCTGAAGCGCCAGACCGAGCACGACCGCAGCCCAGAGCCAGCGATTGTCGAACACCCCGCGGAACGCGCTCGCCTGCTCGGAGCGGGCGTTGAAGGCGTTGAACAGTTGCGCCAGCACCAGCACGGTGAATGCTGAGGTACGCGCAGTCTCCAGGCCTTGATCGCCGACAATGATGCCGCCCGGCAGCAGCATGTCCAGCGTCAGCAAGGTGGCCAGCGCCATCACAAGGCCGATCTGGATCACGCCGGACCACATCGCGCGGTCGATGATCCGCTCGTCGGGCCGGCGCGGCGGCCGCCGCATCACGTCGTCGCTGTGCGCGTCGACGCCCATGGCCAGCGCTGGTCCGGAATCGGTGATGAGGTTGATCCACAGGACCTGCGTGGCGAGCAGCGGCAGCACCACGCCGCCCCCGCTGTCGGTCAGCCCGATGAAACCGGCGCCCGCCACGCCGAGAAACACCGTCAGCACCTCACCCATGTTCGATGACAGCAGGTAGCGCAGGAACTTGCGGATGTTGTCCAGCAGGCCGCGGCCCTCCCGTACCGCCGCGACGATGGTGGCGAAGTTGTCGTCGGCCAGGATCATCTTGCCGGCAGCCTTCGTCACCTCGGTGCCGGTGGTGCCCATCGCGATGCCGATATCGGCCGACTTGAGCGCCGGGGCGTCGTTCACGCCATCACCCGTCATGGCCACCACATGTCCCTGCGCCTGCAGGGCGTCGACGATGCGCAGCTTGTGCACAGGCGCCACGCGGGCGTAGACCGAGGTCGTCTTCACGGCTTCGCCCAGTTCGGCATCGTTCAGTGCGTCGAGATCGGCTCCCGTCAAGGTCGGTCCGCCAGCCTCGATGATGCCCAGATCGGCCGCGATGCGTGCTGCGGTGCGCGGGTGATCGCCGGTGATCATGATGACGCGGATGCCCGCGCGATGCGCTTCGTCGATCGCCGGCGCCGCTTCGGCACGCGGCGGATCGATGATGCCGACCGTGCCGACGAAGACGAGATCGCGTTCCAGTGTCTCCCCGGCCTGCGCATCCTCGCCCGGAGCGAGCGGACGATAGGCCACGGACAGCGTA
The DNA here is from genome assembly GCA_017984755.1 of Methyloversatilis sp. Lineage (GTDB taxonomy): Bacteria > Pseudomonadota > Gammaproteobacteria > Burkholderiales > Rhodocyclaceae > Methyloversatilis. The sequence continues at coordinate 10,103 of JAGNYW010000059.1, forward strand.
CGCAGGGCCTGATCCGACAGCGCGCCCACATCATCCAGCGCACCGGTGCGCAGCGCATCGGTCATCGGCAGCACATCCATGCCCAAGCGGATGCGAGTGCAGTGATCGAGCAGCACGTCCGGCGCGCCCTTGCTGATGATGAGGCGTCCATCCGCCTGCTCGTGGTCGATGACCAGCGTCGACATCATCTTGCGGTCGGAGGTAAACGGAATTTCGCCGATCCGCTCGAATCTCCTGCGACGGCGCTCGTGTGCGCCCAGCTTGCGCTCGGCCACCAGGAATGCAGCCTCGGTCGGATCACCCTGAATCACCCAGCTTCCGTCCGCCTCCTTCCGGAGATCGGCATTGCCGGCCAGACTGCCCCCGGACAGCAGCACGATCTGCTCGCTGCGCAGCGGGCCGCTGGCCAGCGGCTGACCCGAATGCAGCACATCGCCATCCGGTGCATAGCCGACGCCATCGAAGCGGGTGTTGCCGGACGCCGTCCTGGCCTGTTCGATGGCCATCTCCGAGCGCGTCAGCGTGCCGGTCTTGTCGGAACAGATGACCGATGCCGAACCCAGCGTCTCCACCGACGACAAATTCTTGACGATGGCCTTGCGCGCAGCCATGCGCTGCACACCGAGTGCGAGCACCATCGACAGGATGGCCGGCAGCCCTTCGGGCACGGCCGCGACCGCCAGCGACACGCCGAGCAGCAGTACTGTCATCACGTCGGCCGTGCTCCGGATGTCCGAAACCATCAATACCGTTGCCACGACCACTGCGGCGATGACGAGCACTGCCACGCCGAGCATGCGGCCGATCCGATGCACTTCCTTCTGCAGCGGCGTCGCCGCCTCGGCTGTCGTCTCCAGCATGTGCGCGATAGCACCCATCTCGGTGTCCATGCCGATGGCGGTTACCACCGCGATGCCGGTACCCTGCGCCACAGCAGTGCCCTTGAACACCATGTTGCGACGTTCCGCCAGTACTGCTGCCTGCTGCAGGCGTTCCGCATCCTTCAGCACGGCTTCGCTTTCGCCGGTGAGCGATGCTTCCTGCACACGCAGGCTGTTGGCCTGGAGCAGTCGCGCATCGGCGCCAATCAGATCTCCTTCGGCCAGCAGCAGTACGTCACCCCGCGCCAGCCCGGCACTGGGGATTCGCTGCTGCACGCCGTCGCGCAGCACGGCAGAGCTTGCTTCCGACAGACTCATGAGCGCAGCCGCCGCCTGACGCGAGCGCGATTCCTGAAAGAAGCCCAGCAAGGCGTTCAGCAGCACGATGACGCCGATGACCAGCGCGTCGACCGGCCAGCCATGACCGCCTTCCAGTGTCCAGACGACGATCGTGATGGCGGCAGCAACGACCAGCACATACACGAGCGGATTCCGGAACTGGCCGGTGAAAAGCTGCCACGCCGGTTGCTCGGGTTCGGTCCGGAGCGTGTTGGTGCCTTCGTGTGCAAGCCGCCTCTGCGCTTCGGACGACGACAGCCCTGTCGTGAAATCGACACCGAGTTCGTCTGCGACCGCTTGCGCATCGAGCAGGGAACAGTCGCGCGGCAGTGTTTCTGAATGCATCGGATCCTTGATTCAAAGCGGTGTTTCGCCCAGCCGCGAAACGGAACGCGGAGAACCTGCGCCCGGGCGTTAGCCTGAAAACACGCGCCGCACCATCGACTCGTGGTCGCGGCTTCGATTCTCGCGTCACATCATCTTCGCCGCACTCTATTCCTGCGCCGCGGCCGGAACGGCGGGCGTCCGTCTCCGCCGGGCTGAATGATGCGGGCGCGTGCGCCCCTTCGGACTGCCTCAAGCCGGGTACGCAGAAGCTACATGTGCCCGAAAAGCAAAAAGGCCAACCCCGAAGAGTTGGCCTGAGCTTTTGAATTCATTGGTGCCGCTTGTCGGAATCGAACTGACGACCTACCGCTTACAAGGCGG
>JAGNYW010000023.1:0-3997 GCA_017984755.1 Methyloversatilis sp.
CCGCGGCAGGTGGAAATACTCTGCCTGCTGGCACTGCATCCGGAAGGCATGGATCTGGAGCGGCTGCATGCGGCGATCTATGGCGACCGCACGGTCGGCGTCGCCACGCTGAAGACCGAAGTGTCGCAATTGCGCGAGCGCCTCGGTGGCGCGATCGGGTCGCGGCCCTACCGGCTTCTGGTCAATTGCCAGGCTGATTTCATGGATCTGGAACAGGCGCTCAATGCCGGCCGTGTGGAGAACGCACTCGCCTGCTACCGCGGCGCCTTCCTGCCGCGTACCGAAAGTCCGCTGCTGCGCACCTGGCGCGACTGCCTCGAGTCACGTCTTTCGGATGCCATCTTCCGCGTCGATGATCCCGATCTGCTGCTGAATCACCTCGGTCAGTCACCCGAGGCGGTCGACGCGCTGGAACGTCTGGTCGAGTTGCTGCCTGCGGATCATCCGGGGCGCAGTCTGCTGGCCCGCACTTTCGTTGACGTGGCAGGCTGACGGGCGGGCTGGATGGCTACGGCCGGCGATGCGCCAGCGCCATTGCAACCGTGGCGAAGTGGATGTTCACAATGTCGGAAATGTCCTCGGCGTAGCCGCCGGCCATCGCCACGGCCAGCGGCAGATTCCGTTCGCTGCATAGATCGAACACCCGTGCGTCGCGGGCGGCGAGCCCATCCTTGGTGAGCTTTAGCCGGCCGAGCCGGTCGCCCTCGTAGGGATCGGCGCCGGCCAGATAGATGACGAACTGCGGGTCGAAGCGTTGCGCCATCTCGTCCAGTGCTTCATCCAGTGCCGCGAGATAGGCGTCGTCACCGGTGCCGTCGGGCAGGGCGACGTCGAGGTGGCTGGTTTCCTTGCGGAACGGGAAGTTGCGGTCGCCGTGCAGCGACAAGGTGAATATGTCATCCGCCCTGCCGAGGATTTCGGCGGTGCCGTCGCCCTGGTGCACGTCGAGATCGATGATGGCGATGCGTTCGATGCCGCATTCCGCCTGCAGCATGCGGCTGGCGACTGCGGCGTCGTTGAACACGCAGTAACCGGCGCCGCAGGCGTGTTTGGCGTGGTGCGTACCCCCGGCCAGATTGACCGATACGCCATCGCGCAGTGCGCTGCGGCAGGCGGCCATGGTCGCGCCAGCCGAGCGGCGGGAGCGCTCGATCATGCCGGGGGACCAGGGGAAACCGATCATGCGGATTTCGTGCGTCGTCAATTCACCCCGGCTGACGCGCGCTACATAGGCAGCGTCGTGCGCGCGGCCCAGTTCGGCATCGGTGGCGGCGGGCGGTTCGCACAGCACGACCGCGGGCAGTTCGGCGGCGACCCGCTCGCGCAGGCGACGGTACTTGTCCATCGGAAAGCGGTGCGTCTCCGGCAGGGGCAGGACGAAATGATCGGCGTACCAGGCGTGCATGTCGGGCGTCGGAGCAGGGCGGTTGCGCATTCTGACAGCGGGCCGACGACGACGGTTGCGACAGCTGTACCGGAACGTTGGCTGCGCATTGATGTCTGTGGCCGCATCCGGGGTACGGCGCCATCACTTATCGCTTACCATCGGCCGCGCCCTGTGCGGGATCCAGCAGGGCGCGAAGCACTGGAGCCGCACCTCGACATGAAATACACGGATTTGCGCGATTTCATCGCGCAGCTCGAAAAGATGGGCGAACTTAAGCGCGTGGCGCGCCCGGTGTCCCCGAAACTCGAAATGACCGAAATCTGCGACCGCGTGCTGCGCGCGCAGGGACCAGCCATCCTGTTCGAAAAGGCCGGCAGCTTCGACATGCCGGTACTCGGCAACCTGTTCGGCACACCGGGCCGCGTGGCGCTGGGCATGGGCGTCAGCGGTGAAAAGTGGGCCGGGGCGCTGCGCGACATCGGGCGCACGCTGTCGATGCTGAAGGAACCCGAACCGCCCAAGGGACTGCGCGACGCATGGGACAAGCTGCCGATGATCAGGCAGGTGTTCTCGATGGCGCCGAAGAAGGTGTCTTCGGCCGCCTGTCAGGAGGTGGTGTGGGAAGGCAAGGATGTCGATCTGGGTCGCCTGCCGGTGCAGACCTGCTGGCCGGACGACGCCGGTCCGCTGATCACCTGGGGTCTGGTCGTCACGCGCGGGCCGGACAAGAAGCGGCAGAACCTCGGCATCTACCGGCAGCAGGTCATCGCGCCCGACAAGGTGATCATGCGATGGCTCGCCCATCGCGGCGGTGCGCTCGACTTCCGCGACCACGCGCGTAGACACCCTGGTACGCCATTTCCGGTGTCGGTCGTGCTCGGCTGCGACCCGGCGACAATTCTGGGCGCCGTGACGCCAGTGCCGGACACCCTGTCCGAATACCAGTTTGCCGGCCTGCTGCGCGGCAGCCGCACCGAGCTGATCAAATGCATCGGCAACGATCTCGATGTGCCGGCCAGTGCCGAGATCGTGCTCGAGGGCGAACTGCGTCCGGACCCGAATCATCCGTCCGGCTACGAGCATGCGCCCGAAGGTCCGTTCGGCGACCACACTGGCTATTACAACGAGGTCGCCGAATTCCCGGTGTTCACCGTCACGCGCATGACGATGCGCCGAAATCCGATCTACCACTCGACCTACACCGGCAAGCCGCCGGACGAACCCGCCATGCTCGGCCTGGCGCTGAACGAGGTGTTCGTGCCGCTGCTGCAGAAGCAGTTTCCCGAAATCACCGACTTCTACCTGCCGCCTGAGGGCTGCTCGTACCGGCTGGCGGTGGTGTCGATGCGCAAGCAGTATCCGGGGCACGCCAAGCGGGTCATGTTCGGCGTATGGAGCTTCCTGCGCCAGTTCATGTACACCAAGACCATCATCGTGGTGGACGAGGACGTGGACATCCGCAGCTGGCAGGAAGTGATCTGGGCGATGACCACGCGCATGGACGCGAAGCGCGACACGCTGATCGTCGAGAACACACCGATCGACTATCTCGATTTCGCCAGCCCGGTTGCCGGACTGGGATCGAAGATGGGGCTGGACGCGACCAACAAGTGGCCGGGCGAAACCAGTCGCGAGTGGGGCCGCACGATCGCCATGGACCCGGACGTGAAGCGCCGGGTCGACGCGATGTGGTCGGAGCTGGGGCTTTGATCCTTTGCCGCGGATGAACGCAGACCATCCGCGGTCAACAACAAGAGGTAGGCAATATGGCCATCGGCCTTTACATCATCGGCGACGAAATCCTGTCCGGGCGTCGTCAGGACGGTCACTTCGGGAAGGTGCTGTCGTTGCTGACCGAACGCGGCCTGCAGCTGGCCTGGGTGAGCTATCTGGGCGACGACCGCGCCCGTCTCGCCGACGCCTTCCGGCGTTCGATGGCGACCGACGACATCGTCTTCTCATGCGGCGGCATCGGCGTCACGCCCGACGACCATACCCGGCAGGCGGCCGCTGCGGCACAGGGCGTCGACTGCGTGCTGCATCCGCTGGCCGAAGCCGAAATACGCGCCCGCTTCGGTGCCGAAACGACCTCGAACCGCCTGAAGCTCGGCGAGTTTCCGGCTGGCTGCGACATCATTCCTAATCCGTTCAACCGCATTCCGGGCTTCAGCTGCGGCAATCATCACTTCGTGCCGGGATTTCCCGAAATGGCCTGGCCGATGATCGAGTCGCTGCTCGACAATCGCTATCGCGACCTTCATCACACGACCGTCTGGCGCGAGTCATCCGTGTATGTACCCAACGCGCACGAAAGCAGACTGCTTGACCTGATGGAAGCAGTCGAGCGCGAACACGGCGTGTCAGTATTCAGTCTGCCCAGCTTCGGCAACGCGGAACGTCCATACCCGCACATCGAACTCGGTGCCAAGGGCGAGCCGTCGAAAGTCGCGTCGGCGATGGCCGCGATACGGCATGAACTGATGCTGCGCGGGCTTGCGGTGGAGGAAGCTGCCGACCGCTGAGGACCTGCGGGGCGTGGAACGGTCATGTGTCGGTCGACGTTTCGGCTGACGAAATACGAAAAGAAGACGAAAAGAAGACGAAAAGAAG
>JAGNYW010000023.1:4097-44788 GCA_017984755.1 Methyloversatilis sp.
AATACGAAAAGAAGACGAAAAGAAGACGAAAAGAAGACGAAAAGAAGGACGAAAAGAAGGACGAAAAGAAGGACGAAAAGAAGGACGAAAAGAAGGACGAAAAGAAGGACGAAAAGAAGGACGAAAAGAAGGACGAAAAAAAGCCCCGCACTCGGCGGGGCTTTTTCTTGCGGCCCGAAGACTCAGGCTGCAGCCTTCTTCTTCGCGGTGGTGTTGGCGGCACCGACGGCACGGACGGTGGCCGAAGTCGCTGCATTCACGTTTGCTTCAGCCATTTCAACGGCTTGCTTGGCAGCCTTGGTCATGCTGTCGTAGGCGCTGTTGGCAGCGGCGATGGCCGACTTGACGGCAGCCACGGCGACATCCGAACCGGCCGGAGCCTGCTTGGCAGCCTGGTCGAGCGTGGTGCTGACAGCCTTGTTGACTTCGCCGACCTGCGCTTCGACGACCTTCGTCAGCTCTTCCTGGGTCTGCGAAACGATTTCATAGACGCTGCGCGAGTAGGCAACAGCCTTCTCGATCGACGGCTGCATCAGGCCGCTCTGCAGGGCAACGATGTCCTGCACGTCCTTGGCACCCATCATGACCTTGACGTTGGCAACGCTGTCCTCGAGCATCGCACGAGCGGTGTTCAGGTTCAGTGCGGCCAGACGCTCGGTGCTGGCGAAGGCGGTGTTGGCCAGGGTCAGCAGCGCTTCGATGGTGTTCTTGTTTGCGGCGGCGAAATGTTCAGTCGTGAAAGCCATGGTGATCTCCATACATTTGATTGACGAAAGGCGACCACGAAGCGATCAGGAACTCAACGCTGACGGGCCACTGAAACTGTGCGGCTGCTCACCGAAACAAAAAGCTTCGTATTGCGCTGCACCATGGAGCGAATTATAGGGGTGATGAACGCGATGTCAACAAGTTTTTGTTGCACTGCACACAAAACAGACCAAGTCTATTTTTCCATGGGAAACAACGGCATGTGAACAGTCGTTCAATTAAGAGAGGTTTTTCTGCTGCAGTGGCGCATGGTCGGAGAGAACAGCCTCAACGCAGTTCCGAAAGCAGTCTTGCTGCGGTGCGTTCGGCCTCCCGCAGGTAGGATGAGCCAAACAGGTTGTAGTGATTCAGCAGGTGATGAAGGCGGTAGAGAGGGCGGCGGTCCGGCGCGTTGTGGTGCAGGGGCGCGCTGCCCAGATAGGCGGCGTACATCGCGGTCGGGAAGCCGCCGAACAGTTCGGTCATGGCGAAATCGGTTTCCCGGTCGCCGTAATACACCGCCGGGTCGAACACCACTGGGCGGCCTGCCGGGTCGATGCCGGCGTTGCCATGCCACAGGTCGCCGTGCAGGAGCGATGCAGCGGGTCGGTAATCGAGGAACAGCGCGGCAAGGCGCTCGATGATGCCCTGCACGTCCAGCACCAGCTGTCCGCGCAATCCGCCCTCGATTGCGCGTTCGAGTTGCGGGGTGAGTCGCTTGCGCGCATAGAAGAGCGGCCATGATTCCGATGTGCCGTTTTCCTGCGGGCTGTCGCCCAGCCAGTTGTCCCGCGCGAGACCGTAGTGCGGGCCATGGTTCGCGTGAAGCGCCGCCAGCGTTTCGCCGAAGGCGCGACCTTCGTCGCGGGTACCGACCGGGTGCAGGTCGATCCATTCGAGCGCCAGCCAGGCATGACCTCCGTCGCAGCCTTGCGCGCGCACCTGCGGCACGCGGAAAGCGCCGACCATCCGCAGCAGGGCGAGGCCATCGGCTTCTGCAGCGAACATGCCGGCCTGCGAGGCCGGGCGCACCTTGACGAAGAGCGGGTCAGCGTCGGTATCCAGCCGGAGTGCGCGCCGGGTACGTCCGGGCGCGAGTTCGTGCACACCCTGAAGCGTGCAGCCGATCATTTCGGTGATGGGACGTGCCAGCTCGTCGGGCGTCATCCGCTGTGGCCCCAACTGTCTGCCAGTCGTGCATTGGCCGATGAAAGGCGGCCGGCCAGCACCTGCAGCAGGACTTCGTAGAAGCGCATGCGGCATGTTTCCGACGCGCGCCGGATGCGCTCGCCGTCGATCACGAACAACTGACTGTCGGTGTTCGACTGCACGTCGTTGGCGCGCAGCTTCCGGTCGCGTGCGACCACCGACATTTCGCCGCAGCATTCGCCGGCAGTCAGGATGGTCAGCGTGCGGCCGAACTTGGACACCGACAGCTCGCCATCGGCGATGACGTAAAGATGATCGCCCTGTTCGCCGTCCTTCATCAGCAGCGTCCCGGCTGCAACCCGTTCGAGGCGGACGATGCGGGCGACTTCCCACAGTTCCACATCGCTGAAATCGGCGAAGAAGGCGAGCGTGCGCAGCAGCCGGAAGTGCTCGGCCGCGCTCGAATCCTCGTCGCGCGGCTGCAGGCGGCGGTTGCGGAAGGCCTGGGCGAGGTCGTGCGTGAATTCCGTCCAGTTCGCATAGCGAAGCGCGATGTCCTTCTGCATGGCGCGCGCCACCACCGCATCGAGCCCTGGCGGCAGACCGGGCCGGTGCGCCGACGGCGGCGGCGGATCGACATGGATGATCTGGTACACGAGGCTGTAGTTGTTGCTGGCCTGGAACGGCAGCTCGCCGGCGAGCAGCTGATACAGGACCACGCCGAGCGAGTAGATGTCGGTCTGGTGGTTCAGCGGCATTTCGCGCACCTGCTGCGGACTCATGTAGGCGGGCGATCCGACGCCTTCGACCTGGGTGCGCTGGTTGGCCGTGAACATGGCGGCCCCGAAGTCGGTCAGCTTGATGTCGCCATCGCGCGTCAGCAGGATGTTGGCCGGCTTGATGTCGCGGTGCGTGATGCCGAGCTGGCAGGCGTAGTCGAGCGCGCGCGTGCATTTGAACATCAGCTCGACGATGCGCTCGACCGGCAGCAGGAAAGGGCGCTGCGTATGGGCGTCGAGCGTGCCGCCCGCGACGTACTCCATCACTATCCAGGCCTGGTCGTCGCCGATCACCGCATCGTGGATCGCCACGATGTGCGGGTGCTTCAGCTTGTCCGCCAGAGACGCTTCGTTGATCAGCAGATTCCGGTGCATCTTGCCGCGCGTCCGGTCGTTGAGCACGTCGGGATCGATGCACTTGATCGCCACTTCACGCTGCGTGGTCGGGTCCCACGCCAGCCACACCGTACTGGTGCTGCCGCGGCCGATGATGCGACGCAGCTGATAGCGCCCCAGCGTGCTGCCCGGCTGATAGTCCCTGGGGCGCGGTTGGTCCATCGTTCAGACCTTGGTCAGGCGCTGGTTGGCCAGCGCAAGGCGTTCGACCAGGATGCGCAGGAAGGCGCGGTCGAAGCGGTGACGGCAGGGTTCGGACGCACGCTCGAGCGAGGCATTGGCGAGATGGATCACCACCGATTCGCACAGTGTCGATACGTCTGCGCCGCGCGTTGCACGTTCGGGCGTCAGCCATGCCATCTCGCCGACGCATTCGCCGGCCGACAGCACATTGAGCAGCTTGCGGCCCTTGGTCACCTTCAGTTCGCCTTCGGCGAGGATGAAAAAGCCGTCCGCTGCATCGCCCTCGCGCAGCAGCATCTGGCCGCCTGCCACGCGGTGCCATTCGCCCAGGCGCACTACCTCCCACAGTTCGACGTCGGAAAAGTCCCGGAAGAAGGCGAGCCGGCGCAGCGAGTTGAATTTCTCGCTGTCGGCGATCCGGTTGTCCTGTTCGCGCAGCGACTCGCCGCGAAAGGCTTCTGCCAGATCGAAGGAGAAGGCATCCCAGGTGGGGTAGCGGTCGTCGAGCGATTTCTGCAGTGCGCGCATCACGATGGCATCGAGCGCCGCCGGCAGTTCGGGGCGCAGTTCCGACGGCGGCACCGGCTCGGCGTGCGTGATCTGATACATCATGCTGTAGTTGTTGCTGCCCTGGAACGGCAGCTGGCCGGTCAGCAGCTGGTACATCACCACGCCGAGCGAAAAGATGTCGGTCTGGTGATTGAGCGGATGTTCCTTGATCTGCTGCGGACTCATGTAGGCCGGCGAACCGACTCCGGACACCTGGGTTTCGCTGGCCGATACCGACATGGCGGCACCGAAGTCCGACACCTTCACATTGGTGCCGGGCGGGTGGTGGCCGTCGCTGCGCGGCTCTTCCACCCGCATGATGTTGGCCGGCTTCAGGTCACGGTGGATGACGCCCAGCCGCCACGCGAAGTCCAGCGCCCGCGTGCATTTGAAGATCATTTCCAGCACGTCGCCGACCGGCAGCAGGCGGTCGGACCGCGTGTGGCACTCCAGCGTGCCGCCCCGCACGTATTCCATCACGATGTAGGCAGGGTCGGCGTCGGCTACGGCGTCGAATATCTGCACGATGTGCGGGTGCGTGAGCTTGCCGGCAAGCGACGCTTCGGCGATGAAGAATTTCTTCTGATAGCGCGCTGCCTTGCCGTCGTCCCCGGCGCCGCGCGTGACGATCTTGATCGCCACGTCGCGGTTGCCGAACGGGTCGTGTGCAAGGAATACCTTCGACGTCGCCCCTTCACCGAGCAGGCGCTGGATGCGGTACTTGCCGAGCAGGTCCATGTCAGCCGCCGGACGGCAGTGCACCGCGGTGCGTGCGCGCCGTGCGGGGTGCCAAGTCGTGTCCGGTCGTACTTCGCGCTGTCAATTCGTGCTCCCGGTCAGCCCGCGGTCAGCCGCGCACGTGCGCGGACGATGGCGGCGCGCACCTGTTCCGGTGCCGTACCGCCGATGTGGTTGCGTGCCGACAGGGAACCCTCGACCGTCAGTACGGCGAACACCGATTCATCGACCAGCGGCGAGAAGGACTTGAGTTCATCGAGCGTGAGGTCGGACACATCGCAGCCCTTCTGCTCGGCCAGGCGCACGGCGCGGGCCACCGCTTCGTGCGCATCGCGGAACGGCAGGCCGCGCTTGACCAGCCAGTCGGCCAGATCGGTGGCCGTGGCGAAGCCCTGTCTGAGCGCGGCGCGCATGGCTTCGGGCTTCACACGGATGCCGGTCATCATGTCGGCGAAGATGGTGAGCGTGTCGCGCAGCGTGTCTGCGGTGTCGAACAGCGGTTCCTTGTCTTCCTGATTGTCCTTGTTGTAGGCCAGCGGCTGGCCCTTCATCAGCGTGAGCAGGCCCACCAGATGGCCGCTGACCCGACCGGTCTTGCCGCGCACCAGTTCCGGCACGTCCGGGTTCTTCTTCTGCGGCATGATCGATGAACCGGTGCAGAAGCGGTCGGCCAGGTCGATGAAGCCGACGCGCGGACTCATCCACAGGATGAGTTCTTCCGACATGCGTGACAGATGGATCATGATCAGCGCTGCGGCGGCGCAGAATTCGATCGCGAAATCACGGTCGCTGACGGCGTCGAGCGAGTTCTCGGTCACCGCCTCGAAACCGAGCTGTTCCGCCACGAAGTGACGGTCGATCGGGAAGCTGGTGCCGGCGAGCGCGGCCGAACCGAGCGGCAGCCGGTTGGTGCGGCGGCGGCAGTCGATCAGGCGTTCGCGGTCGCGCTGCGCCATTTCGAAGTAGGCCAGCAGATGGTGGCCGAACGTCACTGGTTGAGCCACCTGCAGGTGGGTGAAGCCGGGCATCGCGGTGTCGGTGTGCTGGCCGGCCAGATCGAGCAGAGCGCTCTGGAAGTCGGTCAGGCGCGCCAGGATGACGTCGATTTCGTCGCGCAGCCACAAGCGGATGTCGGTCGCCACCTGGTCGTTGCGGCTGCGGCCGGTGTGCAGGCGCTTGCCGGCGTCGCCGACCAGCGAAGTCAGACGCTTTTCAATATTGAGGTGCACATCCTCGTCGTCGAGGTTCCAGTCGAACCGCCCGGCTTCGATTTCCTGCCCGATCTGAGCCATGCCGCGACGGATGTCATCCAGGTCGGCTTGCGCGATGATGCCCTGGCGCGCCAGCATGGCTGCGTGCGCGAGCGAGCCGCGGATGTCCTGCCGCCACATGCGGCGGTCAAAAAACACCGAAGCGGTGTAACGTTTGACCAGTTCGGATACCGGCTCGGAAAAACGGCCCGACCAGGCTTTGGTCGGCTCGGGCTGCGAAGGATGGCTCATGATGGAAAACAGTATGAAAAGCGTCGGAAAAAGGATTGCAAGTATAGGCCACGGGGCAGCGTGCCCGTGGCGGAGCGCCGTTTGAGGCCGGCGCGGGCGCCCGACTGGCGCAATCTCGGCGTGATGCTGCGCACCGTGCTGCTGGTCAATGCGCTGGCGCTGCTGGCACTGCTGGCGCGCAACCGCTCATGGGACACGCTGCTGCTCGACGCGATGGAAATGGCGGCGCGGGTCGAGCCGGCGCTGCTCATGTCGCTTCTGCTGCTCTATCTCGTGGCGCCGCTGTTCGCGCGTCTTCCGGTGCGGGCGGGCTGGGCGCTGGTGGCGCTGTGTGCGCTGGCATGCACCATGGCGGCAGAAGCGATGACCGGCTGGGCGATCGCGGACGTGAAGGCGTGGCCGGTGCGCGAGGCGCTGTGGGCGCTGCTCGCGTCGGCGGCCGCGATGATCTATTTCACCGTGCAGGAACGGGCGCTCGGCCCGGCCATCGCCCAGGCGCGGCTGATGGCACTGTCGGCGCGCATCCGCCCGCATTTCCTGTTCAATAGTCTGAACGCCGTGCTGGGCATCATGCGGGTCGATCCTCGTCGCGCCGAACGCGCGCTGGAGGAGCTGTCGGACCTGTTCCGCGTATTGATGCGGGAAAACCGCGAACTGGTGACGCTGGGCGAGGAACTGGCGCTGTGCCGCCAGTACATGGAGCTCGAAAAGCTGCGCCTGGGCGACCGCCTCGGCGTGGTCTGGCAGACCGACGGATGTCCGCCCGACGCACGGGTGCCGCCGCTGATGCTGCAGCCGCTGCTGGAAAACGCCGTCTATCACGGTGTCGAACCGCTCGCCGGCAACGGCGAGGTCCGCGTGAGCGTCACGCGCAGCGGCACCGACGTGGTGGTCGAGATCGACAATCCGGCGCCGCCGCGCGACGGACAGCTGTCTGCCCACGGCAGTGGCAACCGCATGGCGCTGGACAACATCCGCGAGCGACTCATGCTGTTCTTCGATCTGGAAGCGCAACTCGATGCCGGCGAACAGGACGGCCTGTACCGCGTGCGCATCCGCTTCCCCTATCGGGCGGCGATGTGAGTGACCCGATGAGCGGACCCGGGAACGAACTGCGCATCTTCATCGCGGACGACGAGGCGCCTGCCCGCCTGCGCCTGCGTGCGCTGCTGTCCGACATCGTCGCGGAACTGCCGAATCGCGTGGTCGGCGAGGCGGCCAACGGGCTTGATGCGATCGAGCGCCTGAGCGCGCTGTCGCCGGAGGACGCCGCCGATGTGGCCTTGGTCGACATCCGCATGCCCGGCATGGATGGTGTCGAACTGGCCGGGCACATGGGACGGCTTGCGTCACCCCCCGCGCTGGTGTTCTGCACCGCCTACGACCAGTACGCGGTGCGCGCCTTCGAACTCAATGCCGTCGATTACCTGCTCAAGCCGGTGCGCGCCGCGCGCCTGCTCGACGCGCTGCAGCGCGTCGTACCGCGCAGGGCGCTGCCGGCGGGGTTTGCGCAGAACCTGTTGCCGGCCGGCCGGACGCATCTGTCCTGCAGCGAACGCGGACGCATTCTGCTGGTGCCGGTGCGCGACGTGCTTTTCCTGCGCGCCGAGCTGAAGTACGTGACCGCCCGCACCGCCGAACGCGAGTACCTGCTGGAAGAACCGCTGGCTGCGCTGGAACAGGAATTCGAACAGCGTTTCCTGCGCATCCATCGCAGCTGTCTGGTCGCACGCGATGCCGTGGTCGGCTTCGAACTGGTGCGTGACAGCGCCGATGGCTACTGGGCGGTCGTGCTGAAGGGGCTGGACGAGCGCCTGCCGGTTAGCCGCCGGCAATGGGGGTTGATCAGGGCAGAGTTCGCCGGTCAGATACGGTAACGATGCGCGCGGATGGACGGGCGGCCTGCGAAAGGGCCGCGCAGGTTCATTTGCGATCAATGCGCAGCGCGTCGATCGGGCGCCTGCGCATGTTCAGCGTCCGCATCGCGATCAATGGATCGCTCCTACCGGAACGGCGCGTCATTCGCGAGACCGTCATGGCATCCAGCGGCGTCGTCGAACCCGCGACACCGCTTCAATCACGCTCGAATGTAAGAGCGATCCATTGATCGGGAATGCAGGCGGCGCGCCGGATCGTCGGCTGAATGGATCGGCGGGCATCGGACGGCACGCTGCCTCCTTACCCGCTGTTCCGCAGCGCCGCCGCCACGCCGTTGATGGTCAGGTGGATCGAGCGGCGCGTGCGCTCGTGGCGGTTGCCGCTGCGGAAGCGGCGCAGCAGTTCGACCTGCAGGTGGTTCAGCGGCTCGATGTAGGGGAAGCGGTTGCGGATCGAGCGCGCGAGCAGCGGGTTGGTCGACAGCAGTTCCGTCGCGCCGGTTATCTGGCGCACGGCGTCGAGCGTGGCCTGCCATTCCGTGCGGATGCGCGCGAATATGGTGTTGCGCAGGGCCTCGTCCTCGACCAGTTCGGCGTAGCGGCTGGCGATCGCGATGTCGGTCTTCGACAGCACCATGTCCATGTTGGAAATGAGGGTCGCGAAGAAGGGCCATTCATGCACCATGGCCTGCAGCCGCGCCAGCCCGTCGGCATGGTGGGCGCGGTATTCATTCACCGCCGAGCCGAAGCCGTACCAGCCGGGCAGCATGAGGCGGCACTGCGACCACGAGAACACCCAGGGGATCGCCCGCAGGTCTTCTATCCTCTGACCGGTCTTGCGCGACGCCGGGCGTGATCCGATGTTCAGTTCGGCGATTTCCGAAATGACCGTGGATTCCCAGAAGTACTTTTCGAAGCCTGGCGTCTCGTACACCAGATTGCGGTAGGCCTTGAAGGCGCTGCCCGACAGTTCTTCCATGGCGTCGGTGAATTCGGGCGGGGCATCGCTTTCGCGCTTGCCCAGCAGCGTGGCTTCGAAGGTGGCGGCTGCCAGCACTTCGAGATTGCGCCGGCCGACTTCCGGGTTCGAGTACTTGGATGCGATCACTTCGCCCTGTTCGGTGATGCGGATCTGTCCCTGCACTGCGCCGGCCGGTTGCGCGAGGATGGCCTGATAGCTCGGGCCACCGCCGCGGCCGACCGAACCGCCGCGGCCGTGGAACAGGCGCATGCGCACGTCGTGCCGCTTGAATACCTGAACCAGCTTCGTTTCCGCCTTGTACAGCTCCCAGCCCGAAGTCAGGAAGCCGCCGTCCTTGTTCGAATCGGAGTAGCCCAGCATCACTTCCTGCGTCGTCGATCGGGCGTCGAGCAGCACGCGCCAGATCGGGATGGCAAACAGCCGGTCCATGATGCGCGGTGCATTGCGCAGGTCGCCGATGGTTTCGAACAACGGAATGATGTTCATCGCCGACTGCCGCTCATGCACGTTGAGCAGCCCGACTTCCTTCAGGATGAGCGCCACTTCCAGCATGTCCGACACGCTGTCGGCCTTGGAGATGATGTAGTTCGGCAGCGCGGCTGCGCCGTACAGCCTGTGCATTTCCGCAGCGGTCCGCGCGATGGCCAGTTCGCCCCCGGTTTCCGCCGAGAACTGCATGAATGCTGCAGTGAGCGGGCGCGGTGTGCCCAGTTCGTTGATCAGCACCTCGATGCGCTGCTCTTCGCGCAGTGCCAGGTAATCGCTGCAGACGTGCGCACCGGCCAGCATTTCGGCGATCACGCGCTCATGTACATCGGAGTTCTGGCGCAGGTCGAGTGCGGCAAGATGGAAGCCGAATACGCGCGCGGCGTGGCGCAGCCGGCGCAGGCGACCGCGCGCGATCAGGCGCGACTTGTGGCCGACCAGCGAATCGTGGATCACGTCGAGGTCGCGCACGAACTCGGCGGCACTGGTGTACGGGTCGGCGTCGCCGGCTGCCTTCCACAGCGCTTCGTGCTGGTCCAGCGTGCGCGCGGTGGCGGCCAGGCGTGCGTAGATGCCGGCCAGCGCGCGCCGGTACAGTTCGTCTTCGCGGTGCGGCGACTTGTCGGGTGCGGTGGCTGCGAGCACGCGCAGTTCGTCACTGACGTTGTTCAGCATCATGGTCGAACACAGGTCGGTGTCGAGGATGTGCACCTGGGTCAGGTAATAGTCCAGCGCCTTGGCCGACTGCACGCGCAGCGTCGCGCGCAGCACGTCGGCCGTGACGAACGGATTGCCGTCGCGGTCACCGCCTATCCAGGAACCCATCTGCAGGAAGCTGCCGATGTCGCGCCTGTGTTCGGGGAAGGCTGCTTCGAGCTGGTCCTCGACAGCGTTGTAAACACGCGGCAGTTCTCGCAGGAAGGTGTAGTCGTAGAAGGACAGGCCGTTGATCACCTCGTCGGACACCGACAGGCGCGTGCGACGCAGCATGCGGGTCTGCCACAGCGACGTGATGGTGCGCCGCACCGCCTCGTCGTGTTCCGCCAGTTCTTCCGGTGTCAGGCGCAGGCGATCGCGTTCGTCGATAAGTCGGGCGATCTTCATTTCCTGGCTCAGGATGCTCTTGCGCTGCACTTCGGTCGGGTGGGCGGTCAGTACCGGCACCACCAGCGCGTCGCGGAAGAAGCCGAGTATCTCGTCGGCCGGTACATGGGCGTCGAGCGCCTTCCGCAGGGCGCTGGCCAGCGTCCCCGGCCGCGGCGGATCGCCGGCGATGGCGTGTGCGCGGGCGCGGCGGATGTGATGCTGGTCTTCGGCGATGTTCGCCAGATGAAGGAAGTAGCTGAAGGCGCGCACCACGATGATCGTGTCGTCATCGGTCAGACTGTTCAGCAACTGGGCCAGTTCGGCCCGCGCCGCCAGATCGTCATCACGGCGGAAGCGCACGCACAGCTGGCGAACGTTCTCTATCAGCTCGAACATGCGGCTGCCTTCCTGTTCGCGCAGGGTATCGCCCAGCATGCGACCGAGCAGGCGGATGTCGTCGAACAGCGGCTGATCCTTGTCGTGCGCGGCGCGATCGTGTATCGCAACCGGCGTCTGCGCCTGTTGATTCACTTGCAATCCTTCCAGAAGATCGATCGGGTGTTGGGCTGCACCGTCCGCCGGCACTGGCAGGGCGGTGCGTTCGACTCAGGGCTGCTAGAATTCAGGCCGTTTCGCGCGCTTCATGCAGGCAACCGATCACGCCGGCGCGCGGTGTGTTCACCTCACGCACTCATTCCATATGGACTATCCGGCCGGCCTTGCAGACGTGATATCGGATCTATCGAATTCCGCCCCGCAGCTTGAATCCCAAGCTTACCCGAACCCCGCCCGCATCGTGATCGCGTCGCGTGAATCGCGCCTCGCGATGTGGCAGGCGGAACACGTACGTGACAGATTGACCGCCCTTTACCCGGCGACCGAGGTCGAAATCCTCGGCATGACGACGCGCGGCGACCAGATTCTCGACCGTCCGCTGGCCAAGGTGGGCGGCAAGGGATTGTTCGTGAAGGAACTGGAGGCAGCACTGCTGGAAGGCCGTGCAGATCTGGCCGTGCATTCCATGAAGGACGTGCCGATGACGCTGGCCGACGAGTTCGCGCTGGTCGCCACGCTCGAGCGCGAAATGCCGCAGGACGCTTTCGTGTCGTCCCGTTACGCCAGTCTGGACGAGTTGCCGCCGGGGGCCGTGGTCGGTACTTCGAGTCTGCGGCGCGAAGCGCAGCTGCGCGCCCACTTCCCGTATCTGGCCGTTTCCAGCCTGCGCGGCAACCTCGATACGCGGCTGCGCAAGCTCGACGAAGGTCAGTATGACGCGATCATCCTGGCCGCCGCCGGGCTCAAGCGCCTCGGTCTGGGCGAGCGTATCCGCGCCACTATCCCGGTCGAGCTTTCGCTGCCGGCGGCAGGGCAGGGGGCACTGGGCATCGAAGCCCTGTCGTCGCGGCCGGAAGTCGCGGCCTGGCTGGCACCGCTGGTGTGTGGGCCGTCGCAGGCGTGCGTACGTGCCGAGCGCTCGGTGTCGCGTGCGCTGGCCGGTTCGTGCGAAGTGCCTCTGGCCGCCTACTGCATCGTCGACGGCGGTGCGCTGTGGCTGCGCGCCCGTGTGGCGATGCCCGACGGCTCGCGCATCGCCGCTGCCGAAGTACGCGGCAACATCGCGCAGCCGGACGAACTGGCTGCCGAATGCGTGCGGGCGCTGCTTGCAGAAGGCGCACAGGCCATCCTCGACGATCTGGACACTCGATGACCCAGGGCAGGGGCGGCGCGCTGGCCGGCAGGACCGTGCTGGTCACCCGTCCGCGCGCGCAGGCAGCGTCACTCTGCGACGCCATCCATGCGGCCGGCGGACAAGCCGTGCTGCTGCCGCTGATCGACATCGAAGCGCTGGACGACGTCACGGCAGTGGTCGATGCAGCGACGCAGCTCGATGAGGCGGCACTTGCCGTCTTCGTCAGTGCAAATGCGGTTCATCATGCGCTGGACGTGATTCTGGCGAGGCGTGCCTGGCCGGATGCGCTGCCGGCAGCGACGGTCGGCGAGCAGTCGGCGCTGGCGTTGCGCGCGCACGGCGTGCATCGCATCATCGTTCCGCAGGGTCGCTCCGACTCGGAAGCACTGCTGGCCCTGCCCGAGCTGTCGGCCGATGCGCTGGCCGGACGAAAGGTACTCATCTTCCGCGGCGACGGAGGTCGTGAACTGCTGGCCGATACCCTGCGGGCACGTGGTGCCGAAGTGCTGCACGTGACCTGCTACAGGCGGCTTGCGCCGCGCGACGGAGCGGACATGCTGTGTGCCGCGGTGAAGGCCGGTACCCTGCACGCGCTGACCATCACTTCGTCCGAGTCGGTGCGCAATCTGCTGGCGCTGGCCGGAGCCGACTGCCTGGCGCAGCTGCGCCGGCTTCCGCTGTTCGTGCCGCATGCCCGCATTGCCGAACAGGCGGTTGAACTGGGTTTTTCGCGCGTCATCGAAACGGCGCCCATGGATGCCGGTCTGGTGACCGGCCTGATCGAATATTTTTCGCTGCATGCACGTGACCCGGCCTGACTGAAATGACTGACCCCATCCCGAACGTGAACACCGCCCCGGAATCGACCGCGAGCGTCGACACCGTGTCCGCCGCCATCCGCCCCTCGAGCGGCACTGCCCTCCCGGCCTGGGTAGCGCCGGTCGCCGCGCTGGTGCTGCTGGTCTTCGGCGTTGCCAGCTACCTGATGTTCGAGCGCATGCGGGCGCTCGAAGCCGAGCTGGACAAGCGTGTCGCAGCGGTCGGCGCCCAGGCCGTCGAAGCGACCCGCGCGAGCGAACAGGACGCAGCGGGCATCGCCAGTTACGGTACGCGGCTGGGCAGCCAGGAGCTGCAGCTGTCCGAATTGCGTGCCCGCATCGAAGCCTATGAATACCTCGCCGACGATCTCGTGCGTACCTACGACGAACGGGTGCTGGCCGAGGTCGAGCATGCGCTGGTGCTCGGTCAGCAGCAGCTTCAGCTTGCGGGTGACGCCAAGCTGGCGCTCAAGGCCTTGTCCAGTGCCGAAGTGCAGCTGGCGCGCGCCGATACCGGCCGTTACCTGCCGCTGCGCCGTGCCATGGCGAACGACATGGAGCGACTGCGTCGCGCACCGATGGCGGACCTGGCTGGGCAGGCGCTGCGCATCGATACGCTGCTGTCATCCATCGACAGCCTGCCGCTGGCCTTCGAGCGCCAGCCGTCGGACAGCAGGCCTGCCGCGGCATCGCCCGCCGCAGACTTGTCCGTTCCGGAACGTCTTGCAGCGGACGTGTGGGCGGAACTTCGCCAGCTTGTCCGCATCCAGCGCCTGGACCGGCCCGATCCCGTGCTGCTTGCGCCGGCGAACAGTTTCTTCCTGCGTGAGAACCTGAAGCTGAGACTGGTCAATGCACGCATCGCGCTGCTTCAGCGCAGTGGCCGGATCTGGCAGGAAGACATCAGGCTGGCGCGTGAATGGGTCGAACGCTATTTCGATACGCGCGACCGTGCGACCGAAAACGCCTTGCTCACGCTGCGTCAGCTTGCGTCCGTCGATCCGGGCGAGGTGCTGCCCGGCCTGAGTGAATCGATCAGCGCGCTCGACCAGCTCAAGGCCGCGCGTCAGCGCGTGCCGGTCGTCCGCGAGGGGGCGCGCTGATGGTGCGCCTGCTGCTCTGGTTGCTGGCCCTGTGCGTACTGGCCGTCGGACTGGTCATCGCTGCGCGTCACAACGACGGCTTCGTGCTGTTGCAGTGGTCGCCGTGGCGCATCGAACTGTCGCTCAACCTTTTCATCGTCACGCTGCTGCTCGGCGTTGCCGCGCTGTACAGCGTGCTTCACCTGATCGACGGTCTGCTGCGCATGCCGGCCCGCGCGCAGCGCTACCGCGCCCGCCAGCGTCGTCAGCGCGCGGTCACGGCCTTGCGCGATGCAGCGCGCCTTTATTTCGAAGGACGCTACGGCCAGGCACAGCGTCGTGCCAAGGTCGCCGTCGACGGCGGGGAATCGCCCGGTCTTGCTGCCTTGATCGGCGCCCGCGCGGCGCATGAAATGCGCGAATCGGACCAGGTGGATGACTGGCTTGCGCAGGCGGCAAAGCATGACGACCTGCGTACCGCAAGACTGATGACCGAGGCGGGCATCCTGACTGATCGGCGCGACTTTGCCGAAGCGCTGACGCGCATCGATGCGCTGCAGTCCGGTGGCCAGCGTCACGTTGCGGCACTGCGTCTGGCCATGCGTGCGCGCCGCGGTCTTGGCGACTGGATCGGTCTCATGCGTGTCGTCCGGCTGCTGCAGAAGCATCGCGCGCTGACGCCGGAGCAGGCCGGGCCGGTGCGCCGTCAGGCGCATCTGGGCGCGCTGCGCAATGTGGAAGCGTCGGACCTCGACGCCTACTGGCGCGATCTGCCGTCGGCCGAGCGCGAGGATCCACAGGTGCTTCGTGGCATGTGCGAAGCACTGGTTGCCGCCCGGCAGTTTGCGCAGGCGCGCAAGCTGATCGAGGCGCAGATGGAACGTGAATGGGATTCTTCGCTCGCCGGGCTGTATGCGCAGTCGGATGGCAGTGATGCCCAGGCCCGCATCGGTCGTGCCGAGAACTGGTTGCGCACGCACCCCGGGGATGCCGATCTGCTGGTCGCTCTCGGTCGACTTTGCCGCATGCAGCAGTTGTGGGGCAAGGCGCAGAGCTATCTCGAAGCAGCGCTCGCCGTGAGGCCGGCACGTGCGGTGCACGTCGAGCTCGCGCTGCTGCACGAGCATCTGGACCGACCGGCCGACGCGCAGACGCATTTTCGCGCGGCGGCGCTGATGAACTGATCGGCCCCACCGCGCCTGCCGTCGAGCTGGCATGATGTGCGCATGGTGGTGCCGGCGCCCGTGCCGCTGCCCGATTGCGATTCAGTGTGTTCCTCCTTGTCATGAAAAATCCATTCGAACCGTCCGGCGGGACAACCGCGCCGCATGAAGCCGATGCGGTTGCGCCGGGTGCCGGCGACCCTTTTGCGCGCTCGCCCGAAGTGTGGCAGCGCGAGCCGCTGACCTTCTCCGGGGGTGGCGCCGAATATTTCGGCATCTGGATCACCAACCTTGCATTGACGCTGCTGACGCTGGGCATCTATTCCGCCTGGGCCAAGGTAAGACGTCTGCAGTACTTCCACCGCCACACAACGCTGGCCGGTGCAGGTTTCGACTACCACGGAGATCCGCGCGCCATCCTGAAAGGCCGCGTGATCGGTCTCCTGCTGTTGCTCGCCTACAACCTGTCCTTCCAGTTCTCGACGGTCGCCGGACTGATCGTGGCGGCGGGGCTGACCGCCGTCATGCCGGTGCTGCTCATGCGCGCGTTGCGCTTCCGTGCCCACAATTCGAGCTGGCGCGGTCTGCGTTTCGGGTTCGACGGCGATGCAGGGGGCGCTTACTCCGCGTTTCTGAAATGGCCCTTGTTCACCGTGATGACGCTCGGACTGCTCGGACCGATGTGGCATCAGCGCATGAAGCAGTATCAGTTCAACCATGCGCGTTACGGCACGCAGAACTTCTTCATCGACGCGCCGGTCCGCGCGTTCTACCGGATATACGGCGTGGCGATCGGCTGTATCGCGGCGGGCGTCATCGCGATCCTTGCAGCTCTGGCCGCACTGGCGGAAGGAACGCCGTCGGCATTCATGCTGATGCCGCTGCTACTGCTGGCGCTGATGCTGTTCGTGCAGCCCTATCTGTCGGCCCGCGTGCAGAATCTGGTCTGGAATCACACCCGTCTCGGCCAGCACCGCTTCGAATCATGTGTCAGTGCGCGACGGCTGTACGCCATCACGATGACCAATCTGCTGGGCGTGGTGCTGACCCTGGGATTGTTTCTGCCCTTCGCCGCCATCCGGCTTGCGCGCTACCGGCTCGAATGCGTCACCTTGCTGAGTGCCGGCTCTGTCGACGACTTCGTTGCCGGCCAGCAGCGCGATGTGGCGGCCACCGGTGAGGAAGCCGCGGACCTGTTCGATGTCGATATCGCTCTCTGATCCGCCGGTCGACATCGACGTGACTGCGCTGTATTTCGATGGCCGAAGCGCACGCGCGCATGTGGTGACGCTCCGGCTCGCCGGCGAACTGCTGCAGGTCGTCGGCGCAGAGGTCTCCCGCAGCGATGCGCTGGGCGATGTTCGCCTTTCCGAGCCGATGGGTCTGGCGCCGCGCCTCATCACTTTTGCCGATGGTGCTCACCTCGAGGTACGTGACCATGCCTCGCTGGCGCGACTTCTTGCGGCGACCGGCCAGCGCGATGCGGCACACGTGCGCTGGGCGTTCGATCCGCGCACGGTGCTGCTCCTGCTCGGCGTGCTGCTGGTGTCCCTGTGGCTGACAGGTCGTTACGGGCTGCCGTGGGCGGCACGCATGGCGGCGCCGCACGTGCCCGAAGCGGCGGTGTCCGCGCTGTCGGTGCATACGCTTGAATGGTTTGACCAGGAGGTGATGACGCCATCAAGCCTGCCGCCGCAGCGTCGTGACGTGCTGGTGCAGGCGCTGCGTGATCACGCCGTCGCCGACGGTCGACGGATAGAACACACCTTGCTGTTCCGGAACGGCGGTCCGCTCGGTGCGAATGCCTTTGCACTGCCCGACGGCACGGTGATCGTGACCGATGAACTGATTGCACTGGCGGAGGGTGATGACGAAGTGCTGGCGGTTCTGTCGCACGAACTCGGGCATGTGCAACTGCGTCATGGCGTGCGTCTGCTGCTTCAGAGTTCGGCCACTGCGTTGTTCATGGCCTGGTATTTCGGCGATGTCGGCGGCCTGCTGGCCAGTGCGCCGACGCTGCTGGTGCAGGCCGGCTACTCGCGCGGAATGGAAGGCGAAGCCGATGACTTCGCAGTTCGCATGCTGCGTGAAAGGGGGCAGTCACCTGCGCTGCTCGCCGGCATGCTCGAAAAGCTGCGCGCTGCGCATGGCGGGGCTGGAGCCGGGGCCTGGCTTTCCAGCCATCCGGACAGCGCGGAACGCATTGAGCGATTGCGGAAGGGAGACTTCACCGTCAATTGACCCTGATCAAATCAGGGTCTTTCGGCCTCGGAGATACTGCATTCATCAAATTCAATCTAATGCAGTTTCAATTTCTCCGGAGCGAAACAAAATGAAGGCGATCAAGTGGGTGGGTCTTGCGGCACTGGCGGCAGTGTCGGGTTTTGCGCAGGCCGCCGAAGAGGGCAACTGGATGGTGCGCGCCCGCGCGCTTTACATGAATCCGCACAACGGCAATGGTAGCGGACTGGTCGGCGCTGGCGTGCTTCCCGATGTTGAGGCCGAGAGCAAGGTGTTCCCGGAAATCGACATTAGCTACTTCTTCACCAAGAACATCGCTGCCGAGCTGATCCTTACGTATCCACAGAAGCATGACATCGATCTGGATGGCCTTGGCAAGATCGGTTCAGTCAAGCATCTGCCGCCGACGCTGACATTGCAGTACCACTTCAACCCGGAAGGAACGATTCGTCCCTATGTCGGCGCGGGCATCAACTACACGCGATTCAGCAGCGTTGATCTGGATGCGAATCTCGCGGTTGCCGGAGCGCCAGGGTTGCCGCTGCGCATCGATCGCAGCAGCTTCGGTTGGGCGCTTCAGGTTGGCGCGGACTACAAGATTGCGGACAAGTGGTTCTTCAATGTCGATGTGAAATACGTGACCATCAGTACCGATATCCATGTCAGGAATGATGCAGTTGCCTTGCAAGGCCAGAAGGTGAGCAAGCTGGACATTGATCCGCTGCTGCTTTCTGTCGGCGTTGGTTACCGTTTCTGAGTTATAGCGCACGCCCGATGGCCGACGGCCAAAAGCCGGAACGTTGTCGGGGGTGTGCCAGTTTCTTCCTGTAGTCCCGGTTCGGGCACCCTTGTGGTGCCCGCTTTTTTTGTTCGCTCGCCGTGATTCGGTGGGTCGGTGTGCGACGAGCCGGGAGGCCGGTCGGCGGGAGTCTGTTGGCTCGATCCGGGCTGCGCACTGCCTCGCCCCACGGTCGGCCCTGCATGGCTGACCGGTTTCGCGGGCGCCAAGCAGTGCTTGCCGAAACCCCGGATGAAACGGGGGCTGGCTTTGCACAGCCAGCCAGTTCGGCAGGCGCAGCGCATGCGCTGCGAAACCCCTGCCTCACACCCCGCTACACCCAGTCGCGGGGCGGGAGGAAGTCGGTGTAGAGCTTTGCTTCCGGCGATCCGGGTTCCGGATGCCAGTCGTAGCGCCACTTCACGACGGGTGGCATCGACATCAGGATGGATTCGGTACGCCCGCCCGACTGCAGGCCGAACAGCGTGCCGCGGTCGAACACCAGGTTGAATTCGACATAGCGACCGCGTCGGTACGCCTGGAAATCGCGTTCGCGCTCGCCGTAGGGCAGGTTGCGCCGGCGCTCGGCGATGGGCAGGTAGGCTTCGAGGAAGGCATCGCCGACGGCGCGCGTGATGGCATACGCGTCGTCGAAGCCGATTTCGCCCTCCGCACCCAGATCGTCGAAGAACACGCCGCCGATGCCACGCGCTTCGTTGCGGTGCCGGAGATGGAAATACTCGTCGCACCAATTCTTGTAGCGCGTATGGGTATCTGCGCCGAAAGGCGCCAGCGCATCGCGGCAGGTGCGATGGAAGTGCGACGCGTCTTCTTCGAAACCATAGTAGGGCGTCAGATCCATGCCGCCGCCGAACCACCAAACCGGTTCGCCGGCAGGCGGCTTCGCGATGAAGAAGCGGACGTTCAGATGCACCGTCGGTACGTAGGGGTTGCGCGGATGCAGCACCAGCGACACGCCCATCGCTTCGAACGATGCGCCGGCCAGTTCCGGCCGGTTGGCCGAAGCCGATGGTGGCAGGTTGGGGCCTTTGACGTGCGAGAAGTTGCAGCCGCCGCGTTCGAACAGATTGCCGTCTTCGACCAGTCGCGTGCGGCCGTCGCCCTGCAGGCGCTCTTCCTCGCCGCGCACCCAGCCGTCGGTGATGAAGGTCTTGCCATCGGCCGCCTGCAGGCCGTCGATGATGCGGTCCTGGAGGCCGAGCAGCCAGGCGCGTACGGTTTCGGCGTGAGCGCTCATCGTCTTGCCGTCGCCCGGTAGCCGATGTCGCGACGGAACTGCGCGCCATCGAAGTGGATGGTGTCGCACAGCGAATAGGCTGCACGTTGCGCCAGCTTCACGGTGTCACCCAGCGCCGTCACGCACAGCACGCGTCCGCCGTTGCTGACGGTCTGACCTTCGCGCACGGTGGTGCCGGCATGGAATACGTGACTTTCGTCGGTGGGCACGGGCAAGCCTGTGATCACGTCGCCCTTGCGCGGTGCATCGGGGTAACCCGCTGCCGCCATCACGACACCCAGCGCCACGCGACGGTCCCAGTCGGTGTGCGCGTCGGCGAGCCGGTACTCGAGCGCGGCTTCCATCAGTTCGACCAGATCGGTCTTCAGCCGCATCATGATGGGCTGGGTTTCGGGATCGCCCATGCGACAGTTGAACTCGAGCACCTTGATGTCTCCGTCGGGTGAAATCATCAATCCTGCGTACAGGAAGCCGGTGAAAGGCAGCCCGTCGAGCGCCATGCCCGTGAGCACGGGCTGCATCACTTCGCGCATCACGCGGGCATGGATTTCCGGTGTCACCACCGGTGCCGGAGAGTAGGCGCCCATGCCGCCGGTGTTCGGTCCTGCGTCGCCGTCGAGCAGCCGCTTGTGGTCCTGGCTGGTGGCCAGCGGCAGCGCGGTGACGCCGTCGCACATCGCGATGAAGCTTGCTTCTTCGCCATGCAGGAATTCCTCGATCACGACGCGCGAACGGCCACCGTCATCCTCAGTCAGCATCATGCCGATCGCGGCATGTGCTTCGGTCAGCGTCATCGCAACCACGACGCCCTTTCCGGCGGCCAGCCCGTCTGCCTTGACCACGATCGGCGCACCCATCTCGTCTACGTAGGCGTGCGCTGCAGCGGCGTCGGTGAAGGTAGCGTAGCGCGCGGTCGGGATGTTCCGCTTGACCATGAACTGCTTGGCGAAGTCCTTGGAACTTTCGAGCTGGGCCGCCTTGCGCGTCGGGCCGAATATCTTCAGGCCGCGCACCCGGAAGCAGTCCACCACGCCGGCAGCCAGCGGGGCTTCCGGGCCGACCACGGTGAATGCGATGTTTTCCTTCTCGACGAAGCTGATGAGTTCGGCGAAATCCGTGATCGGGAGATTTTCCAGATCGGGTTCGAGCGCGGTGCCGGCGTTGCCGGGCGCAACATAGACCTTCTGCACGCGCGGACTTTGCGAAAGCTTCCAGGCGATGGCGTGCTCGCGCCCCCCTGAACCGATGACCAGCAGCTTCATGATGGATCCTTGAACTAGACGTTCAGCGCAGCGGCGTTGCCGTCACCAGACCTGCGCTGTTGTTGCCGGTTTCCGTGCCGATTTTCCTGCTCTGGGTCAGTGCCTGAAATGGCGCGTACCCGTGAAGACCATGGCCAGCCCGTGCTCGTCGGCTGCGGCAATGACTTCTTCGTCACGCATGCTGCCACCGGGCTGGATGATGGCGCGGGCGCCAGCTTCCGCCAGCACGTCCACACCGTCGCGGAACGGGAAGAAGGCGTCGGACGCCACTACTGAACCGGCGATGGTGAGTCCGGCATTTTCCGCCTTGATGCGCGCGATGCGAGTCGAATCCACGCGGCTCATCTGACCGGCGCCGACACCGACTGTCGCGCCCTCGCGGCAATACACGATGGCGTTCGACTTGACGTACATCGCGACGCGCCACGCGAACGTAAGGTCGTTCATTTCCTGCGCCGTCGGTGCGCGTTTCGTGACCACCTCAAGTCGGCCTTCGAGCGATTCCGGTTCGTCTGCGGTCTGGATCAGCAGACCTGAACCGACCCGCTTGGTGTCGTGCGAGTTGCGCCCGCGCGCCCACGCTGTCGCGCCCTTCGGCTCGACGCCGTCGAGTGATATCTCTAGCACCCGCACATTGGCCTTGGCCGCCAGCACCTTGAGAGCAGCCGGTTCGAAGGCCGGCGCCATCAGCACCTCGACAAACTGGCCGCTGACCGCTTCGGCCGTGGCGGCATCGACGGTACGGTTGAAGGCGATGATGCCGCCGAAGGCCGACGTCGGGTCGGTGGCTAGCGCCTTGCGGTAGGCTTCGACGGTCGTGGTGCCAAGCGCCACGCCGCACGGGTTGGCATGCTTGACGATGACGCAGGCGCCGGTGTCGAAGCTCTTGACGCACTCCCACGCGGCATCGCTGTCCGCGATGTTGTTGTAAGACAGCTCCTTGCCCTGCAGCTGCTTGGCGCTGACGAGAGAGCCCGGTGCCGGATGCAAGTCACGGTAGAAGGCCGCGCGCTGATGCGGATTTTCGCCATAGCGCAGATCCTGCACCTTGACGAAACGACCGTTCGACTGCGCCGGGAACTCGACGCGCGTGCCATCAGGATTGAGCGATGACAGGTAGTCGCTGATTGCTGCGTCGTAATTAGAAATGCGGTTGAACGCTGCGACCGACAGCGCAAACAGGGTTGCTTCGCACAGCGAGCCAGAACCGCGCAGTTCCTCGAGTACGCAGCCGTACTGGCCGGCATCGGTCAGCACCGCCACGCCGCGCCAGTTCTTTGCGGCGGAACGCACCATCGCCGGGCCGCCGATGTCGATGTTCTCGATTGCATCCTCGAGCGTGCAACCGGGCTGCGCCACGGTCGCCTCGAAGGGGTAGAGATTCACCACCAGCAGATCTATGGTCGGGATGTCGTGCTCGGCCAGCGCCTGCATGTGCGAATCGAGTTCGCGGCGCGCCAGCAGGCCGCCATGAATGCGCGGGTGCAGGGTCTTCACCCGGCCGTCGAGCATTTCCGGAAACCCTGTGTGGTCGGCCACTTCGGTGACCTTCAGTCCTGCCTTCGCCAGCAGCGATGCGGTGCCGCCGGTGGACAGCAGTTCGACTCCAAGCCCGTTCAGGGCGGTGGCGAATTCAACGATGCCGGTCTTGTCGGACACGCTGATCAATGCACGCTTTATCTTCATGCGTATTTCCGGAGGGTGTGGATGGAAGGCTTCACTGCAGCGCGGCGCAAACCCGCCGCTCAGATCATTCCGTGGTCGTTCAGCTTGCGCCGCAGGGTGTTCCGGTTCAGGCCCAGCATGTCGGCGGCGCGCGTCTGGTTGCCCTCGGCTTCGCGCATGACGACCTCCAGCATCGGCCGCTCCATCTGTTTCAGAACCATTTCATAGATTCCACTGGCCGACTCGCCGTCCAGATCCTGAAAATAGCGTTCCAGCGAATGTCGTATGCACTCGGCAATCTCACTGCGTCCGCTCATGGCGGCATCTCCCCCTGATGGTCGGGCCTGCTCTGTCACCTTGGTGAATGATCAGGCGGCCAGTTCCTGCGCGTCTTCCACTGAAGCTTCGGGCTCGTAGGCGAGCCGGTGATTTTCGGCTGCCATGCGGCCGAAGAATTCCTCGATTGCAGCGAGCTGACGGTCGGTGCCCTCGAGCTGGTTCATCGCATGGCGGAAGGCTGCCGAGCCGACCAGGCCCTTCGTGTACCAGGAGATGTGCTTGCGTGCGATACGTACACCGGATTCGACGCCGTAGAAATCGTAGAGGTCTTCGACGTGTTCGCGGCACACGCGATGTATTTCCGACACTTCGGGCGGTGCCAGCAATTCGCCGGTGGCCATGAAGTGTTCGATTTCGCGGAATATCCAGGGCCGGCCCTGAGCGGCACGGCCGATCATGACGCCGTCCGCACCACTCTGTTCAAGCACGCTGCGCGCTTTCTGCGGCGTCGTGATGTCGCCGTTGGCGATCACCGGAATGCCGACCGCCGCCTTGACCGCGCGGATGGTGTCGTATTCGGCATGGCCGGTGTACTGGTCGGCGCGCGTGCGGCCGTGGATGGCCAGCGCGCGGATGCCGCACTGTTCGGCCACCCGCGCCAGCATCGGTGCGTTGCGGTTGTCGCGGTTCCAGCCGGTGCGCATCTTGAGCGTGACGGCCGTGTCGGGTACGGCGCGCACCACGGCTTCGAGAATGCGTTCGACCAGCGGTTCGTCCTGCATCAGCGCCGAGCCCGCCATCACGTTGCAGATCTTCTTGGCCGGACAGCCCATGTTGATGTCGATGATCTGCGCACCGCGATCGACGTTGTGGCGTGCCGCTTCGGCCATCATTTTCGGATCGGCGCCCGCGATCTGCACCGAGATCGGCGCCACTTCGCCTTCGTGATTGGCGCGCCGCTGCGTCTTGGCGCTGCCGTAGAGCAGCGAATTGGACGTCACCATTTCCGACACGGCCAGACCAGCGCCCAGTTTCTTGCACAACTGGCGGAAAGGACGATCGGTCACGCCCGCCATGGGTGCGACGAAGAGGTTGTTGCGCAGGTTGAATCCGACGAACTGCATGATGTTCCGAGGGTGAATCCGGACAGGGGACAGGGGCGCGATTCTACCCCGATGCGCAGCCGCGGCGAAACGTGCCGGCCAAGCACGGGCACAAAGATTTCCGGCCTACCAGCCGCGGGCGCCGAACATCATGCGCCGGCCGATGAACTGTCGAGCTGCCGGGCAGGCGTCGAGCAGGGCAAGTGCTGCGCCGCGGGCGTGGCCGGCGATCGTGCCGAGGGCCGGATTGCCGGCTCCGAAGCCGAATACGCGCACCAGTGCGTCGGTGAAACTGCCGGTGGCGGCGCGGTCGGTGCGGCGCAGCGCGGCGTAGCGCAGAAGCGCTGCTTCGGGGTCGCCCTCGTCGCGTGCCAGCGCGGGCAGCAGGCTGTCGGCAAGCTGGGCGACGTCGCGCAGTGCGAGGTTGAGCCCCTGACCGGCGACCGGGTGCAGTGTCTGTGCCGCGTTGCCCAGCCAGACCTGCCGACCGCGCACTATTTCGGTGCGCATGCGCAGCGCGAGCGGCCACGCAGTGCGAGCCCCGATGGCCGAAAAATGCACGCGTCTGCCCAGTGCTGCCGCGAGGCGTTCGGCGAATGCGGCGTCGGTTTCGGCCATCAGCGCAGCACTGTCCGCGCTGGCGCAGGTGTACACAACGGCGTAGTCGCGTCCGCAGGGCAGCAACGCGACCGGGCCGTCCGGCGTGAAGCGCTCGAAAGCCACATTGCCGTGAGGCCGATCGGGCGTGGCCAGCGCGATGATCGCGTGCTGATCGTAGTCGCGGCTGCGCGACAGCGCCTCGTCGTCGGTGATGCGGCCTTCGCACCAAAGCAGCACGCGCGCCGTGACGTCGCCGGCAGCCGTCGATACGCGCACGCGGTCGTCTTCCTGAACGGCGCCGCTTACCGGTGTGTCGTGCATGACGTGCAGGCCCAGCGCCTGCGCGCGGTCACGCAGCGCACGCACGAGGGTGCCTGCGCGCGCCACGTGGCCGAGCGCGTCGATGCCGTAATCTTCCGCGCGCAGTTCTGTGCGGCCGAAGTGGCCGCGTTGCGATATGTGGATGCGCCGGATCGGTGTCGTATCGGCTGCCGGCCACGCCTGCAGGCCGCGCAGGATGTCGCGCGAACCGGCCGACAGCGCAATCACGCGGCTGTCGTCGAGCGCGCGCGCGGCGGGGCCGGCGTCGGCCACGCTCACTCGCAGTCCGGCGGCACGCAGCGCGCAGCCGGCGGCCAGACCGACCGGTCCGGCGCCGACGATGAAGGCATCGATGACGCCCTGATCCCGCGTGTCGTTCATCCGCGGGCTCCGGCCATCACGGCTTCGATGTCGGCGATGGTCTTCGGTGCGGCAGCGGTGTAGATGTCGCAGCCGTCGGTGGTCACGAACACGTCATCCTCGATGCGGATGCCGATGTTCCAGAACGCTTCCGGCACGTCGTCGGCCGGACGCACGTAACAGCCGGGCTCGACCGTCAGCGCCATGCCGGTTTCCAGCGTGCGCCAGTCCTGCTCGCCGCCGCCGCGCGGCCGGTATTCGCCGGCGTCATGCACATCCATGCCCAGCCAGTGGCCCGTTCGATGCATGTAGAAGCGCTTGTATGTGCCCTGTTCGATCACGCTGTCTGCGCTGCCCTCGAGCATCTTCAGGTCGACGAAGCCCTGCGCCAGCACGCGTACGGCCGCGTCGTGGTAATCGATGAAGCGCGCACCCGGCTTCACGGCGGCGAAGGCGGCGGTCTGGGCGTCGAGTACCAGCTGGTAGAGATCCCGCTGCGCAGGGCTGAACCGGCCATTGACCGGCCAGGCGCGCGTGACGTCGGACGCGTAGCCGCCGAGTTCGCAGCCCGCGTCGATCAGCAGCAGGTCACCGTCGTGCAATTGCGCGTCGTTCGATACGTAATGCAGCACGCACGCGCCGGCGCCTCCGGCGACGATCGAACCGTAGGCCGGGGCTTCCGAACCGGAGCGCCGGAATTCATGGAGCAGTTCGGCTTCGACCTCGTATTCGAAGATGCCCGGGCGGGTGGCCTGCATGGCCCGCCGGTGCGCGCGGGCGGAGATGTCCGCGGCGCGGCGCATCAGCGATTGTTCATGTGCGTCCTTGATCAGGCGCATGTCGTCCAGCGGCTGGCGGATGTCCAGCAGCTCGGACGGTGCGAACCGCCCGGCGCGGCTCTGCGCGCGCACCGCGTTCAGCACCGCCATCATGCGGCTGTCCCACGCAGCGTCTTCGCCGATCACGTAGTGCAGACGCGGCTGGTTGGCGATCAGTTCGACCAGCTTCACGTCCAGTTCGGTGCAGCAGTGCGCCTCGTCGAAGCCGAACTTCTCGCGCGCGGCGTCCGGCCCGTGCCGCCAGCCGTCCCAGATTTCCCGCTCTTCGTTCTTCTCGCGGCAGAACAGGATGCTGCGCGGCGCATCACCGGCGATCAGCACCAGCACGGCTTCCGGTTCCGCAAAGCCGGTCAGGTAGTAGAAATAGCTGTCGTGGCGATAGCCATAATGGGTGTCGCGGTTGCGCAGGCGCTCCGGTGCGGTGGCGATCACGGCCACACCGGTGCCCATGCGTTCGATCAGGCGGGCGCGGCGTTCGGAATACGGTTGCATGTCAGGTTCCGGCTTGCTGTCAGGAAGGAAGTTTAGGGCCTGAAAAGGCTTTCCGGTTCCATGTCTCATCGAAGGTGTTCTTAAGCGTCCATTAATGTTCGGCCCCGAACATGCTTCCCATACAACAGGAGGCATGCGATGAATCAGGCCGCAACATTGACCGCCATATCCGCAAAAGCAGCGACTCATCAGGCGTGTGTCCGCGCCTGCGTGCTGGGGCGCGGACGGGTGCATAACCTGACGGACCCGGAGCTGGAGGTGGTCGGAATCGACCATCCGCAGCGCGCTTCGCTGGAGCGTTTCATCGCCGGCTGCTTCTTTCGCGGCTACGGCGCGGTGATCAGGCATTTCGCCGATACGCTCCTGGGCGTGCGCGGCCCCGATGGTCAATGGGCTGCCGGGCTGGGCTACACGCTGCCGGCGCGGCAACCGGTTTTCATCGAGCAGTATCTCGATGTACCGCTGCAGCGCGCGCTGAGCGATGTGCTCGGTGAGCGCGTCGCACGGGCCGGGGTGGCCGAGGTCGGCAACATGGCTTCCACTTCGGCAGGCCTGGGCCGGCTGCTGATCGCGCTGGCCACACAGCATCTCTATGCGCTGGGACTCGATTACGTGGTGTTCACCGCCACCCGCGCGCTGGCCAACTCCTTCGTGCGTCTGGGCATACCGATCCACGCCGTTGTCGAAGCCGATCCGGAGCGGCTGCGCGATGGCGTCGAAGGCTGGGGCAATTACTACCGCAACAGCCCGACCGTCATGGTCGGGCGCATCGCCAGCGGGCTGCATACCGTTTCCGAGGAGGCCGCTTGAGCAGTCAGCCTTCGCTGATCGACGCACTGGGTGCGATCGACGCCACCCGTTTCGGGCAGCAGGTCGAGTCCCTGGCCCGTTTCATCGGGCGCAGCCGCGCGCAGGTCGTTGCGCTGCTCGCCGACAATGGCATCGACTGGCTGGCGGCCGACCGCGCCGTGCGCAGCGCAGGCCGTGTGCTGTTGCCGCTGCCCACTTTCTTCACCGACGCGCAGTGCCGTCATGCGCTCGATGCCGCGGGCGTCTGCGCGCTGCTGACCGATCAGGCTGCGCGAGCCGGAAGAATGGGCTTCGGACCCTTGCCGGACATGCCTCTGCCGGTGCCCGGTACGGCGCTCTCGATGCGCGTGCGCGACCACGACCTGGCGGCGCTGCTGCCGGCCGCAACGGCCAAGATCACTTTCACGTCGGGTACCACCGGCAAGCCGAAAGGGGTGTGCCTGAGCCAGGCGCAACTTTCGGCCGTGACCGCGTCACTGACCGACATCGCGTTGCAGCTCGGTATCCGCCGCCATCTGTGCATGCTGCCGCTCGCCGTGCTGCTCGAGAATGTGGCCGGCGCCGACGTGGCTTGGCAAGCCGGCGCCGAATGCGTCGCTGTTCCGCTGCGGGAAGTCGGTCTTGCCGGTTCGAGCCAGTTCGATGTTCGCACGGCCCTGTCGGCGCTCGAACGCTGGCAGCCGGAAAGCATCATCCTGCTGCCGCAGATGCTGACCGCGCTGGTCGCTGCAGCCGAAGCCGGCGCGCCGATACCAGGCAGCCTGAAGCTGGTTGCCGTCGGTGGCGCCCGCGTGTCGGCTGATCTGATCGCGCGCGCCCGAGCCCTCGGCATTCCGGCCTGCGAAGGCTACGGCCTGTCGGAAGCCGGGTCGGTCGTGGCGCTCAATCTGCCGACCGATCCGCCCGGCACGGTCGGGCGCGTGCTGCCCCACCTGCGCGCGGACATCGCCGCTGACGGTGAAATCCTGCTGCATGGCAGTCGCCTGCCCGGCTACGTCGGTGCCCCCGCACCGGAGGAGGGGCCGCTGCACACCGGCGACATCGGTCATGTCGATGCCGACGGACGCCTGCGTGTCACCGGGCGCATCAAGCACCAGATCATCACCAGCTTCGGCCGCAACGTGGCGCCCGAATGGCCGGAAGCCGAACTGCTCGCGACACCCGCCGTGGCTCAGGTCGTCGTGTTCGGCGAGGCGCAGCCCAGCCTGAGTGCGGTCATCGTGCCGCGCGGCGCGGTGCCCGACAGCGTGCTGGAGGCAGCCGTGCAGGCGGTCAACCGCAGGCTGCCCGACTACGCGCGCATCGGCGGCTGGCTGCGCGCGGACGCGCCCTTTTCAGCGGCCAACGGTCAGGCAACCGACAACGGACGCGTGCGCCGCGACCAGGTCTGGGCCTTCTACGGTGACCGGTTCATTGCTCATTCCACACATTTTTCCGGAGAGACCCCGAATGTCCTTCTATGAACGCCTGCAGCGCGAAACCGCTGCCGAGCGCGCCCGCCTGCTCGATGCTCCGATCCTTCACGACGCCGTGACGGGGCAGGTCACACTGCATCAATACACGGCTTTCCTCGGTCAGGCATTCCACCACGTGCGGCACACGGTGCCCCTGCTGATGGCCTGCGGCGCGCGGCTGCCGTCGCGGCACGAACCGCTGCGCCACGCCATTGCCGAGTACATCGAGGAAGAGATCGGCCACGAGGAATGGATACTCGACGACATCGTCGCCTGCGGCGGTGATCGCGAAGTCGCGAAGCAGTCGGCGCCGGGTGTCGAGGCCGAACTCATGGTGTCCTATGCCTACGACTGGATCGCCCGCAACAACCCGGTCGGATTCTTCGGCATGGTGCATGTGCTCGAGGGCACCAGCGTTTCGATCGCGACCACCGCAGCCGAGCGGATCGCTCGTACGCTGCACCTGCCGCCGGCGGCCTTCACGTATCTCAACTCGCACGGTTCGCTCGATCAGGAGCATGTTCGCTTCTTTGCCACGCTGATGGATGGTCTCGACGACGAAGGTGACCGAACTGCCGTCATCCACGTGGCACGCGTCATGTTCCGGCTCTACGGCGACCTGTTCCGCTCGATGCCGGTGCGTGACGAGGCGCTGGCCGCATGACGGCCGTGCTGCGGGTCGTGCTGACCGGTGCCGCGGGCGGCATCGGCAGCGCGGTTGCACACGCGCTGGCGCCGCGCAGTCAGGCCATGCTGCTGGTCGGTCGCGATGCCGCCAGGCTGGCGGTACTGGCGGCAGATCTGGTGCGCACCTCGCCGCAGGTCGAGCTGCGCACCGTGTCTGCCGACCTCAACACCGCCCGGGGCCGTGCGGCCGTGCTCGCCGCGGCCGAGGCGCTGCCGGGCGGAGCGAATCTGCTGGTCAACAATGCCGGTGTCGGCCAACTGGCGTGGTTCGAGGATCAGGACGAAGACCAGATCGCGCACATCGTGCAGACCAATGTGCTTGCGCCGATGCTGCTGGTGCGCGCACTGCTGCCGCTGCTGCACCGGCAGACGGGCGCGCGCATCGTGAACGTCGGGTCCATCCTCGGTGATATCGGCCATCCGGGCAGCGTGGCCTACTGCGCCAGCAAATTCGCGCTGCGCGGTTTCACCGAAGCACTGCGGCGCGAACTGGCGGGCAGTCGGGTACGCGTGCAGTATCTGGCACCCCGTGCCACCCTCACGCCGCTCAACAGTCCGGCCCAGGTGGCGCTGAACGCCGAACTGGGCGTGGCCAGCGACGCCCCCGAAGTGGTCGCACGGGCGCTGCTCGACCTCCTCGACGGCACACGTGGCGAGCGACACATCGGTTGGCCGGAGCGGCTTTTCGTTCGAATCAACCGTATGCTGCCGTCGCTGGTGGACTCAAGCCTGCTCAAGCAGCTACCCGTCATCCGTCGTCATGCTCAAAAGGGAGTCATCAAATGAGACCTTCAATAAAGGCGTTCATCTCTGTAACCGCCATGTTCCTGTTCTCTCCGGCCTGGGCCGGACTGGACGAGTCGATCACCCGCCTGCAGTCCGAGTGGGAGCAGATCAAGTACAAGCAGCCCGCCGACAAGCAGGAAAAGGCCTACGAGGCCCTGACCCGGGAAGCCGTCGCGGTGCGGGCCGAAAACCCCGATCGCGCGGAAGCCGACATCTGGTACGCCATAGCACTGGCCAGTCACGCCGGTGCCAAGGGCGGGCTCGGCGCACTGTCGCTGGCCAAGGAGGCACGCACCGTGCTCGAACAGGTGCTGGTGCGCGAGCCGAACGCACTCAATGGGTCCGCCTACGTCACGCTTTCCTCGCTCTACTGCCAGGTGCCCGGCTGGCCGATCGGCTTCGGCGACAAGGACAAGGCACGCGAACTGCTGACCAAGGCGCTGGCCATCAATCCGCACGGCATCGATCCGCACTTCTTCATGGGCGACTGCCATTACCGCGCCGGCGACTACGACAAGGCGCTGGTTTCGCTGGAAACGGCACTCAAGGCCCCGGCGCGACCGAATCGCGCGCTGGCGGACGAAGGGCGGCGCAAGGAGGTCGATGCGCTGCTCGTGAAGGTGCGCGAAAAGCTCAAATGAGGGTCTGACGGCCGGGCAGGATCCTTCCGGGGATGGTGGCCGGGGCGCAGGATGATGCTGCCCGCAGCCTATCCGTGTGCCGGATCGTCCTTGCGGAGTGACAATGGCAACTTCGGGTTCAGGCGGTGCGAGGCCAATGAGGGTCCTGCTGGTAGAAGACGACGAGTTGCTGGGCAGCGGCATCCACGATGCGCTTGAACGTGCGCGCTACACGGTCGAATGGGTGCGCGACGGCGCGCTGGCGCTGGACGCCCTGCGCGGGTCAGGCGTCGATCTGGCCATCCTCGACCTCGGGCTGCCGCGACTCGACGGCATGGAAGTGCTGCGCCGGGCGCGCGAATCGGGGGTCACCACGCCGGTACTCGTGCTGAGCGCGCGCGACACGACGATGCAGCGCATCGGCGGTCTGGATGCGGGTGCCGA
Organism: Methyloversatilis sp.; assembly: GCA_017984755.1. Lineage (GTDB taxonomy): Bacteria > Pseudomonadota > Gammaproteobacteria > Burkholderiales > Rhodocyclaceae > Methyloversatilis. The sequence goes on from JAGNYW010000023.1 coordinate 35,324, forward strand.
CGACTATCTCACCAAGCCGTTCGACCTCGACGAGTTGCTCGCCCGACTGCGGGTACTCGAACGCCGGGCTCGTGGCTCGGTGGTCAACGTCATCCGCCACGGCGGCATCGAGATCGACACGTCGGCATTGACCGTCAGCATCGACGGCCGGATGGTCGACCTGCAGCGGCGCGAATTCATGGTGCTGCGCAGGCTCATGGAAAACATCGGGCATGTGCTGAGCCGCCAGCAGCTGGTCGACAACATCTACGGCTGGGACAGCGAACTCGAAAGCAACGCACTCGACGTGCATATACATAACCTGCGGCGCAAGTTCCATCCCGGCCTGATCAGAACGGTGCGCGGCGTCGGGTACGTGATCGACCCGCTGCCTGCGTCGTCGCAGACAGCCTCATGAACATGGTGCGGGTGTCCATCCGGCTGCTGCTGCTCGCCGGCAGCGCCATCATTCTGCTCGGCGTGCTGGGCCTCACGACCTGGCTGTCGATGGAAGCGGGGCGTGACGAAGCGGGCGAGCTGTTCGACGCGCGTCTGGCCACGTCCGCCCGCGTACTCGACAGTCTCATGGCCCGGCAGATCGAACATGCGACGATCAACGCACCGCTCGTGATGTCGCTGCCGGCGCCGATCCGGGAAGAAGCCCGCAAGCGGGAGCACACCGGAGAATCCGATGCAGAAGCGCCGCTGGCGTGGCGCCTGCAGGATTGGCTGTTCGGCCATCACGACATCGAAACGCCGCTCGGTCACGAGTACGAAACCCACATCGCCTATCAGATATGGAGCGATCCGGCGAGTGCAGGAGAGGGCGCGCTGCTTGCGCGGTCCTCCTCCGCGCCGACGGTTCCCTTTGCCCCGCTGCGCGCGGGCTTCAGCGACCACGCGCTGGAGGACGGCATATGGCGGGTGTTCGTGCTGCAGTCCGGAGACGTGTGGATACAGGTTGGCGAGCGAGCCGACGCACGCGAAGAGCTGGCGGCCAAGCTCGGCTGGGCGACCGGGGCGCCACTGCTGATCGGGCTGGTCATCGTGCTGCTGCTGACCGGCCTGCTGATCGGCTACGGCCTGGCGCCGTTGTCGGAACTGGCGGAGCGCATTTCGGCGCGGCGTCCGCAGGACGATCAGCCGTTGTCACTGAGCCGCGTACCGGCCGAAATCCTGCCGGTGCTGCGCGCACTCAACGGCCTGTTCGAGCGCGTGCGCAACACGCTCGAGCGGGAGCGTCGCTTCATCGATTCCGCCGCCCACGAACTGCGCACGCCATTGGCCGCCCTGCGCATTCACGCACAGAACGCGCGGCGGGCGGACGACGACGCCCAGCGCGACAAGTCGCTCGACCACCTGCTGGAGGGCGTGGCGCGCACCGTGCACCTGACCGAACAGATGCTGGCCCACAGTCGAGCCGGTCGCATGGCCGGCGAAACAGCCGTCTCGTTGCGCGACGTTGTACGGGATGCCGTCATGCAGCGCCGGCCGGGCATCGAGGCGAGCGGCCACCTGCTCGAACTGGCCGCCTGCGACGATGACTGCTCGCTGATTGCCGATCCCACAGGGCTCTCCAGCGTGGTGGGCAACCTGATCGACAACGCACAGCGCTATGCACCGGCGGGCACGGCGATCCGGGTCACGCTGGCACGCAGCGGCGGCGACGCACTGCTTTCGGTGACGGATGCCGGCCCGGGCATTCCGGTCGAACTGCGCGAACGCGTATTCGAACCCTATTACCGGATCCCGGGCTCGGCCGGCAGCGGCACCGGCCTCGGGCTGGCCATCGTGCGTGAGGTGCTCGAACGCCTGGGCGGGAGCATTGCGCTGAAGGACGGTCCGGCGGGAATCGGTACCTGCGTCGAACTGACCATTCCGCTGACCGGGCCCGTGGCGACAGACTAGCGTCGGCGCGCCAGCGCATCGACCTCGGCCAGACGCTCCGGTGTGCCGACGTCGAACCACTGACCGTCGTGCAGGGCACCGCTGACCCGGCCGTCATGAATGGCCGCCCGCAGCAGCGGGGCGAGCTTTGCCGGAGTGTCCGGATCCAGCGCTGCGAACAGCGAAGGGTGATAGGCGGCAACGCCGGAAAATGTCAGTTTCCGGCTGCCGGTCTCGCCCGCACGTCCGTCCATCAGCGTGAAGTCGCCGTCCGGGTGGTGGGACGGATTCGGTACGAGCAGCAGATGGGCCAGCGCGGCGTCTGCCTGAAGCGTGCCGGCGGCGCGCGCCAGCGCCGCGATATCCGGATCGCACCAGGTGTCGCCATTGATCACCATGAACGGTGCGTCGCCGAGCAGCGGCAGCGCATGGGCGATGCCGCCGGCGGTTTCCAGCGCGCCCTCCGGTTCGGCCGACCACCGGATCGAGACGCCGAACGCCGAGCCATCACCCAGCGCCTGCACCAGCTTGTGGCCCAGATGCGCATGGTTGATGACGATGTCCGCGATGCCCGCGGCGACCAGACGCTCGATGTGCCACACGATGAGCGGCTTGCCGCCCGCTTCGAGCAGCGGTTTGGGCAGATTGTCGGTGAGCGGCCGCATGCGTTCGCCGCGGCCGGCGGCGAGGATCATTGCCTTCATCGGTATCGGCTCAGAAGGTGTAGCCGGTCTTCGGCGTGATGCCCTCGAGGCGCTGCAGCAATCGAGCCAGCGGCGCCAGGTCGCGGTAGCGCAGGGCAGTCTGCAGCAGGTACTTCATCACCCGGGGCAGGTCCTTCAGGTAGCCGTCCTTGCCGTCGCGGTGGCAGAGCCGCGCAAAGATGCCGAGCACCTTCAGGTGGCGCTGGGCGCCCATGAATTCGTAGTCGCGGTGAAAGTCGGCGAAATCGGCGCGCACCGGCAGGCCCGCGTCGCGCGCCTGCTGCCAGTAGCGGATCAGCCAGTCCAGCGTCTGGTCCTCCTCCCAGTCGATGTATGCGTCCTTGAACAGGCTGACCAGGTCGTAGCTCATCGGGCCGTACACCGCATCCTGGAAGTCGATCACGCCCGGGTTCGGCAGGGTGACCATGAGGTTGCGGCTGTGATAGTCGCGATGCACGAATACCCGCGGTTCGGCCTGATTCACGTCGAGGATGCGGTCGAACACCTCGTACAGCGCATCGACCTCCTTCTCGCTCAGTTCCGCCTTCAGGTGACGGCCGACGTACCACACGGGAAACAGCTCCATTTCCGCCAGCAGGCGGTCGCGGTCGTATTCGGGCAGCAGGCCGGGCTCGCTGGCCTTCTGAATCGCGATCAGGGCAGTCGTGGCGTCTTGATAGAGTGCCGGCGCGTTTTCGGCGTCGAGCACGTCGAGATAGGTCGTGCTGCCGAGGTCGGACAGCAGCAGGAAGCCGCGTTCGACGTCCCCGGCGCGGACGGCTGGCACATGGGCACCGGCCGACTCGAACAGCCGCTGCACGGCGAGAAAGGGGCGGCAGTCTTCCTGCGGCGGTGGTGCATCCATCGCGATGTGGGTGCTGCCGTCGTCCAGCTCGACACGGAAGTAGCGCCGGAAGCTGGCGTCGGCCGAAGCCGGGCGGATGTCCAGCGGACGTCCGGGAAACTGCGCCTGCAGCCAGTCGGTCAGCGCTGCGAGGCGTACGTCTGCGGGGAGTGGGTGCGGCGAATCGTGAGTCATGAGTGTGAGTGTCCGTTGCCGCCGGTCCGCTGCGGCTGGCAGGCAACATGCAAATTGTTGCCGTCCCGGTCCGGGAAGGGGGTGGCGTTTGATAAGATGCGTGATTCTATAACGCGGCTGCAGACAGTCCGGCAGGTGTTCGCCGGAACGCGACAGCCGGCCTTCGACCGCGTTCAGCCCGCTTCCAGTTCCTCATTCGTGCTCAGGCGTTTCGTCACTCTTTCTCTGCTCTGGATGTCCTTCGCCGTGCAGGCGGCAGATCCCCTGCCCAGCCTGAAGGTGGATCCGTCGCTGGTGCCCAAGTCGCGCAAGCCTGCGGCAACGGTCACGGGCAAGGAGTCACCGGTGCGTGCGACGCAGGCGGAATCGGGCACCACGAAGGCGGCACCCGTCGTCGAAACCATTCCAGTCGCGCCGCCGGAAGGCGCGGCAGCCGCGCCGGTCACCGAAGCGTCTGGAACGGCGGCAGGTCCGGCGCCTGCCGGAAGTGCTGCAACCCCGGCGTCGGCGGCGGCACCTGCCGCGGCTGGGGCTGCAGCGAACCCCCGCAACATGCAGGACCTGAAGGTCGATCCCGCACTGGTCAGAAAACCGGCGGTCGCACGGCAGGGCGAGCCTGCCAGGGCCGTGCCGGATGAGCCACAGGTTCGTGATACGACCGGTACGGCGCGCAACATGCCGGCACTCAGGGTCGATCCCGCGCTGATCCGCCAGCCGGCCATCGCGCGTCGCGGCGCACCCGGCAGGGCATCGCCCGACGAACCGCCGGTGCGCGGCAACGTGGTCACTGCCCGCAACATGCCACCGCTCAAGGTCGATCCCTCTCTGCTGGGCCCGCCGCCGGTCGCGCGGCGCGCCGGGCCGGCTGCACCGGGCTTACCGGGCTCGCAGGAAATGGCTGTTTCAGGCGCTGTCATCGGCGCGGACGCATCTGCGGCGCAGTACGCGAGTGGTGTCCCGCCAGCCGTTCCTCAGGATGACGAAACGCAGATGCTGTACGGAACCATGACGCTGTCGGAGTTCGTGGCACGCAATCCGCAGTCGCGCGCCACGCTGCTGGCTGCAGAAAAGATCAGCGGTACCACCGATGCGGTGATGCGTGCCGACGGCGCTGCCGAGCTGCGTCGCCCCGGTACCACGCTCACCGCCGACACCATCACCTACCAGCCGCCGACGGAAGAACTACAGGCGGACGGCAATGTGCGCCTCGTCCGCGACGAAGACGTGATCGAGGGCCCGTCGCTGCGCTACCGTCTCGACAGCAGCGAGGGCGTGTTCGAAAAGCCCCGTTACTCGATCCGGCGCAATCTGCAGACCGGCCAGAGCTTAACCACGACCACCGGCACCGGCCAGGCCGATCGCCTGGAGTTCCTCGGAGAGAACCGCGTCCGCATGCAGAACGCAACCTACTCGACCTGCGGCCCCGACAATCCGGACTGGTACGCAAAGGCCGAAACGCTCGATCTCGACTTCCAGTCCGACGACGGCGAAGGCCGCAACGGTACTGTTTTCTTCAAGGGCGTGCCGGTGCTGTACTCGCCCTGGCTCGACTTTTCGCTGAACAACCGGCGCAAGTCCGGCTTCCTTTCGCCGACCTTCGGCACGACCAACCGGACCGGTATCGACCTGCTCATTCCGTATTACTGGAATATCGCGCCGAACATGGACGCCACCATCGCACCGCGCCTGCTCGGTACGCGCGGTCTGATGATGAGCAACGAATTCCGCTATCTGACCGAGAGCTACAGCGGCATTGCACGGCTTGATTACCTGTTCAGCGACCGCATTCTCGACCGCGACCGGCATGCACTGAGCATCCAGCACAGACAGCAGTTCAACAACCGCCTGAGCGGCACGTTGAACATCAATGCCGTGTCGGACCGCGACTACTACACTGACCTGGGCAACCGGCTCGCCATCACATCGATCAGCTATCTGCCGCGGGAAGGTACGCTGTCCTACGCCGGTGACTGGTGGAACGTCAGCGCCAGGGCGGTCGATTACCAGACGCTGGCGAATCAGCTGCCGCTCTATTCGCTGATGCCGTCGGTCACGCTCACTGCCTATCGGGCCGACCTGCCGGCCGGTGCCGTTTTCCAGCTCAAGGGCAGCTACAGCGATTTCCAGATCAAGGATCTGACGCGGGACGAAGGTCGTCGCTTCGTCGCCTATCCGCAGCTGTCGCTGCCGCTGCAGACCTCGTACATGTCGGTGATACCGAAGTTCGGTGTGCACGCCAGCAACTACGACATCGATCGCGGCACCAACAACGCCGGACTCGCCACTTCGCTGTCGCGGGCCATACCGATCTTCAGTCTCGATGCCAACAGCGTGTTCGAGCGCGATTCCGACCTGTTCGGGCAGGGCTACCTCCAGACGCTCGAACCCCGACTGTTTTACGTGCTGTCGTCGTACAAGGACCAGTCGGAATACCCGGTGTTCGACAGCGCGCTCGCCGACTTCAACTACGCGCAGATCTTTTCCGAAAACGTATTCGTCGGCCAGGACCGCATCGCCGACAGCAATCAGGTCACCGCCGCCGTCACGTCGCGCTTCATCGATCCGGATAACGGTCGCGAACGGGCCCGAGTGGCGCTGGGTCAGCGCTTCTACCTCAGTGACCAGCGGGTTACGCTGCCCGGTGGAACGCCGCGCACAGAACGCATCGCGAGCACGTTGGCAGCGGTTTCGGGCGAACTGCTGAAGGACACGCTGGTGGACGCGGCTGTCCAGTACAACACCGACTTGTCGCAGACCGAGCGCTACGCCTTTTCCGCACGCTGGAATCCGCGCCCGGCACACGTGGTGAATGCGGCATATCGCTTCCGCCGGTCCAACAATCCGCTCTTCAACGATGTGCGCGATGTCGATCTTTCGTTTCAGTGGCCGCTGACGAACCGCTGGTACGCGGTCGCGCGCCACAACTACTCGATCGCCGACCGCCGCCTGGTGGAAGGTCTGGCCGGTCTGGAGTACAACGGCGGCTGCTGGGTCGGGCGTGCGGTGTTCCAGCGCATCGCGACCGGCACGCGCATTGCCGGTTCCAACGTGACCGAACTGCGTACGCGCACGGCGCTCTTCTTCCAGCTCGAACTCAACGATTTTTCGCGCATCGGATCCAATCCGCTGGATGCGCTCAAGCGCAGCATCTCCGGCTACGGACAGATCAACCAGAGCACGGCCGACCCGATATTCGGCGACGATTTCTGACGGACCCCTTCACATGTTGAACAAAAGCATTCTCGCGCTGCTTCTCGTCCTGTCGTGCCTGCCGGGCATGTCCGTCGCGCAGTCGCAGGCACCCGCCCCAGCGGATATCGTCGAAGTCGACCGCATCGTTGCCGTCGTCAACAACGAGGTCATCACGCTGCATGAACTGCACTTGCGCACGGCCGAGGCGATCGCGCAGCTGCGCAGCCGCAACATCACGCCGCCGTCGCGCGAAGATCTGGAGCGCCAGCAGCTCGAACGCATGATCATGGAAAAGGTGCAGCTGCAGTACGCCGCCGAGAACCAGCTGCGCGTCGATGACCGGCTGCTCGAGGCGAGTCTCGTGCGGGTCGCCGAAAGCAACCGCATGGACGTCGCGCAGCTTCGCGCAGCGATCGAGCGCGACGGCATGCAGTGGTCACGCTTCCGCGAAGACATCCGCAAGCAGATCGTGCTGAGTCGCCTGCGCGACCGTGAGGTCGAAAGCCGCGTCGTGGTGACCGAAGGCGAGATCGACAACTACATCGCCAACCCGGAACGCAAGGCCGATCAGAACGAGGAATACAACCTGTCGCACATCCTGCTGCGCGTGCCGGAAGGCGCCGGCCCGGACGAGCTGATCCGCCTCAAGGCGCGCGCCGACGCCGCGCTGGAACAGATCCGCAAGGGTGAGGACTTCGCCCGCGTCGCCGCTTCGTATTCCGATGCACAGGACGCCGTTTCGGGCGGCAGCCTCGGCTGGCGTCCGCTCGACCGTCTGCCCACGCTGTTCGCCCAGGCTGCCCCGCGACTCAAGCAGGGCGAGGTGAGCGAGGTGATGCGCAGCCCGGCCGGATTCCACATCGTCCAGCTGGCCGGCAAGCGTGGCGGCACGGGCGGCGAGTCGGACGGTGCCCGGGTCACCCAGACGATGGCGCGCCACATCCTCATCAAGACGTCCGAGGTGGTCAATGACGCCGAGGCGCGTCGCCGGCTGGTCGGTCTGAAGGAGCGCATCGTCAATGGCGGTGACTTCGCAGAGCTGGCCCGGACCAATTCGCAGGACATGTCTGCCGCCAAGGGCGGCGAGCTTGGCTGGCTCTATCCGGGCGATACGGTGCCCGAATTCGAGCGCGTGATGGACGCGCTGAAGCCGGGTGAAACCAGCGACCCCGTGCAGTCACCCTTCGGCTGGCACCTCATCCAGGTGGTCGAGCGCCGGGTCGATGAAGTGTCGACCGAACGTCAGCGTGCAGCGGCCCGCATGGCGCTGCGCGAGCGCAAGGCGGAAGAGGTCTATCAGGAGTGGGTGCGTCAGCTGCGCGACGGTGCCTACGTCGAGATGCGGCTGGTCGAGGAACGGTGAATCCGGCCCGGCCCTGCATCGCGGTCACCAGCGGCGAACCGGCCGGCATCGGTCCCGAACTGTGTGCCGCGCTGGCCGGTCGCCGTGATGCGGCACGGCTGGTGGTGCTCGGCGATGCCGGCCTGATCGCCGAACGCTGCGGCAGCGCCGTTGCGCTGCGCGCCTGGGAACCGTCCGGTGAGGGCAGGGGCACTGGCGACCGCGACGCGATCGAAGTGCTGCACGTGCCGTTGCGCGCGCCCTGCGTCGCCGGCCGGCTCGATGCAGCCAATGCGCCGTATGTGCTGGCGCTGCTCGACCGCGCCCGCGACGGCTGCGTGTCCGGCGAGTTCGCCGCGATGGTCACTGCACCGGTACACAAGGGCGTCATCAACGACGCCGGCATCCCGTTTTCCGGGCACACCGAATATCTGGCCGACACCACTGCGACCGACCGCGTCGTGATGATGCTGGCCGGGCGCGTCGGCGCGGGCAGCAGCGAGCGCTGGCTGCGCGTGGCGCTTGCCACCACGCATCTGCCGCTGTCGGCGGTGCCGGCCGCCATCACGCACACATCGCTCACGCGCACGCTGCGCATCCTGCACGACGCATTGCGCCGGCAGTTCGGCATCCCGCAGCCGCGCATCCTGGTGGCGGGGCTCAACCCGCACGCCGGCGAAGGCGGGCATCTGGGGCGCGAGGAAATCGATGTCATCGCGCCGGTGCTCGATGCGCTGCGCGCCGAAGGCATGCGGCTCGACGGCCCGCTGCCGGCCGACACGCTGTTCGTGCCGCGCCTGCTCGACGATGCCGACGCGGTGCTCGCGATGTATCACGACCAGGGTCTGCCGGTGCTCAAGTACGCGACCTTCGGCCACGGCATCAACATCACGCTCGGCCTGCCCATCATCCGTACGTCGGTCGATCACGGCACCGCACTCGATCTGGCAGGCCGCGGCCGTGCCGATGCCGGCAGCCTGATCGAAGCGGTCGATGCGGCCATCGCGATGGCCACCACCACGGTGCATCGCTGATCATGGAAGAGCATCGAGCCCGCAAGCGCTTCGGCCAGAACTTCCTGGTCGACGGCAACATCATCCGCAACATCGTGTCGGCGATCGACCCGCAGCCCGGTCAGCTCATGGTGGAGATCGGCCCCGGCCTGGGCGCCATGACGCGTCCGCTGAGCGCGCGACTCGACCGCCTGCACGTGATCGAGATCGACCGCGACCTGGCGGCGCGACTGCGCGAGGGCGACCTTGCCGGGCGGCTCGAAATCCACCAGCAGGACGCATTGAAGTTCGATTTTTCGGTACTGGCCC
>JAGNYW010000024.1 GCA_017984755.1 Methyloversatilis sp.
ACGCTTCAATTTCGCCTCCGACGGCGTGGTCAGCGAAACGTCCGGCGGTGGCGGCAATTTCAACAACAGCGGCACCCTGGCCAAGACCGGCGGCACCGGCATCAGCGGTTTTGCCAGCCTCGCGCGCCTCGTGGATCAGGACGGCAGCTATCGCGGCGAATCCGGTACCCTGCAGCTTGCGTCGCTCGGCAACCTGAACGGTTTGATGCACATTGCTGCGGGCGCCACGATCACTACGGCCTCAGGGCTGACGAACACCGGTTCCATCGAAGGCAGCGGTACGCTGAATGTGAGTGGTGGCACCCTCGTCAGCAGCGGCGTGGTGCGCCCGGGTGGCGGCGGCCAGATCGGCCGGCTGACGCTGCTTGGCGACTTCACGCAGACCTCGACCGGTCGTCTTGAAACAGAATTCACGGGTACGTCGTCCAACCAGTTCGATGTACTCGACGTAAGCGGTAACACGCTCCTCGACGGCGTGCTGGAGGTACAGGCGCTTGGCACGGCAGCACCCACCGAAGGCATGCAACTGGCTGTCGTGATCGCCGGCGGTTCGCTCGATGCCGGAGCACTCCGGCTGTCGGCACCCAACGGCGTCACCACTCGCACGCTCCGCAACTCACTGAGCCTCGGCTATACAACCTGCAATGTCGGCATCTGCTGGGATGGCGGCGCGGGTAGTCAGCTGTGGACCGATGCAGCCAACTGGACCGGCGACCTGCTGCCGGGCGTGAATGACCTGGTGTTCATCACGCTCGCCGGCGGCGCCGACGTCATGCTGAACGCGATCCCGATCACCACCGTCGCTGGCCTGACCATCGGCAATGCAAACTCCCTGACGCTGACCGGTGGTTCATTGAACGTTTCAGACCGGACTACCGTACAGTCCGGCGGCACGCTCAACCTCAATGGCGGCAACCTGAACATTGGCAACACCCTGCTCAACAACGGTATCCTCAACTACGCCGGCGGCACGATGAGCGGCAACGTATTCAGCAACAACGGTACGCTGAATGTGGGGTCCGGCAGTGCCGGCAACCTGACGACGACCCGCCTGGACAATAACGGCAGCATCATCGTAGATACCGATACGACATTCGAGTTCGGCAACGGCGGCGGCATGATCCTGGCCAACAACGGCTCGGTGGACGTCCGGAGCGGCACGCTGTCGGTGCTGGCACACGACACCGATCTGTCCGGTCCGGGTGCAGACAGCGGCGCCTACACGGTCGATTCAGGCGCGACGCTGCGTTTCCGCGACGCCTTCCGCGACTTCGGTCCGGGCTCGTCGATCACCGGTCCCGGCGACGTCGAATTCACCGCGTTCTCCGGCGGCCTGTTCAACGTTAATGGCACGTACGCCGTCAGCGGCGAAACACGGATCAGCGGCAATACGCTGGTCAATTTCAACCGCGACGCCACCTTCGGCGACCTGCGGGTTGCCGGCAACATCGGCGGCAACGGTACGCTGACGGTGACCGACGATCTCAACTGGACCGCCGGTTCCATCGGCGGAAGCGGCCGAGTCATCGTGGCAGGCGGCGACACGATACTCGACGGCAGCAGCCTCGCGCTCAACGGTGCCGTACTGAACATCGGCGGTTCCGGTCTGCTCGACACCGGTACGCAGCTGGCGCTGAACAGTAGCTCCCGACTCATCGTCAGCGACGGTGCATCGCTCGGTCTGGGCAGCAACACGAGCGTTGGCGGTACCGGCAGTCTGGTCAACCGCGGTACGCTGGAAGGCACATTGGGCGGAGGCACCTCGAACGTCGGCGTGCGTCTGATCAATGACGGCAACGTGCAAGCCAGTGCCGGCAACCTCGGTCTGACCGGCGGAATCGGCGGTGGCGGCAGTTTCGTCATCGGCGACGACGCGACAATGGAACTGGGCGGTGACCTCCCGCCGGACATCTTCAGCCGCATCGGCGGTGCAGGCACGCTGGGTTTCGCGCCAGGCACCATGACCGTCATCAACCAGACCTTCGCCGCGCGCGCCGGCGAGCCGTTGGGATTCTCCCTGCGCAATGGCAGCACGCTGGCGACGCAGCCAGCCGGCGGGGAAATTTCGGGTGCGGATTCGGGCTGGACCTACCTTGCGCGCGGCACCACGAGTGGCGCCGACACAGCACGTTTCAGCCTGACGCTGGGCGCCGGTACGGCGAGCATCTTCATCACCTTCAACGTGACGCCCGAAGTGACCATCACGCCGCCGGTGGCCGTCGTAGTTATCACGCCACTGCTGCGTGAAACCGTGCAGCCGCCGAAAATCGACCCCCCGCAGCCGCCGAAAATCGACTCCCCGCGGCCGCTCGCATCGGTCGACGCGTTGAGCGACATCGTGACCGCGTCGGGCACACAGATCGAACAGCCGCTGCGCGACTTCCGCGCCAGCCGCCTGCAATGTCGTTGAGGAGACCATCATGAAGCTGCTTCGCCCGTTCATTCCGCTTGTCATGCTGGTCGCGGGCGTATCGCACGCCGCAGACGACCCGGCCGCCGGCCGCGTCAGCTATCTGTCGGGCACGATGTATGTACAGACCCCGGACAACAAGACGCGCATCCTCGCGCGCAATTCGTCGATCTACGGCGGAGACCTGATCACCACCGAAAAGAGCACGGTCGCGCGCATCGAATTCGGCGACGGTTCGACGCTTGCACTGCGACCGCGCAGCAAGGTGAAGATCGATTCGTTCGCCTTCGACGAGGCCAAACCGGAAAAGGACAACATGTTCTACAGCCTGCTCAAGGGCGGGCTGCGCGCAGTGACCGGACTGATAGGCAAACGCAATCGCGACGCCTACCGAGCCAGCACGGTGACGGCGACCATCGGCATCCGCGGCACCAGCTTCGGCATGTTGCTGTGCGACGAGAACGAGAAGGAAGATCCGGCCTGCCTGAAGACGCTGGAAGAGGCGAAGGACAGGCAGGCTGGGGAGCCGGCGCTGGTTTTCGATGTCGAGGAAGGCAGCATCGAAGTGAAGAACGACGCCGGATCGAAGACCTTCAAGGTGGGCGAAGCCGGTGTCGTATCGAGCAGCCGGAGTGCACCGGAAACGCTGTCCGAAAATCCGGGGCTGGGCAATGCGCTGCCGTCATCGACCGCCGCGCGTCCGGGCCCCGACGGCGTGGGCGGCAGCACCGGCCTAGGCAGCGACGCCGACGCATCCTGCACGGTGCAGTAAGCGCCGCCCCCCCCTTCTGCGCAGCGGCGCAGATCGCGCGCCCCGTCCTGCGCGGTCGGGGGTCAGCCCGTTCCGCTCGTTCCTGTGCCACTTTCCGGCTGTGTTGCCGCAGCTGGCGACGGCGGATTCAGCGCTTCGACGACGATGCTGCCGACGATGTCGCCCTCGACATTGACCACGGTACGCACGGCGTCGAGCAAGCGGTCGATCGGCAGCAGAATGGCGATCGCCTCGACCGGCAGACCGACAGACTGCAGCACCATGGCCATGGTCACCATGCCGGCGCTCGGGATGCCGGGTGCGCCGACGGCCGCCAGCATCGACATGATGCACACCACCACCTGCTGACCCAGACTGAGTTCGATGCCGACCAGATTGGCGATGAACAGAGCCGCGGCCGCCTCGTAAAGGGCCGTGCCGTCCATGTTCATGGTGGTGCCGACCGGTACGACGAAACCGACGGTCGCCGGACGCACACCGAAATTCTGTTCCGTGATGCGCATCGTGATCGGCATGGTTGCCGCACTCGAACTGGTTGCCAGCGCGGTGATCAGCGATTCCCGGCCGCCGCGCCACAGCGCCAGCGGACTGACCCGGGCGATCAGCCATAGCAGGCCGGGCAGCACAACGATGCCGTGGAACAGCGTGGTGCCCAGTACCACGGCCACGAAGCGCGCCATGGTTTCCAGCAGCGCCATGTCCTGCGTGGCGATCAGTCGGGCCAGCAGCGCCGCGACGCCCCAGGGCGCGATCTTCATGATGACGCCGACGACGGTCAGCGACAGATCGAGCATCTCTTCCATCAGCTTGCCGATGACGCTGTACCGCTCGCCGCCCTGCACCAGCGCGATTCCGAGAATCAGCGCGAACACCACGAGCGCGACGATGTTGCCCTGGGCCAGCGCGGCGAACGGGTTCTGGAACAGGCCGGTCAGGAACTGCTGGACGAAATCGGGGAACGGCAGTTGCTTCGCCTCGAAGCCCGCCATCGCGCCGGCGAACATGTCCAGATGCATGCCGGCGCCCACGTCGAATACGTTGGCAGCCGTCAGGCCCAGCGTCACGGCAATGGTGACCGTGAGCAGATAGAACAGCAGCGTGGTGACCCATACGCGGCGCATGTTCTGCTGCGCGCGCAGCTGTGCCACGCCGACCACGATGGACGCGAACACCAGCGGTACCAGCACCATCTTCAACAGCGCGATGAACAGGCTGCCGATCAGTCCGGCGGCGTAGAGACCCCGTGTGCGCAGAGCGGCATCGAGCGGCAGTGCCCCGAGGCCGACACCCAGTGCCACACCAGCCACTGCGCCCACCAGGATCTGCGTATTCATCGACATCCGCATGCAATGCACTCCCGTCCGTTTTGCCCGACCATACCATCGGCCGGTACTGCGGATGAAACCAAGCCGTTTCGCGGCAGTCCGAGCGGCACCTGTCGTCACGCGGAGACCCTCATGAGAAGAACGATTGCGGCAATCGGACTGCTGTGCGCAGTTGCCGGCGCTCACGCCATGAACATCGCCACGGCGATCCAGACCACGGTGCGCGTTCAGGCAGAACAGGCTGACGGATCGATTTCCGTCGGCAGCGGCGTCGCGCTGCCGGGCGAACGCGTCGCGACCGCCTGCCACGTGATTGCTGGTGCGAAAGCGCTGAAGGCGAGCTATCAGTATGTCGCCCGGCCGGCAACGATGCTGCGGCAGGACACCGGACGCGACCTCTGCGTGCTGTCGGTTCCGGGGCTCACGGCACCGGCAGCGGTCGTCGCGCGGAGCAATGACCTGAAGCCCGGCGACCGCCTGCTCGCATTCAACGGCGCGTTCGGCGTCGACGTGCGCCTGCTGGTCGGCGCGGTGACGAAACTGCATCCGCTGGACGGCGCACCGGTCATCGAAACCAGTGTGCCATTCGCCATCGGCGACAGCGGCGGAGGCCTGTTCAACGCGGCCGGCGAACTGGTCGGCATCCTGGCTTTCATCGCAAGGGCGCCGGGCGAAGCGCGATACGCAATTCCGATCGAGTGGCTGGACGCGGACATCGACGCGGCGAAGACGATCCCCTTCTGGAAGGAAGAGTCTGCACAGAGGCCTGACTTCCTGCGCCAGTAGTTGCTTGTTGCCGACGTGGCACGTCGGCCCGGAACCTGGTCCCGATCCGCGCGACACACGTGTCCGCGATCAGCGGATCGCTACAATGACGCAACGGCAGCGGCTTGGCGCGGCCCCCTTTCCATCCTCTCCCTGCCTCCGTCCCATCCGTGTCGCAAAGATCCTTTCGCCCCCTCGGCTCTGCGCCGCAAGACGCCATCAGCCTGCGTGGCGTGCGCCAGAACAATCTGAAGAACATCGACGTCGATTTTCCGCTCGGCCAGCTCACCGTGGTGACCGGCGTGTCGGGCTCGGGCAAGTCCTCGCTGGTGTTCGACACCCTGTATGCGGAAGGCCAGCGGCGTTACGTCGAAACCTTTTCGCCCTACGCGCGGCAGTTTCTCGATCGCATGGATGCGCCGCAGGTGGATTCGATCTCCGGCGTGCCGCCGGCGATCGCCATCGACCAGAGCAATCAGGTGCGCACCTCGCGGTCGACCGTCGGCACGATGACCGAACTGAACGATCACCTGAAGCTGCTGTTCGCGCGCACCGCCACGCTGCATTGCCGCGGCTGCGGCCAGCCGGTGCATGAAGAATCGTCCGACCGCATTGCCGGCGACATCGCGGCGCGTGCGGCGGCCGCCGGCGATCCGCGTCTGGTGGTGACCGCGCCGGTATCGGTGCCGGACAACTTCACCGATGCGGAAATCCAGGGCTGGCTCGAGCGTCAGGGTTACACGCGCGTCCATGCGCGCGACGGCAGCACACTGCACGTGGTGCAGGACCGCTTCCGTGCCGCCGCTGCCGAAGGCGCACGCGTGGCTGAAGCCGTCGAAGCGGCGCTGCGGCTCGGTCAGGGGGTCATGCATGTGCAGGTGCTCGACGCAGCGGGTGCGGTCACGGCGCGCTGGGCATTTTCCAGCCGTCTGCATTGCGCCGGATGCGACATCGCCTACAGCCCGGCACTGCCGGCGCACTTCTCGTTCAATTCTCCGCTGGGCGCCTGCGAAACCTGCCGCGGTTTCGGTCGCGTCATCGGAATCGACTTCGGACTGGTGGTTCCGGACGAGCGCAAGACGCTCGCCGGCGGCGCCATCAAGCCGTGGCAGACCGAGTCGTACGGCGAATGCCAGACCGATCTGGAAAAGATGGCCTCCAGGTACGGCGTGCCGATGGACGTGCCGTTCGCCGAGCTGAGTGCCGAACATCGCCGCTGGGTGCTCGAGGGCGACGCGAAATGGAAGAACTGGCAGAAGTCGTGGCCCGGCACCTGGTATGGCGTGCGCCACTTCTTCGAGTGGCTGGAAACCAAGGCCTACAAGATGCACATCCGCGTGCTGCTGTCGCGCTATCGCGCGTACACACCGTGCGTGGCCTGCGGTGGCAGCCGGCTCAAGCCCGATGCCGCGCTGTGGAAGATCGAAGGCCACGGCATCCATGACCTGATGCGGTGGCCGGCATCGAAACTGCGCACCATGATGGACGCACTGCGCCTGCCGCCGCCGCTCGACACGGCGACCGCAGAACTGCTGGCCGAAATACGCACGCGGCTCGGCTACCTCGCCACGGTCGGCCTCGGATATCTGAATCTCGACCGCCAGTCGCGCACGCTGTCCGGCGGGGAAGTGCAGCGCATCAACCTGACGACCGCGCTCGGCACCTCGCTGGTCAACACGCTGTTCGTGCTCGACGAACCGTCGATCGGCCTGCACCCGCGCGACATGGAACGTGTGATCGGCGTCATGAAGCGCCTGAAGGACGCCGGCAACACGCTGGTCGTGGTTGAGCACGACCCGCAGATCATGCGTCATGCCGACCGTCTGCTCGACATCGGCCCCGGCGCCGGCACGCGCGGCGGCGAAGTGGTGTTCGACGGCCCGCCGGCCGGCATCGCCGGCGCGCACACGCTGACCGCCGACTACCTCGCCGGCCGCCGTCAGGTCGATGCCGCACTCGGCAGCCGGCGCACAGTGAAGCAATCCGGTCCGACGCTCAGGCTGGTGGGTGCGCGGGCGCACAACCTGAAGCGGCTCGACATCGCGATTCCGCTCGGCCATCTGGTCGCCGTGACCGGCGTGTCCGGCTCGGGCAAATCGACGCTGATCCAGGATGTGCTGTACCCGGCGCTGCTCAAGCACTTCGGCCGGCCGACCGAATCCGCCAGCGAACATGATGTGCTGGAGGGCGTCGAGCGGATCGCAGACGTGGTGATGGTCGACCAGTCGGCCATCGGCAAGAGCGCGCGCTCCAACCCGGTCACCCATGTCGGTGCCTTCGACCCGATGCGCGAGCTGTTCGCGCTGCAGGCCGAAGCGAAGCAGCGCGGCTACACCGCCGGCACCTTCTCCTTCAATGCCGGCAAGGGCCGCTGTGCAACCTGCGGCGGCACCGGTTTCGAGCACGTCGAAATGCAGTTCCTGTCCGACGTGTACCTGCGCTGCGCGGATTGCAACGGCACGCGCTACCGTGCCGAGGTGCGCGAAATCACGGTCGACGGCCGCAGCATTTCGGACGTGCTGGCCATGACCGTGCGCGACACGCTGGACTGGCTGCGCGACCTCGCTGCGCTGGAGAAGCCCCTTCGCCGGCACGCCGACGCGGCAATGACCGGCCTGCAGGCGCTGGTCGATGTCGGCCTCGATTACGTGACGCTGGGTCAGCCGGTACCGACGCTGTCCGGCGGCGAGGCACAGCGCCTGAAGCTGGCCGGCTTTCTCGCCGAGGCCGCCACGACGAAGAAGAACAAGGCGACGGGCAGCAGGCTGTTCCTGCTCGACGAACCCACCACCGGCCTGCACTTCGACGACATCGCCCGGCTGCTCGGCGCCTTTTCGAAACTGCTGGACGGCGGCCATACGGTGCTGGTGATCGAACACAATCTGGACGTGATCGCCGCGGCCGACTGGCTGATCGATCTCGGCCCGGAAGCCGGCGAAGACGGCGGCGAACTCGTGTTCGAAGGCACGCCGGCGCAGATCGTGACCTGCGTCGCCTCGCACACCGGTCGGGCACTGGCCGAGTACCGCATCACCGACACCTTCGGCCCAGGCACGGGCGACGTGCCGGCTGCCGAACCGACCGACGCGGCGCACAGTGCGTTGCGTGCCCGCGCGGCGCATGCCATCGTCGTGCACCGCGCACGCGAACACAATCTGAAGAACATCGAAGTCGACATTCCGCGCGACCGCTTCACCGTGGTGACCGGCGTGTCCGGTTCCGGCAAGTCCACGCTGGCCTTCGACATCGTGTTCGGCGAAGGACAGCGCCGCTATCTGGAATCGCTGAATGCCTACGCGCGCCAGTTCGTGCAGCCGGAGAGCAAGCCGGACGTCGACGGCGTGTTCGGCATTCCGCCCGCCGTGGCCATCGCGCAGCGCACCAGCCGCGGCGGACGCAAGAGCACGGTGGCGACACAGACCGAGATCTATCACTTTCTGCGGCTCATGTACGTGAAGCTGGGGGTGCAGCATTGCCCGGATTGCGGCTGTGCGATCGCGCCGCAGTCCGAAGACGCCATGGTGGCGCGCATCCTGCGCGAGCGACGCGGCCAGCACATCGGCCTGCTGGCGCCGCTGGTGATCAGCCGCAAGGGCTATTACACCGAACTGGCGCGCTGGGCGAAAACGCACGGCCACACGCATCTGCGGGTCGACGGCGAATTCCTGCCGACCTCACCCTGGCCACGTCTGGACCGCTTCAAGGAACACACCATCGAGCTGCCGATCCGCGATTTCGTGGTCAGCGAGCGCGACGAGAAGACGCTGCGCGATGCGGTGCGCCAGTCGCTCGAACACGGCAAGGGCGTGCTGCATCTGCTGGCGCCGCTCGACGGCCTCGGTCAGCCGGATGCCCCGGTCCCGGCGGTCGAGGTGTATTCGACCCAGCGCGCCTGCCCGAGCTGCGGTACCGGCTTCGCCGAACTCGATCCGCGGCTGTTCTCTTTCAACTCGAAACATGGCTGGTGTCCGAAATGCATGGGCACGGGTCTGAAGCTGCCGGGCTTCGATGCCGAACAGACGGGCGAGGAGGCGACCTGGAACGAGTGGCAGGCGGACGAACCGGAAGCCTGCCCGGCCTGCGACGGCGAGCGGCTGAACCCGATTGCCCGCCACGTCGCGCTGTTCGGCCAGTCGATCGCGAAACTGACGGCGCAGCCGGTATCGACACTGTCTGCTGCCATCTCCGGCTGGACACTCGAAGGGCGGGATGCCGACATCGCACGCGACGTGGTGAGCGAACTGAACAGCCGCCTGCGCTTTCTGGCCGAGGTCGGCCTGGGCTATCTGTCGCTGGACCGCGCCGCCCCCACGCTGTCGGGTGGCGAGGCACAGCGCATCCGGCTCGCCGCACAGCTAGGTTCCAACCTGCGAGGCGTCTGCTACGTGCTTGACGAGCCGACCATCGGCCTGCACCCGAGGGACAACGACGTACTGCTCGACACACTGGTGAAGCTGCGCGACAAGGGCAACACGCTGCTGGTGGTCGAGCACGACGAAGACACGATATTGCGCGCCGACCACGTGATCGACCTCGGTCCGGGCGCCGGCCGGCTCGGCGGCGAGGTGATCGCCGAAGGACATGCGTCGGATCTTGCGATGCAGCCGAAGTCGATCACCGGCCAGTACCTTGCGCGCCCGCTGCCGCACAGCTTCGCGCCGCGCCGCCCGGTCACCGACGACACACCGGCGCTGACTGTTCGGGAGGCGCGACTGCACAACCTCAAAGGCATGGACGTGCGCGTGCCGCTCGGCCGGCTGGTGGTGATGACCGGCGTGTCGGGCTCCGGCAAGTCGTCGCTGGCGCGGGAGGTGCTGCGTGACACCGTGGCGGCGAAGCTGTCCGGCCACGACGGCGACTGCACCGGCTGCCGCGACATCGAAGGCTGGGGCGCACTGGGCCGGGTGCTCGAGGTAGACCAGACACCGATCGGCAAGACGCCGCGATCCTGTCCGGCCACCTACATCGGCTTCTGGGACGCCATCCGCAAGCTGTACGCCGATACCCAGGACGCGCGCGAACGCGGCTTCACGGCAGCGCGGTTTTCGTTCAACACCGGCCCCGGCCGCTGCACGCTGTGCGAAGGCCAGGGTCTGCGGCAGATCGAAATGTCCTTCCTGCCCGACGTGCGGGTGCTGTGCGAAGCCTGCAATGGCGCCCGCTTCAACGGCGAAACACGCGCCGTCATGTGGCGGGGCAGGAGCATTGCCGACGTGCTGGCAATGAGCGTGGATGAGGCGGCGGACTTCTTCGCCGCACACCGTGCCATCGCCACGCCGCTCAAACTGATGCAGGAAGTCGGCCTCGGCTACCTGACGCTGGGGCAGCACAGCCCGACGCTCTCGGGCGGCGAGGCACAGCGCATGAAACTGGTGACCGAACTGGCGAAGTCACCGGCGAGCGCAGGCGACGCCACCGCCGAACCGGCCGGAGCGCGGCGCGGTCGCGGCAATCCGCATACGCTCTATGTACTGGACGAGCCCACCACCGGCCTGCACATGGCCGACATCGCAAAGCTGATCACGGTGCTGCATCGCCTGGTCGATGCCGGGCACAGCGTGGTGGTGATCGAGCACGATCTCGATCTGATGGCCGAAGCCGACTGGATCATCGATCTCGGACCGGAAGGCGGAGACGGCGGAGGTCAGTTGGTCGCGAGCGGCTCACCGGCAGACTTCCTGACGCTGGGCGCGCTGTCGCACACCGCTCGCGCGCTCGAGAAATTCAGCATCAGACGGCGGCGCTGAGCCCGCTGGCAGACCGGCGCCGGCGAAGGGCGACCAGGCCACCGAAAGCAAGTGCCGACAGGGCAAGCGTGCCCGGCTCGGGCACGCCGTTGGCCTGGGCGCTGCGCAGCGGCGACGGAAGTGCCCTGAACACGGCCAGATCCTGATGCGTGGGACTGGCCAGGACATCGAACGAGTAGCGCGACAGCGTCGGCAGGCTGGACAGCCATTCCTGGGCCAGGGCGATCGAGCCGTCCGACGCGCGCGATGCGCCGAAATTTCCGCTTCCCAGATCGAGCACATCGTTCTTCTCGTTCACGATTTCCCAGATGGCAAGCTGGAAGGCACCGGCGTTCACACCACCGGTCAGCGCATCGCCGAAGGCCCGCGTGGCGAGCCGGCCGAGCAGATCCGCCCGCTCCGGCTGAAGGCCGAAGTAATCCTGTCCGCTGGTCAGCGAAAAATCATGGACCGTGCTGCCGAAGCGGGTCGGCTGGAAAATGTCCACGCACCAGGCAACGAACATGTTGGTCGCGTTCTCGACCGCCGAAAATCCCGCAGCGTGCACGAACTGGCTCTGCAACGAAGGGTTGGCGTTCCGGATGCGTACCGTGGTGACAGGCTCGGGCGAGGCCCAGCCGTTGACGACGACGGGTCCGGCCTGCGCCGGCAGCGCAGCCATCAGCGCAACGGCAAGTATCGGGCGCAGCATGCGGGGCAGTGTTTTCATGGTTGGGATTTCGGCTCGGTATTGGATGGAGCCGAGACTACCGGCTCCATCCACGAGGCAATGAGCGACAAATTCAACACTCGGCGCCGATTCACACACTGCACCAATCGTGTATTCATGTTGCGTAATGCACCCTCTGCAGGCGTCACCGACACAGGGTTCGACCGACAACGCAAGTTCTCGAACGCCTACAGGCTTCCGGTCGCACACGCTGTAGAGTTGATTGGCACGGACTGAGGGCGTGATCGGGTAACGATTTGAAGCATCTGGATCACCGATGCCCGTCAGCCGTCGAAGGCATTCGGACGTTATTCGTCGGGAACCGTGAAAGAAGGGGGACACAAAGATGAAAAAAATCATATTGGCAGCCGCGCTCGTCGCTTCCGCAGCATCCGTGTTCGCCGCAGATGTGGGCGTATCCATTACCGTGGGGCAACCGGGCTTCTACGGACACATCGACATCGGCGACTTTCCGCGACCACGCCTGATCTATGCAGAGCCGCGGATCATCATCCGGGGCGGTCCTGGCGGCCCTCCCATGTATCTGCACGTACCGCCGGGCCATACGAAGAACTGGAGCAAGCACTGCAGCCGTTACAACGCCTGCGGCCGCCCGGTCTATTTCGTGCAGGAGAGCTGGTACAACGATGTTTACGTGCCGCGCTACCGTGAACGCGAACGCTCGCGAGGCGATCACCGCGATGACCGCAGTCAGGACCGGGATTACCGCGACGACAGGCAGGGCAAGGGGTCACATGGAAACGGAAACGGAAACGGCAAAAGCCACGGTGGTGGCAAAGGCGGCGGCAAGGACTGACGCGCCCGAAAGTCGTTGAAACAGGGAAATCCTCCCGAATGATCCGGGATGATTTCCTTTTTTTATCCTGACCCGGGAATCCATCCCGACGTCGGTAAGATTGGGTATTGCACCGCAGCATCCACAGCCTTACCCACCATCAGGAGCTATCCATGAAGAAAACCGCATTGCTCGTCGCGCTGCTGGCGTTCGCCGGCATCACCCAGGCCGCGACGACTCCGAAAACATCGGCCGGCCTGGAAAAGTGCATGAAGGCAGCACTCGAGGCCAGGGACGGCCAGATCGTGAAGATCGAACTGAAGAAGGAAGACGGCGACGGTCACGTTTACGAATTCGACATCGAAACGCCGGACGGCAAGGCATGGGATGTCGAATGCAGCGGCAAGACCGGCAAGGTGGTCGAGATCGAAGAGGAAGTGACCAGGGACTACGCCGGATTCTCGGGCGCCAGGGTCAGCGAAGCGGCCGCGCGCGAGATCGCGCTGAAGAGCGTCCCGGGGGAAATCATCGAAGTCGAGTATGAAATCGAAGCAGACGGCAAGGCGTCCTACGAATTCGACATCAAGACCACGGGCGGCAAGGAAGTGAAGCTCGAGGTTGATACCGAATCGGGTGCCATCGTGTCGCGCTCGGACGAGATCTGGCAGATCGGCAAGGAGTGATCGTGCTGCAGCGGCCCGGTGTCTGCCGGGCTCCTGCCTGCATGGGGTCGGACCGTCCGATCAGGCGGACTGACGCGGCCATCGGGTGATCAGATCGGCCACGTGTGCCACCCCCGAAAGCGCCAGGAAAGCGGCAACCCACATCCATCCCGAATCAACCAGCGCAGCGCGCAGCGCGAGCATCAGGCACATTCCGGCCGCCAGATTGGGCAGCAACTGCCGCCCGGAAAGCCCCTTGCCCGTCCGGCGATGCCGTGCCGCGAGAACAAGCCATTCGACGACAACGAGGACCACCACGAAAGCGGTAAGTCGTCCGTCAAGTATTGCTTCCGCCATCTTTCTTCCTCGGTTTGCGCGGTCCGACAGGCTATCATTTCGGCATGCATGCGGATTCAGTCATCACCGGCCTGGCTGCGCGTCTGCGAGCCGAAACGTCGCTGTTGCACCGGCAGGCCGAACACACGGGCCTGATGCCACAACTGCTGAAAGGCAAGTTGCCTATGCCGGCCTACTGCAGATTGCTGCGCAACCTTCACGCGCTGTACTCGGCGCTCGAAACCGGATTGGCTCACCATGCGTCCGACCCGTCGGTTGCACCTATCCACCTGCCCGAGCTTGCTCGCACCATGGCAATCGAATCGGATCTGCAGGCCCTGCACGGACACGGCTGGGAGCGCGACATCGAACTGACGCCGGGTGCCGCCGACTATGTGCGTCACCTGCAGCAACTCACGCTGGAGCGCCCCGCGCTGCTGGCGGCACATTCCTACGTCCGTCATCTCGGCGACCTGCATGGCGGCCAGGTGCTCGGACGCGTCGTGTCGTCGATGCCCGGCACGAGCGACGGCACAGGAACGTCTTTCTACGCATTCGCGGGGGACGTTGCGGTGCTGATCCGTCGCTATCGGGCAGGGCTGGATGCACTGCCGCAGGACGACGAAAGCGTGGCAGCGCTGGTGGCCGAAGCCTGCTCCGGCTTCGCCCGACACATCACGCTGTTCGACGAACTGGCGTGAGCAGGCGGAAGCTGCCTGTCAGTTGCCCCGCGTGAAGGCACGCAGCTTGCCGTAGATGGCGGCGGCGCGCGTTGCAGATGCTTCGAGCTCTTCTATCAGCGTCGCAACCGGGCCCGCCGCAGCCGTATCGGTCAGTTCCATCGCAGCCACGCTGGCGTTCGCCAGAATGGCGCCGACCACTTCATCCGGTTCGCGCCTGATCGGCATGGCCGGATCCCGGCCGATGCCGGCACGCCCGGCTTCGCTCAATGACTGTTCGAGATGCCGACGCGCCGCTTGGGTACGCTTGGTGTCGGTGAGGTCGGTGAGGATGATGATGTAGCCGAGCACCGTGCCGCCCGGCCCCGGAATGGCATCGGCCCGGATGCCCAGGGCAACGAGCTGGCCCTCGCCTGCCTTGAGGCACCACTCGCCGCGCCACGAGTCACGCTCGGTACGCAGCACATCCAGCACCTGCCGGACATGAGCCGGATCGACAAACATGTCGGCCAGATCGTCGAGGACGCGTATGGGGGGTGGCGGCGTCCGGAACAGTGCGGCGAACGCCGCGCTCGGAAACAGCACGCGCCCCTGCGCATCGGATACCAGAACGGGTTCCTGCGACGTTTCGACGGCGCTGCGGAAGCGATCGGCCTGATGCTGGGCGATCAGCAAACGAACCGCCTGCGTCTGCAGGATCACGTCGCGCAGTGTGGTACCGATCGCACGTGCCAGTGCAATGTCGGCCTTGCTCCAGGGCGCCGCGCAGCCGCGCACGATCTCGGACCAGGCAGCGAATGAACGACGCGGCGACAGGGTCAGCGGATCATTGCCGACGACGGGTTTGGTCGGATCGCCCGCCCATGTAATGCTCGCCGACTGCTCGCGGCGGAACCACATCAGGAAATCCTGACCGGACGACGAAAGCTCGATCGCCAGCACGCCGCATGCAACGGGCGTCAGCGATTCGAGTTGCGGATTGGCACGTTCGACCGAAACGCAACTGAAGAACCCCTGCCGGATTTCACTACCGACCCAGTCCGCGAGGCTGCGCAATTCAGAGGTCGAAGGCACATCGCCGACGGTGAGCAGTTCGCCCTCGTGAAACAGCGCGGCACCGGTCGCTTCGAGCGGCTGCAGCAGGGTACGGGGATTCCGCACCAGCGCAAGGCGCCAGTCGCCCTCGGTCGAGGTGGCTTCGATGAGACGCAATTCAAGGCTGCGCACCAGCACGTCCACCTGGGTGCGCACGTAATTCTCGATCGCGGCGATCCGCGTCGCGACCACCTCCGCCAGCAGGTCAACCGCGGCGCGTTCCGTATAGTGGATGTGCCGGGCCGAATAGTGGTGGCATGCGATCAGGCCCCACAAGCGCCCCTCCCGCACGAGCGACACGACAAGCGTTGCCGTCACGCCCATGTTCTTCAGGTACTGGATGTGGAGCGGCGACATGCTGCGCAGGTGGCACATCGACATGTCGAACTCTTCGCCGGTGTCCGGAAGTACGCGCGGCAGCACCGCAGAAGGTGTGTAGCCCGCATCGGCCAGCACGCGTACCCGGTTGCGCAGATACAGGCCGCGCGCACGCTGCGGAATGTCGGTCGCCGGATAGCGCTGCCCGAGCAGCGACTCGAGCCTGGGTTCGCGTGCCTCGGCGATGATTTCCCCATGACCGTCATCATCGAAGCGGTACACCATCACCCGGTCGTAACCCGTCAGTTCGCGTACCGACAGCACCACCGCGTCAGCGAGCGCTGTGATGTTCAACGCTTCGCTGAATCGCCTGACGGAAGTCGCGAGCAACGCCTGGGAAGCAAAATCGAGTGAGCCGCCTTCCGACGGAGCGGCTTCCAGTTCGATCACGATGGTGCCTGACTGTCCGAGATGCGCCATGCCCTCGAACGCCCTGCACGAATCTGCTGCGCCGACGTCGCAGCGGAAGGCGGTCAGTTCATCCGGACTCAGCTCATCTGCAATCGCGCGCACCCGTTCAGCCAGATTGCCACCCAGCGTCGCAAGGCCCTGATCAAGCACGCGATGATGTGGCGTACCAAGCAGCTGCCCGACGTTCTCGCTGGCGAGCAGCACACGCAGATCCGTGGCGTCGGCCACCAGCAACACCCCGTGTGGCTGGATGGAGCCAGCCAGATGGATGAGCTCGCGTTCGCAATTGGTGAGATCCGCCTGACCGAAGGGCGGACTGAAAGTCGGTTCGTTCAACAAGGGTCTCCCGCCGACGCGGGACGCGCGGCGCTCAGTGAACGCTGCCCCGGTGCGGCACACCGGGACCGCGCGGCTGAACCGCGCGAATGATGAACCCGATACTGTTCGAATTTCCGTTGTGGATCAATACGGCAGACAGTTCGATATCCAGCTGGACATCCGTTTCATCGCGCAATCGGGCCGTCAGGCGCTTCACACCTGAACGGCGCACGCTGTCCAGCAGCGACACAAATCCGCTACCTTCGCGTTCTACCCACTCGCCCAGCGAGCGCCCACGCACATCCTGTGCATCCGAAATCCTGACCAATTCGAGGAAGGCCGGATTGGCGCTCAGAACCAGTCCCTGTTCGTCGGTGAATGCGATGGCATCCGGTGTCAGGCGCATGAGATCCGGCAGCATCGTGTCTTCGGGCGGCGGCGGCAGGGACGGCATGCCATCCGGCGTTGCCCTGAGCAGCAGCAGGTTCTGACCTTCACTGCGCAGCGGCGATGCCCATACGTGAATATTTCCGCGCTGACCGGACAGATGAAGCGATGCATCGCCCGAGCGTCCGGACACCCGAACCGTCCCGAGCAGTTCCTGAAGAACCGATACGGACGCCGGTGCTACGCCTTCAACCGCCTGGCGTCCCGACATTTCCTGGACCGTGCCTCCGAACATGCGGGCTGCAGCGCGATTCGCGTCCACCACCTGGAAGGTTTCGGCATCGATCACGAGCACGGCATCCGTCGCAATCTGGAACAGCAGGCGATAGCGCGTTTCGGCCTGACGCATGCGCCAGTAATCACGCTCCATGGACTGCTGGGCGTCCACCAGCCGTTGCTGCATGACCGAAACAGCTCGGAGGTCGCGACCTGCGACCAGCAGCGGGCCCGACTGACCGAGCCTGACAGCCGTATACGCGACCGGAATGTCCGCTCCTGCCGGTGAAGGATGGTTGATGTGCCTGGTACGCGAAACGCCCGCCTGGCTGGCTTCCCGCAGCAGTTCTTCCACCTTGCGTCTTGTTTCGCTGGTAACGGTATCGACGAGCTGGCGGCCGAGCCATTCGCTTGCCGTGGCACTGACCGGCTCCGCTCCGCCCAGCGCAACGCTGCGGATGTAGCCCTGGTCGTCCAGTACGAGGGCGATATCACTCGTGACCGACACCAACATGTCGGCCAGTTCTGGGGCAACCTCAGAAAACGCGCTCAGATCGCCCGGATCGTTCGGTAACTTGTTCACTGGATGGGACCGGATGAACGCAGTCGCAAAAGAAAGCGTGCGAGATGCTTTTTATACAAAACCCGGCGCCTACCGGGGGCACTGCAAGCCAGATCGACGGGTCGCGGAATCTTCTGCTGAGACAACCGCACTTGGCATCGCGTTCTCGTCACGTCCGGTCCTGACGCGCGCCGTTGCGCGTTCAGGCCGCTTGTGCGATGCATTGACCGTCACGGCGGAGCCCCTCAATGCTTCACGACACGTCCCTGCATGCT
Source organism: Methyloversatilis sp. (assembly GCA_017984755.1). Taxonomy (GTDB): domain Bacteria; phylum Pseudomonadota; class Gammaproteobacteria; order Burkholderiales; family Rhodocyclaceae; genus Methyloversatilis. Next base: position 17,905 of record JAGNYW010000024.1, read on the forward strand.
ACGGTAACTCATCAAAAAAAACATATCACAAGTCCGAAATGATCGAAAAGATCGATGTTTGTCCGGTCACTGCGCCACAAACGGCCCATTCATTTCGACGATCGCCATATTTAGCCAGGCGGCGAATGCCACCCAGGCCAGATAGGGAAGCAGCAGCAGCGAGGCCGTCCGGGACCATGAGCGAAGGTGCAACGCAAGCAGCGCAACGGACAGCCACAGGAAGCCCACCTCGACAAGCGCCAGATCAGGGCGCTGCAGGTGAAAGAAGAGCGCGCTCCAAAATATGTTCAGACCACCGTTGAGCGCAAAAAGGCCGAGCATCCATACCCGGCAGCGCGCATTCGGCGCACGCGTCCAGCCCAGAACGCCCGACATCGCCGCAAGACTGAATATGAGTGTCCACGCGGGCCCGAACAGCCAGTCGGGCGGCTGCCACGACGGCTTGGCGAGCGCTTGGTACCACGGACTCAGGTCGGTCGCCGCTGCACCCAGCGCACCGACGAGGAATGCCGCCAGTGCGGCTGCCGCAACCGGCGGCCAGCGCTGGGCGGCGAACGCGTTCACGGTGAGACGATGCCGCAGAGATGCGCCAGATCCTTGAAGAAGATGCGCGCATGCGCCATCGGCTTCGCCTTGACCAGTCTCTTGTGCATGTAGGCCTGCCACGTCAGATGCTGCACATCCGGATCACGGCAGATGCTGACGAAGCGCTCACGTCGCTTGTCGCTGGCGTACCAGAAGCGCTGCATGATGCCGAGGATCATGAACACACGACCATGCGCCTTCATGAATCGCTTGCGCGCAAGCGCCAGCGACCGCGCATCACCCGTGATGAGGAAAAGATCGACGGATTCAGCGGCGAGGCGCCCGCCGGTCATCGCGTAGTAGAGGCCTTCGCCCGATGCCGGCGCCACGACACCTGCGGCATCGCCGGCGAGCACGACATCGCGACCGTTGTCCCACTTCCTGAGCGGCTTCATCGGAATCGGAGCACCCTCGCGGCGGATCGTATCCGCACCTGCAAGGCCGGCAGCTTCGCGCAGTGCCGTGGTGCCGTTGCGAATGGAGAACCCCTTGCGTGCGCTGCCACTGCCGATGCTGGTGGTGTCCCCGTGCGGGAAAACCCAGCCATAGAAATCCGGAGACAGCTTGCCCTGGTAGTAAACGTCGCAACGGCTGCCGTCGAAGCCCTGCGTCGGCGAACGGACAATCTCGTGGTAGGCGAACACGCACGGCACTTCATCGGCACCCGGCACACACTGACGCCCGACTGCCGACAGAGCGCCATCCGCGCCGATCACGGCACGCGCGCGAACGCCGACGGTTTCGCCGTCCTTGTTGCGATAGTTGACGATCGCCCGGCCATCAAGGTCACGCGTGATCGTGTCGAACGAGCCCGCGCGCCGTTGCGCGCCTGCCAGACCGGCACGGCCACGCAGATATTCATCGAAGTGTTCGCGATCGACCATGCCGACGAATCCGCCCTGGATAGGCATGTCGGCAACGCGTCCGGACGGGGAAATCATTCTTGCCGAACGTGCCTTGGCCACCAGCTGCTCGTCGGGAATGGCGAACTCCTCGATCAGCCGCGGCGGCACTGCGCCACCGCAAGGCTTGATGCGACCGGCCCGGTCGAGCAGCAGAACGGAATGTCCCTGCCGGGCGAGATCCGTTGCGGCAGTCGAACCCGCCGGCCCGCCGCCCACCACGACCACATCAAAACTTTCCATGCCCGACATGTTTACGCCTTTCCTTCTGCAGCGGACATGAATGGAGCCGCCGCCTTCGGTTGATCTTGCACGTCACGTCTGACCGCCGGGCCGACAATGCGCAGAGCCATTGCTGCGGATACGACAAACAGCAGGCCTTCACAGGCGAAGACCAGCGCGTAGGCGAATCCGGCAGAAGGGATGACTGCGCGCGTGATGTCTATGGCCACCGTGCCGGCAAACCCGCCAAGGCCGAACGCGATGGCCTGCGCAGCGCCCCAGAGCCCCATGCGGACACCTTCGCGCCCGGCGCCGCCCGCACCGGCGAGACTCATCATCGAAGCAATGGCAGCGACCGCGAACGCACCGTTGGCCACCCCGAGCGCGAACACGGTTTCCCGCAAGGGCCATTTGCCTGCGAGCACACCGCCGATCGCCAGGCCGAACAGGGCAAGGGCGGATGCGACGCAACCACCGACGGTCCACACCCGCAGCGACCCTATCTGTCGCCCGCCGAACACGCTGCCCATGAGCGCAACAAGCAGCATTCCGGCAAACACGCCGCCGTGCTGGAGACCGGCGAGCCGCGTCGATTCACCGGGCGTGTAACCGAAAACCGTGCCGGCGAAGGGCTCGAGTATCAGATCCTGCGCGCTGTAGGCCAGCATGGATACGAACACGAACAGGGTGAAAAGTCTGGCCTGCGGCTCGCTCCAGACTTCCGACAGGGCATCCCGAAACGACATGCTCGTCCGTTCGACCGTTTCCGGCGATGCGGGCGGCTTGTACCGGCCCTCGACACCGCTGACGGCGACGAGCGCGACGATGAAGGCAATGAGAGACGTGGCAGCGACCACCTGCACCAGCCGCACGGTCGAAAATGGATCGAGCAGTCGCCCGGTGATGCCGGCCGTCAGCGCGAATCCCAGAATCATCATCATCCAGACGACCGTGGCGGCCGCGGCGCGACGCGACGGATGAACCCGCTTGGCCAGCAACACGAGCAGCGACGTGCCGGCTGAGCCAACACCGGCGCCAATCATCAGGAAAGCCACCACCGCGAGCGCAATACCGGCCGCATGTTCGGTCGCCATCCATGCCGTGGCTACCGCCGCCAGCGTGCCCCCCGCCGCCAGCACAGCCATGCCGCCGATGATCCAGGGGGTGCGACGCCCCCCCACGTCGGAACCGTGTCCCATGCGCGGCCGCAGCATCTGCACCATGTAGTGCAGGGCAACGAGTATTCCGGGCAGCATCGCCGGCAGGGCCAGCTCGACAACCATCACCCGATTCAGCGTCGACGTCGTCAGCACGACGATGGCACCCAGTGCGGTCTGCACCAGACCGAGGCGGAAAATGCCAAGCCAACCGAGTTGTGCCATGTCAGATCTCCGCAACCGCACGCAACGCAAAAGCGCTGACCAGCATGCCGATGACGTACAGCGTGATGCCCGTCCCGTTGTACCAGGGTGCTCGTTCGCGCGGATTGTCGAGCAGGCGCGCCATCAGCATCAGCTGCGCTCCGAGCAGCAGCCCCACGACCGCAGCGTGTCCGGTGGCCCCCCAGTGAGCGAGCAGGCCAACGACCACGAACTGTGGAACGGCCATCACCAGGCAAGCCACACGGCCGGCATTGACGACACCGAGTTTCACGGGCAGCGATCCGATGCCCATGCGCGTATCGCCTTCGACCGACTTGAAATCGTTCAGGGTCATGATGCCGTGTGCCCCGGCGCTGTAAAGGCCCGCGAGGATCAGACTGCGCATGTCCGGCATCGCGCCACCCGCCATGACGGCAGCACCGGTGACCCATGCCAGCCCTTCATAGCAAACTGCGCACGCGGTGTTGCCCCACCAGCCGTTCTGCTTCAACCGCAGCGGCGGTGCGCTGTAGGCCCAGGCCAGCAACAGACCGATCGCTGCGGCCCCGAAGCCCCACGGACCGAGCGTCGCCGCCACGAGGAGCGACAGCAGGGTCCAGGCAATGGCGATGTAAAGACCCCACGCGCCGGGCATTCGACCGGACGGGATGGGGCGATTGGGTTCGTTGATGGCATCGACGTGGCGATCGAACCAGTCGTTGACCGCCTGACTGGTGGCACACACGAGCGGACCGGCGAGCAGGATGCCGACCACCACGATCTGCCAGCGATCGGCTGCCGACATTCCGGAAGCCACGACGCCACAGCCGAACGCCCACATCGGCGGAAACCACGTGATGGGCTTGAGCAGTTCGGCGACAACAGAAATGGATGGGCGACTCATGGTGTAACAGTAGGCTTGACGCACGAATGCGTCAAGGTGAACTTACACCGCGATGTCACACGAACTTGACTCAGTCTTCGGCGTCGATGTCGTCGTGTTCGGAGTTCAAGTCGCCGAGGCCATAGCGACGCAGCTTCACATAGAGGCTTTGTCTGCTCAGACCCAGCATTTCCGCCGCGGAGGCACGATTGTCATGAGTCAATTCAAGCGCCGCCTCGATGCACAGCTTTTCGATCAGATCGGTTGATTCGCGCACCAGCTCCTTCAGCGACACGCGACCGACGAGACCGGTCAGCTGTTCCACCGAACGCGGCAGATCCCGACCGGCGCGCGGATCGAGCTCGACCCGCCTGCTGACACCACGCACCGTGAAACCGAGGCAGGGCGTTTCGCCATGCGGCACCGACACGGCAGAAATTTCGACCTCGACATCCGAACCATGCTCGCCGCGGACCAGCGTCGAGAACAGGCGCACCGAACCATGCTGACGTAGATTGACCATCAACACCTTGAAATCGACGCCGGGTCGACCGAGCCAGCGCTCGAGCAGCTCTCCGCGCGCCTGTTCGACCGAAGCCAGCTGGGCAAGGTCAAGAAAGGCGTGATTGGCGGTCAATACGCGGCCGGCTTCATCCGTGAGCACAAAGCCGTCGGGAACCTGTTCGATGGTATCCAGCAATGCCTTCTGAAGCCCGGACGACGCTGGCTGCTCCATGGCACACGGCGACAGGCGGACAAGGAAAAGTGCCGCATTGTCCTGACGCACGAGCGATGCTGCCACCACCAGTTCACGCCGGTCGTCCGCAAGATGGGCATGCACGTCTTCCGCCTTGCCGGCGGCGCGCACACTGGCCAGCAGGTCCTGAACGGTCTGCATGCCCGCTTCGTCGAATCCGTCCGGAAACGTCCTGCCGACCAGTCCTTTCGGGAGTGACCCGAGAAGGCGCACCGCAGCCGGGTTCGCCTCCATCACGCGCTGACTGCCCGCCTCGACGATGAGCACCGCCTCCGATGTCATCTGAAACAGCAGTCGATAGCGGGTTTCCAGCTGCCGGAGCTTGGCGTAGTCGCGCTCGATGGATTGCTGCGCATCGACCAGGCGCTGCTGCAGCGAGGATAGCGAGCGAAGATCGCGGCCGAACGCGACGACCTTTCCTTCCTGACCGACCTGAATCGCCGAATAGAGCACCGGAAGATCGATGCCACCCGGAACCGGGTGATTTACGTGGCGCCATCTGTGGCTGGAGTCGGCTGATGCGTCGGTGAGCAGCTCCTCGACCTTGGGCCGGCTTTCGACCGTCACCACATCGGCCCAGCGACGACCGACCCAGTCGTCGTAACCGTCGGGCGCCAGCTCCTGGCTGCCGAAAGCAATGTCACGGATGACACCCTGGCCGTCGAGCACCAGCGCAACGTCCGACGCCGCGGCCACAAGCCGCGCAACGGACTTCGCATCCACCCCGCCGAGCGACGCAAGCGGTGAATCAAAAGGCTTCACGCTGTCCGCCCCCCACTCGACGCCACTCGTCGCGAGTTCACTGCGCCCCTGCTCCGATCCCAATCATTCACCCCGTAGATCCAGTTCAGCCCTGCGTACATCGCAGCGGTACCATTTCATCTGCTCGCCTTACGGCGTCCTTTGCGTCCGTCGCAGTCGCGTCCGCCCCCACAAGAGCAACCCATTCGGGATGCTCGACAAAGATCGGGCCACCGACCATGACGATCAGGTCGGGGTTCGAAGAAACGCCACGAACCGCCGAAATCAGGCGCTTCAGCGCTTCCAGCCGCGCCTCGCTGCCCACGGAAAAACCAAGCACATCGAATCGTTCCGTCTGCACCGCCTGCACCAGGTCAAGACTGCGCCCGGAAGCACCGGCACAGACTTCCCAGCCGCTGTGACGAAAGAATTCGGCAACCATCAGCAACCCGAGCGTGTGCTGGTCACCGGGCGCCGCCGACAACAGGACACGCCGGCCACCGGGCGCGAACTGAGCGTCATTGCGGAAGCTCGGCGCCAGCTCGTGGACCACCTGCTGAATGCGCCACAGACCGAGCGTGACCTGGGTGAAGTCGCACAGGTCGGCCTCCCAAAGCTCGCCCAGTCGTCGCGCGGCCGGAGCAAGAAGTTCGAGAAAAATCGTTTCAGGAGAAGCACCGCGGGCACGCACCGCCTCGACCCAGGTTCGCGCAACCCTGGCATCCTGGGCCAGCACGAGATTGGCGAATTCCACAACCTCGGGCGACGACGGCGCCTTGTCCTCACAACCGATTGCCGGTGCAGAGGGATCCTGACCGCCGTGCGCAAGCATGAGCCGCGGAATGATTTCCGCCTCTATGGTACGCGCCAGATCACCCATCCAGTCGGCGGTCGGGAAGACCAGCTCACCGGTACTGCGAGTCACCGGCTGGGGCGACGATCTGGGCGGACTCCCTGATTCCGACCAGTATTCCCCCGCAATGCGCGCCGTATTGGCGTCTTCCTGAGTGGTCCCGGCCATCTCTCGTCCTTTGGTGTGTGTGTGTATGCCGGCTCCGACTCAGGCTGCCCGCGGCGTTGGGGGCTGGCAAGGAACGGCCGTGCTTTTTCTAGCTACATGGAGCGCTTACCCCGGCTCGTAGTCCGTCTAGGCACCAATCACGAGAGCAACCAGTCTATAGAGATAGTTCGTGCACGCGGCCACTGTCAAGTTTACTTGTCAGTATTGAGCACCACCTTGGTTATCAGCGCGATGCGAGCGGCAAGTCCTGCCAACTTAACTGCACCTTTCAAAAGCTGTCAACTGTGATGTACGTCAATTTATATTGACACTCTTGCTCCGGACGTCTAGATTTTCAGACAAAGAAGACCGAGGAGACATCGCAGATGCACACGCATCAACCCCAGCAGCAGGCCGCAAGTCAGGCACCGCTCTATACGGCCGAAGAACGCCGCCGACGGGATGCATCGGCGTGGACGCTGGTTCAGGGTGTGCTGGCGCCGGTGCAGTTCCTGGCTTTCCTGATCAGTCTGGCACTCGTGCTGCGTTACCTGTCCACCGGCGCCGGGCTTGAAGCTGCGACCGTTTCCGTGGTCATCAAGACGCTGCTGCTGTACGCGATCATGATCACCGGATCGATCTGGGAAAAAGAAGTCTTCGGCGTATGGCTGTTCGCCCGTCCCTTCTTCTGGGAAGACGTCTTCAGCTTCGCAGTGCTGGCATTGCATACCGCCTACCTGATCGCCCTCGCCATCGACGCACTGGACGCACGCAGCCTCATGTGGCTGGCGCTCGCCGCCTACTTCACCTACGTCATCAATGCCGGGCAGTTCGTGCTGAAACTGCGCGCAGCACGCCTTCGGCACGCCGAGCCGTCGGTACTCGCAAACGACGCACTGGCAGCCTGCAAATGAGCAATCTCCAGGATATTCCGGTCGTCAGTACGCAACGCGCCGGCAGCGCCCTTCCGGTTCTGCGCGAGCGCGGTCAGCGCGAGGTTTTCTGCGGCCTCACAGGCATCGTCTGGCTGCATCGCAAACTGCAGGACGCCTTCTTTCTGGTGGTCGGCTCCCGTACCTCACCGGCAAGCGCGTCTTCATCTTCGGCGACGCCACGCATGCCATCGCGGCGGCGCGCATCGCCAGGGAGGAAATGGGGTTCACGGTGGTCGGACTCGGCACCTACAGCCGCGAGTTCGCACGTGAGCTGCGCGACGCCGCCAAGCTCTATGACATCGAACCGCTGATCAGCGACGACTACCTCGAAGTGGAACAGGCCATCGCCGCCGCTGCGCCCGAACTGGTGCTCGGCACCCAGATGGAGCGCCACATCGCGAAGCGACTCGGCATTGCCTGCGCAGTCATTTCGATACCTATCCACGTTCAGGACGTGCCCGCCCGCTACAGCCCGGTGTACGGGTTCGAGGGCGCAAACGTCATTTTCGATACCTGGGTCCATCCGCTCGTGATGGGTCTGGAAGAACATCTGCTGCAGATGTTCCGAGACGACTTCGAATTTCACGACGACGCGGCTGCATCGCACCTGCCGGCGGTCACGCCTGCCGTGTCACGCGAAGCCGCCGCCGCAGCCGTGGTCGACGAGGTTGTCGCCCTGCCGGACAGCCCGATCTGGACCGAAGAAGGAGAACGCGAACTGAAGAAGATTCCTTTCTTCGTGCGCGGCAAGGCAAAGCGCAATACGGAAAGTTTCGCCCGCGAACACGGGCTTGCATCGATCACCGTGGAGACGCTCTACGATGCCAAAGCCCACTTCGGCCGTTGAGGCCCCTGCAGTGCGCGTGGTCATCGTGACCATGGACACGCACCTTGCCAGTGCTGCGGAACGCGCTGGCGTGGAGTTGCGCCGCGAACTTCCCGGGCTGCAGCTTCGGGTCCACCCAGCAACAATGTGTCGCCGCAGACGCTCAAGGCGACGCCCAGCGGAAAGTGGCCAGGCGCACCGCTCAACCCGACCGGCAACCCGATGCTGGACGGCGTCGGCCCGGGTGCGTATGCGGACCGCGCCGACATTCCGGATGTCACCTACGACGGCAGTCTGCGCATCGTGCCGCTGCGCGCCGACACCGCCTACGGTGTCGCGCATCAGGACAGGGATCCGCGCGGCATGGAAGTGATCGGTGCAGACGGCAAGGTGGGCGGCATCGTCCGCGATATGTGGGTCGATCGTTCGGAAGCGATTTTCCGCTACCTCGAACTTGACGTTCAGGTCGGCGGCGGTACGCGGCGCGTGATGCTGCCGATCAACTTCACGCGAATCGGGGCACGCCAGGTCAAGGTCGCCTCCATCCTCGGCCACCAGTTCTCGAGCGTGCCGAGCCTGCGCAACCCGGACCAGATCACCTTCCTGGAAGAAGAAAAGGTCATGGCCTACTACGGTGGCGGCACGCTGTACGCCACGCCGTCGCGCAAGGAACCGCTGCTGTGAGCAAGCTCAAGGCGGTCGCCAGCAGCGGCCACGAACACGAGTTCGAGGCGCAGCCGGGCCTGCCCGAGCGCCTGCCTGCCAATGAACAGCTGCTCTGGCAGGGCTCGCCGGACTGGCTGCGCCTGGCGCGCGAACGGTTTCATCTTTCCGCGCTGGCCGGCTACTTCGTCGCCATCCTGGTGCTGCGTGCCGGGTTCGTGATATCGGAAGGCGGCAGCGTGGGCGAGGCGCTGACGGCAGTGGCGATGCTGCTTCCGCTGGTCGTCTTCGCGCTCGGCATCGTGGCCGGTCTCGCCTGGTTGTCGGCCCGCACGACGGTCTACACCATCACCGACAAGCGGGTCGTCATGCGCGTCGGCATCGTGCTGAGCCTGACCTTCAACCTGCCGCTGCGCCGGCTCGAAGCGGCCGGCCTCAAGCTGACGAAGGACGGCCACGGCAACATTCCGCTCACGCTCGGCGGCACCGACCGCATCGCCATCGTTCACCTGTGGCCTCACGCACGCCCCTGGCGTGTGGCGAAGCCGGAGCCGATGCTGTGCTGCATCCCGGATGCAGCGCACGCTGCCGAGGTGCTGCACCGTGCCTGGACGGCCGAGATGAACCGGACCACCGGCGCGGCCAGCGCATCATCGGCACTCACGAACCACGGCGAAACGGCGCGGCAACCGCGCGTACGGCAGAACGGCAGCACCCCGCAACTGGCAATCGACTGAGGCAAGGATCATGGACGCTCACGCTATGCCGCAAACGCTGTCGAAATGGCCACTGCTGGCCATCGGTGCCATGCTGATGTCGATTCTGATCGGCGTCACCGCCGTGCGCCTGTCGGGCACCGACATCAGTACCCCGGATGCAGCGGCCGTGGCAACCCGTGACCTGCGCTTCGAAGACCGGCCGGACGGCAGCATCGCGGTCATCGACGCATCCAGCGGCATCGTGATCGAATCGATCGTCGGCGAGCAGGGCTTCATCCGCGGCACGCTGCGCGGACTGGCACGCGAGCGCAAGCGTCAGGGCATCGGCCCCGAGGCGTCCTTCCAGCTGGTGGGGCGCGCCGACGGACGGCTCACGCTGATCGATCCCGCGACCGGCCGGCGTGTCGACCTCGAGTCATTCGGTCCGGTGAATGCCGGCGCCTTCGTCCGCCTGCTTGAACAATCAGAACCGCTCGAACTGCACGCTACAGGAGCACAGCAATGACCACCGCAACGCCGTCAGCCGCCATTTCCGAAGATTCGACCGCCAAGGCACGGGTCAGCACGGTCCTGAGCCCGCGTTTCTACACCACCGACTTCGAGGCGATGAACCGCATCGACGTGAGCGCCGTGCGCGCGGAGTGGGACGTGATGATGGCCGAGTACGAGGGCGACAACAATCACGATCATTTCCAGCGCACCGACGATTTCGGCGAGCAGATCCGCAAACTGCCGCCCGAGCTGCATCAGGAATTCATGGACTTCCTGATCAGTTCCATCACGTCCGAGTTTTCAGGTTGCGTTCTGTACAACGAGATCAAGAAGAACGTCGACAATCCGGACGTCAAGGAACTGATGTCATACATGGCCCGCGACGAAGCGCGGCATGCCAACTTCCTGAACATGTCGCTCAAGGACTACGGTCTGGGCGTCGATCTGGGTGGTCTGAAGCGCACGAAGAAGTACACCTTCTTCAAGCCGAAATACATCTTCTACGCGACCTACCTGTCGGAGAAGATCGGCTACGCGCGCTACATCACGATCTATCGCCAGCTCGAGCGGCATCCCGAACTGCGCTTCCACCCGATCTTTCGCTGGTTCGAGCGCTGGTGCAACGACGAATTCCGTCACGGCGAATCCTTCGCCCTGATCATGCGTGCCAACCCGCATCTGCTGCGCGGCGGCAACCTGCTGTGGGTGCGATTCTTCCTGCTCGCCGTCTACGCCACGATGTACGTGCGCGATCACATGCGTCCGCAGTTGCATCAGGCCATGGGCCTCGATGCCGAAACCTATGACTACGAAGTGTTCCGCATCACGTCGGGAATTTCCAAGCAGGTGTTCCCGCTCACGCTGGATACCGACAGTGCCGTCTTCCGCGCCGGTTTCGAGCGGCTGTTCGAGCTGGCTCAGGCCAATGAACGTGCCAAGGCGCAGGGCGGCGTGATCGGTCTGCTGAAGCGCGGAGCCTGCGTGGCCGGCGCGTTCGCCACCTTCGCGCGGCTCTATCTGCACCCCGTCAAGCGGAACGACATTCCGCAGAGCGTGCGCATGGCGCCCGCCTGGTGAGCTTCATGAGCGCCTGGATGACGCCTGCGCTGTTCGCGCTGTGCCTCTGGTGGTTCGCCACCGGCGCCATCCTGTATCTCGACGGACTGCCCCCGCGCACCTTCCGCCACAGCATGCTGGGTGCGACCGTACTGCTGGTGGCAGCACTGTTCTCGCTGGATCACAGCGCAGCGCAGCAGTCCACTGCCATGGCCTACTGCAGCTTCACCAGCGCACTCATCGTCTGGGGCTGGCTCGAAATGAGCTTCCTGATGGGCTTCATCACAGGTTCGCGCAAGCACGGATGCGCCGAAGGATGCAGCGGACCCGCCCATTTCTGGCACGCCACGGAAGCCATCCTGCATCACGAATTGTCGATACTGGTCTGCGCAATCGTCATCGTCTCGATCACCTGGGGCGACCCCAACCAGACCGGCACCTGGACCTTCATGCTGCTGTGGGGAATGCGGCTGAGCGCCAAGCTCAACCTGCACCTGGGTGTGCGCAATTTCAGCGAGGAATTCCTGCCGCCTCACCTGACCTATCTGAAAAGCTTCTTCCGTCGCCGGCGCATGAACCTGCTGTTTCCGCTTTCGGTCACGGCAGGCAGCATCGTGACGACCGTGCTGGTCCAGCACGCGACGGCATCGGGAAACAGTGAAGCGGAAACGGTTGCCTGCACGCTGCTCGCAACAATGTCGGCACTCGCCGTCATCGAACACTGGTTCATGGTGCTGCCGCTGCCGTTCAACGCATTGTGGAAGTGGGGTCTCAAGTCGCGCGACAGACGCGTGGCCGGCCCGGAATCGGCACATGCCTGCACGACGGCGGTGCATGCCCGCCATCTCGTCCCGGCGGAGATCATCAAGGCGCAGGACGCCTGACACTCGGCGCTGAGCCAGCTCCCCGCATCATCCACCGACGATAGGCAGATCGCCGCAGCATGTCCTCGTCGGACACATGCAGCGGCAACCCGCCCGCCGCCGTCATTCCTCGACCCTGGCCTTGCCGAGCAAGCTCGTGACGTGCTTCTGGACCGCCTGCTGCTGCAGATGCTGCACCATGCGCTCCTTGACCTCATTGAGCGGCGGCGGGCCCTTCTTGCGTACGTCCTCGAGCAGGATCACGTGATAGCCGAACTGGGTCTTGACCGGCTCGGTGGTGTACTTGCCTTTCTCCAGCGCCGTCATCGCCGTGCTGAATTCCTTCACGTAGGTGACCGCGTCGGCCCAGCCCAGATCACCGCCCCGTTCCTTGGTGCCCGCATCCTTGGAGTAGATGGCAAGCGTAGCGAAGTCCATGCCGTTCTGAAGGTTGGTGATGATGGACTTTGCGTCTTCTTCCTTCTCGACCAGGATGTGGCTCGCCTTGTATTCGTTGCCGGTACCGAGCTTCGCTGCTGCACGTTCGTACTCGGCAGTGATGTCTGCGTCCGTGACCGGGTTCTGCTTCGCCCACACATCGAGGTAAGCGTTGATCAGCATTTCGTCGCGGGCGTAAGCCATGCGCTCGAGCAATTCCGGATCCTTGTCCACTTTCTCCTTGCGTGCCACCTGCAGCAAGACTTCACGACGCACCAGATGGTCGCGGATGCGCGAACGCAGATCGGGGCCGTCGATTGCCCCCTGGGCAATCTGTTCCTTCATGAAGGCATTGCCGAGCGCCGGGGGAATGGTCACGCCGTTAACTTTCGCAACCTTTCCGGTGAACCCCGACGTCGATGCAGCAGGTGCCGCCGCCGGCTGTTCTGCTGATGCAGGGAATGCAAAGCCCAGTGCCAGGGCGAGCGCCAGGCCGTTCAAAGTGTGGTTCATGGATGATCTTTCAGGTTCGGATTTATCGTTCAGCCCCGGCAACGCGCGGACGTGCACCTTGCTGGTGCCTTAGTCCTTTCCGCCAGCGGAAAGGTTGCAGCACCAGCCGGCCGAGCCGTCGATTGTCGCAGGTTCATCCCTTCGGGCGAAGCCCCCGGAAACACCGCAAGCGAGGCTCCGGGGGACAAGGTGGAGGCGCAGCCGTCTGGCAAGGCGCGATGGCCGATGCCATTGCGTCAGTGCAGTCAGGTCACGCCGGACGAGCGAACGTCGCGCGCGAGCGACTGGATGAACCTCGGGGGAATCGGACAGAACACGAGGTCCGGTGCCGCTCCCGCAAGGACGCTGTCTGGCACAGCGCAGGGGTGATGCGGGAGCGGTCGGACGATCGTCAGTTCCACTGCCGGGGAGGCAGCGGAACCCAGTCAGGACTTCGGTGCTTCGGTCGTGGCTGCGGCTTCAGGCTCGACGGGCGGCGGTGCGCTCGCTTCGGCTTCTGCCGGCACCGGTATCGCTGCATGCGCGCCTGCCGCACTCAGTGCCGGGTAGTCCTTCAGCATCGAAGCGCCGTACATCGGTTTGTAGGCACCCTGGTGGCAGGTGGCGCAATTCACCTTTGCAACATCGCCAAGTGCGCCCAGACGATTGACCGGGAAGGTCTGCGTGAGGGGCTCCATGTAGGTGTTGTTCAGATCACGCGCCATGCGGATGCCGTGCCATGCCGTCACGCGCTGCGGCGTGCTGGTGCTCCACGACGAGAACGCTCGACTGTTGTGGCAGTACGTGCAGTTGACGCCGAGGCCGTCTGACATGTGCATCATCAGTGCGTAGGTCTGCTCCGTCGCTGCGATGGAACCGACACGCTCGTTCGGCAGGGCGGTCGTCGCATTCACGGCGATGGTCTGTGCCTTGCTGAGGTAGGGCGTGAAGGGATCGTACGGCAGCGATGCAAGGGCCACCGACTCGGCCGCCGTATTCTGGCCACCGTTGCTGCCGACCATGCGCGTCGCATGCTTCTGCGGCTCCGGTGCAAACCACACATTGGCCGGTACGGGCATGCCGCGGTGACAGGTGTAGCAGGTGACACCGGTGTCGGCGACGTGCGTCTTGTAGTCGCTGTTGATGTTCTGCGTCATCTGGATCATGCGGCGCGCCACGACCTTGGTGTACATCGAGTCATCGGCGAGGTTCTGCAGGTTGTGGCAGTAGCCGCAACCCTGCTGGGGCGCAACCCACTGCGTCATCGCGACCATGATGCGGGTGAATTCGGCCACGCTGACATCACCCAGCACCTTGACGTTCTGATACACCTCCGACGCCTTCTGACCTTCGCGCGGCACGGCAGGCAATGCGGCCGGCACCGCATTCACGGACGCCTGGGTTTCAACGATGCGCGGATTGGAGACGTGCACCATGCCGGTTCCGCGGAATCCGCCCTGCACGGTATCGATCGGCGGTTTCTCGCACGCCGACACCAGCAGGCCGGCTGCCAGCAGCAGCGCTGCGCGGATGCTTCTGTTCGAGTTGATCATGGTTGCGCTCCTTGCAGCGTGGCGGGATCAACGACGGTTCCGAACACCGCCGGGTACATCGGTGCAACGTGGTGCTTCACGGCCCACAGGTACCAGTTGTCGACCACGGTGCCGGTCAGCAGGATGCCGATGCCACCGGTCAGCGGGCACAGCACGGCGAACCACCAGGCCCAGCGGTGAATGGACTCCATCGAGGCGTTGAAGCCCATGGTCCAGCGCCAGAACAGTGCAGCACGTTCCGAAGCCGTACCACGGTCGGTGATCTGCTCTATTTCACGCTCGCCACCGAAGCGGCTCACCGCGAGGATGGTCGCGCCGTGCATGGCGAACAGCAGCGCCGATCCGTACAGGAAGGCGATCGACAGCATGTGGAACGGGTTGTAGAACAGGTTGCCGTAGCGGATCGAGAACGCGGCGGTCCAGTCCAGGTGCGGGAATATCCCGAACGGCACCGCTTCCGACCACGAACCCATCAGCAGCGGACGGATGAAGCCAAGCACCAGATACAGCCAGATTGCCGCGGCAAACGCCCATGCGACATGCGTGCCCATGCCGAGTGCCCTGGCGCGGCGATACATGCGCACCCACCACAGCATGATGGACAGCGTCAGGAAGAAACCGGCCATCAACCACCAGCCGCCCTCATTCAGCGGCGGAATCTTCAGTCCGTTCGCCGGCGACGGCGGCTCGAGACCGAGCCAGAACAACTGCCGCACGAACTCGACCGGATTCCAGTTCACCGACGCGAGCATGTTCAGGCCGATGATCTCGAACGCGACAAGGAAGCAGAACAGAGATGCCAGACCCAGCCAGCCCAGATAGATGGGGCCGATCTGCGCATCGCCGAGCCGTCCGAAGAGGTGTACATCGCTGGGTTTGCCCAAGCGCTCGCCATCATCGCGACCGATCGACACCCCCGGGAACGCAGGTCCGTGCACCTGGACCTGCGTGAAAAGATTCTGGTATTCCGCCATGACTCTACCCTCTCTTTCTTCTGTTATCGCCACACGGGGAGGTTGAGCCACCAGCTCCACCATTCAGGCCATCCGCGTGTCCAGAACGGACCACTGATGATGATGCAGACCGCGCTCCAGAAAACCGCGGACAAGGCCAGGAACAGGCCGAGGCGGTGCACCCCCAGCGTGCCGATCGAGTAGCCGATGGCGTCGCGGAAGAAGGTGTTTTCGTGATCCGGCGTCTTCACGGCTTCACCCTTGGCCGGATTGGTCGACGACAGGATGAGTGCGCCATGCAGCGACAGTGCAAGGGTGGTGGCGAAGAAGCAGCTCACCGCCAGCATGTGTGCCGGGTTGTAGTGGAAGTGCAGGTACTGGTAGCCGGTGTTCGATACCCAGTCCAGGTGACTCATGATGCCGTAAGGGAAACCGTGGCCCCATGCGCCCATCAGGATCGGACGGAAAACGACCAGCGTCACATACGCCAGGATCGCGAACGAGAAAGCGACCGGAATGTGATATCCGATGCCGAGCTTGCGGCAGATTTCAACTTCCCGAAGCGCCCATGACACGAAGGCTCCGATTGCACAGACCGTGATCAATTGCCATAGCCCGCCTTCCATCAGCGGCGCCATGCCCAGCCCGTAACTCAGGTCGGGGGGTGCGATATTGATCTGCCACAGATTCCATGTCGTCCCCTGCGAGGCGCCCCACAGGATCAGCAGCGTGCCCACGAGGGCAAAGAATATCGAGGTGACACCGAAGAAACCAACGTAGAAGGGGCCCACCCAGAAATCGAACAGGTCTCCGCCTATCAGCGTTCCACCTCGGACGCGGTACTTTTTTTCAAAACTGAGCATGGACATGCCAACCCCCTTTGGGGAAGCCTCGAGGCCTCCACTTTTCACACGTGTGGTCGCAACAGGCGAGGCCGGGCAGGCCCGGTCCTCGCCAGACTTGCGCCTTCTGCCTTACTGCATCTGCCGCAATGCAACCGGTGCCGGCAACGACGAGCTCGCTGAAACCTGAGCCTTCTTGCTGGGACCTTCGATCCAGTTGAAGCGATCGGTGCTGAGCAGAATGAAATGAATCACGATCGCAAGCACGAACAGGAAGGCAGCCAGAGCAACCAGCGATCTGCGCGGATCGAACAACATCCATATACGCCACATATTTTTGCTCCTATGCCTGATAGATGTAGGGGATGACCGAGTATGTCGCCGCCTTGATGCCTTCGAACAGCGACGCATAACCCTCGGAACCGGGGAACCAGGGACGCCAGTTCCACACGAGGATGTGCGCGACAATTGCGATGACGGTGAAGACGATGAAGCTGGTCATGAAAATGGCGTGGAATTCCCGCGCCTCGGAAGCTGTCAGTCCTGACAGGGATCCGCTGTTGGCATCAGCCATAACGATTACCTCCTGATGAGCCTTTCGGCCATTACCGCGCCAATCCCGCGCGGCAAGGACTTTCGGGGCCAACAACACCCCGGAAGACTGGGTTCCGGACATGCCGGAAACATTTCTCGAATTCGTTGGCTGTGCCGATATGCGCCATGAGCTCTTTCATGTCGGCTCCAGTGCCATGCGTGCATGGATCACACGGTCGGCGGTGATGCGCTCTTCGTCGGCGCGGCGAGCGTCTTCTTCGGCACGATCGCGCAGACGCTTGGCGGCGGAGATCCGCACGAGGAAGGGCTGGTTGTTCACGTACTGGTCAAGCAGGCGCTGCGCATCGTCATCCCAGGGGCGTGTGCCGGCGCGGCTGATGCGCGAGGGCGTCGGATCGACGCGGTCCATGTCGGTGGCCAGCGGCAGGATGTGGAACAGCGCGTCGAACAGCGCGTTGCACACTTCCTGCACGATGTAGGTAGCACCCGAATAGCCCATGAAAGGCGTGCCGGTATGGCGGCGGATGATGGCGCCCGGAAAGGACGCCGGAATGTAGCTGGCGCGTGCTCCGCATTCGGCCATGTACATGCGCTCGTTGTAGCTTCCGAACATGACCAGCGGGGCCTTCTCGCGAACCATGCGGCGCACGTCCTCGTTGTCTGTCTTCTGCCCCGGGCAGCGCGACACCGCGAAGTTGCAGGGCAGGCCCATGTCCTCTTCGAGGAAGTGGCGCAGGCCGCGTGCGTAGGTTTCGTTGGCCACCACGGCGAAGCTGGCGGTGCCGAAGAAATCCTGGGTGACCGAACGCCACAGGTCCCAGATCGGCTTGATCGTCGTGTGCTTCTCGCGTTCGATGAAAGGCTCCGGATCGAGTCCGGTCAGCTCGCCCACCGTAGAAGTGCGATGTGAAAGTCAGTCCATAGACACAGCAGGCCGAACCGGACAGCACGGTGGCCGTGCGGCGCATGCGCAGGCCGACGCGCAGCGAACCGAATGCCGGGCACATCGACTGCGGCTGGTCGTGCGGCCCCTTCGGATAGTCCTGCGCATACTGATCGAGCACACCGCTCTTGCCGGCGGCGCGCGCCGCGCCTTCGAGCTGATCGCGACCGGCATGGCAGCCGGCACCGTCGCTCTTCAGCGCATCGGTATTGATGACCTGTACATCCGGCCTGGAGGGCGTTGTCATGGACATGGCGGCCACCTCAGACGGTGTCGTACACCACTTCGAGGGTGGGCTTGATGACTTCATCCTTGCCCAGCATGTCGGCGACGGTTGCCGGCGTCATGACGTAGTCGCGCCCCGTGACATCGGCAGCGAACAGGCCCAGCAGGCCGTCCTGCGTCATGGGTTTCGGCCGCACCGGCGGTGCATCGGCGACGTTGGTGGCCAGCTCCTCGAAGAGAGATGCCCACTGTGTTCCCGGCCGACCGATGATTTCGTAGCTCGCGCTCTTGCGACGGATGTCGTCATTGGCCGGGATGGTGGCCAGCACGGGAATGCCGGCAGCCTCGGCGAACTGCGCCGCCTCGCCGGTGCCGTCGTCGCGGTTGATCACCACGCCGGCCACGCCGACGTTGCCACCGAGCTTGCGGAAGTACTCGACCGCACTGCACACGTTATTGGCGACATACAGGCTCTGCAGGTCGTTGCTGGCGACGACGATGACTTTCTGGCACATGTCGCGGGCGATCGGCAGACCGAAGCCGCCGCACACCACGTCGCCCAGGAAGTCGAGCAGCACGTAGTCGAAGCCCCAGTCGTGGAAACCCAGCTTCTCGAGCGTTTCGAAGCCATGGATGATGCCGCGGCCGCCGCAGCCGCGACCGACTTCCGGTCCGCCCAGCTCCATGGCAAACACGCCGTCACGGATGAAGCAGACATCGCCGATCTTCACTTCCTCGCCGGCGAGCTTCTTCTTGCTGCTGGTTTCGATGATGGTCGGGCAGGCCTTGCCGCCGAACAGCAGGCTGGTCGTGTCGCTCTTCGGATCGCATCCGATCAGCAGCACCTTCTTGCCCTGCTGCGCCATCATGTAACTCAGATTCGCCAGCGTGAAGCTCTTGCCGATGCCGCCCTTGCCGTAGATTGCGATGATCTGCGTGGTCTTGGTCGGCGGCTCGGTCGATACGGGATCCGGATCGATGGCGGCTTCGGCACGCAGCAGCTTGTTCACGTCGAACTTGATGGTTGAAGTGACCGGCTTGGTTCCGCAGGCGTCGCTCATGACATGGATCTCCAGTCGAGAATCATTTTCAGGCAGGCAGGATCGGAGAAGGCTGTGCGGTATGCCGCGTCAGCCCGGGCCGCTTCCTGCCGGTGAGTGATCAGGCCATCGAGCGACAGCTGGCCTGAAGCCGCCATGTCGCGCACGGTCACGAGATCGCCTTCCTGCCACTGCGCCGCGATGCGCAGACGGGCTTCACGCATGAAGGCCGGCGGAAAGTTGAAGGACAGTGCGTCTTCGTAGAAGCCGGCCAGCACGATTTCACCGTGCGGGGCCAGCCTCGAGATCAGTGTGTCGAGCAGGCTGCCGTCACCGCTCACATCGCAGATGCAGCGGTAATTGCGGCGGTCATCGAGTTCGGGATCGATGACGCCATAGCCTTCGGCCCCCTCGGCGCGCATCGGATTGCGCTCCCACACCACCGGATCGCCCCCTGCCGCCACAGTCAGCCGGGCGATCATCCGCCCCAGTACGCCATGGCCCACGATCAGGTCGGGAAGATGGTCGCCACCGGCAATCGCGTGCTGCGCGGTGGCCGCGAGGGCCAGCAGGATGCCGCGCTCGCCGAAGCCTTGATCCAGCTTCACGATGCGCGCGGCGGGAACCACCAGGCGGGATGCGGCACCGCCGAACAGGCCGCGTACTTCGCCGAAACAGCGGGCACCCGGTACGAAGACGTGGTCACCGACAGCCAGGTCCGTATCCGGACCGCGGGCGGTCACGCGACCGACCGATTCGTAACCCGGA
Source organism: Methyloversatilis sp. (assembly GCA_017984755.1). Classification (GTDB taxonomy): domain Bacteria; phylum Pseudomonadota; class Gammaproteobacteria; order Burkholderiales; family Rhodocyclaceae; genus Methyloversatilis. The sequence continues at coordinate 37,719 of JAGNYW010000024.1, forward strand.
ACCAGCGGATAACCCATGCCCGGAAACGGCGGCATGCGACCGGACCACAGCAGACGCTCCGTTCCGGTGCTGATGCCACTCCATTCGACGTCGACGACAACGTCAGCATCGCCGGCCGGCGTCAGGACGAGCTGATTCAGCTCGAGCTGTTCCGGCTTCTTCAGGACCACGGCAATGCTGTTCATCGAACCTCCGCACTGAGGACTTCCATCCGACAACCCGTAACATAAAGTTGTCGCCTTGAGTGTCATTCTAGGCTGACTCTGATTAGTGTCAACTAATGATTACATTTAAGCTGTCAAATGTTTCGGACGCGCAACCATCACGCAGGTCTGCAGCGGAATCCGGGTAGGGATGAGACCGATCTGGCAGAAGCCGGCAGCGCGGAGCATGTCGGTCAGGCGGGCTTCGGAACGCGGACGGCCGCGACCCATCGCCATCAGGTAGAAGCCGAAATAGGCATCGCCCACCGGCTCGGCACCGGGCACGTCCGACATCTGCTCGGCGATCAGCAGCGTGCCGTCCGGCGGCAAGGCCCGATGAATCGCGCGCAGCAGACCCATCACGTCTTCGTCGTCGTGGTCGTGCAGCACGCGCACCAGCGACACCAGGTCGGCACCGACCGGCAACAGGCCGGTCTGGAACGAACCGCCGAAGGCCGTGGCACGGCCGGCCAGCCCGGCCGCTTCGAACCGCATCCGCGCCCGGTCGGCCACGGCCGGCAGGTCGAATAGCTGAAGCTCGAGGTCCGGCGCCCGGGTTGCCGCCGCGGCAAGAAAGCTGCCATCGCCGCCGCCGATATCGAGCAGACAGCGATGTGCAGCGACCGGGTATCCGGACGAGTTCGCCGCCGTGTTCAAGCGGCGCAGCATCGTCGACGCACCGACCGTGTACGTCTGCGCGCAGGACCGCTCCGATCTGTCGGACCACGCACCCGACCGCGAACGGCTGCTGGTGCTGATCAACGCACCGGCCGACGGCGACACGCGCGCCTTCGGCGAAGCCGAAACGGCCAGGCTGGCCGACAACGCCTTCGGTCTGATGAAGGCCTGCGGGCTGGAGATCGACGCCGCGCCGGACGCCTGCGTCGCCACCACGCCGCACGGCTTCGACCGGCTGTTCCCGGCGACCGGCGGCGCGCTGTACGGCCGTGCCAACCACGGCTCGATGGGCAGCTTCGCCCGGCCGGGTGCGGCCAGTGCGATACCGGGTCTCTACCTCGCCGGCGGCTCGGTGCACCCCGGCCCCGGCATTCCGATGGCGCTGCTGTCCGGGCGCCGCGCCGCCGAAAGGCTGGTGGCCGATGCTGCGCGCACACGCTGAAGCGCTCGCGCAGCGCACCTCGAAAATGCACCGGTCAGCGGACTTTTTGTCGACCCGGCCTGTCTGTGACCGGGGGACAACATGCAATCATCCCGGCCGTCGTCGACGTCGACCGGTCATCACCGAAACATCGTATCCATGACAACACACCCTGTTTCAGCCCCTGCCCTCGATCAGCCGCCCCACGCCGTGGTGATCGGCTCCGGATTCGGCGGTCTGGCGGCGGCCATCCGCCTCGGCGCGCGCGGCTACCGCGTCACCGTTCTGGAAAAGCTCGATGCACCGGGCGGCCGCGCCTATGTATACAGGCAGGACGGCTTCACCTTCGACGGCGGTCCGACCATCGTCACCGCGCCCTTCCTGCTGGAAGAACTGTGGGCGCTGTGCGGCAAGACCTTTTCCGACGACGTCGACCTGCGGCCGGTCGCGCCCTTCTACCGCATCCGCTTCGACGACGGCGAGCACCTCGACTATTCCGGCGACCCGGAAACGATGCGCCGCGAAATCGCCCGCTTCGCACCGGAAGACGTCGACGGCTACGAACGCTTCATGAAGCAGGCCGAGGCCATCTTCGACGTGGGCTTCACCGAACTGGTCGACATTTCGTTTTCCGACTGGACCACGATGCTGAAGATCGCGCCCGACCTGCTGCGGCTGAAAAGCTACCGCACGGTGTACGGGCTGGTGGCCAGCTATGTGAAGAACGAGCGCATCCGCACCGTGCTGAGCTTTCACCCGCTGCTGATCGGCGGCAACCCGTTTACCACGACCTCGATCCTGTGCCTGATTTCGCATCTCGAACGGCAGTGGGGCGTGCACTTCGCCATGGGCGGCACCGGCGAAATCGTGAAGGGCATGGTCAGGCTGATCGAAGGCCAGGGCGGCACCGTGCGCCTGAACACCGAAGTCGCGGCGATCAACGCGGCGGCCCGCGAGGCCAGCGGCGTCACGCTGACCACGGGTGAAGTCATGCCCGCCGATGTGGTCGTGTCGAACGCCGACTCGGCCTGGACCTACCGCAAGCTGCTGGCCCCCGAACACCGCAGACGCTGGACCAACCGGCGCATCGACAAGTCGCAGTTCTCGATGAGCCTGTTCGTGTGGTACTTCGGCACCCGCCGCCAGTACCCCGACGTGCAGCACCACACCACCCTGCTCGGGCCGCGCTACGAAGGCCTGCTGACCGACATCTTCCGCAACAAGATCGTGGCGGACGACTTCAGCCTGTATCTGCACCGCCCCACGAAGACCGACACCTCGCTCGCGCCCGAAGGCTGCGATGCGTTCTACGTGCTGTCGCCGGTGCCGCATCTGGGCAGCGGCACCGACTGGCGCGAAAAGGCCGAGCCCTATCGCAAGGCCATCGAAAAGTATCTGAGCGATTCCATCCTGCCCGGGCTGGCGGACGAAATCGTCACGTCGATGATGCTCACGCCGCAGGACTTCCAGGATCGCCTGAATTCGCTCAACGGCGCCGCCTTCAGCCTGGAACCGGTGCTCACGCAGAGCGCCTGGTTCCGCCCGCACAACAAGAGCGAAGAGCTGGACAACCTCTATCTGGTCGGTGCCGGCACCCACCCGGGCGCCGGCGTGCCGGGCGTCATCGCGTCGGCCAAGGTGCTCGATCGCGTGGTGCCGCACGGCAGCGAGGCGAAGCGCACGGGGCGCGGCTGAGCGCTGCGCTCACCTCAGCACTCACTCAAGGAAGGCGCGCACCGGTGCCAGCGAGCGCACCGGGTCTTCCTCGTGCGGCACATGGCCCATGCCGGGCAGCGGCACCAGCCGGGCATCGGGCAGCGCGGCGACGTAATCCGCCGCGTTCGAGAACGGAATCATTGCGTCCTGCTCGCCCCACAGCAGCAGCACGGGCACCTTGATCCGCTGCAGCAGCGGCACCGGGTCGGTCAGCCTCACCTGCTCCATGCGCCGCAGCATCGCGTCGCGCGCACCGGGCGCCAGCATCAGGTCGTGATAGCGCGACGTCATTTCTTCGGTCAGCACGCGCTTGTCCGCATAGGCCGGCTCCAGACTCATCTTCAGCATGAAGCGCGGCAGGCAGTAGCGCATCAGCGTGAGCATGGCCGGTACTTCGGGCGACTTGTCGTATTCGAAACCCGGGCTGGCGAAACCGTCGGGCGACACCAGCACCAGACTGCGCACGCGTTCGGGATGCTGCGCCGCGAAGCGCCACGCGATGCGCCCACCCAGCGAATTGCCGATCAGCGTCGCCTGCGCCACGCCCAGGCGGTCCATCAGTGCCGCGACCAGCTGCATGCTGCGCGTGTCGCTGTAGTCGCCGGTCGCGTCCGGCGGGCTCAGGCCGCTGCCCGGCAGATCGAGGCGGATCACGCGATGGCGGTCCGACAGCGCCTTCGCCCACGGCTCCCAGGTGTGCAGGCTGGCGCCGAAGCCGTGCAGCATCACGATGGCCGGTGCGTCCTTCGCGCCGCTGTCGCGCACGCGCAGCCGCGTGCCGGCCACGTCCATCATGTCGCCCGGCGCGTCCAGGTAGCGCGCCTCCAGCCACGCGAGATCACGGTCCGGTGTCCATAGCCAGTACGCCAGAACCGCCAGCAGCAGAACCCCTGCAACGAAAAACTTCACACCAATCTCTCCATGAACATGAACGGTCCGATCACCTTCCGCTGCCCGCCGCACCGAGCAGCCCGAGCACCGCTTCGAGCCTGGCCGTGTCCTGATGCCAGCCCCATTCGGTCGCCCGGCACAGCGTGATCGTCATTTCGCCGCCGTCGGCGAGCACCAGCCGGACGCCCACATTCTTCTGCTGCACACCATCGATCGCTTCGGCGCGCACGATGTCCCGGCGCAGCACGCGCTGCACCGCACCGGCCGAGCCGGCAGGCACCGCCTCCTGCGGCAGGAACACCAGCGAGCCCTCGCCCACCCCCAGCAGCGCACCCGGCCGCCCGTGCGGTGGCCCGCACCACAGCTTGAAGTCGGTCTGTGCGCCCGCTTCCCACATGACATCGCGAAACCAGCGCGCCGGTGCTTCATGTGCCCCATCCACCTCACCCGCCCCGAAGGCCAGGCGCATGCGATCCGCCTGCCGCTGGTCGCGCATCGCGACGTCGCGCGCCAGAAACGGACAGCGCTTGAGCACGGCGCGCCGGCTCGACGCCGCGGCCTTCAGGTCCGAACATTCCGCCATCTCGAATGCGCTGTCCGTCACGACGCCCGCATCGTCATACCGGACCAGCAGGCGGCGCAGCAGCACCTCATCAGGCAGCGGCAGGCGGTCGACGAACGCGCCGGCAGACCACACCGGCGTCCACGCGCCCGATTCGCCACGGACGAAGCTCGATTCATGGAAGGCCCAGCGACCGTCCGGCGCCGATACCGCCGGCGCGCCGAGCACCCGCTCGACCTCTGCACGCGAGGTGACACCCCGCTCGATGAAGACCGGCGCGCGCTCGCCCAGCACGTCACCCGCTGCATCGCCAAACGCCTGGCACGAGGCCGGCAGCAGGCCGGCGCACAGCACGGCCGCCGCCGCAACCTTGAACCGATCAGCCACGCCGCCCCCAACCGGAAGAACCGCTCACACCGCCCACGCCTCGCCCAGCGCCTCGGCCTGCTGCAGCACCAGCGTGACGGCGGCTTCCTGCAGGTCGGGCGGGTATCTGTACTTGCGCAGGATGCGCTTCACCATCAGGCGCAGCCGGGCACGCACGTTTTCGCGGGCCGACCAGTCGACGGTGATGTTGCGGCGCAGGTTTTCGGTCAGTTCGTGGGCGATTTTCTTCAGCGTTTCGTCCGACAGTTCGCGCACGGCCGATTCGTTGTCGGCCAGCGCGTCGTAGAAGCGCACTTCGTCTTCGGTCAGGCCGAGTTCGTCGCCGCGGCTGGCGGCGGCCTTGAACTTCTTCGCCATGTCGATCAGTTCTTCGATCACCTGCGCGGTTTCGATGGCGCGGTTCTGGTAGCGCGTGATGACGTTGGCGAGCAGTTCCGAGAATTTCTTCTCCTGCACCACATTGCCGGCAAAACGCGACTTGATTTCGCCCTGCAGCAGCCGATCCAGCAGTTCGACCGCCAGATTGCGCTCCGGCAGGTTGCGCACGTCGGCGAGAAAGTCGTCGTCGAGAATGCCGATGTTCGGCTTGTCGAGACCGACCGCGTCGAACACATCCACCACCTCGTCCGACACGACGGCCGAGCCGATGATCTGGCGGATGGCGAGTTCGCGCGCATCGTCGGTGCGCTTCTGCTGCGTGAGGTCGCGCTTGGTGAGGATGACCTTCACGACCTGGAAGAAAGCCACTTCCTCGCGCACCGCCTTCGCTTCGTCGAGCGTGCAGCACAGCGTGAACGCCTTGCTCATGGCCAGCGCGGTGTCGGCGAAGCGCTTCTTGCCGTCCGGCTGGCCGAGCACATGGTTGGCCGCCCCGGCGCAGCGCTTGTGGCTGGCGGTCAGGAAGTCGCTCCAGTCGTAGCCATGCAGCAGCGCGCGCAGCACGTCGAGCTTTTCCGCCAGCACGGCATACGCTTCGGCGACATCCACCGTCGGCCGGCCGCGCCCGTTGCTGGCCGTGTATTCCTTCAGCGCGCTCTTCAGTTCGTTGGCGATGCCGATGTAATCGACCACCAGCCCGCCCTGCTTGTCCTTGAACACCCGATTGACCCGGGCGATCGCCTGCATCAGGTTGTGGCCCTTCATCGGCTTGTCGATGTAGAGCGTGTGCATGCACGGCGCGTCGAAGCCGGTCAGCCACATGTCGCGCACGATGACCAGGCGCAGCGCATCGTCCGGCGCCTTGAAACGCTTCTCCAGCCGCTTCTTCACCTGCGCGCTATATATATGCGGCCGCAGCAGTGCGCGGTCCGACGCCGAGCCGGTCATCACGATCTTGATCGCGCCCTTCTCCGGGTCTTCGTCATGCCAGTCGGGGCGCAGCGCCACGATGGCGTCGTACAGATGCACGCAGATTTCGCGGCTCATCGCCACGACCATGGCCTTGCCGGTCTGCGCCGTGTTGCGCGCCTCGAAGTGCGCGACCAGATCGGCCGCCACGCGGGCGATGCGCGGTTCGGCGCCGACCACCTTTTCCAGCGCGGCCCAGCGGCTCTTCAGCCTTGCCTGCTGGCTCTCTTCTTCGTCTTCGGCCAGCTCGTCGACCTCGTCGTCGATGTGCGGCAGTTCTTCCTGCTTCAGCGACAGCCGGGCCAGCCGCGATTCGAAGTAGATCGCGACCGTCGCACCGTCTTCGCGCGCCTGCTGCATGTCGTAGACGTGGATGTAGTCGCCGAACACGGCGCGCGTATCGCGGTCTTCGCTCGATACCGGCGTGCCGGTGAAGGCGACGAAGGTGGCGTTGGGCAGCGCATCGCGCAGATGCTGCGCATAGCCGACCTGATAGCGCGTCCGGTAGTCGCCGTCGGGTTCTGCCGCCTTGAGTTCCGCTGCCTTGAGTTGCGGCGCATCGTCATTGGCCGCCGCCCCGCCCGACCGCGCCGGCCGCATCGTCTTCAG
>JAGNYW010000060.1:0-6746 GCA_017984755.1 Methyloversatilis sp.
TCGGCCGGCATCGAAGCCGGCAGCTGGCTGCAGGTGTGGCTGCCGGGTCAGGACCTGTGGTCCTGGCTGGCCTGGATCGCCGTCTGGCTGCTGGCTGGCCGCACGCTGCACCGTGCCCTGCAGACAGCAGATACGCGCTGGCCCTGGGCCATGCATCGCGACGGCTACGTCCGCTGGGTGCTGTGGCCGGTCTGCGGCCTGCTGCTGCTGACGGTGGCGGCACTGCAGACTGCGCACGACGGCGGCTCGGCGCTGCGCTACCTGCCGCTCGCGTCGGCACTCGATCTGGCCAGCATCGCAGCGCTGCTGTGGCTGGCAAGGCGCCGGCTTCTGCCGGTATCGCTGATCGGCGCCGCCGGTCTGTTGTGGGTATCGGCGCTGGTCGCCCGGTCCGTGCATCATCTCGCCGGGGTGGCGTGGTCTGCGGCTGCCATGTTCCAATCGACCCTTTTGCAGGCTGCCCTGTCGCTGACCTGGACACTGGCGGCGCTCGCACTGATGATCCACGCCACCCGCCGGCGCGCCCGTGCGCTGTGGTTTGCAGGATTCGCGCTGCTGGCCGCGGTCGGGGCCAAGCTGTTGATGGTCGATCTGGCCAGCGCCGGTACGGTCGAATGGACGGCATCGCTGCTCGGCATCGGCGCGCTGATCCTGGTCGCCAGCTATGTCGCACCGGTACCGCCGGCCACCGAACCCCCGGGAGTCACACCTTGAAGATGAAACTTTTCGCACCCCTCCTCATGCTGCCGGGCCTGCTGGCCACGGCGCAGGCCGCCGACATCAAGCCCGGCCTGTGGGAATTCAGATCGAAGCTGGACATGCCCGGCATGCCGGACATGGCGGCGCAGATGGCGCAAATGCAGGCGCAGATGAAGAATCTGCCGCCCGAGGCGCGCCGCATGATGGAGCAGCAGATGGCAGCACAGGGCGTATCGATGGGCAGCGGGGGCAGCATCCGCGTGTGCATCACGCCGGAAGACGCGAAGGGCGCCAGAGTCTATTCGGGGAAGTCCGAGGGCGACTGCAAGTACACTGACGTGGTTAACACCGGCAACCGGGTCGCGGGCCGCATCCAGTGCACCGAGCCGAAGGCCATTGGCGATTTCGAAGCGCTGATCGACAGCCCGACCCATTTCACCTCGAAGGTGAACATGAAATCGGACGAAGGCGCCATGAAGGCCGAAACCGACGCAAACTGGGTGGCCGCAGACTGCGGCAAGATCAAGCCGACCGCCCGCTGAGAAATTTCTTGAACGCTGATCAGGAATGATGGACTCACAGCGTCGGGCGCCGCCTCAAGGTGCGACGCCGACGCCCGAACCACCTGCCTGTCCGCACACCCCCGATCAGCCGATGTACGCAAATTCCCGCAGTCGACGCCAGACCAGCAGCTTTGCGCCGATTCAGCTGTCGATCGAACGCAACGCGCTGGGCGATACCCGCGTGCACTTCAGTGTACGGCCGAGCGCGCTGGTCGCACTGATCGCGGCCGTGCTGCTGCATCTGCTTACGGTCTATCTGATCATGCGGCCCAAGGAGGAGCCGGCCCAGCCGATCGGCTCAGAAGAGCCCATCAGCGTTCGCCTGATCGAACCGGAAGCACCGGTCGCCAAGGCACCACCGCGCAAGCCCGCCGTCGAGCCGACACCGCCGCCGCCCAAGCCGCGCGTGAAACCGAAGGTCAAGCCACGCGAAAGGGCGGAGAAGCCGCGCAAGCCCGCGGCGGCACCGCCCGACGTGCTGCGCGTGCCCGACACGCAGCCGGCACCACCACCACGGCCGACCACTGACGACGCGCCGACAGACATGATGTCCTTCGTCAATCGCCAGCGGGAACGTCGCCGCATCGCCGAAGAATCCGAAGGACGCGAGCGCGCGACCGGCATCGCGCGGGAGCAGGGTCCGTCGGCCGACGAGACCGCCGCCGCCGTCATCAAGCGCAATCTGCAGCAGCAGGGCGCCAGCGGCGTTTTCCAGATCACGCGCAAGGGCGTGCGCATGGGGGCCTTCCTGTTCCGCGGCTGGACTACCGATGCCAGCAACGCCAGGCGGGAATTCATCGAAGTCGATGCCGGCCTCAACGGCGACATCGAGCGGGCGATGGTCCGCCGCATGATCGAACTGATCCGCCGCTACTACACCGGCAATTTCAACTGGGAATCGCGCCGCCTCGGGCGCACCGTCATCCTGTCCGCCGCGCCCGAGAACAACGCGGAACTGGAGGACTTCCTGATTCAGGAGTTCTTCCGCGTCGGCGCCAGCTACCCGCCCTGAGGACGGCCGGAAGGCGCGCCAGTGGAGCCTGATCAGCGTGCCGCCGACACCTGCCCGATGGCTGTCTCGTAGACCGATTCGATCTGTTCCACTATGCGCCCCCAATCCAGCTGGCAGGCTGTCGCGCGCGCCTGAACGCCCATGCCGCGCACCCGCTCCGTCTGGCCCGCCAGAAGACGGGCGGCGGAGCAGAAAGCCGCATCGTCGCCGTAAGGCACGACCAGGCCGTTGTCGCCATGGCGCACCACCTGATGTGCGGCGGCATAGTCGAAGCCCACCACCGCCAGACCGCTCGCCATGGCTTCGGGCAGCACATTTCCGAAGGTTTCGGTCACGCTCGGGAACAGGAACAGGTCGGCCGAGGCGTAGTGCGCCGCCAGATCTTCGCCGCGACGCAGGCCCGCGAACACCGCCGACGGACAACGCTGCTGCAGGGCGCTGCGCTCGGGTCCGTCACCCACCAGCACCAGCCGCATGCGCGGGTCAATGGTCCGCATGCCCTCGCAGGCCTGCAGCAGCACATCAAGATTCTTCTCGGCGGCCAGCCGGCCGACACACATCACGACCATGTCGCGGGGGCCCGCGCCCCACTGCTGCCGCAAGGCTTCACTGCGTCGCGAAGGGTCGAACAGCCGCGTGTCGACCCCGCGCGACACCACGCGCAGGCCCTTGAAGCCGCTGCTCATGAGTTCGCCGCGCAAGCCATCGGTGGGCACCATCGTACACAGCGTGCGGTTATGAAACTTGCGCAGGTAGGCCATGATCGGGTTGCGCAGCCACGCCACGCCGTAGTGCCGACTGTAAGCATGGAAATTGGTGCGGAAGTCGCTCACTACGGGCAGCTTCAGCTGACCGGCCGCCTGCAGCGCGGACCAGCCCAGGGGGCCTTCGGTGACCAGATGCACCACATCGGGTCGGCGGACCGTCCACAGGCGAAGCAGCGCGCGCTTCGACGGCACGCCCATCTTCAGCTGCGGGTAGCGCGGAATGGGCAGCCCGCGCATCAGCACCTCGGCGAAGCGTTCGTCCTGTGCGGCCAGATCGGCCTTTTCCTGCCGCGGGCGCACAAGCTGCAACTCATGCCCCCGCGCGTGCAGACCATCCACCGCGCGCGCGATGGTGGCAGCGACGCCGTTGACTTCCGGCGGGTAGGTCTCGGTGACCACCGCCACACGCAGCGATCGGCGTGCGGGCAGATAGTTGTCGACCTCGATGTCCAGGGCGGCGGTGTAGTCCATGCGTCCATCCTGCACGCGTCCTGCAACAGTTCGATGACAGCGCGCCCATTCGTCAAAGCGACATCGAACCGTCATGCGAGCTTCACCGCATCGCGTCAGCATCGTCACATCCGGAAAATCCGGATCCGCGATTGCACGCCCTATCCGAGGAGGCCCTGAACTTGAATACGTTTGCGCAGACACTGAAAACCCAGCGCTGGGACGACCATCGCTACTACCACCAGAGTTACATCAATCAGGCGCTGCATTTCGTCAGTGCCCTGAGCTTCCTGGTGTCCTACGTCGTGCTCTTCTTCGATCCCGCACTTTCGGCGCTCATTGCGTGGGGCGTGTCGATGACGACCCGGCAGGCGGGACACTTCTTCTTCGAGCCCCGGGGCTACGACCATGTCAACCAGGCCACCTTCGAGCACAAGGAAGCCATCAAGGTCGGCTACAACCTGAACCGCAAGGTGGTGCTGCTGGCCGTGTGGGTGCTGGTGCCGCTGGTACTGTGGCTGGCGCCCTCCGTCGGTGGCCTGATCGAACCGTCGACCTCGCCTCGCGAATGGCTGAACGACGTCGGCATGGCGTGGCTGAGCCTCGGTGTGGCGGGGCTGCTGTTCCGTACGACGCACCTCTTCTTTCTGCAAGGTGTCACGGCCGGTCTGGCCTGGGCGACCAAGATTCTGACCGACCCGGTGCATGACGTGATGCTCTACTGGCGCGCGCCGCTGCATCTGCTGCGCGGCGAACTGCTGGATCCGATGGATCACGTCCGCGCCAGCCACTGACGCGAACGCGGCACCGTTCAGAAGCGGTGCCGCAGCATCTCCAGCAGCACACTGCGGCGGATGGACTTGTTGGTCTGCGACGCATCGTTCCACCACCAGCCATCCGCCTGCATCGCAGCGGCCGCAGCCACGAACCGGTCGCACACCGCATCGAAGTCGGCAGCGGTGTAGTTCAGGCTGAACACCAGACGACCGGTGCCCACCCAGGACAAGGCCAGACCGTGTTCGCGCAGATAGAACTGCAGCATCCAGTTGTAGCGCGACGGTTGCGTGTAGCTCACTGTCCAGATGCTGCCGAGGTTTGCCACCCGCACCGGCAGCCCGGTTTCCTGCAGCCGTCCGTTTAGCTGCTCTGCGCGGGCGTTCCAGACTGCATCGAGATCGGCGTACAGGGCCTGGACGGGCGCGCTCTGCAGCCGTTCCAGGAAGACCTGCATGGCGCCCATCACATACGGGTGCGAGTTGAAGGTACCGCGTGCGAAACAGATGTCGGCCGGCCGTTCTTCGCGGAAGCGCTTCATCCATTCCCGCTTGCCGCACACCACGCCGACGGGCAGACCGCCGCCCAGCGTCTTGCCGTAGGTGACCATGTCGGCCTGCACGCCGAAATATTGCTGCGCGCCACCCGGCGCCAGCCGGAAGCCGACGAATACTTCGTCGAAAATCAGTGCGATGCCGCGCTCGCTGCACACCTCGCGCAGTTGCTTCAGCCATGCGGTGTAGGCCTCGCGGTCGAAGTGTGCGCTGCGTCCGCTGTCGACCAGCGCGCTGTCGCCCGGGGCTGAGCGGTTGGGATGCAGCGCCTGCAGCGGATTGACCAGCACGCATGCGATGTCGCGCCGCTTGCGCAGCACGCGCAGCGTGTCCGCATCCATTTCCTTCAGCGTGTAGGTCTTGCCCGGCGGCAGCGGGTTGCCGGGACCGGGCTGCACGTCTTCCCACCATCCGTGGTATGCGCCAGAGAAGCGCACCAGATACTGGCGTCGCGTGTGATAGCGCGCGAGACGCACGGCCTGCATCACGGCTTCGGTGCCACTCATGTGGAAGGACACATCCGGCAGGCCCGAAATGCGGCTGAGCTGTTCGACGTTCGAGGCCACCACCGGATGGTAGCTACCCAGCAACGGGCCGAGTTCGGCCACCCGCGCACTGCCTTCGGCGATGCACGCCTTGTAGAAATCATTGCCGAAGACGTTCACGCCGTACGAACCGGTCAGGTCGTAGAAGCGCTCGCCATCGAGATCCGTGAGCATCACGCCGTCGCTGCCCTGCACGAAGGATCCCACCGCCAGATGCTGGCGCAGGTAAGGACTGAACTGGTAGGGCACCCGGTAGCTGCCGGTGAATTGCAGGTCGGGCAAGTGCTCGCGGGCCTGCCGGGTCAGCGCGATCGATTTTGCGTGCCGGGTGTTGAGCTGATCGGCCAGGCGCATGAAACCTGCACGCCGACGGGCCTGCAGGTCAGGCGGTGCACCGTCGGCGCCGAAGAAGCGCGCTTCGTCATAGGCGTAGCCGGGCAACAGCGAGGCGACCCGCTTGGCCATGCGCGAGTGGCCGGTGAGTGAAGGATGCTTGGCCAGCGAAAGCTCGAGCCGCCGACGTGCCATCGGCACCAGCGCAGCCAGGCCGGCCAGCGTCAGGGCGGTCATTGCAAGGGGTTCGTTCATGCTTGCCTCGGGTGGTCGTGACACCTCACTTTTAAGTCATGGCCTTGACAGCTTGATGAATGAATCGACATCGGTAATTCCGTCACTGAAATGACCCCATCGCTTCACGCCAGCGTCACGCCGGCTGCCCACCATCGGCAAACAGTGGTGGTGCTGCGCTGCATGGAGAGAGCGATGAAGTTCTGCAGGACTTTTGCAAGGCCCGCCGGCATCGACGCTATGCGTCGGCACGCGCTCGCTGCCGGCACGGCAGACCGTGCGCGACACCTCGGGGTAGCCTGAGTGGGCCCGGTGCTGACGCGACTGCGCGACCGCCTGCTGCTGCAGGAGGACCTGAACTTCCTGCTCACCAACCGGGTGCCGCGCCATGCACTGACGCTCTTCATGGGCCGCTTCTCGAAGATCCGCAACCCGTGGGTGTGCCGGGCCTCGATCGCGGTGTGGCGCATGTTCACCGAACTGGATCTGAGCGACGCACGCAGGCAGCGCTTCGATTCGCTGCATGACTGCTTCACGCGCGAGCTCAAGCCCGGTGCGCGCAGCGTCGACCCCGACCCGCGCGTGCTGGCCAGTCCGTGCGACGGCATCGTCGGCGCCTGCGGCACGGTGGAACAGGGCAGCGTGCTGCAGGCGAAGGGCTTTCCGTATCGCATGGCCGACCTGTTCGGCCGCGCCGAACGCGCGGCACCGTTCGAGGGCGGCACCTACATCACGCTTCGGCTGACCTCCAGCATGTACCACCGCTTTCACGCGCCCCACGACGGCACGGTGGAGCACGTCAGCTACATCGGCGG
>JAGNYW010000060.1:6846-11830 GCA_017984755.1 Methyloversatilis sp.
GACGTGGTCGATGAGTACATCCATGAGCTCGCCGACGGCCGCAAGCTGTGGATCACGCATGGCGACTATTTCGACGGCGTCATCCAGTGCGCCAAGTGGCTTGCCTATGTGGGCGACTGGGCCTACGAGCTCACCCTGCGCATCAACCGTCACTTCAATTCGCTGCGCGCGCGCATCGGCCTGCCGTACTGGAGCCTGAGCAAATACCTCAAGCTGAAGGTCAAGCGCGCAGTCAGTTACGTGGGCGACTTCGAAAAAGCCGTCGCGCGCGAAGCACGGGCGCGGGGCGTACAGGGCGTGGTGTGCGGGCACATCCACCACGCCGAAATGCGCATGATCGACGGTGTGCTGTACTGCAACGACGGCGACTGGGTGGAAAGCCTCACCGCGCTGGTCGAGCACGCCGACGGACGCCTCGAGATCGTTGACTGGTCCCTTCACCTGGCCGGCGTGTCAGTCGCCCAGGCATCCCACCCCGCTGCAGCACTGCAGAACGTTCCCGGCTGACCCCGCCCACCGGGCACCGCGCAAGCGTGTCGCGCATCCGATGGCGCTTTGGCCCGATGACTGCCCCGCTTCTCCGCTCCGTGGCGAGGTGCACGGGCGGACGTCTCATGTCTGCCTGTGCCCGCCCGCGAAGCCCACCCTTCTGCGAGCCTGATCCGGCCAGGCCGGATTGGTCAGCCGGTGACGCTTCGCCCATAATCCGTGCAGCTTGCCCTGGAGGTCACCATGCAGCGACACACCACAGCGCCCGACACCGACGAAGACAGCCCGGCAGACGCCGTTCCGTTCCGCGGCCTGATCCGCTACGAGCGGCAGATTCCGATCCACCAGATTTCGTATTACCTGTGCGGCGACATCCAGGAACCCCAGTACTACACCGAACTGTTCTACACGCTGCGCACGGCCAGCGAAACCGACCTCATCTATCTGCACATCAACTCCCCCGGCGGCGAATTCGACACCGGCCTGCAGATCATCAACAACATCCTCGCCTCGGAAGCGCACGTGATCACCGTGCTGGAAGCCCGCGCCTACTCGATGGCGGCGCTCATCTTCCTGTCCGGCGACGAGCTGGTGGTGCATGACAACTGCCAGCTCATGTTCCACATCTACTCGGGCAGCTTCGCCGGCCGCGGCAACGAACAGCAGGCCGAGGTGATCGCGGTCAGCAGCTGGTTCGAAAAGGTGATGAGCCGCCTGTGCACGCCCTTCCTGAGCGAGAGCGAGATCACGCACATCCTGAAGGGCAGCGACGAGTGGATGGATTCCGACGAAATCCGCCGCCGCCTGATGCGCATGCAGCGCAGCCGGACGCCGCGTGCAGCGGCGAGGAAGAAGGCGACAACGACCGTGACGGGCGAAAAGGGCTGACAACCCCGGGGTGACGCGCAACAGACTGGCTGCACTGTGCTGCCGGAATGGAGAAGGGGGCCGCAGCCCCCTTCTTCACGTGCCTGCCGGACCGATCATCGGACTGCCACCGGGCGCATGCGACGACGCGCAATACCGCCGCTCAGGCCGAGGCCGGCGAGCAGCATGGCCCAGGTGTCCGCTTCCGGCACGGCGGCGACGGCAAGGTTGACCGCGGCGTTCTGTGCGCCCATGTAGCTGCCCAGCTCGGTCGGCAGGGCGGGGTCATAGCCTTCGAGCTCCGGGTGATTGGGATGCGAGTCGCTTCCCGCATCCGCTTCATGCGTCTCCAGATCGTAGGTGCCGCTGTAGCGATAGAACTCGTAGCGACGGACGATGGATGCCGCGTCCGGACCGACCGGCACGCCGTAACCGCTCTCCAGGCTGCCGGCTTCCGGATTGCCCGGATCGGTCTGCAGCAGCTGCCATTCGATTTCCGTCTTGCCCAGCGCCTGATCGATCACCGGGTTGCCGCCGATCAGGTCTTCCAGCTCGACCTCGTTTTCCAGCTCGGTGGTGAACACCTTGACCCAGATCGCCTCGCCGAACTGCGCTTCGTTTTCCGGCTGGGGCGCCTGAATCTGCGCCGCGACAACGGGCGGTTGGCCGACGACCGGCGACGGCTCGACCTGCCACGCCGGCGCCGGCAGTGCGACGACCCCGTTGCTCAGTACGCCGGGCGTCGCGGTTTCGAGGAGCCAGCTGTACTTCGTCTTCGTCGGCGTCCTGCTGGTGCCGACACCGAAGTGGTCGCATGGTGTACCGGCCCCATAGCCGACACCGCCGCCGGACCAGCAGTTGTCGCCCGGCGTCACGAAGGTGCCGCTGGGTGTGCCGAAATCCCACTGCGTTCCGTCGAAAAGCCCGAAATAGGTGACGCGGGTGCCGAAGACGCCGCCTTCCGCATACTCGGTGACACTCGGCGCGCCATAGCGCTGCACGCTGGTCGCCGGGTCAAAGCCGCGGCCCGACGGGAAACCCCGGCCCTCGCCGCCGAAGGTGTCGGTGATGTCCGACGCATGCAGCCCTTCGAGCTCGATCTCGAAACCGTGCGCCGTGCTGCCGGTGTCGTTGATCACGTCGAAATTTCCGAGAAAGCCGATCACCGAGCCAGAAGCAAGCTGCGGCGTGAAGGCGAAGGCGCCGAGCGTGGCAATGACTGAAAGTCTGAGCTTCATGACGCGGGTCCCCTCCGGACGTGAATGGCGAAAGCCGCGGCGGGTGCGCCCGTCCGGCCTCGCGGCATCCTCCGGCGGCTTTCTTAAGGCCACATTAACGGTAGGGTCATCAACCGACATCGCCACACCGGGCACCCGCAGTGGGTGCCCGTTCGTGCGCGATTGACGCCCTGCCGACGCGCCCGGATACTCGTTTCCTCGCCGGACGGGTCGTGTTGTCCGGCCTCGTGGGCAGGCGCCGGAACAAGGTGGCCGCCCGATGGAAGTTCGATGCAAAAGCCCGAGGTCAATGCAATGAAAACCCTTCACGGAACCTGTCTGAAACCGGTCGCCCTGCTCGCGGCCCTCCTGGGCTGCGCCGCAGTCAGCCCGGCCATCGCCGAAAGCAAGGTCTTTCTGGAACTGAAAGCCCCGGACATCAAGGGCTCGAGCACGGAAGCGAATCACAAGGACTGGATTGACGTGAGCGCCCCCCAGTTCGAGGTGAGCGCGGAGGTGTCCTACCTGAAAGGCGCCGGCGTCAGCATCGGGAAACCTGTTCCCGATGCTCTGTCATGGACGCAGTCGCTGGACGCCAGCGTTCCCGAACTGGCAAAGCAGATGACCACGGGCAAGGCACTGGGGACCGCCAGGTTCGACTTCACGAAGCAGACGTCGTTTGCGCCCGGCGCTGCCCCGTCGTCCTACATGACGATCACGACGAAAAATTCCTTCCTGACTGATCTTTCGTACACGTTCCCGTCGCACGAAGCGCCGCAGGTCGACGCGTCGATGGTCTACAAGTCCCTCGAACTCGCCTACACACCTATCGGCGCAGGTGGAAAGCCGGGCGACAAGGTCACCACGACCTGGGATGTCGCGACGGGCAATGTGAATGTGAGTGGCGGTTCGGCCGCCGTCATGGGCCCGGGGTCGACTGGCAGCGGTTCAGGCCTCTTCCTGCGCTTCGGGTCGCCGACCGGCGCCATCGCGGGCGAGAGCACGGTGCGCGACTACGAAAACTGGATCGAGGTCAGCGATGCCTCATGGGGCATGAGCGCCGATTCATCGTGGACCAAGGGCGGCGGCGCCAGCGTGGGCAAGGTGATGCCGGACACCTTCAGCTGGACGCAGGCGATGGACCGCAGCGTCCCCTACACGCTGGCTGCGATAGCAGGCGGGAAGGCATTGCCGACCGCAACCTTCGAATACGTCACGCAGACCAGCTCCGGTCCGGTGACGTTGATGCAGATGGTGATGGAAGCACCTTTCCTGACCGATCTCGAGCTGGCGGACGACACGGTGAGCGAATCGATGGTGTTCAGGTCGATCAGGCAGACCGTGTGGTCGCTCGACAAGTCCGGGCAGGTGACGAAACCCGTGTCTTTCGAATGGAATTTTTCCACCGGCAAAGCCGAAGGACTGGCGTCACCGGACGTGAAAGGCTTCGGCAGCGGCGGCGTGGGCGGCGCCCTTGCCGCTGCAGCTTCGGTCGATGCCCCGTTGCCCGCCGCACCGATTCCGGAACCGGAAACCTGGGCCATGATGCTGTGCGGCCTGGCCTTGCTGGGGGGTGCCGCACACCGGCGTCGCCGGACTGCCTGAGCCGGGGACTGAATCCAGTCACGCGCCGGCGTTCAGTCGCCGGCGCGTGACTGCGCGAAGAAGAACCTCAGCATTTCCCGCGTGGCGTCCGGCCCCTGCACATCGGTGTAGGAGCCTTCGGCCCGGCCACCCGACCAGGCGTGACCGGAGTCATGCACCAGCCAGTGCTCGACCACCGGGCTGCCTTCGTGATCGTCGTGCGTGGTACGCGTGTAGTGGCGCCCCTGTGCCGACATGCCCTTTTCGATGCGCGGCGGCCGCGCCGACACAGCCCGATACTTCGGAGCACCGGCGGAGACGCGGTCCAGTGCTGCCGCCACCACCCGCTCGCCATTGCGCGGGTGCACCATGCGGTCCCGGTCGCCGTGAAACACGATGATGGGTACCGCTTTCTGCATGGGCCGGCCTGTGTCGCCAGACGTGCGGGAGACCGGCTGCGCCGGCGTTTCCGGGTCGCCGCTGCCCATCACGGCGAACGCCTCGCTGGTATTGCCGGCCGACCCGCCGGGCAAGCCGGAATGGACGCCGACCGCGGCGAAGATGTCGGGGTAGGCCGCGCCGACGATGTCGGCCATGGCCCCACCGGCCGACATGCCGGCGATATAGACGCGACGCGCATCGATGCCGTGGGCGTCGATCACCGCGCGCGTCATGGCGGCAATCAGCGCCGGTTCGCCGCTGCCGCGCTGCTGGTGCTCCGGTTCGAACCAGTTCCAGCAGCCCTGCGGGTTGGCCGCCGTCGACTGCGCCGGGTAGAGCACGAAGAAACCCAGTTCGTCGGCCAGATCGTTCATGCCGGTACCGGC
>JAGNYW010000061.1 GCA_017984755.1 Methyloversatilis sp.
GCGATGCCGCCCGCTGTGACGATGCGTCCGGCATCCACCACCCGGGCGCGCGAAATGCGGCAGGCCGGCGCGATTTCGGCCAGGCGATCGATCGGCACCTTGCCCAGGTGCGACGCCTCGAGCCGGTCGGGCTCCTTGCGGTTGGTCGCCGGGATGCCGTCAAGCAGGCCCATGTGGCCGTAGATCCAGGAGCCGGTGCACACGCTGGTCAGCAGGCAGGCCGGCGGCAGCGAACCGATGTAGTCGTGCAGATGCGTGTTCCACGTTTCCTGCCGCGTACCGGCGCCGCCGGGAATCAGGAAGGCGTCCATCGCCGGCCGGTCGGCGAAGCTGTAATTGGGCAGCACCGTGAAGCCGGCCTGCGCCTGCACCGGCCGCATCGCGTCGGCGATCAGGAACACGTCCAGTTCGGGGTCGAATCGCCGTGCCACCGAGAACACGCCATGCGGCGCCGTGAAGTCGATGATCTCGGCCTCCTTGAACACGTAGATGCCAAGCCGGAAGCCGCGCTTGCGTTGCGTCATCATCGGAAGGTCTCCAGGGCGGTTCATGGTGCCCATCGTAGGCAGCCGCCTTCCGACCCGGTATCGCGACAGATGTGAATGTTCTGTAGTGCACGCACTACAGGCCGAATTCTCAGGGGCTGTTCGCGATCATTGGATTGCTTCCGCCAAAAAGCGCCATGTCATCGAGGGGACCGACGCGGGATTCGATGGCGTCGAGGAATTCAGTGACACGGCCTGAATGACGCGCGGATGCAGGAGCGGCCGACGGCTGGCACTGCATGCAGCCGGCGATGTATGTGCTCAGCGGGCGAATGGGAAGAAGACTGGGACGAGCAGGAGCACGGTGCAGCCGTAGGCGATGGAGACGGGCAGGCCGGCACGCACGAAGTCGAGCATGCGGTAGCGGCCGGGTGAATAGACCATCAGGTGGGTCTGGTAACCGAATGGCACGATGAAGCCGGCGCTGGCGCCATACAGCACGACCATGACGAAGGGCATGGGATCCACGTCGAGGGCGCGGGCAGTCGAGATTGCGATGGGAAAGGCCAGCGCGGCGGCGGCGTTGTTGGTGACCAGTTCGGTGAGCAGCACGGTCAGCAGATAGACCCCGATCAACGTGCCCCACGCGCCGTGGCCGTCGAACATGCTGCGCATGGCGCCAGCCACGATGGCGGCGGCGCCGCTGCTTTCGAGCACCTGCGCGATGGTGAGCGCCGAGCCGATCACCAGCACGAGATCGAATGGAAAGCGGCGCCTCATTTCGCCCAGGGTCAGCAGGCGACCGAGCAGCAGTGCGGCCATGAGCAGCATGAGCCCGCTGAACAGCGACATCACGCCGATCGCCGACAGGGCGACCACCAGTGCGAAGCCGCCCAGCGTGAGCCGGTTCTGCAGCGGGGTCAGGCGCGGGCGCACGGGCGAGCCGCCCAGCACGTGAAAATTGCGGTCAAGGTTGCGGTGCTGGCTGAAATCGGGGCCGACGGCGAGCAGCAGGCTGTCGCCGACGCGCAGCGGAATGCGCCCGAGTTGCCCGGTGAGCCGCTTGTCGCCGCGGCGGATGCCGACCACGCCAGCGTCGAACATGGTGCGGAAATCGACGTCGCGCAGCGTGCGGTTGGCCAGTTCTGACTGGCTGGACACAACCACTTCGACCAGATTGGAGCGCAGCAGCGAATCGGCTTCGACGCCGAACACCTGCAGCCCGTCGAAGCGCTGCAGGGCCTGCACC
The DNA here is from genome assembly GCA_017984755.1 of Methyloversatilis sp. Classification (GTDB taxonomy): domain Bacteria; phylum Pseudomonadota; class Gammaproteobacteria; order Burkholderiales; family Rhodocyclaceae; genus Methyloversatilis. The sequence goes on from JAGNYW010000061.1 coordinate 1,735, forward strand.
TTGTCGATCTCGCCGGTGAAGATGAGCACGTCGCCCACCTCGAGCATTTCGGCCGGCGTGACCGGTGAAATGAGGCGCCCGTCGCGCACGATTTCGAGCAGGAACAGGCCGTCGAGGCTGCGCAGGCGGTTCTGCTCGATGCTGCGCCCGGCCATCGCGGAGCCGGGCTCTACCCGTGCTTCGAGGAAGTAGGCCAGCTGCGCCTCGCGGCTGTTCGCATCGTGTGCCGGCAGCAGCCGCGCGCCGAGCGACATGACGACCACACAGACCAGCGCGACCGGCACGCCGACCCACACCGGGTCGAACATGCCGAGCGGCGGCAGGCCGGCATTGACCATGAAGGAACTGACGACCAGGTTGGTCGAGGTGCCGATCAGCGTGGTCACGCCGCCGAACACGGCGGCATAAGACAGCGGGATGAGCAGTTTGGAGGCGGGGTGATGACGTTGCCGGGTGACCACGCCGAGCAGCGCGCCGACCACGGCGGTGTTGTTCAGGAAGGCGGAAAAGAGGCAGGTGACCGATGAGAAGCGGAAGATCGCCCAGCCCTGGCTGCCGCGCAGCAGGGCGCCTGTGACGTGATCGAGCACCGGCGAGCGCTCGAGCACGAGCGACACCAGAAGCAGCATGACGAGAATCGCCAGTGGCGCATTGGTGTAACTGGACAGCCAGGCTGACTGGTCGACCAGACCGGTCAGGTAATAGAGGGCGGCCAGCGAGGTGAACAGAATGGTCGGCGCCAGGCGCCCATGCACCAGCAGCGCGAGCAGCAGGCCGATCGATGCCAGTACCAGGTAGGCGGTCATGGTGGCGATATCAGTCGCCCAGACCCCACGCCACGAAGTGCGGATTGGCGAAATCGGGTTTGGCGTAGGCCAGCGGGGTGCCGTCGAGCTGTTCGATGCGGCCGCCGGCGGCGACCAGTACGGCGTGTCCGGCGGCGATGTCCCATTCCATGGTGCGGCCGAGACGCGGATAGACATCGGCCTCGCCGGCGGCGACCAGGCAGATCTTCAGCGACGAACCGGCGTTGCGCAGACTGGCCACCTTGCGTCCGGCGAGGAAGGCGTCGAGCGCCGCGGCGTCGCCGTGCGAGCGGCTGGCCACCACGGTCAGGCCCTCGGGCGGCGTCGTGCGGCAGGCGATGGCACGCGCGCCGGCTTCGTCTTCGAGCCATGCGCCGGCCCCGGCAATGCCGGAAAACAGGCGGCCGAGTGCGGGCGCAAGCACGACGCCGAGCACCGGCATGCCGTGCTCGATCAGGGCCACATTGACCGTGAATTCGCCATTGCGGTTGATGAATTCTTTAGTGCCATCGAGCGGATCGACCAGCCAGAACGAAGCGCCATCTGCCGGGCGCTGGCCTGCTTCCGTCGACTCTTCCGACACGATGAAGAGATCGGGAGTCAGCGCCTTGAGACGCGCGACGATCAGGTCGTCGGCCTTCCTGTCGGCCAGCGTGACCGGAGATTGATCCAACTTATCAGTGACTTCGAAGTCGGTTGCGTAGACTTCCATCACGCAGCGCCCGGCGTCGCGCACGATGTCCAGCAGCGCGGCATGCAGCGCCTTGAGTTCAGCGAGGGTTTTCATGGGGCGTTCCGGGCGGTCGGTCTGAGTGCATGACTGCGTGCATAAAGCTGGTCATTAAATAATTAATGCACAGTGTTTGCGCACTGAATGGTTTTACTCTACAGGACACCCGACACGCCTGTCCGTGAATAATGGACGCTCGAAACCTGTCTGCCGACATCCTCAACGAACGCCGCCGTCAGGCGGTGAAGCTGCGCCTGGCCGGCATGACTGTGGCCGCGGTGTCGGATGCGGTCGAACTGAGCGCGCCGACGGTCATCGCCGCGCACAAGGCTTATCTGGCCGGCGGCTGGAGCGCCTTGCTGCTGAAGCGCCGCGGCCGCGTGTCCGGCAGCGGGCGCAAGCTCGACGCCACAGTCGAACAACGGCTGCTTGCCGCCATGCTTGAACATCTGCCCGACGCACTCGGCCTGCCTTGCCGGCTGTGGAGCGACGAGGCGGTGGCCGCATGGTTCGAACAGCAGCAGATCACCGTGCCGCCGCGCCGCAGTCTGGCGCGCTACCGCACCGGCTGGGGCGTGCAGCCTCCGCTGAACGCCGACGACGAAGCCACGCTGCGCGAGCAGCTCAGAGTCACGCCGAAGTGCCACCCCTGGTGGACGGGCGGCATGCCCTGGCACCCTTCGACCATGTCATCCGGTGGCCATTGGCTGCTGTTCGCGCGCGGACGGCGTGGCCAGCTGCACTGGATGGTCTGCCCGCACACGCCGACGGCGGAAGACTGGATCGCGCTGTGGAGCAGGCTCGCGCAGCCGGGCGCGCTGCCGCTGCACCTGCTGGTGAGCGGTCTGTCGCTCAGGGCCGGTGACGCGCTGTGCCGCTGGATGCACGAACAATCGCCCCGCGTGAGCTGGTCGGCGTCATCCTTGCCGGTCCGGCCGGTCAGTCACCCGGATACCGGCAAACCACTCAACGCTGCACCCGCTCGCCGTTCCGGCGCGGCAACTTCGCCCGCGCGGCCCGTCGCATCGCGCCCTTCTTCTGCAAAACCTCCGAGATCCCTCATGCAGACCACACCCGACCTCATCGACCCCGATACCCTGACCCACCTGCAGCGACTGGAAGCCGAAAGCATCCACATCATGCGCGAAGTGGTGGCCGAGGCCGAAAACCCGGTCATGCTCTATTCCATCGGCAAGGACAGCGCGGTCATGCTGCACCTCGCGATGAAGGCCTTCTATCCGGCAGTGCCGCCGTTTCCGCTGCTGCACGTCGATACCACGTGGAAATTCAGGGCGATGTACGAATTCCGCGATGCGATGGCGAAGAAGCTGGGCATGGATCTGCTGGTGCATGTGAATCCGGACGGTCTGGCCAAGGGCATCAATCCGTTCACGCACGGATCGGCGATCCACACCGACATCATGAAGACCGAGGGGTTGAAGCAGGCGCTCGACAAGTACGGCTTCGACGTTGCGTTCGGCGGCGCCCGGCGCGACGAGGAGAAGTCGCGCGCGAAGGAACGCATCTTTTCCTTCCGCAGCGCGCAGCACCGCTGGGACCCGAAGAGCCAGCGCCCCGAGCTGTGGAGCCTCTACAACACGCGCAAGCACAAGGGCGAATCGATCCGCGTGTTTCCGATCTCGAACTGGACCGAGCTCGACATCTGGCAGTACATCCATCTGCAGAACATTCCGATCGTGCCGCTCTACTACTCGGCGCCGCGACCGGTGGTGGAGCGCGACGGCACGCTGATCATGGTCGACGACGAGCGCATGCCGCTGCGTCCGGGTGAAGTGCCGATGATGAAGAGCGTGCGCTTCCGTACCCTGGGCTGCTACCCGCTGACCGGCGCCGTCGAGTCGGAAGCCGCGACGCTGACCGACATCATCCAGGAGATGCTGCTGACGAAGACCTCCGAGCGGCAGGGCCGCGTGATCGACCACGACTCGGCGGGTTCGATGGAAAAGAAGAAGCAGGAAGGGTATTTCTGACATGGCACACGTTTCCGACCTGATCGCCGAGGACATCGGCGCCTACCTGAAGCAGCACGAGCACAAGAGCCTGCTGCGCTTCATCACCTGCGGCAGCGTGGACGACGGCAAGAGCACGCTGATCGGCCGTCTGCTGTACGAATCGAAGATGCTGTTCGAAGACCAGCTGGCGGCGCTCGAAGCCGACTCGAAGAAGGTCGGCACGCAGGGCGGCGATCTCGACTTCGCGCTGCTGGTCGACGGTCTGTCGGCCGAGCGCGAGCAGGGCATCACGATCGACGTGGCCTACCGCTTCTTCTCGACCGACCGGCGCAAGTTCATCGTCGCCGACACGCCGGGGCATGAGCAGTACACGCGCAACATGGTCACCGGTGCATCGACGGCCGATCTGGCCATCATCCTGGTCGACGCCCGTCACGGCGTGCAGACGCAGACGCGCCGCCACAGCTTCCTGGTGTCGCTGATCGGCATCAAGCGCGTGGTGGTCGCCATCAACAAGATGGATCTGGTCGGCTACTCGGAAGCCACCTTCCGGCGCATCGTCGATGACTACCGCGAATTCGCCCGCCAGCTCGGTCTGGAGGACATCGTCGCGATTCCGATGTCGGCGCTGCGCGGCGACAACGTCACCACTCCGAGCGATGCGATGCCCTGGTATCACGGCTCGACGCTGATGGGCTATCTCGAAACGGTCGAGGTGGATCAGAAGCGCCGCCTGAAAAGTCCGTTCAGGCTGCCGGTGCAGTGGGTCAACCGGCCCAACCTCGATTTCCGCGGCTTCGCCGGCACGATCGCCGGCGGCAGCATCACGCCGGGTACGGCCATCCGCGTGCAGCCGTCGGGGCGGACCAGCACGGTCAGTCGCATCGTCACCGCCGACGGTGACCTGCCGCGCGCCATCGCGGGCCAGTCGATCACGCTGGTGCTGGAGGACGAGGTCGACATTTCGCGCGGCGACGTCATTTCGACCCTCGAGTCGCCCGCCGAAGTGGCCGACCAGTTCGAGGCGACGCTCGTGTGGATGCAGGACGAGCCCCTGATGCCCGGCCGCGCCTATCTGATGAAGATCGGCACGCGCACGGTCACCGCCACCGTCACCGACATCAAGCACAAGGTGAATGTGAATACGCTGGAGCATCTCGCGGCGAAGCAGCTCGCGCTGAACGAGATTGCGGTGTGCAAGCTGAGCGTGGACCGGCCGATCGCGTTCGACCCGTACGAGAAGGTGCGCGAAACCGGCGGTTTCATCCTGATCGACCGCATCAGCAACGCCACCATCGGCGCCGGCATGCTGCGCTTCGCGCTGCGCCGGTCGCACAACATCCACATGCAGCACGTGGATGTGGACAAGACATCGCGCGGCGAAATGAAGGGGCAGCGGCCCTGCGTGCTGTGGTTCACCGGCCTGTCGGGTGCCGGCAAATCGACGCTGGCGAATCAGGTCGAAAAGCGCCTTCACGCGCTGGGACGCCACACCTACCTGCTCGACGGCGACAACGTGCGCCACGGACTGAACAAGGACCTGGGCTTCACCGAAGCCGATCGCGTGGAAAACATCCGCCGCGTGGCCGAGGTGTCGAAGCTGATGGTCGACGCCGGCCTGCTCGTCCTGACCGCCTTCATTTCGCCCTTCCGATCCGAGCGCCGCATGGCGCGCGCGCTGATGGAAGACGGTGAATTCATCGAAGTCTTCGTCGATACGCCGATTGCAGTCGCCGAAGAGCGCGACCCGAAGGGCCTGTACAAGAAGGCGCGCCGCGGCGAAATCAAGAACTTCACCGGCATCGATTCGCCCTACGAAGCGCCCGAGCACGCCGAAATCCGCGTCGACACCAGCGGCCGCGACATCGAGGACACCGTCGACGAAATCATGGAGCACCTGCGGAGCTTCAACATCCTGATCGGCGAGTGAGCCCGCAAGTAGAACAGACGATGCAAACCGGTCAGCGTCGGTGTTCGCCGAACCCCCGCGCCGCCCATTGATCGCGAATGGGACGTTGATCGGGGGACGGCATGTGTTCAACGCGCATGTTCGCGATCAATGGATCGCTCCTGCCGTCGAGCGTCATTCCAGGGGGCGCGGGATTCGGCGACGCCATTGAAAGCCGGCGAGGTTCCGCGAGTGTTCAGACGCCGGTGTCGCTGTTCCGCAGCGCGCGCGCGCAGGAAAAACGGGTGCGCCGCGTCGGGCGGGCGTGACCAGTCCGGTTCCATTCACCGACGTTCGGACTGGCTCCAGCAGAAAAGATAATATGGAACATCAGGCGGTTGATGGCCGCCATCTGCATGCAGACGGCGCGGACTGCCCCTGCATCGTTGCTTTCTGAAACGCTCCGGCGCTGCAGGCATGAGGAGTCAGTCTTGGTGAAGAAGAACAGCTCCGCGTCCGGCCTCCGGTCAGCGGACGAGAAGGCAAAGTCGCTGGCGGGAGAAAGGCCTGAAGACGCAACGTCCGTGGGCGTGGGGCCGGATGGTCCGTGCGTTTGTGTGGTCGGCATCGGTGCGTCGGCCGGCGGGTATGACGCGATCCGGAGTCTTTTCACGGCAATGCCCGCAGACACGGGCGTTGCCTTCGTCGTCGTGCAGCATCTCGACCCCAGCCACGCGAGCCTCGCGGCCGAGCTGTTCGGCAAGGTCACGCGCATGCCGGTGCTCGAAGCGCGCGACGGCGAGCCGATCGAAGCGAATCACGTCTACACGTCGCCCTCGGATCGCGACCTTGCTTTGCGCGATGGTCGCTTCAGCCTGACTGCGCGCGATGCGCTGCAGCGCATGCATCTGCCGATCGACAACTTCTTCAGCTCGCTCGGCGAGGGCTTCGGCGCCCGGGCGATCGGCATCGTGCTGTCGGGCACCGGAAGCGACGGCGCACTGGGCCTCAAGGCGATCGCCGCGCATGGCGGCATCGTGCTGGTGCAGGACCCGGATACGGCACAGTTCGATGGCATGCCGCGCAGTGCGATCGCCACCGGCGCGTGCAATTACGTGCTGCCGGTGGAGAACATGCCCGAAGTCATCACGGCCTACGCGCTGCATCCCTATGCGGCCAGTCCGGAAGTGCCGGGCGAGGACGACATCACCGAAAAGGCCACGCAGTCCATCCTGACCATCATCCGCGAACAGCGCGGCTACGACTTCGGCGGCTACAAGCGCAACACGCTGCTGCGGCGCATCCGCCGCCGCATGGGTCTGCGCGGCATCCGGCGCAATGTGCAGTACGCCGCGCTGCTCAAGCGCGAATCGGGTGAGGTCGATGCGCTGTTCCGCGATCTGCTGATCGGCGTGACCGAATTCTTCCGTGACCCCGAGGCGTGGCAACTGCTGGAATCCGGATTCATCGCGCCCCTTGTGGCAGCGAAGCATCGTGACCAGCCGATCCGCATCTGGATTCCCGGCTGTTCGACCGGCGAAGAGGCCTACACCATGGCCATGGTGGTGCTCGACGCGCTGCGTGCGGCGCGCAAGACCTGTCCGGTGCAGATTTTTGCCACGGACACTTGTGAAGAAGCACTCGATGCCGGACGCCGGGGCCGCTATCCGGCGGGCGTTGCGGCACAGATACCGCCGGCGATGCTGGCGCGTTATTTCGTCGAAACCACTGACCATCAGGGTTTTCAGGTTGCGCCGGCGCTGCGTGAGGCAGTGGTTTTCGGCGAGCACAACCTGTTCGCCGATCCGCCGTTCGCGAGGGTGGACCTGATCAGTTGCCGCAACGTGCTCATCTATCTCGAAGCCGAGCTGCAGCAGCGCATCGTGCACATCTTTCATTTCGCGCTCAACGCGGACGGTTGCCTGTTCCTCGGCAGCGCCGAATCGGTATGCGGCCGCGACGACCTGTTCAAGACGATTTCGGCCAAATGGCGCCTGTTCCGTCGAGAAGGGGGCGGGCGCAGCCCGTCGATCGCGCTGCCCATGCGCCTGGCCGAGCCACGCGCCGGCAGTCAGACCGCACCGGCGCGCCGCGTGCCGCGCGTGAGCCAGGCGGCATCGGTTGCGCAGCAGTTGATACTCGATGCCTTCTCGCCGGCATCGGTGCTGGTGAACGGCAGTTACGAAACGCTTTACTTCTGCGGTCCGACCGACGACTTTCTGGTGCGGCCGCGCGGCGCGCCGACATCGGATCTGCTGTCGATGGCACGCGACGGACTGCGCTCGCGGCTGCGTGCGGCACTGCGCCAGGCCGCGCTGAACGACGCAACGACGACGGTCGCCGATGCGCGCATGAAGAAGGGCGGCGCGTTCGAGTCGGTGCAGATCACCGTGATGCCGACCCCGGGGGGCGAACTGGGGCGTCTCTTTCTGGTGGTCTTCCAGCGGCCGCTCGTGCCGCCGCTCGTGCCTGCCGAAAGGACCGCCGAAAGCGTCCTGGTCAATCAGCTGGAAGAGGAATTGCGGGCCACGCGCGACGACCTGCAGAGCACGATCGAACGGCTGGAGGCGTCGAACGAAGACCTGAACACGTCGAACGAAGAGGTGGTTTCGGTCAACGAGGAACTGCGTTCGCTGAACGAAGAACTGGAAAGTTCGAAGGAAGAACTGCAGTCGCTGAACGAAGAGCTGAATACGGTGAACCAGCAGCTCGAAGCCAAGTTGCGCGAACTCGAAACATCGAACGACGACCTGCGCAACGTGCTGGTCAGCAGCGCCGTGGCCACGCTGTGCCTCGACCCGGAGCTTCGCATCAAATGGTTTGCACCGGCTACGCGCAAGCTGTTCAATCTGCTCGAGAGCGACATCGGACGACCGATCCGCGATTTTTCGCCGGCCCTGTGCGATCCCGGGCTGATCGAGGCGGCCGCCCGCGTATTGGCGGGCAGTCCGGCAGCGCAGCACGAATTCCACACGGAACAGGGTCAGTGGTACATCCGGCACATCCTGCCCTACAAGGCGCACGACCAGACCGTGAGCGGCGTGATCATCGACTACACCGACATCACCGACACCCACCTGTCGCTCGAGGCGATGAATGTGGAGCGCCAGGGACTGGCGAAACAGTACGAGGCAGAACTGCGGCAGCGCACCGACAAGGTGCGCGCGCTGTCTGCTGCGCTGGCCATGGCCGAAGAGCGCGAGCGCCGTGCGCTGGCGCAGGATCTGCACGATGACCTCGGCCAGATGATCGCCGTCATCAAGCTCAAGGTCAGCGCGCTCGAGGCGCTGAAGCTCACGCGGGCGCAGCGTGCGGCGCTGGACGAATGCTCTGCGGCGGTCGATCTTGCCAACCGCAAGTTGCGCGCCATGGCCTTCCAGCTCAGTCCGCCCATGCTCTACGATCTTGGTCTGATGCCGGCGCTGCACTGGCTGGCGGACGAAATGCGCCATGTATACAAGATCGACGTGCGGATCGAGGACGATGGCGCGCCCAAGGAACTCGATCCGGCGATCAGCGCCACACTGTTCCGCGCGGTGCGCGAACTGCTGATCAACGTCGCCAAGCACGCCGACGTCTGCGAGGCGGCGCTGGTCACAGCGGTATCCGATACGCGGATGCTCACCATTTCCGTCAGTGATGCGGGCAAGGGCTTCGACCCGAGCTTCAAGCTGCCGGCCAACGGCGTCGGCGGGTTCGGTCTTCTGAGCATCCGCGAGCGACTGGGTTATCTCGGTGGCGAGCTCGAAATACGCAGCAATCCCGGCGACGGCACGTCGGTCATCCTTCGGGTACCGCTGCATGATGGCTTGACCGGGTCGGCTGTTCCGAAGGGGGAGAACAGGCAATGAACACACGCGTGCTGCTGGTGGATGACCACACGATGTTCCGCGAGGCCTTGCGATCGCTGCTGGAAAAGGCGCCCGGCATCGAGGTCGTTGCAGAGGCGTCCGACGGCAATCAGGTCGAAGAACTGGCCGAACGCCATGCACCCGATGTGATCGTTATGGATGTGAGCATGCCCGGCGTCAGCGGCATCGACGCGACGCGCCGGGTGCTCGATAAGCACCCGGATGTGCGCGTGATCGCACTGTCCGCCTATGTATACAAGCGCTTCGTGCTCGAAATGCTGGGGGCCGGTGCCGTCGGTTATGTCGCGAAGTCGGCGGCCGGCGATGAACTGGTCCGTGCCATCAGGAACGCGGCACCCGGACGGGTTTACCTGTGCCCCGAAGCGGCGTCGACACTCGCCGAAATGAGCCGGCGCGGGCCCGCGCCAACGGGCGCCCGCCCGGGCAACGGCCGTCTCGGCCGTCGCGAAAAGGAAGTGCTGTGCCTGCTGGCCGAAGGCATGAACTCGACCCAGATCGGCGCTGCGCTGCACATCGCGGCGAGCACCGTCGATGTTCACCGCCGCAACATCATGCGCAAGGTGAACCTGCACAGCGTTGCCGAACTCACCAAATACGCCATCCGCGAAGGTCTGGTCCTGCCCTGAGGGAGGCCCCGCATCGCCCCGTGTCGCCTGCAGAGCCGGCTCACCATGCAGGGGCCCTGCATTCCTCGCCGAAACCCATGCGCCGGTCCACGGCTGGCCTGGTACGGCCAGCCGGCTCTGCGGGCGGCGAGCAGTGCTCGCCGAAACCCCCGCGCCG
>JAGNYW010000089.1 GCA_017984755.1 Methyloversatilis sp.
GGCAGGATGCATTCATCTGGCAGTCGCAGCGCGGCCGTTACAGCGACGTGTATCCGGTGCCGGTCGTGGCTGCCGGCGACATCACCGCGGGTCGAGACCTGTACCTGTTCGCGCCGGTCGATCAGGGCGAGCCGCCGGTCAGTCCGAATGTCATGCCGAGCCTCATGTCATTCGGCGCGGCGCGCGATATTCACCTCGTCGATGCCCCCGATCTGCTGTGGGCTGGCGGTGACCTGCGAGAGGCTGTACGCGATGGCCTTCAGGTGCTGCCCGGCGTCACGACGCTACCCTACGTCAATCGCGACAGGCTCGCAGCCGGCAACGATGTGCGGGTTGCCGTCACCGCCAGCTTTCGCAATGAAACCATCATCGATGCGCAGCGCGATCTGCGCATCGTCGCGCGCGGCGTAACGAACGAAACACGGGTCGAGACGCGGCAAGCAACTTTCGATCACGAACGCTTCGACGGCTGCCTGACCGAGTACGACGGGAACTGTTCGGCGACCATCGAAACGCCGGCTGTGTCCGCCCTGATGACAGCAGGTCGCGACCTGATCGCCGATACGCCGTCCTTCCGCAATATCGGCGCGTCGATACTGGTCGGGCGGCACATCGACATCGAGACTGCCGATTTCCTGAATCGGGACAGAATCCTCCGCGCCGACTGGACATCGACCTATTACGCCATCGATCTCGATGCGCAGCTCGGTGGCGCTCCCTGCAGTCCGGACTGCCTGCAGCCCATCGACTGGTTGCGCACCACGGCTGGCTCGGTGGTACTCGGCACGCTGCCCGGCATCATTCAGGCGGGCGGTCAGCTGTCGGTCGTTGCCGTGCGCAGCGAGGTACGGCTGCCCGACGACCCGGCCGATCCGGGGCCGAATCCAGACAGTCCGCCCAGTGTGCCGACCGCCCCGTCGTCTTTCGTCAACAGCGGAAACATCCATGCCGACCGCATCGTCGTTCGTGCCGACGACATCCGCAACGGCTTCGACTTCGTCAATGACTACCATCACCGCACCGCCGAACTGAAGCGGCCGCCCGCGTCCATCGATGTCATCGGTTTCGGCGCGTCCGGCACCCGTGCGCTGCACGTCAGTGACTACAGCGGTGCGGCACTGATGAATGCGTTGCCGCCGGGTCTGGCCAGCAATTTGCCGTTCGCGCTCACGCCTGCGGAGGAAGAAGCGTCCCTGCGCAACGCCTTCCTCGCCACCACGCATCGCGGCTGGATACTGCCGGGTCTCGCGTGGGACCCGCTCACCGGCCAGTCTCCGCAACAGCAGCAGCACGCGATACTCGCCGCGAACGGCGCTGCCTTCGCCATCGAACACCAGGTGGCGATGGGTACCGTGCTGACCGACGAGCACCAATCGATGCTGTCGGCGCCGATGCTCTGGTACGTCGAACGGGCAGGGCGCCTGTATCCGCAGGTTCATCTTCCAGCCGAATGGCAGGACACGCTTGCTGCGGTGCCCGGCGGCGAACTGGATGCCGATGTCGCCATCGTGCTGGCCGGCCGTCACATCGACAACACCGGCTTCGTCGTCGCCGACGGCGCACTTTCGGTCACGGCAGACACTCTCCGGAACCGCAAGCGTTCCGCCTATTACTACGAGGAGCGAAAGGTCAGCGGCGGTACGCTGATCATCGAAGGCGACACGGTGCAGCCCGGCGGTTTCATGCAGGCCGCTGCGTGGGACGTGAATGTCGGCGCGATCGATTCCGTTTCGGGCGAATTCCGCGTGCTGGGCGACAGTGCAGCGCGAACTGCCGCGTTCAGCAGCGCCTTCGAGGCCGAACTCGCCGTCGAACTGGGCGACAGCTTCACCTACCGCGCCGCGCGCGACAACCTGAGCTTCCGCTTCCGTCAGAGCATGGGCTTCGGTGATCTGGTCGGCGTCGTCGCGGGCATGACGGCCACCATGCTCATCGGGCCGCAGGTGTCTCAGCTGATCGGCAGCTTCGCCACCGGTTATGGCTCCACATGGGCTGGCGCGAGCCTCACGGCCTCGGCCGGTCTGGGCAACGTGATCGGCAGCGCGGCGGTCACCCAGATGCTGTCGAGTTCCATCGGCCAGTTCGTCGCCACAGGCCGCATCGACGTCGGTGCAGCACTGACCAGCGGCCTTGCCGGCGCGGTCACGGCAGGCACGGGCAGCTGGGCAAACACGGACGTCGATGATGCGCTGCAGCGCTTTTCGATCCGCGCGCTGACCACGGGCGCCGTCGGCGAACTGACCGGTACCGGCTTCGGCAACGCACTGTTCAACGCCATCACCAACGAAGCATCCGCACTCGGTGCCAATGAGATCGGCGATGGCAACTTCGGCAAGCAGGGCAGCCTCGGCCACACACTGGCCCACGGCGTCCTCGGTGCGCTGACCGCATCCGCCCGGGGTGAAGACCCCTATTCGGGCGCCCTCGGCGCGATCAGCGCGACCCTCGCCGAGGCGCCGCTCGACGACGCCCTCCATCTGAGCGGTCCAGACCGGGAGATCGCGCTGATCGCGTTCTCGATGCTGGTCGGTGGCACCGCATCCGGACTGGCGGGCGGAGATCCGGTGACCGCTGGATGGGCGGCGCAAAATGTCACGCAATTCAACTATCTGAAGCATCCGGAGCAGGAACGCTACGCAGACGCAAGGAACGCCTGTGGCGCAGACGCCGCGTGCATGCAGGCGGTCGACGCCGACTTCAGCCAATTGGCGCAGGCGAACAAGCGTGTGCTGGCGGAAGGGCACCTGGCCTGCGAAACGACTGGCCGCTGTTCCGACTACTACCGCCTGATGAACGAGGCCATGCCATTCGGCATGGGTGCCCAGCTTCCGGGTGGCATCGATCCCGAGACCCCGTGGCTCGGCGCACAGCAGAACGCAGACGCCGTCGCGCACAACCTCGCTCTGTTCGACCGTCTGATGACGCGTCCGCTGTCGCAGGAAATCGTGCGCCAAGAGTTCGCATCCGACCCCGAGGCCTACGCGTTGGCCCCGCAGGGCAGCAGCCAGTACGTCGGCGCCATCACCGCGCAGAACATCGACAACGTCGTCGTGCTGTCGGCGGCGGGCGCGTCCCTGCTGTTGCCGGGCCCGGAAGATCTGGTCGTCGGTGCGGTGCTGATGACGAAGGCCGGGCAGTTCGTCGCGCGCGTGATCGAGGTTGGCGGGGAGAAGTT
>JAGNYW010000025.1 GCA_017984755.1 Methyloversatilis sp.
CTGATGGGCGAGCGCATCTGGAACATGGAGCGTCAGTTCAACAACGCCGCCGGTTTCACCCGCAAGGACGACGATCTGCCGATGCGTCTCAAGACCGAAGCAGCGAAGGTCGGGCCGGCCAAGGGGCTGGTTTCGGGCATCGACAAGATGATTCCCGAGTACTACGACCTGCGCGGATGGGATCCGGAAGGTCGTCCGACCGCCGAAACCATCGCTCGTCTGGGGCTCTGATCGGGTTTTATCCCTGACCACGCCGCGCCCTTCGGGGCGCGGCGCATTTCGACAGGAACAGACATGAAACACGTCATCATCGGCAACGGCCCTGCAGGCGTGGTTGCCGCCGAAGCGCTGCGCCGTGCGGATGCGTCGGCCGACATCGTCATGATCGGCGATGAACCCGAGCGGCCCTATTCGCGCATGGCCATTCCTTATCTGCTGGTCGGCAATATCGAAGAGAAGGGCACCTGGCTGCGCAAGACCGACGGCCACTTTGCATCGCTGGGTATCCGCGAGGTACTGGGTCGCGCGAAGTCGGTCGACACTGCTGCGCGGGTCGTGCACATGGACGATGGCACAGCGCTGCCCTACGACAAGCTGCTCATCTGCACCGGTTCGCATCCTTTGCGGCTCCCGGTGCCGGGCATCGACTCGCCCAATGTGCATAGTTGCTGGACGCTGGACGACGCCCGCCACATCGCTGCCAAGGCGCAGAAAGGTGCGCGCGTGCTGCAGATCGGCGCCGGTTTCATCGGCTGCATCATCATGGAAGCGCTGGCATCCCGTGGCGTGAAGCTGGACATCGTCGAAATGGGCGACCGCATGGTGCCGCGCATGATGACGTCGAAGGCCGGCAGCATGATCGCCCGCTGGGTCGAGCAGAAGGGCGTGAACGTCCACACCAGCGCGCGCGTCACCTCCATACGACAGGAGGGCGGAGCGCTGGTCGCGACGCTGGGTGACGGCAAGGAAGTGACAGCCGACCTGATCATCGCGGCTGCCGGCGTGAAGCCCAATATCGCTTTCCTCGAAGGCAGCGGCGTTGCGTGTTCGACCGGCATCCTGATCGACGAGCGTTGCGAAACCAATGTGCCGGGCGTGTTTGCCGCAGGTGACGTGGCGGAGGCGGTCGATTTCTCGACCGGAGAGCGGCTGGTCAATGCGATTCAGCCGAACGCGGTCGACCAGGGGCGCGTCGCCGCAGTCAACATGGCGGGTCGCAATACGCGTTCGCAAGGCACCATGGCCATCAACGTTCTCGATACCCTCGGTCTCATTTCGGCGTCTTTCGGCCAATGGTGGGGGGCGGACGGCGGCGATGCCGTCGAAATGATCGATGAAAAGCGCTTCCGCTACATCAGCCTGCAGTTCAAGGACGACGTTCTGGTCGGTGCCACGTCGATCGGCCTCACCGATCACGTAGGTGTCCTGCGCGGCCTGATCCAGACGCGCACACCGCTGGGTACGTGGAAGGAGCGGCTGATGAGTGATCCGATGCGTGTGATGGAGGCTTACCTGTCGGGCGCACAGGCGCAAAGTGCCGCGCCGCTCGCGGGGGCTGCGCACTGACCATGCGCGTGGTGCTGAAGCTTTATGCGTCGCTGTCCGACCACCTGCCGGACGAGGCGAAGCGCACCAACGAGTGGCCAATGGACGTCGCCGACGGAACGACCGTCGGCGAACTCATCGAGCGCCATCAGTTGCCCCGGCGCCTTGTGCACCTCGTCCTGGTGAATGGCCACTTCATTCCGCCGGCGAGCCGGGACAGTCGCGTGCTTGCTGAAAATGACGTACTCGCCATCTGGCCGCCGGTGGCCGGCGGTTGAGCGCGGCGTTTCCGCTCAAGCCGGAGGAGCTTGAATCCGGGCGTGTGGTGCGCCTCATGAGCATCGAACGCGACGAGTTTTTCCGCATGTTGCCGGGCGGGGCGGGGCTGCCGCTGGTGCATCGCGGCGAAACCGTATGCGGCTCAGGCTGGGCGCTGACGGCCGAGGTTCAGCCTTCGCTCAACATCGGGCTGCTCAGCCTGCCACGATTGCGTGTGCAGATCGATTTCGTGCCGGCGGACGCGGCGAAGATGCTCGAATTCATGTCGCGCTTCGATCGTCATTTTCAGCGCGGCGGCGGTTGATCGAGCGACTCGTTCATCCGGTTTTTGACTCCGGGAGTCGCCGCAAGCAGTCCGTCCGGGGTATCATTCGGCGTGGCGGGTCTCCCCGCATCGTGGAGCGGTGAATCTGGTCAGGTCCGGAAGGAAGCAGCCACAGCTGCCAACCATGAGTGCCGGGGGTCAGGCTCGCCACCCTTCCCTTTCCCGTTGATCCCTGTCTCGCCAGCGTTCCGATGACTTATCAGGTTCTTGCGCGCAAATGGCGACCCCGCAGTTTTGAAACGCTGGTCGGTCAGGATCATGTCGTCCGCGCGCTCACCCATGCACTGGAACAGCAGCGGCTGCATCATGCCTACCTGTTTACCGGCACCCGCGGTGTCGGCAAGACCACGATCGCACGCATCCTCGCCAAAAGTCTGAACTGCGAGACCGGCATCACCGCGAGGCCATGCGGCCAGTGCGCCGCCTGCACCGAAATCGATTCGGGGCGCTTCGTCGACTACGTGGAAATGGATGCGGCGTCCAACCGCAGCGTTGATGACATGGCCGCGCTGCTCGAAAAGGCGGCCTATGCGCCGGCTCGAGGACGCTACAAAGTGTATATGATCGACGAAGTGCATATGCTCACCGGCCATGCCTTCAACGCGATGCTGAAGACGCTTGAGGAACCGCCCGAGCATGTGAAGTTCATCCTCGCGACCACCGATCCGCAGAAGATACCGGTCACCGTGCTGAGTCGCTGCCTGCAGTTCAATCTCAAGCAGATGCAGATGGACGCCATCGTGGCCCATCTGTCCGGCGTGCTCGATGCCGAGCAGGTTGCCTATGAGCAGGCCGCGCTGCGGCCGATCGCCCGGGGCGCTCAGGGTTCCATGCGTGACGCGCTGTCATTGCTCGACCAGGCCATCGCTCACGGCGCCGGGCGCCTGGCTGAACAGGATGTGCTCGACATGCTCGGTACCGTGGGTGACGAGCATCTGCGGTTTCTGCTCGACGCGCTGCTGGCAGGCGATGGCGCCGCCATGATGTCATTGACCGAACAGATGCGGTCACGCAGCGTCGATTTCGATCAGGCGCTGCGCGAACTTGCAGTGCTGCTGCATCGCATCGCGGTGGTGCAGACGATACCCGGCGCAATCGTCGATGACGCCGAGCGTGCGCTGCTCGAACCCTATGCGCGCGCCATGGATGCGGAGTCGGTCCAGCTTGCCTATCAGATCGTCGTTCAGGGTTGCAGTGACCTGCCGATGGCGCCGGACGAAGTGACCGGTTTTTCCATGACGCTGTTGCGTCTGCTGGCCTTCCGCCCGGAAAATCCGGCGCCGCTGGGCGCGTCGTCGCGCGGCCAGAGCGCCGCCCTGCAGGCGCCGCCACGCGAGGCGCATACCCGGGCGTCGGTACGTGCCGTGCACGTGTCACCCGTGTCGACCGAGCCAGCGAGGGCGATCTCGTCGCCATCCGAGCCTGCAGTTTCGTCAGATCCAGCTCAGGCAAACGCTGTTCTCGTGGTGCCGCAGCGAGCGACAGGCGATACGAGCGGTGTATTGCCGCGTTCCAATGAAGAATGGCATGCGTTGGTAGATGTGCTAGACATTGTGGCACTCACCCGCCAACTGGCTCACCAGTGCGAATGGCTGGGAAGCGAAGGCAGTGCGCTCAGGCTGCGGCTGCCGCGTGAAATGGCGCATCTGGTGACCAGTGCCCAGGACAAGCTCCGTGACGCGCTTCAGGCGAAGCTCGATATCGCGGTGCAGCTCCGCTTCGAACATGGCGAGCGGGTTGCGCAGACGGTCGCGCAGCGATTGAATGCCGAGCAGCAGGCGCGCCTCGGGCACGCACGCGAGGCGATGCGGAACGACCCCTTCGTGCAGCAGGTCATCGAACAGTTCGATGCCCGGCTGATCGAAGATTCGATCAAACCACTCTGAGGATCGCACCATGATGAAAGGCGGCATCGGTGGCCTGATGAAGCAGGCCCAGCAGATGCAGGAAAACATGAAGAAGATGCAGGAGCAGCTGGCCAGCGTCGAGGTCGAGGGTCAGTCCGGCGCCGGCATGGTGAAGGTCGTCATGACCTGCAAGCACGATGTGCGAAGGGTGTCGATCGACCCGTCTGTCATGGACGATCGCGAAATGCTCGAAGATCTGATGGCTGCCGCGGTCAACGATGCGGTCCGCCGTGTCGAGACGACCACGCAGGAAAAGATGGCGGGCTTCACTTCCGGCCTCAACCTGCCGCCCGGCTTCAAGCTTCCGTTCTGATGTTGTCCGGGACGATCCGCATGGTCCTGATGCGCGGATGACCGTCGGCGTTCTCGACGAGCTGGTCGCTGCGCTGCGCTGTCTGCCGTCAGTCGGGCCGAAAAGTGCGCAGCGCATGGCATTTCATCTGCTGCAACGTGACCGGTCGGGTGCGGAGAAACTTGCGCGAGCGCTGGGACAGGCGCTCACCCGTCTGCACAATTGTGTGCGCTGCAATACCTTCACCGAGCTCGATGTGTGCGAACGTTGTGCCTCGCCGCGGCGTGACGCGTCGCTGCTCTGCGTCGTCGAAAGTCCGGCGGACATGCTGATGATGGAGCAGACCCAGAGTTACGGCGGACTCTATTACTGTCTCATGGGCCGGATTGCACCGCTCGAGGGAGTCGGTCCGCGAGAACTGCGGCTCGAGCGTCTGCTCGAGCGCGCGGCGGATCCGCAGGTTCGCGAAGTGATTCTGGCCACCAACTTCACCAACGAAGGCGAAGCGACTGCCCACTATCTGGGCGAAATGCTGCGCGCGCGCGGCATACCGGTCAGCCGCATCGCGCGCGGATTGCCGGTGGGCGGTGAGCTTGAGCACACCGATATCGGCACCATTGCACAGGCGCTCTCCGAGCGTCGCCCCGCATGACCGACAAGACGATCCGTCCGATGGCCGGCCTGAAGGTGGTCGAGCTGGGCACCCTCATAGCAGGGCCGTTTGCCTCGCGCATCCTGGCCGAATTCGGCGCCGAAGTCGTGAAGGTCGAATCGCCGGATGGCGGTGATCCGCTGCGTAAATGGCGTCTCCTGTACGAAGGTACCTCCTTGTGGTGGTTCGTCCAGGCGCGCAACAAGAAGTCGGTCACCTTGAATCTGAAGCACCCGCAGGGCATCGAAGCGCTGCGACGATTGCTGGCCGACGCGGACGTGCTGGTGGAAAACTTTCGTCCCGGCGTGCTCGACAAGCTCGGACTCACCGAATCCGCGCTGCGCGAGCTGAATCCATCGCTCATCGTGGTACGGCTGTCAGGGTTTGGCCAGACGGGTCCCATGGCGCAGCAACCCGGCTTCGGAGCCATCGGCGAATCGATGGGTGGCCTTCGCTACATCACCGGTTTTGCGGACCGGCCACCGGTCAAGGTCGGTATATCGATCGGCGATTCGATCGCTGCGCTGTGGGCGGTGATCGGTGCCCTCATGGCCTTGCGCCATCGTGATGCCACCGGCGGACGCCGGGCAGGGCAGGGGCAGACCGTTGATGTGGCGCTCTATGAAGCGGTGTTCGCCATGATGGAAAGCATGCTCCCTGAATTCGACGTGTTCGGTTTCATCCGCGGCCGCACCGGCAACATCATGCCGGGCATCACGCCATCCAACACCCATACGTCGCGCGATGGGCGCCACATCATCATCGGCGGCAACGGCGATGCCATTTTCCGGCGTCTGATGTGCGCCATCGGGCGAAACGACCTCGCACAGGATCCCGCGCTGGCCGACAACGCCGGCCGTGATGCCCGAAGGGATGAAATCTACGCCGTGATCGATGCGTGGGTTGCCGAACGCTGCGGAGAAGACGTACTGCGTACGCTGGGTGAAGCCGATGTGCCGGTCAGTCGCGTCTATTCCATCGAAGACATCGCGACCGACCCGCAGTATCTTGCGCGTGCGATGTTCGAATCACTGGAACTGCCCGACGGGCGGCCGTTCAAAGTGCCGTCGGTCGTCCCGAGGCTTTCGGTGACGCCTGGCGGCACCGACTGGATCGGTCCGGCGCTCGGCGCTCATACGGAAGAGGTCCTGCATGCGCTCGGTTATGGCGCAGACGAAATCGCCGCGATGCGTGAAATGGGAGCGATATGAATCGGCAGTGCGGCTGCTTGGCTTCGGTTTGCACGCACACACACAGGGGGTTTAAAGAGGGGCCTGCTTGAGGGTATAATCGCAGGTTGCGCAGAATCAATTGTCTGGACGGGGTGACGCATGAGTGGCAATGAAAGGAAAGTGGATTGCGGCCGCCGCAATCTGCTCGTGGCAACCGCCTGTGCTGGCGGAGTGGCCGGACTTGCAGTGGCAGTACCTTTTCTGACCAGTCTCTCTCCTTCGGAGCGCGCGAAAGCGGCAGGTGCTCCGGTGGAAGTGGACATTTCCAAGCTGGGCCCCGGTGAAATGACTACCGTGGAATGGCAGGGCAAACCGGTCTGGATCATGCGTCGCACTCCGGCGCAACTCGAGGTGCTTGCCAAGATCGAAGACAAGCTTGCCGACCCGAAATCGGAACGCAATCCTTCGGAATTCACCCCCGAGTACGCCCGTAACGTACAGCGTGCCCGCGAAGACAAGGCTGAAGTCGTCGTGCTCGTCGCAATCTGCACGCACCTCGGCTGCTCGCCTTCGGGCCCGTTCGAATCGGGTGCAAACGCACAGCTCGGCGACGTCGCCGGTTTCGTGTGCCCCTGTCACGGTTCGACCTTCGATCTCGCAGGTCGTGTATTCAAGGCGATGCCGGCACCGGATAACCTTGCGGTGCCGCCGTACATGTTCCTGTCCGACAGCCGCATTCTGGTCGGTCAGGATACCAAGGAGGGTTGAGCGATGGCTGGTGAAAAGGTTGTGACGACGACCGGCCTGCTCGGCTGGATCGATCAGCGTTTCCCGTTGACTTCGATGTACAAGGAGCACCTGGCCGAGTACTACGCGCCGAAGAATTTCAATTTCTGGTATTTCTTCGGTTCGCTGGCCCTTCTGGTTCTGGTCATCCAGATCGTGACGGGTATCTTCCTGGTGATGCACTTCAAGCCGGATGCCTCGCTCAACGCGTCGGGCGTGCCGGTTGCGTTCGCCAGCGTCGAATACATCATGCGCGACGTGCCCTGGGGCTGGCTGATCCGTTACATGCATTCCACGGGTGCTTCGGCGTTTTTCGTCGTGGTCTATCTGCACATGTTCCGCGGCCTGATGTACGGTTCGTACCGCAAACCGCGCGAACTGGTCTGGATCTTCGGCTGCGCGATCTTCCTGCTGCTTATGGCGGAGGCCTTCATGGGCTATCTGCTGCCGTGGGGCCAGATGTCGTTCTGGGGCGCACAGGTGATCATCAACCTGTTTTCGGCGATTCCATTCATCGGCAACGACCTGTCGATCTGGCTGCGTGGTGACTACGTCATCGGCGACGCGACGCTGAACCGCTTCTTCTCGTTTCACGTGATTGCGGTACCGCTGGTGCTGATCGGGCTGGTTGCGGCGCACATCATCGCGCTGCACGAAGTCGGTTCGAACAACCCGGACGGCGTCGACATCAAGAAGAACAAGGATCCGAAGACGGGTATTCCGCTGGACGGCATTCCCTTCCACCCGTATTACACGGTGAAGGATATCGTCGGTGTCGTTGTGTTCCTGATCTGCTTCTCGGCGGTGGTCTTCTTCGCCCCCGAGCTCGGCGGCTATTTCCTGGAGTACAACAACTTCATTCCGGCCGATCCGCTGAAGACGCCGTCGCACATCGCGCCGGTGTGGTACTTCACGCCGTTCTACTCGATCCTGCGTGCCAATACGGTCAACTTCTTCTGGATCGATGCAAAGCTCTGGGGCGTGATCTTCATGGGGCTGTCGGTGATGATCTTCTTCCTGCTGCCGTGGCTGGACCGTTCGCCGGTGAAGTCGATCCGCTATCGCGGCCCGATCTACAAGACTGCGCTGACGATCTTCATCATTGCCTTCCTGATCCTCGGATATCTCGGCGTTCAGGCTCCGACGCCGATGGGAACCCTGGTATCGCAGATCTGTACGGTCATCTACTTCCTGTTCTTTGTGGCGATGCCTTTCTACACCGCAATCGACAAGACCAAGCCCGTACCCGAGCGCGTGACCGGACACTGAAAGCCTGAATCATGAAACAACTCAAAAAACTGTTTCTGGGCGTGCTCTGCGCCCCCCTGCTTGCGATGGCATCCAGCGAATCGATTCAACTGGATCGCGCGCCGACGGAAAAGATGCGTGATGCGATCGCGATCCAGCGCGGTGCCCAGGTGTTCGTCAATTACTGCCTGAACTGTCACTCTGCGTCCTACATGCGTTACAACCGCCTGAAGGATGTTGGCCTGACGGATGAGCAGATCAAGGACAACCTGCTGTTTGCGGCCGACAAGGTCGGCTCGACGATGACAGTGGGCATGACACGCGCCGATGGCATCAAATGGTTCGGCGCTGCGCCGCCGGACCTGAGCGTCGCGGCACGCTCGCGTGCGTCGGCAGATGGCAGCGGTGCCGACTGGCTCTACACCTACCTTCGCGGTTTCTACCGTGACGAGAACCGGCCGACCGGCTGGAACAACAAGGTGTTTGCAAACGTCGGCATGCCGCATGTCCTCTACGAACTGCAAGGCGAGCAGTCGGCCAGGCACGTCAAGGTTTCGGATGGTCACGGTGGCGAGAAGGAAGTTCTCGAACTCGAACTGACCAAGCCGGGCAAGATGAGCAAGACAGAATACGACTCCGCCATCGGCGATCTCGTTGCATACCTTGTATTCATGGGCGAACCGGGCGCCGAAAAGCGCCGCCAGACCGGTTTGCTCGTCATTCTCGGTCTTTCCGTGCTGCTCACGCTGGCGTACCTGCTCAAGCGCGAGTTCTGGAAAGACGTCCATTAATCAAATACACCCGAAAGTCATGCAAGCTCTCGGTCATCGCGAAGCGACCCCATCACGCGTACGTCGCGTGGTGCGGGATGCCGAGTACTCCTGGGGTGTCAACACCATGATGAATCTGTACTCGGGGACCACCGATCCCTTTTCCCATCGCTGCCGTATCGTCCTGTACGAAAAAGGCATGGATTTTCAGGTCATTGACGTCGACCTGTTCAACAAGCCCGAGGACATTGCGGTCATCAATCCCTATAACCGCGTGCCGGTTCTGGTGGATCGCGATCTCATCCTGTACGACTCCAACATCATCAACGAGTATATCGACGAGCGTTTTCCGCATCCGCAGCTGATGCCGCCGGATCCGATCATGCGTGCCCGTGCGCGGCAGCTCCTGCACACGGTGGAGAACGAACTTTTTTCGCACATCGAGACCCTGGAAAAGAATGCAAGAACGGCAGACAAGTCACGTACTCACCTGCGCGACCGTCTTACAGAGCTCACGGCGATCTTTGCGAAGCAGAAGTACATGCTGGGCGAGGAATTTTCCATGCTCGACGTAGCCATCGCTCCGTTACTATGGCGTCTTGACCACTACGGCATCGAACTCCCGAAGTCTGCTGCACCGCTGATGAAGTACGCTGAACGCATCTTTTCCCGTCAAGGGTTCATCGATGCGCTCACGCCGTCCGAAAAGGTGATGCGTCGCTAGGCTGAACGGAATGATCGTTTAACTGCATGGATGTGATGAGCTCCGTTTCGACCAAGCCCTACCTGCTTCGCGCGCTGTTCGACTGGTGCGCGGATCAGGGGCTGACGCCCTACATAGCGGTCGTTGTAGACGAACGCGCGGGTGTTCCGCGGCAATATGTCAAGGATGGTCAGATCATCCTCAACATCGGACGCGAGGCGGTGCACCAACTCGTGATGGGCAACGAACTCATCACGTGCTCTGCCCGTTTCGGCGGCGTGGCTCAGGAACTGACCATACCGATCGATTGCGTCGCCGCGATCTATGCGCGCGAAAACGGCCACGGCATGGCGTTTGAAGTCACACCGGGTCAAGCCGTACGGGCAGATGTGGCCTCGGTCCCACAGACCGAGCGTGTTGAACAGCCCGTGCTCACAACGCCGGACAAACCCACCACGCGGTCACATCTTCGTCGCATCAAATAAGGTGATGCGCACCGATCGTCGGACGACGGTTGGTGTGCGGCCCTTTCTTCTGCTTCACCGTTCCGATTTGCAGTATTTGCTCCGGCCTTGAACCTTCTGCACGACGGCTAGGCTGCAGGGGGTTCGTACGCGGTAAAATCAGGAACTTTCCTGTAAGGCACGACCGATGAAAACCACTTTTCTCGATTTTGAACAACAGATCGCCGAACTTGAGGCAAAGATCGAGGAACTGCGCTTCGTTCAGGACGATTCCGCAGTCGATATATCGGAAGAGATTTCGCGACTGGAATCCAAGAGCCAGTCGCTGACCAAGGACATTTACGCGAAGCTCACGCCATGGCAGATCGCCCAGGTGGCGCGTCATCCGCAGCGGCCGTATTCGCTCGATTTCTTCCGTTTGATGTTCACGGAATTTCAGGAATTGCATGGCGATCGTTCGTTCGCAGACGACCACGCCATCGTCGGCGGTGTTGCACGCTTCAACGGGCATTCGTGCATGGTGATCGGCCATCAGAAGGGTCGCGACACCAAGGAAAAGATCTACCGAAATTTCGGCATGCCTCGTCCCGAGGGGTATCGCAAGGCACTTCGGTTGATGAAGCTGGCCGAGAAATTCAACCTGCCCGTATTCACCTTTGTCGATACCCCTGGTGCCTATCCGGGCATCGACGCCGAGGAGCGCGGCCAATCCGAGGCAATCGGCCACAATCTATACGCGATGGCTGAACTGCGCGTGCCCATCATCACGACCATCATAGGCG
The DNA here is from genome assembly GCA_017984755.1 of Methyloversatilis sp. Classification (GTDB taxonomy): domain Bacteria; phylum Pseudomonadota; class Gammaproteobacteria; order Burkholderiales; family Rhodocyclaceae; genus Methyloversatilis. The sequence goes on from JAGNYW010000025.1 coordinate 10,926, forward strand.
AAGGGGGCTCGGGTGGTGCGCTGGCCATCGCCGTCGCAGATACGCTTCTCATGCTGCAGTACTCCACCTATTCAGTCATCTCGCCGGAGGGCTGCGCGTCCATTCTCTGGAAGAGTGCAGACAAGGCCGCCGACGCGGCTGAGATCATGGGCATCACGGCGGTGCGTCTGAAGACGCTCGGCCTCATCGACAAGGTGGTCGCAGAACCGGCTGGCGGTGGTCATCGTGACTACGCTGCGGTGGCAGCGACCCTCAAGCGCGCGCTGGCCGAAGCGCAGCGTCAGCTGGCGGATCTCACGCCGACCCAATTGGTGGAGCGGCGCTTCGAGCGGCTCATGTCCTATGGCAAATTCAAGGAGCAGGCAGTCGCCTGATCTGTTTTCCCGGCTTGCGCAGTCGCTCACCGGGCTATTCCCGGCGAGATCGCGTCTGCTGCTCGGCTACAGCGGAGGTGTGGATTCGACCTTGCTGCTGCACCTGCTGGCGTCCGTGAGCGCGGAGCACGGCTGGCAGATCGAGTGTGCGCATGTCCACCACGGACTCAGTCCGAATGCCGACGCTTGGGCCGATGCCTGCGCTGCGCAGTGCAGCGCGCTTGCGCTGCCGTTCACATTGCTCAGGGTGTCCATTCCAGCCAACCCGCCGGGAGGCATCGAATGCGCCGCACGCGATGCGCGCTACGCGGCGCTGCATGCACACGCCCGCACGAACGCCTTTGATGTGCTGCTGACCGGCCATCACGCGGACGATCAGGCGGAGACGCTGCTGCATAACATGGTCCGTGGTGCGGGCCTGCTCGGCTTGGCCGGCATGCCCGCCCGGAAGCCGTGCGATGCGGAACACGTCGCAAGTGTTCGTCCCCTGCTTGCTGTGTCGCGCGCCGTCCTCGAAACCTGTGCGCGTGAGCGCGGTCTGTCCTGGATAGAGGACGAATCGAACGCGGATACGCGTTTCGCCCGAAATTACCTGCGCCGCGAAGTCATGCCCCGCTTGTCGGCACGCTGGCCGCGCACGGCGGAGACCATGGCAGGTCTCGCGCGCCGCCTTGCAGAAGCACAGTCGCTGCTGGATGAACTGGCATCTGTCGACGCGGCCGCGTTGTCGCTGCATGTCGAATGGGGTACCTGCTTTTCGCTCGATGGCCTGACTGCACTCGACGCCGCGCGCCAGCGCAACCTTCTGCGCTGGCTTTTGCGCATGCATGGCGCGCGCACGCCGCCCAACGAAGCGTGGCTGGATGAATGGCGGCGCCAGTTGTGTTCGGCCAGGGCGAAAGCCGAATGCCCGGTTGCCCATGCCGGCGTGGCAGGTTTCTGTCATCGCGGCGCGTTGTGGCTCATGCCGGATCACGTGCCGCCGTCGCCCGCGGTCGGCAACGGTGGATCGCCGCTGGCGTGGGGCCCCGGCCAGTTGCGTTTCCAGCCCGTGATCGGGCGCGGACTTGCGCCCTCTGCGCTCGTCGCCGGAAACTACTCTGTTCGTGCGCGCGCTGCGGGTGACCGCGTGCAGCGCGGCCCGGGCCGGCCGCGGGCCGGCGTCAAGCAGATCGCGCAGGAGTCCGGGCTGCCGCCCTGGCTGCGCGACCGGGCGCCCATCCTCTGCGCCGACGGGATTCCGGTGTGGATGCCGGGTTGCGAAGTGTCTCCTCCGCATGCCGCCGCAGCGGGCGAGCCCGGACTTCTGCCGGTGTGGCATCCCGTCACGGATTGATGGCTTCTTCTGCACGCGATCCGTGCAGGCTTGCCATGTTGCCGTCGCACACGCGCTCTATGATCGGCGTCCCGGTTCATTTCCCGTTCGTTCGACATGACCACCCCGACCCATGCGATTGAATCCGGCGCGCGACGCGCCGCACTTGCGCGCATTCTTCCATTCGGCCTGTATGTCGCCTTTCTCGCACTCGGTGGCACGCTTGCCGCGACCGTCGCAATGGATGCGCGCTGGATGTACGCGCTGCAGATATCCGCCGTGGTGTCGGCGCTGCTTTACTTCCGGCGGGATTACGTCGAATTGACCCATCCGGCCGACCCGGCGCCCGGACCGCTTGCCGGCATGAAAGGCTGGATCATCGCGCTGTTGCTGGGTGCAGTGGTGTGGGCGCTGTGGATCTGGCTTGATTTCCCGCCTTTCGCATTCGCGCCGGGCAAGGGTTACACGCCGCTCGACGACAGCGGCAGGCTCATCATTGCGATGGTAGCCGTGCGCATATTAGGTGCCGCGGTGGTGGTGCCGGTGATGGAAGAGCTTTTCTGGCGCGCCTTCATCATGCGCTGGCTCGATAACCCGGGCTTTCTTGCCGTCGCAGCGCGCTCTGTGACCCTGCGCAGCCTGCTGTTCAGTTCCATCGCCTTCGGTTTCGAGCACGGCCAGTGGGCGGCCGGCATCGTCGCCGGCCTTGTCTATGGCTGGCTTTACCGTGCATCCGGCCGGCTGTGGCTGCCCATCGTGTCGCATGGCCTGACGAATCTGCTGCTCGGTCTCTGGGTGGTGAATACGGGACAATGGCAATTCTGGTGAGGACAGCCACGGGTCAAGCCGGCGGCTGTGGCGACCGTTAAAGGAGAACTGTTCCTTGATGCTCAGTCATGCCCGGTTTCATCTATCCGTCAGTGCAGAGCCGGTTGCCGAGCGCCCGTGCGTTGACCGCATGCGTGCTGCTGGCGCTCGGTACGGCTCAGGCAACTGCATTCTCCTACCAGGGCTATCTGCTCACCGTGCGTGCTGAACTGCAGCAGCGCATGGAGGCGCGCTTCGGCGGCAAGGCGGGTCTTCGCATGAGCGAACTGGCCGAGACCCTGGAGGCAGCCGGGCGCATCAGCGACGAAGCTGCACTTGTCGAGCGCATCAATCAGATCATGAACCGGGCGCGTTACGTCACCGACCCGGTCCAGTGGCAGTCGGAAGATTACTGGGCGACCCCGGTTGAATTCACCGCCGTCGCCGCCGGCGATTGCGAGGACTACGCTCTGGCCAAGTACTTCGCGCTGCGCGAACTTGGCATGCCGGCGGATAAACTCCGCATCACTTATGTTCGCCTGTTGCGTCTGGGGCGGCTCGAGAACCACATGGTGCTGGCCTATTACCCGCAGGCAGGGGACGAACCCTGGGTTCTCGACAATCTCGAAAAGCGCTTCCTGCCGGCACGCGATCGTCCGGACCTGACCCCGGTTTACAGTTTCAATGATGACCGTGTGTGGAAGGTGCAGAACGGTGGCGACCGGGAGCTCGGATCACCGCAGCAGTTGCGCAAGTGGCGCGAACTGCTCGATCGCGTGCGGGGAGAGATGAAATGATCGACAGCCTGCGTCTGCGCCTTCTTGCTGCGCTGTTCGGTGTCGGCGTACTGACGTTCGCAGCGGCCGTGGCTACGGCGCTGTGGGTGTCGCGCGACCGTGTGGAGTCGCAGATGGCCAGCCAGGCGCAGTCGATCGCCCTGTCGCTGACCGTTGCGCTGACGGCCGGTGGCGAGCCGGCGCTGCAGAACGCCGAAAGTCTGGTGGAGCCGGTGTTCGACCAGAGCTACCTGCGACGCGTACAGGTGCGCGACGCACAGGGGCGCGTCGTTGCCGAACGCCATGCGCCGGATCGGCTGACCGGCGGTGCGCCGCAGTGGTTCGTCGATGCGCTGCCACTGGCGGCGGGGCCACAGACGGCCGACATCATGACGGGCTGGCGCATCGCCGGCAGTGTTCTGGTGGAGCCGCATGCGCACTGGGCGCAGTTGCAGCTATGGACCATCGCGCAGACCTTGCTGCTCTGGATGAGCTGCGGGCTGGCAGCGGCCAGCCTGCTCGGGCTGGCTGCGCTGCGCTGGGGCCTGCGTCCGCTGCGTCGCGTCCAGCGTTCGGTTGTCGCGGCGGCGTCGCGCAAGTTCGTGCCGATCGACAAGACCGGTGTGCCGATCGAACTCAAGCCGCTGGTGGGCGCGTTCAACAGCATGCTGGTAGCGCTGTCCCAGGCGCTCGAAGCGGAGTCGGGCCGGGCGCAGCGCTTCCGTGACCAAGCGCTGGTCGATGAACTGACCGGGCTGCCGAACCGCCGTGGCTTCCGTGCTGCGCTCGAGGCGCGCATCGAAGCGGGTCAGCGCAGCGGTTGGCTCACCCTGCTGCGCGTCGATGGTCTGGAGGATATGAATCACCTCTACGGTCGTGAAACGGTGGACGATCTGCTCGGCGAATCCGCCGCGTTCATGCAGGCGATCGATTCGGCGCAGCTGTGCGGCCGGGTGGAAGGGGCGTGCTTCGCCATGTTGATCGATACGGACGAAGCGGCTGCGCGCGAGACGCTGCGCAGTCTGTCGGCTCGCCTCAACGGTCTGGCCGGGGCTGCCGGTTCGGGCGAGGCCTTCCCGTGGCGCATCGGCGCAGCCGACTGTACGGACGACGGTGATGTGGCGCACTGGCTGGCCGCGGCAGACCGCGCGCTGCATCAGTGGCGCATCGAAGATGGTGCGGAGCCGGTGCTGGCGCATGCGCGCGACAGCGAAACCGGCGCCGGCAACCTGCGCAGCCAGGTGCGCGACCTGATCCGCGACGGACGCATCGCCTTTGCGTCCCAGCCCACGATGGCGCTCGACGCCAGCGGTACCGGCGCAACGCTGCACATCGAACTGCGCGCGGCGCTCGATGCCGGTGACCGGCTGATTCGCGCTGCCGAATACATGACCTACGCAGGCGAAACCCGCGTATCGGCCGCGCTGGACAGCGCGTGTCTGGTGCGCGCGCTCGAACACGCGCAGGCACGACGCGACGGCCTGGCCACGGCGGTGAACGTCGGTGCCGCGACACTGACCGATCCGGACATCCTGCGCTGGTTGCGCAACTATCGTCACGACGAGCGCTGCGGCGCCATCACCCTCGAATTTTCCGAAGTGGCTCTGCTCGGCGATCCGGACGCGGCCGAATCGTTTGCCCATCTCGCGCATTCGCGCGGGCTCGCGCTGGGCATCAAGCATTTCGGTCTGCATCCGAACGCACTGTCGTTGCTGCGCCGCCTGCGCCCGCAGCATGTGAAGTTCTCCGCGACGCTGACGCGCGAAGCGCTGCTTCACCCGGAATCAGGCACATACGTGTCGTCGCTGACCGCCATCGCGACCACACTGTCCATCACGCCCGTCGCCGTTGCGGTCGAACATCCGGAAGCCTTGACTGCGCTGCACGCGCTGGGCTTTCGCGCGGTGCAAGGGCGTGCCGTCGCGCCCGAAAGTATTTGACCGGCTGTCTGTGCGAGCGCGTCGGGACGCTTACTGCATCATGTGGCCAATGGACGGTGTCTGTGCCCCGCATCCGGCAGGGCGTACCCGATTCAGATCGAGGTGAAGAAGTCGGGCAGTCGTGCCGACGCGCTCACAGGTGCGTTCCTGTCCGAACTGCCGGACCCCGAACTGGCGCTGGTAACAGCGGGCGTGGCGTGGATTGACCTCGATCACGCAGTCAGTGGCATCCATTGCGATCCGTCCGAGCAGCAGGGCACGGCGAATAAGTTCTGTTGCGAGGTCGGTGTCGCCGGCGCTACCCGCCAGGGCGTCGCGATCGATGGCGAAGCGTGTGTACTCCACCAGCCGGCATTCGTGCTGCCTCAATTCGCCTACATGTTCCGCAAAGCCCGCCTCGGCATGCAGCTTGACGCGTACCCCGCAGCGTACCGTGATCGTCCCGACGATCCGGCCGTCGCGACGCGCGATCAGGGTTGTTTCTCCGGTGCCTGACTCGGGGTCTGCAACGCTGTATCCGCGCCCCCCATAACATCGCGTGACCAGTCCGGCCGCAGATTCGAGATGGGCGCTGTCTGTCGCGATCATGAATTCGAAGGGCTGAACCGCGGTATCGCTGTGCCCGGTCAGAAAAAGCTTCGCCCGCGCGCGGTGCAGAGGAAATGGAACGAAGCGCGCGTCGTTGGTCGCATGGTGCTGTGCGCTTGCAGTCATGATGTGGCCTCGAACGGATTGACGGTGCATGGGTCATGTACCGGCTTGTGTCGTTCGGCAAAGCCACTGTCGGGTGTGACAATTGTCCTTGCCGCCGCGTGATGCTGGACGGTTCGCGTTGCAGGCGTTTGATCGTCGGCTTAAGTTTTTATTTCACCGCGCATGGTCCGGGCCCTCAGCAGGGCGGGCGCGCATCGGGCGCCCTCTCAGTGCAGCAGTCTGTGGTGCGCGGCTGCGTCCGAAGTCATTCCCTCAGCGGGCGTCCAGATGCAGCGGCCGTCATCCAGACCGACCGTCAGGCCCATGCCGCCGAGCACCGCGATGATGCGCGTGCGCAGCATGTTCAGCTGCAGGGTCCGCGCGTCGCCATCACTGGCCGCAGCCCCTGACAGCAGCGCGGCGATGCGTGGCCATTCACGTCCGATGATCGATGCGTCGATACCCGCCTTCAGTTCGGGAGCGATGTCGCCGGCGGTGCGCCCGAGACCGGCCAGGTAGCCGAGACTGAAGGCGATGGTCTGCATCAGATGCGTAAGGCGCGCCATGCTCAGCCCTACCAGCGTGTCCAGATCGCCGTCGTTCCGGTACGCAGCCAGCGTGCGTTCGCCGGCGTCGGGCAGTTCGTCGAGCAGTCCCAGCAGATGCGGCAGCAGCAGGTCTGCAGTGCCCGGCAGCGACCATGTGCTGGCTCGATTGGCACGGTATTCGTCCAGCATCAGGGTGGCGATCGGTGCGAACTGCGCGACGAGGGCGTCCTGTGTGCCGATCGGCGTCGCCGTGGCGGCAAGTTCGCCGCGCCACAGCTCGCGATGGACGGCATGCACCAGTTGCATCAGGTGGTCGGTCTCGCCGCCGAGTGCCTGTTCGACGAACGGAGCGGTCAGCGTGAGGACGAAACCGCCTTCGACATCGCTGCGGGACAGCGGCTGCAACGGTGCCGCGTCCTGTGGTGTGACGCCGGCCACATCGGTCACCACGAACGATTTCAGTCGTGACGGTGACAGCGCGGTGTCACGCGCATAAAGACGTTCGAGCAGTTCGGACAGCGTGGTGCGCAGCGCGGCTGCGCCGGCTTCGAGGCGGGCGCCGGCAACGGAGATCGGAAACATGGTGTGCAGCGGTTGATCTTCAGGGTCGGGCAGGATAACGGCCCGGTTGCGCCGCGTCCAATGTGCCGCAGTTGTGGCGCAGCGGTGATGCACATGGGTTCTATCGCGCATAATCGCGATCGGGAATGGCAAACAGGCGAACGATGATGGCGGGCAGGCAGACGATCTGGTGGGCCGCGGCTGCGGTGGTGCTGGTGCTCGCGGCCGGACTCTGGTGGCAGACCGGACGGATCCCCGATGCAGGTGTGGCCGCCATCGGTGATGATCCCGACACCGCTTTTGCAGTCATGCGCTGCGATGCGCGCAGCCGCGATGAAGGTCCCGCGCTTGCCGTGACCTTCAGCCGCCCGCTGGCAGGGCGGCAGTCGCTGGACGATCTGCTGAAGGTGGTCGATCTAGGCGAAGCCGACGCCACTGCAGATGCCGCGAGACGGGTCGCAGGCTACTGGCGTCTGGGCGACAACCCGCGAATTGCGTACTTTTCCGGCGTACTGCCGAAACGGCGCTATCGCATTGACGTGGCGGCAGGCGTCGCGTCGCGCAGCGGCGATCTGCTCGCGGGTGCACACCAGTGCGAAACCGTGGTCGAGGACATGCCGCCCGCCTTCTTCTTCGCCAGTCGCGGTACCGTGCTGCCGGCTGGCCAGAACGGCGGTCTGCCGGTGGTCACCGTCAATACGCCGGAGGTCGACGTGCAGTTCCTGCGTGTCGAACCGGCGCAGTTGCCGGCCTTTCTGGACAAGGTCCATGGCATCCGTCGTGCGCCGTCCGGCGAAGACGATGGCTCGCAGACGGAGAACGCCGACGCTTACGCCGAGGGCTACGAAGGCGAGTACTACGACGGCGGAATCGTGGATATGCGCGGCCGCACGTCGGGCTGGACCATCGACCGCCTGAAGGAAATGTCGACCAGTGTCTATCTCGGTCGCTTCCAGACCGATGACAAGCGGGATCGCCGGCACGTGAGCTTTCTGCCGGTCGAGCACATCAAGGAGCTGCGCGAGCCGGGCCTCTATGTGGCGGTGATGAACGTACCGGGGAGTTTTTCGGGCGACTATCAGACCACCTACTTCTACGTCAGCGACATCGGCCTGCACCTGCATCGCAACGGCGCCCGCATCGATGCGTTCGCCACTTCACTCAAGTCGGGCAGCGCGCTCGACGCAGTGGATCTCGAACTGCTGGACGGTGACGGCAAGCGCGTCGGCGCGGCCAGAGCCGGTGAAGACGGCCGGGCCACCTTCGACGCGACTTCTGCCAACGCACGCCTGTTGATTGCGCGACGTGGCCGCGAACTGTCGGTGGTGTCGCTGGCGGAGGCGGCGCTCGACCTGTCGGAATTCGATGCCACCGGTCTGCTGCCGACGAACAACAAGCTGTTCGTCTGGAGCGGCCGCGATCTCTACAGACCGGGCGAAACCTTCGATGTGTCCGTACTTGCGCGTGACGCCGACGGCAAGCCGGTGGGTGCGCAGCCTCTGGCCGCGCTGCTCAAGCGGCCTGACGGACGTACGGTCAGCCAGCGCGTGTGGTCGCCGTCGGCCGAACAGCCGGGCTACTTCCGGCAGCCGCTGACCATTCCGGTGGATGCCCAGACCGGTGCCTGGACGCTGGAGCTGCGTGCCGATCCCGGTGCGAAGCGGCCGGATGCGGCCATGCGTTTCAAGGTCGAGGAGTTTCTGCCGGAACGCATGAAACTTGCGCTCGACAGCGCCGGCGGCGTGCTGACCGAAGGCGCGCCTTTCGACGTGAGGGTGCAGGGCGACTATCTGTTCGGCGCGCCGGCGGCCGGCAACCGGCTGCTCGCTTCGCTTGCGGTCGAACGACTGCGCTTTGCGCTGCCGGGCAAGCCGGGCTTCATCTTCGGCGACTTCGCCGACGACACGCTCAAGGGACGGCGCGAACTGGACGAAGCTGCGCTCGACGAAAAGGGCGCCGCTCAGGTCGCCATTCCCTACGATCCGGCCAATGCAAATTCGCCGCTGCAGTTGCGCGCCAGTTTCAGCCTGCTCGAATCCGCTGGTCGCCCGGTCGTGCGTTCGATCGAGCGCGCCTGGTGGCCGGCGCCCGCGCTGCTCGCCGTACGTCCGCTGTTCGACAGCGACGTGGCGCGCGAATCGGCGCTGGCCGGATTCGAACTTGGCCGCTTCCTGCCAGATGGCACCTTTGCGCCGGTCGGCAAGGCGAACGTGCGGCTGTTCCGCGAAGAGCGTCAGTACTACTGGCGCTTTGACGACCAGCGCGGCTGGCACTCCGGCTTCAGCGATGCCGACGAACTGATCGACAGCCGTACCGTAGCACTGACGGCGCAGGCGAAGCTGGCCTTCCCGGTGACGCGGGGCCGTTACCGGCTTGAAGTCGACGACCCGCAGCACCGCCGCACACTGCGCTACCGTTTCTACGCCGGCTGGGGCGCGCAGGACGATGAGGCGCTGGGCAATCGCCCGGACCGCGTGCAGGTGCGCCTCGAAGGGGCGCCTTTCCGGGCGGGAGAGACCGTGAAGGCGCACCTTACGCCGCCTCATGATGGCGAAGCGCTCGTGCTGATCGAGGGCGACCGGGTGCTGTGGGCGAAGCGCATCAATGTCAGCGCAGCCGGCACCGCGATCGATCTGCCGCTCGACAAGAGCTGGAACCGCCACGACCTCTACGTATCCGTGCTTGCCTTCCGGCCCGGCAGCGAAGGCAGCCGCGTGACGCCGGCGCGCGCGCTCGGTCTGGCGCACATTCCGCTGGCGCGCGACGACCGCAGACTGCAGGTGACGCTGGATGCACCGGCCAAGGTCGAGCCCGAGACCACGACGTCGGTCCGGGTGAAGGTGGCGGGCGCCACCGGTCAGCAGGCGTGGCTAACGCTGTCGGCGGTGGACCAGGGCATTCTGAACATCACCGGTTTCGCCACGCCCGATCCGCACGCCTACTTCTTCGGCAAGCAGCGCTATGCGCCCGACCTGCTCGACATCTACGGCCGGCTGATCGAAAAGATGGACGGTACGCGCGGCAAGCTGAAATGGGGCGGCGACGCCAGCATGCGGGATTCGCAGAGCATGCCGAAGAAGGTGAAGCTGGTCGATCTGTTCACCGGTCCGGTGAAGCTCGACGACAAGGGCGAGGCGACCATCGCGCTCACCTTGCCCGATTTCAACGGCAGCCTGCGCCTGATGGCCGTTGCCAGCACTCCGGAACGCTTCGGCCGGGGCGAACGCGAGCTGACCGTGGCGGCGCCCATCGTGGCGGAGCTGTCCACGCCGCGCTTCATTGCGCCGGGTGATGCCGCGGCGGTGGCGCTCGAGGTGACGAACCTGACGGATACCACGCAGCAGATCCGTCTCAAGCTTGATGCCGACCCGCCGGTCTACATCCGGGACGGTGCCCGCAACCTGAGTCTCGCGCCGAAGCAGCGCGAAACGCTGCGTTTCTCTGCCGAAGCCATCGAAGCCGAAGGGCTGGCGCGATTGTCGCTGGTGCTCGATGCTGCGGGTGGGTCGAAGCCCATCCACATTGAACGCGAGGCCGCGCTGCAGGTGACGCCGCCGGTACCGCTGCAGCGTCAGTCTCGGCGCGTGAAGATCGAGCCCGGTGCGCGTCATGTCGTGGATGCAGCGGTGCTCGACAGGTTCTGGCCGGCGTCGGCGGCGCTCAACCTCACCGCCGCGTCCAGTCCGCCGCTGAACATCCGTGAACACGTGCGCGGTCTGCTGCGCTATCCGTACGGCTGCGCCGAGCAGACCGTCAGTGCAGCGTGGCCGCATGTGATCATCGACGACGCGCAGGCGAAGGAACTGGGTCTGAAGGCGCATACGCGCGCCGAGCGCGTCGCGATGGTCGAAGGGGCGATCGGTCGTCTGGCCGGCATGCAGGGCGCCCAGGGCGGCATGACCTTGTGGGGGGGCGGCGAGTACGAATACTGGATCACCGCGTACGTGGCCGGTTTCCTGATCGACGCGCGCGAGGGCGGCTTCACCGTTCCGGAAAGCTTCTCGAAGCGCATGCAGGACTGGATGCTGAAGGAATTCCAGCTGGCCCCGTCGCAGATGCCGCGCCTGCCGGTACGCACTGCGCAGCAGAAGGCTCAGCCGGGTGAAGACGATCTGGTGCGCGGTGCCCATGCCCGCTTCGCCAACGCAGCACACCTCGGCTACGTACTGGCGCGCGAGCAGCGCGCGCCGCTGGCGACGCTGCGCCTGCTGCACGACGAGCACCGCCAGCTGGCGAAGTCGCCGCTGGCGCTGGCGCATCTCGGGCTGGCCCTCAGGCTGATGGGCGACGACGCGCGTTCGCGCGTGGCGCTCGACGAGGCGCTGGCCAAGCCTTACGGCCTGCGCGGCAACGATGAAGAATACGAGTGGCTGGGTGATTACGGCAGTCCGCTGCGCGATCGCGCCATGCTTTACGCACTGCTGGCGCGCCATGACGTGAAGCTCGACCGCGCCGCCAATCTGCTGTTCGAACTGTCTGCCGATGCCGGCAAGCGACGCTGGCTGTCCACGCAGGAACAGATCGCGCTGGTGATGGCCGGTCGCGCAGCGGGCCTCGGCGCCGGAAAGCCGTGGTCACTCCGCATCGAAGGCGGGCAGGGTGTCGCCGGCAGCAAGCCATCGATGCTGCCGGTCGATGCCGCTGCTGCGCGCAAGGGCGCGGCACTGATCAATGCGGGAGACGCGCCGCTGTATGTCGAAGTCGAAGCCAGCGGCTATCCGAAAACACCGCCTGCACCCGAAAACGGACTGGGCAGCGTGCAGCGCACCCTGTTTGAGGCGGATGGCAGGCCGTGGAAAGGCGGGGCGCTCCGCGTCGGCGACCTGATGCTGGTGCGCGTCGAAGTCAGGCCGACCCGTCGCGCCGACGACGCGCTGCTGGTCGACCGCCTGCCCGCCGGGCTGGAGGTCGAGAACCTCAATCTGTCGCAAGGTCCGGGTGCGGCCGAATTTTCGCTGCAGCTGCCGTCGGGGCAGAGCCTGCGTGTCGCCGACACCATGACCGACAACCGCGTGAAGCATCGTGAATACCGCGACGACCGTTTCGTCGCCGCAGTGAAGCTCGACAGTGCGCCGATCAACCTTGTTTACATGGTGCGGGTGGTCACGCCGGGGCGCTACACCGTGCCGGCTACCTTCCTGGAAGACATGTACCGGCCGGAACTGCGCACCGTGGGCGAGCCCGTGCCCATGGTCGACGTCGTCGACCCGTCGGCCAGCACGAAGCGCTGATCCGATGTCCGGCCTGTCCGCCATCGAGGGGTGGCGGACAGGCACGCTGCATCTGCGCCGTTTCCTTGATATCGGACAAGCTCGCCCATCGAGGCGCTTCAGCGGACGCGGGATAATCCGCGACACATCCAGATCGATCACAACATCGTTGCGGAGGTGTCGCCATGTTGCGTGAAGCACTGTTCCGGGCCGGAGCGCCCGAGCCTGTCCGATCGTCGAAGCACGAACTGCTGTCCGAATTGCTTGCCGAGGCGGATATCCGGCTCGATGGTCCGTCCGTCTGGGACATGCGGGTCGCGTCACCCGCCCTCGCTACCCGCCTGTTCGCCCAGGGCAGCCTCGGTCTGGGCGAAAGCTACATGGATGGCGACTGGGAGGCCGAGCGGCTGGACGAGTTCTTCGCCCGGCTGCTGCGTGCCCGTCTGGGTGACAAGGTCAGGCCGGCCGTCATCCTGATGCATGCGCTCGGTGCGCGCCTGTTCAATCGCCAGACACGCAGCCGCGCCTGGGAGGTGGGCGAGCGGCACTACGATCTGGGCAATGACTTCTACGCAGCCATGCTCGATCCGCGCATGACCTACACCTGCGCCTGCTGGGCCGACGCGGCGGATCTTGCTTCGGCGCAGGACGCCAAGCTGGACCTGATCTGCCGCAAGCTCGGGCTGGCGCCGGGCATGCGCCTGCTCGATGTCGGATGCGGCTGGGGCAGCCTCGTGGGTTTCGCCGCGGAGCGTTTCGGCGTCGAATGCGTCGGCGTGACCATCTCGCGCGAACAGGCGGAGTGGGGGCGGCAGCGCTACGCTCATCTGCCGGTCGAATTCAGGCTGCAGGACTACCGCGACCTCGATGAACGTTTCGACTGCGTCGCCAGCGTGGGCATGTTCGAGCATGTGGGGCGGAGGAACTTCCGTACCTTCATGCAGGTGATGCGGCGCTGCCTGGATCCGGACGGCCTGATGCTGCTGCACACGATAGGCAAGAACACCCGGCAGGGTGCCACCGACCCCTGGATAGACCGCTACATCTTCCCGAATGGCGACCTGCCTGCGATCGGCCAGATCGGCGACGCGCTGGACGATCTTTTCGTGGTCGAGGACCTGCACAGCTTCGGTGCCGACTACGATCGCACGCTCATGGCCTGGCATGCCAACTTCGAGGCGGCGTGGCCGCGCTTTGCCGACCGGCTGGGCGAACGCTTCCGCCGCATGTGGCGCTACTACCTGCTTTCGTGCGCCGGCGCCTTCCGCGCGCGCGACATCCAGTTATGGCAGTGGGTGCTGTCACCGCGCGGCGTGGCGGGCGGTTACCGGCGCACGCGCTGACCGGTCAGCCTGCGCTGAAGTACTGGCGGAACACCTCGTCCGACGTGTGGGTGTTGAGTTCGCTGACGTTGACGGACGTACTGGCCGACGCCCACATGTAATGCTTGCGGAACCAGTCGTGCAGTTCATCGGACGCTTTTTCCATCGGTCCGAGACGGCCCGTCTCGATCAGGAAATGCAGCACGCGGTCGGCACCCGGTGTGTGCTGCGTGACCGCCCGCCGCTTCTCCAGCGGCTGAAAGACACGACCCACATCGAAAGCCGTGACGGCTTGCGGTCGCTCCTTCAGCCGTCTCTCAAGCTTCGCCAGCGCGGCCGACCAGTCGTCGTTCAGCCTGAAGCGCTGGCGGATGCTGGATAGCCAATCCAGCAGGAGTGTCACGTATTGCTGTTCCATCGACGATTCGCCGCTCATGTGTCGTCCATCCCCGCCCAGAGTGCATGCCCTGTGTCATAACGGCGCGGGACGTGTCCGCTTGAACCACCCCATGTTTCAGGTGTGGCATGCGCCGCAGCCGGCAACGATCGATTCCGGGCGTCGGGCAAGGGGGATTTGATGGCTGGCCGCACAAGACGGTACAGTGCAGTCCGGTTCGCACCATCTGGCGCCGGACACCGCTGGCGCATGGCTTCCGGTGTCGCAGGCAGCGCCAGCGTGTTCTCTCGTCAACCCGGCACACTTCACTGATGAGAATCCTGTACGAAGCATCGAGCGCCGTCGAAGCCCATCTGTTGAAGGATCTGCTGGCCCAGGAGGGCGTGCCGGCCAGCATTCACGGCGAGTTCCTGCAGGGCGCCATGGGTGAACTGCCGGCTGCCGGTCTGGTCCGTCTGATGGTTGCCGACGAGCATTACGCAGCCGGGCGAGCGCTCATCGCGCGTTGGGAAGCCGCGGCAACCTCCGGGCACGACGATTCGCACGATGACGCGGTCCGGCCGGCTGCCGATGACCGTCGCCGCACGCCGACCCGCAATCCGCGAGGCATGTGGATTGCCGTCGCAATCGTGGCGGCTGCCTGCTGGCTGTATGCACGCGCGCTGGAAGCGTCCATCGGCGACTGCGGGGAATGCCGCGTCCCGGACGCCGGCAGCCACGTCATCGTGGCCGCCCCGGAGGCGCTTTCGAGCTGAACCATGCGGACTGTTGCGGTTCTGCATCGCCCGGTCACGCGCCACCGGCACTTGATGTTCGCGCTGCTGCTGCTGTTCGCGCTGCTGTGGCTGACCGATCGTGCGTTCCCGCCACCGCTGCCGGCGGGTGATGACGGCTTCATCGTGCTGGCACGCGACGGCAGCCCGCTGCGCGCATGGCCGGGGGCCAACGGCGCATGGCGGTATCCGGTGTCGCCCGGTGAGGTGTCGCCGCGTTATGTCGAGGCATTGCTGGGTTACGAAGATCGCTGGTTCCGCCTGCACCCCGGCGTCAATCCGGCTTCGCTGGTGCGCGCCGCGTGGCAGTGGGCGACGCAGCGCCGCGTCGTGTCGGGCGGTTCGACCCTCACCATGCAGGTGGCGCGCATCCTCGAACCGGTGCCGCGCACGCCGCTCGGCAAGCTGCGCCAGATCGCCCGCGCGCTGCAGCTCGAATGGCATCTGTCGAAAGACGACATCCTCACGCTGTACCTTAACCACGCGCCGATGGGCGGCATCGTCGAAGGTGTGGAAATGGCCAGCCGCATTTACCTGGGCAAGCCGTCGCGCGACCTGAGCCATGCCGAAGCAGCGCTGCTCGCCACATTGCCGCGCGCGCCGAGCCGGCTGCGGCCGGACCGCTCGCCGCACGCGGCGCAGGCCGCGCGCGACCGCGTGCTGACGCGGCTTGAGAGTTTCGGCATCTGGACCCGCGACGTGGTGACCGATGCGCGCATCGAACCGGTCATCGCGCAGCGCGTGCAGGGCGTCTGGCTGGCGCCGCTGGCGGCAGAACGCCTGCGCGGCCAGACGAAGCGCTCGCAGCAGCACGGCGTCATGCGCGTCGCCAGCACGCTCGACCGCGAACTTCAGGCGACGGTCGAGCGTCTGCTGGCCGATCGTGCCTCGGTACTGCCGCCGAAAGTATCCATCGCCGCGCTGGTCATGGAGGTCGATACGCTCGAGGTGCGCGCCTACGCCGGTTCGGCCGATTTCACCGATGCCGGGCGCAGCGCGCACGTCGACATGGTGCGCGGCGTGCGCTCGCCGGGCTCCACCCTCAAGCCCTTTCTGTATGCGATGGCGCTGGACGACGGCCTCATCCATTCCGAAAGTCTGCTCATCGACGCACCCCAGACCTTCGGCGGCTACCAGCCCGGTAACTTCCAGGCCGACTTTTCCGGGCCGGTCAGCGCCGCCGAGGCGCTGCAGCGCTCGCTCAACGTGCCCGCCGTCGACCTGCTCGACCAGCTCACCCCGCAGCGCTTCGCCAGCCAGCTTGCCGCCGGTGGCCTCAAGCTGCGCATCGCCACCGCCGAGCAAGCCAATCTCAGCCTCATCCTCGGTGGTGCCGGCGTCACGCTGGAAGAACTGGTCGGCGGCTACCGTGCGCTGGCCGCCGGCGGTCTGGCCGGCAAGCCCCGGCTGGTGCCGGACGCGCCGCTGGAGGAATCACGGCTGATGAGCGAAGGCGCTGCGTGGATCGTGCGTGACATCCTCGAGGGTGGCGGCCATCCCGACCGCCCGTTCGTCGAGGGCACCGCCGCTGCGCCGCTGGCCTGGAAAACCGGTACCAGCTTCGGCTTCCGCGACGCCTGGGCGGTCGGCGTGGCCGGTCGCCATGCGCTCGGCGTATGGATAGGGCGACCCGACGGCACGCCCAACCCGGGTTTCTTCGGTGCCAATGTCGCGGCGCCCTTGCTGAAGGACATCGCCGCCGCACTGCCGCACGAAGCGCCGCCCGCGCAGACCCGGCCCGCGTCGGTGCGACGGGTCGACATCTGCTGGCCGCTCGGCGTGGCGGTTGCCGACACGCCCGCAGCGCTGTGTCACCGCCGGCGCAGCGCCTGGTCGCTGGCCGGCGCCGTACCGCCAACCCGTCCGGACCGCATCGACGGCAGCAGTCTGCGGCAGACCATCCGGATCAACCCGGTCACCGGCCTGCGCACCGTGTCCGGCTGCGGAAACGGTCAGCGAGATGAAGCGCGGCGCGACATCGCCCGCTGGCCGGTGCTTCTGCAACCGTGGCTTGCCGGCTGGCTGCCCGCCGCTCAGCACCTGCCCGACTGGCAACCCGGTTGCACCCCCTCCGGCGCTGCCACCACCGCCACGCTGCGCATCGTCGGCCTCACCGAGGGCACCCGTCTGCGCCCCGCTCCGCGCCAGCGTCATGTGACGCTGCAACTGCAGGTTCGCGGCGCGCAGGGCACGGTCTACTGGCTGCTTGACGGCCGGCGCATGCAACCGGGGGCAGGCGGAACGCTGTTGCTGGACGAACCGGGCGAACACCGGCTGACGGCGATGGACGGCGAGGGACGGCATCACAGCGTGCGCTTCACGCTTGATCCGGCGCCAGGTGCGCGGGGTGTGCCCGCGCAGTGAGCGAATGCGCTGCCCGGTACGCAATCGACAGCAACGGGACGGTCACCGCTTCCCGCGGTCGGACATCAGCGGAGCGATGACTATCACTGACCTTGCCGGCGCAGGGGAACAGGTGTTCCGTTCGCGGGATTTTCCGTCGGGCGGCACCGCCACACCGTAGCGATATGGTTCGTTTCCGTGATCCGGGGTGAGCGTGCCTTGACACCCCCCCCGCCGCCGTGGCGACGATGCGTTCCGACGGGCCGGGCCTGACGCCTGCATCGAATGCCGGCCCCGACCTTCCAGAAAATTCAAGCCGCTTGAATTCCAGTCAAGCGGCTTTTTTCTTGCAGCAATTTCAATCATCAACCCGGGAATGAACATGTCTCAGATCATCGTTGAACACAATCCGTCCGAAGACAAGCTGAAGCAGCTCGGCGTATCAGGCTGGGAAATCTGGGAAAAGGAAGTGTCGAAATTCCCGCTCGATTTCAGCATGACCGAAAGCGCCTACCTGCTCGAAGGCGAAATCCATGTCACCCCGCAGGGCGGCGAAAAGGTCGTGATCAAGGCGGGTGACTTCGTCGTGTTCCCGAAAGGCATGAAATCGATGTGGGAAGTGGTGAAGCCGCTGCGCAAGCACTACAGGCACAGCTGATCGGGTTGTCTGATAAGTGCGTTGCCATGAAGACAAGGGCCTTGAATTTTCAAGGCCTTTTTTCATTCGTGCCTGTCATTATTGAACCGCTCGATATCAGCGTTGAAGTCGCGCATCAGCTGTTCGGGTAACGAGACGGCACAGGCGCCCTGCATGTACCGATGTGTCCTTGATCGCCTTTGCCGCGTTCGTCGCCTTGTCGCACGACACATGCGCCGCCGAGTACATGGGCCGGCAGGTATCTGAACGGATGACCGGGCGGCGGAGCAGCCTCGGGCAAGCGCCAGACGACGATCTCTGCAGATGCATCGGGCAGGATGCCGTGCAGGCGGGTGGTCGGCATGGCGGGTACGTTGCAGGAAATCAGAACAACGTCGCATGTTGTCGATCGATCCGGTGGAGGGGCAGCGTGATTTTTCGTGCGCTCCGGCGCGTCTGCGGGTTTCATGGTGCATCATCGACACCCGGAGGCCGTCTGCTTTGCAGGCGGTTCGATTGGCGAAGCCAGCCTCACGCGGCTGACCACTGCATTCACAAGCATCCTTCGTTTGCAGGCGCGCACTTCAACATCAAGACGGGGCGGTTGCCCCGGTTACCTCGCAGGCTCGCCCTGAGATCGTCGTCTGTCGGGAGAATGCATTGAGTCCTGCCGCGCCGCACATGCTGTCTGCCGATTCCGCAGGATTGCCTGATGCGACCCTCGTGGCGGACATGCATCACGATGCGGCGCACAGTTTCGACTTGCCGGCGGATCTTTTGCGCGAGTTGCGGCCGGGGGTGATTTTTCCGATCTGCTTCGATGCGCTGCTGCGCATGCGGCAGATGCTGCGCATGCAGGATGCGACGCCACGGCAGCTTGCCGGCGCGGTATTGGTCGACCCGCTGGTATGCGCGCGGCTGCTGAGGCGCGCGAACCGGTCGCGGCCGGCAACGCCGATAACGGGTATCCGCAATGCGCTGATGCGGGTTGGCGCGGAGCGCACCCGGCGCATCGCCAGTGCGGTGTCGGGCGGGCAGATCGACTGTGCGCGGCAGCTCACGCATGTCGATGTACTGTCGCACCGGCTTTGGCTGCACACGCTGCGTACGGCGGCCGGGGCTTTCGTCATCGCGCAGCGCCTGACCTCGATCGACCCGGACGAGGCGATGACGGCGGGGCTGCTGCACGATATCGGAACCTTCCATCTGCTTGACCGCCTGGTCCGCCATCCGCATGCGACCTTGACCTTGCAGGCCATGATCGGGCGGATTCTCGAATGGCATGAAGCCATCGGAGAATCGTTGCTGCATTCGCTCGGTGTGCCGGTGGTGCTGATCGAGGCGATGCGCGACCACGAGCAGCCGCGCGTAGCGCCCGCCACGCTGCACACACTGTCCGATGTGGTGTTCATCGCCAATGTACTGGCCGGCGGTGCGACCGAGCTGTATGGCGACCCGGTATGCCACGTGAGCCAGCGCCCCGATCCGGTGCGCGAGCGCTTCGCCGGACTGCTGCCGGACATCGAGCAGGAATTCGCCGCGCTGCGCGGCGTGCCGGTCGATCACGTGCCGGCGGATCAGCGACGGCCGTGATCGCCTGCTGTACCGGCCAGGAAACCCCCCGCAGGATCGATGTCCAGTGCCGGTTTGCGATCAATGGGCGGCGCGGGGAAAGCGGAGCAGCGACCGCTGCCCGCGGAGCCGGAACTCCATGCAGGGCCGGCGCGGGCCGCCCCCGGAAAAAAGCGGTATGCCGCTCAAGGTTCCGCTGCCGTGCCGATCAGCCCGTTTGGCACTGTGATCCGGCATCGAATCCGGTCAGCCGCACCCTTTCGCTTGCCCGGGTAACGGGCCGTCGGCCTGGGTGAGTTGCACCTCGATGCCGCTCCCGGCGGCCAGGTTCGGCAGCCATGCGTCGACGATGCCGCGCCCGGCCAGCGCAGCCAGCGGTTCATCCGGAATTTCGCACGACTTCACCAGTAGCACGCGCGGCAGACCGAGCCGGTGTGCGAGCCATACCGCGAGGCTGTCGGATGTGACGCGCCAGTCGCGCGGCAGGTCGAGCCGGGTGTCCAGTTCGCGCGCGGGCATCCACACCGGAGTGCGGCCGGCAGCGCAGAGACCGGTCATCCGCGACATTTCGTCGGCCGCGACCAGACCGGGACGGGATTCGGCGAGCATCAGTGCGTACTGATCCATGGCGCGCAGCGCCATGCGGTGCGCGACGTCGTCGGGAAATCCCCAGCGCGCCTGGCTGGCACGGACCGCGTCGGCAAACGGCCCGCCTCCGGCAACGACCACACACTGCCCGGCGTGCTCGCCGCCCAGCCAGTCGCACCAGCGCTCAAGCCGGCCATCGTTCGGGTTGCTCAGCAGGCTGCCGCCGAGCTTGATGACAAGTGGGGCGCTCATGCCATGTGGCTGCGGACCGATGCGTTCGGGGCGGACGACGGGATATCGCGTACCGCACGCGTCCGCAGCAGGCGCCCCTGTGCTCGGCCGGGACGACGACAGGGCACCCGGCTTGATCCGGACCGATCCACCGTGTCCGCGTCATCCGCGGCGAAGTGCTCGACCCTCATCGCTCAACCTGCTGCCAGCAGCGCCACCGCAACCGCCGGCGCACAGGTGCTTGCGTCGCCGGCGCAGTCATCGGTGCAGTGGTCGGCGAGCAGTTGCTGCAGCGGAAGCGCAGGGCGGCCCAGTTGCCGCGCCAGCTCGATGGCAACGAAATGACCGGCACCTGCACACACCACCGGTGCACCGGCCGACAGCGATGCGATGCCGGGCAGCGTGCCGGCGGCGTCGGCCAGCGTGGCGATCTGTGCGTCGGAAAATGCGCCGGCCAGTGCGCGCCAGTCGGCGATCGATCCATCCGCCATGTCGCGACCGATCATGCGGGCGATGCGACGCGCGCTGGCCTCGGGTGTCTTCATGCCGCCGTCGGCGGTCGGATAGTGGTCGGCGTCTTCCGGCAGCAGACCGAGCAGGCGCCAGACATCGGAGGTGGTGGCGAAGTGTTCGGCCATCACGCGGTAGCTTTGCCCCTTGAACGGAACCTTCTGCGCAATCGCCATGAGCGGGGTGCGCACCACGCCGGCATAGACCAGTTCACCGCTGATCAGCCGGTCGGCATCGCTGCGGCTGGTGCCAGCCACGCCGTGGTCGATCACGATCAGATCGCTGGTGGTGCTGCCGATGTCGGCCAGCAGTGCCTGCGGGCAGCGGGAGGCGATCCATTGTGCCGTTGCCAGCCAGTTCGCCGATGCAATGTCGTCCGCATGATCGGCGGCCTGGGCGGGCGTGAGCCAGCCGGCGCGACCCGCAAACAGCGTGATCGCCCCCGGCAGGTTTGCTTCGAGATGCTGCGTGATGCCGATGACGCCACCGGTGCGCGAGTCGAACAGGTCGACCATCTCGCCGGTCATCGTGACCGCATGCCGGTTGCTTGCGCCGAGCGCTGAACGTGCCTGGGCCAGCGCGGCATCGAGGCGGTCCAGACCCTGCCACAGCGGGCAGGCGATCTGCACAACGCCGGTCACGCGCCCGTTGTCGACGCGGGCCGCCTTGAGATGTGCGCCGCCGATGTCCCAGCCGATCAGGTGGGTGTCAGTAGATTTCGTCATGGAATGTTCGAGGGTTGACCAGATCGAGGTTCATGGAGCCGATGCCGGCATGCGGGCGTGGCAGCAACTGACCACGGGCCGCCGCCAGTGTGGCGGCGAGCAGGTTTAAGCCGAGCGTGCTGCGCAGCGCGCAGGCCGATGTGCTGAATCGAGGATTGATTTCGACTACGAGCGGTCCGTCGTCAGTGTGCAGCAGATCTACACCCACGTGGCCGAGCAGCCCGGGCAGGGCGGCAGCGATGCGTGTGGCCAGCGCTGAGTAGCGTGCGTCCGGCGTCACTTCACCCACACCCAGTGCGGCCAGCGACACACGGTCGCCGTCGTGCCTGAGGTATTGCCGGTTGACCGACAGCAGCACCGCCTCGCCGCGCGCGCACAGCAGATTCATGCTGCGCGCTTCGCCTGCGAACCACGGCTGGGCGATGTGACCGCTGCCGCGCGCGCGCAATGCGCGTGCGGCAGCGAGGTGATCATCGACGATCTGCAGGCCGTCGCAGCCGGCACCATCGTCGGGTTTCACGACCCAGCGGCCCGGCGTGCCGGTCAGCCGGCCGATGCGATCGGGATCGGCATGGTGCGGCAGCACGGCGATGCCGTTCAGGGCGAGATGATCGGCGGTGCGCGATTTCGATCCGGCAATGCGGCAGGCCTCGGCATCGCAGCCGAGCAGCAGCCGGCCCGATGCTTCGACACGGTCGACCAGCGACGCCAGCACGCCACCGGTTTCCGGGGCCAGCACGATGGCCGCATCGCAGCGATCGAGTGCTGCATCGAAAGCCGTCTCGAAAACGCCGGCGTTCGCGATGGTGATGCATTCGGTGATGTTCTGGGTGACGCCACGGGTCGCGCGGTCATCGAGCCCGGGCAGGCGGCCGTCGCGCAGCGTCACCACCCCGGTGCCCGGCAGATCGCCCGCGTCGCGCAGCAGGGCGTCCAGCATCAGCGTTCCTTCGTACAGCAGCGAGGCGGGCAGCGGCCGATCGGCCAGTCCACCGCCGGTGATAAACTCGAACACGAAAATGCGCTGCTTCATATAAGGGTTCGTGGTGCCAGAAATCATTCCCGTCATCGACCTCATGCAGGGTCAGGTCGTGCATGCCCGCCGTGGCGACCGGCAAGCTTACCAGCCACTGCAGTCTTCCCTGGTCGAGGGTTGCGATCCGCATGACGTTGCGCAGGCACTGATCCGGGCGACCGGCGCGCGCCAAGTCTATATTGCGGACCTCGACGCCATCCGGGGGCAAGGTGATCACTCGGCGCTGATAGCCGAACTGGCGAAACGTCATCCGGGTGTCGAGTGGTGGGTGGATGGCGGTTATGCCGATGCCGCTCCCGCGCTGGCGCTGCATCGCGCTGCCGGTATCACGCCGGTGTTCGGCACCGAGTCGATGCGCAGCTACGGCGCGTTGCGCAAATGCCGCAATTCGCGCATAGAGGCCGTGCTGTCGCTCGACTACCGGCGCGGCATTCCACTCGGCCCGGACTGGGCATTCGACCATGGCGAATGGCCGGCTCGCGTGATCGCAATGGAACTGGCGCGTGTCGGGGCCGAAGAAGGTCCGGCGCTGCAGCTCATCCGCACTCTGCAATCGATTCGTCAGGACGTGAATGTCATCGCTGCCGGCGGCGTGCGCGACCGCGACGATCTCGCTGCGCTCGATGCCATCGGCGTCACTGCAGTGCTGGTGGCCAGTGCGCTGCACGACGGGCGGCTGCAGGGCCTGCTGACTTGATCACCAGCTCAGCGGATTGACCCGGTAGTAGCGGCGCAGCTCGCCGAACAGATCGGGGAAGGCATCCGCCAGATGCTGCGGCCGCTCGAAGAAGGCTTCCGACGCCACGGCGAAGAACTCGGCCGGGCTGCTGGCACCGTAGGCATTCAGCGCCGGCGCGGCCTCGCCCTGCAACTGGCGGTGCAGCCGGGCATAGGCATCATTGAACACGCGGGTCCAGCGCTCGACGCGCCGGCGACCGATCATGTGCGGTGCGCCGTTGGCGTCGCCATTCTCCTGATCCAGCTGGTGCGCAAATTCGTGGATGACCACGTTGTGGCCGTCGAATGCATCGGCCGCACCGCGCACGACGTCGTCCCACGACAGCACGACATGCCCGCGCGATGACGATTCGCCCAGATGCACGGCGCGGCCTTCATGCACCACGCCGGCGGCATCGGTGCTCGGTCGCCGCACGGCGAAGGCCGACGGATAGATCAGGATTTCCCGCAGTTCGGGGAAGTAGCCGCCGCGCCGGTTGAGCAGCAGCAGGCAGGCCTGGGCGGCGATGGAGACCCGCATGTCGTCGGTCACTTCCAGACCGTCGCAGCCGATGAAGGTCTTTTCGGCGACGAACACCTGGATGTGCTTCTTAAGCTGCAGCTGCAGGTCGACCGGCAGCTGCCGCACCTGGGGCACACGCTGGCGCAGGATGGCGCGCCACGCGTGCGGGAAGGGCCGGCTGCGCAGCCAGCGCCGGCGCGATTCGATGCGCAGCGGCTCGGCCAGCAGCCAGACCGCCGGAATCAGCGTCAGCAGGATGAAGATGATCAGAGGCATGTCCGGCAGACCCGTGCAGATGACGTGCGCAGAAGCTTGGGACGCAGCGCCGACTTTTCAACGCCGGCCGGTCTGCCGCGACCTCAGTCGCGCGTCGCGTCGCCGTAACCGGCCGCGCCGAGGAAGTCCATCTTGCCGATTTCGACGCCGTTGTGGCGCAGGATGGCGTAAGTGGTGCTGGCGTGGAAATACAGGTTGGGCAGCACGAAATCGAGCAGGTAGCGCAGGCCCGTGAAGTGCACCTCGCGCCCGGCCAGCCGGAAGTCGATGTCGCGCGCTTCGCTGCCGTCGATCTGATCGGCGCCGAACCCCTGTACGAAGGCGATGGCCTTTGCGATGCGCGCCTGCAGTTCGGCGAGGGTGGCTTCGCTGTCTTCCCAGCGGGGTACCTCGGCGCCCGCCAGCCGTGCCGCACCGCCCTTGACGATGTCGGTCGCGATCTGCACCTGGCGCGCCAGCGCGAACATGTCGGGCGCCAGTCGCGCATTGACGAACACTGATTCGTCGATCTTCTTCACCGCCGCATGCGCGGCCGCCTTGTCCAGAACGGCCGACATGCTGCGCAGCACGTTCACGAAAACGGGTACCGAAACCTGATACATGGAAATTGACATCGTTGCTCCGGGAAAGACAGGTTCAAGGTTCAAGGTTCAAGGTTCGAGGTGCAAGGTGCAAGGTGCGATTGCCGAGGCACACACTTGCATCTTTGAACTTGAATCTGCCTCACCAGGGCAGGGTATCGCCCATGTGGAAGTAGCCGCCGGTCGGACCATCGGCCGGCAGCGTTGCCAGCTGAACGCTGGTCAGCGCGCCGTCAGTCACCTCGACCGGCGCATTCTCGCCGCCCATGTCGGTCTTGACCCAGCCCGGGTGCGCCGAATTGACCTTGATGCCGGTATTGCGCAGTTCATCGGCCAGATGCACGGTGAAGGCGTTGAGCGCGGTTTTCGATGCGTTGTAGGCAAACGACTTGGCCGCTGCGATCGGCGACTTCGGGTCGCTCTGCAGCGTCAGCGAGCCCAGGATGCTGGACAGATTGACGATGCGGCCCTCCGGTGCGAGGCGGATCAGCGGCAGCAGCTGCTGCGTCAGTTCGACCACGGCGAAGAAGTTCACCTCAAAGGTTTCGCGCAGCTTCGCCGGCGACACGGTGCTTGCGTCAGGCGAAAAAAGATCTTCGAGCAGGATGCCGGCGTTGTTTACCAGGATGTCGAGCTGGCCGTAGTGATGGGCCATGTGGTCGTAGGCATTGTTGAAGGTTGCGGGGCGCTTGGCATCGAATGCAATCGCCGTGGCGGTGATGCCTTCGGCACGCAGGGCGGCGATGGCTTCCTCGGCACGCTCCGCGTTGCGCACGCCGAGCACTACTTCGATGCCGAGCCGGCCCAGGCCACGTGCAGTTTCGAGTCCGATGCCGCGATTGGCACCGGTGATGAAGGCAACTTTCCTGTTCATGCTCATCGTGTTGCTCCTGAAAACGGGTGTGCGTGCAGGGACAGAACCGGCCCTGTGTCGGAAATATTCCGGATACCGGACGCCGCCTGCCCGCCCGGCGCGGAAACGGGCGCGGTCAGCGGATGGTTTCAGTCGGTATCGATCCCCCGGTCGCGAGCTTTCTTCGCGGCGTACATGGACTGGTCGGCCACCCTGAAAAGCTGGTCGGCATTATCGCCGTTGTCGGGGTACAGCGCGATGCCGATGCTCGGCAGCACGCGCAGGTCCTGATCGGCGATGCGCATCGGTTGAGCGATGGCGCTACGGATCTTTTCCGCAACGTTGGCGGCATCCTGCGGGCCGTGGATGCGCGGCAGCAGCAGCACGAATTCGTCACCACCCATGCGCGCGACGGTATCTGCCTCGCGCACGCACTGTTTCATGCGCCGTCCCACTTCCTGCAGCAGCCGGTCGCCGGCGAGGTGTCCCAGCGTGTCATTGACCTGCTTGAACCTGTCGAGATCGAGATAAAGCATTGCCAGCCCGCACGGTTCCCGTCGTGCCGCGGCGAGCGCCGTTTCGAGGCGGTCGCGCAGCAGGCCGCGGTTGGGCAGCCCGGTCAGTTCGTCGTGCTGCGCCATGTGCTTGAGTCGGGCCAGCAGCTGTATCCGTTCGATGGCCGTGACGACCTGCGTGGACACGAAGTGCAGCAGGTTCATGTCCGCTGTGCTGTAGTGCGCGCCCCCCGGATAGCTTTTCAGCACCAGCGCACCGGTCGTCAAGCCGCGGTCCGACACCAGCGGAACACCCAGCCAGCAGAGTGCTGTGCCGTCGGCGGCGAAGCTGAGGTGTTCCGGCAGATCGGCCATGACTTCGGGTGGCAGCACAAGTGGCAGACCGCTGCGCACGATCTCGGCGCACAGCGCCTGTGCGACCGGATCGTTCCGCGCCTCTGCGTCGTCCTGATCCTGTTCGTCCACGCAGCAGGGAAAGCTCAGGCCACCTTCGTCGTCGACCATCGCGACGAGGAAATTGTCGGCCGGCAACAGCTTGTCGATGATCCGATGGACCAGGTGAAACAGGGCGGGCAGGTCTTCCGCAGTGTGTGCGGCCTCCGAGATGGAGAACAGCGCCGCCTGCATCGCCTCGGCCTGCTTGCGCCCGGTGATGTCGCGTGCGACCGCGATGCGCAGCCGGTCCGCTTCCGACCAGCGCGCCGACCACATGATGTGAACGATGCGCCCGTCCTTGCGCCGATAGCGATTTTCGAAATGCGGGCGAGGTTCTCCGCTCATGATGGCCGAAGCCGCCTCCAGCGTACGTGCGCGGTCGTCCGGCATCACCATGTCGATCATCACGCGACCGACCATTTCGTCCGGCGTGTAGCCGAAGATCTCTTCGCAGGCCGCACTGACCCAGACGAAACGACCGTCCGTATCGACCAGACACACGGCGTCTAGCAGCAGATCCATGTAGGTGCCCAGAAGGGCGGCCGATCTTTTTTCCATGGCCGGAAAATACTATCGGATGCGTATGCAAGGCGCACATTTTGTGCAGTCGAATCAAACAACGTGCAGCGGGGCGGTCTGGCAGCAATGGCTGGGGTAGGTGAAGTACGGTCGCAGACCTTTCCATGGCACCCTGCAGGATGCCTCCGGCGCTGCGGATCGTCCGATCGGCGGTCGCGCCGCCTCCGCGACCGTCGATCCCTGTGCGGCAGCACGCCGACATATCGTCCGCCGCACGCGGGCAGGGCTGTTGCGGCAGCGCATCGTTCGCCGGTGTTCGGATTTTGCCGACGGTGATGTAGGGTGCGCGCTGAAGTTCCGAACACTTCATTCGATTTCACGCGGAGCCGGTCGCATGATCAACACGCACCACCCCCGGGGTTTCTTCGAGGCAATCTCGGCCTTTCTGCTGCGCGCTACGCTGAAGCTGCTGCTGAAGCCGGTGTTCTCGCCGCGCTGGTCGGTTGGCTTCCAGCGCCGCTGGCTGGCCGGATTGGCCCGTACGACCTGGCTGCCGGGCGGTGTGTCGATCGAGCAGGCCGAGGTCGGCGGCGTTCCCGGCGAGTGGCTGCGCCGCCGCGATGTGCCACCGGCGAAGGCGGGGGTGATTCTGTACATGCACGGCGGCGCCTATTGCCTCGGGTCTGCGGCCGGACATCGTGCGCTGACGTCCCGACTCACGCTTGCAACCGGTCTGCCGGTGTTTTCGCTCGATTACCGCCTTGCGCCGGAACACCCCTTCCCGGCCGCCATCGACGATGCGGTCGCCGCCTTTCGTGCCCTGAGCGACAAGGGGCCGGTCATCGTGGCCGGCGATTCGGCGGGCGGCGGTCTGGCGCTCGCCACGGCCCTGGCCCTGCGCGATGACGGCTCACCTCTGCCGGCGGCGCTGGTGCTGCTGTCGCCCTGGGCCGATCTCGGCCGCGACAGCGCGCCGCAGGTCGAACCCCCCGGCGAGGCGATGCTGAGCACCGAATGGGCCACTGCCTGCGCCGCGCTCTACCTCGGCAATGCGCCGGCGGATTCGCCGCTGGCGTCGCCATTGCGCGCTGACCTGAGCGGTCTGCCGCCGACGCTCATCCAGGTCGGGACCGACGAACTGCTGCTCGATCAGTCGGTCGCGCTGCACGACGCCATGCAGGCGGCCGGCGTCGATGTGCGCTGCGACATCACTGCGCGGCGCTGGCATGTCTTCCAGATGCATGGCGGCGCGATGCGCAGCGCCGACCATGCGATCGCACGCATTTCCCGTTTCCTGCTGCAGCCGCTCGCCGCCGCGACGCCGCCGGGCGCGAGCCGGCACGAAGCGGTGATCCTCGGTGCCGGCATGTCCGGTCTGTGCATGGCGATACAGCTCAAGCGCGCGGGCATCGAGGATTTCGTCATCATCGAGAAGCAGGACGGGCTGGGCGGCACCTGGTGGGACAACACCTATCCCGGTGCCCATGTCGATGTGCCGTCGCCGGTGTATTCATTCTCCTTCGCGCCCAATCCGGACTGGTCGCGCCGCTTCGCGTCGGCGCCGGAAATCCAGCGCTACATGCAGCAGGTGGCCGAACGTCATGGCCTGCTGGGCCACATGCGGCTGGGAACCCGTCTCGCCGAAGCCACCTTCGATGAATCCAGCGGTCGCTGGAAGTTCGCCACCGAACGCGGCGACACGCTCAGTGCGCGCTTTTTCGTGTGCAGCACCGGCCCGCTGAGTCAGCTGCGCTGGCCCGACGTACCGGGCCTGGAAGACTTCCGCGGCAAGAAGATCCACTCTGCGCGCTGGGACCACGATTACGCATTGAACGGCAGGCAGGTTGCCGTGATCGGCACCGGGTCGACCGCGTCGCAACTGGTACCGCCGGTGGCCGGGCAGGCGCAGCAGCTCTATGTGTTCCAGCGCACCGCCAACTGGGTGATGCCGCGTCTCGATCGCCCCTACAACGCGCTCGATCGCCTGCTCGCGCACTTTCCGCCGTACGCGGCGCTGGTGCGCAGGAGCTGGACGCAGGTACTGGAGCTGGGCCGGCGCGGCTTCGACGAGGGCACGCTGGCGCGCCGGTCGATGCTGTGGACGGCTGCTGCGCACCTGAAGAGGCAGGTGCCGGACGAAGTGCTGCGCCGCAAGCTCGCACCGCCGTACCCGCTGGGCTGCAAACGCATCATCTATTCGAATGACTTCTACGCGGCGCTGGTGCGGCCGAACGTCGAACTGGTGACCGACGCCATCGAACGCATCACCGCGAACGGTGTGGTCACGGCCGACGGCCGCGAACGCAGCGTCGACACCCTGGTGTGCGCCACCGGTTTCGATACCGTGCACCTGCTGTCGTCGGTGCGCGTGACCGGGCTGGGCGGACGCACGCTGAGCGAGGCGTGGGCCGACGGCCCGGAGGCCTACCACGGCATCACGGTATCGGGTTTTCCCAACATGTTCCTGATGCTCGGGCCGAACACCGCTACCGGCCACACATCGACCCTGCTGTACATCGAGCCCGAGGCGCAGCACGCCATCACCTGCATGCAGGCCGTGCGTACCGGCGGCCACCGCTGGATCGACGTGCGCGCCGAGGTGCTGGGTGCGCACAATCGCGCGCTGCAGGCGCGTCTGGGCAGCTCGGTATGGAGCCAGTGCCGCAGCTGGTACCGCATGGAAAGCGGTCGCGTGATCGCCATCTTTCCGGGCTTCACGAACGAATACGTCAGAGCGGTGAAGCAGGTGGATCTTTCGCACTACACGCTCGTCTGAACGGCGCCGCCGGCGCATTGCCCATCGGTGCCGCCGCGCTCCTGCATATATATATGCAGGACGATTCCTTGCCGTCACCGATACGATGGCTGCAACCCGGAACGCGCAACCATCGCTCGGGGGAGGACGGATTCGCGAAGGTGTTGCCGGCCGACGCAGGGACGGTCAGGGCGCGCCGGTGCAACGGATGCGGCAAAGAGGAGGGAACAGCATGCGGCGCGTGAAGGCACTGGTATTCGATGTGTTCGGCACACTCGTCGACTGGCACACGTCGATTGCGCGCGAGGCGGAAGCCTTGCTTGGCGGTGCGGGTGTCAGCGTCGATGGCGCGGCATTCGCCGTGGCGTGGCGCGCCGCCTATCAGCCCGCGATGGAAGAGGTGAGGGCAGGGCGTCTGCCGTTCATGAAGCTCGACCTTCTGCACCGGCACAACCTTGACCGCGTGCTCGCTGCCTTCGGTCTCGATCAGGTCGATGAAGGCACGCGTCGGGCATTGAACCTCGCGTGGCATCGCCTTGATGCCTGGCCGGATGTGGCACCGGGTCTGCGTCGGCTGCGTCCGCATTTCCGGATTGCGCCCTGTTCGAACGGCAATATCTCGCTGATGGTCGATCTGGCGCGGCGCAACGATTTTCCGTGGGATGCCGTTCTCGGCGCCGAACTGGCGCGCGACTACAAGCCGAGGCCGGTCGTCTATCTGTCGGCAGCCGGGGCCTTCGATCTGGCGCCCGATGAAACCATGATGGTTGCCAGCCACTCATGGGACCTCGCCGCGGCAGCGGCGGCCGGCCTGCGCACGGCCTTCGTCGCGCGGCCCGACGAACATGGCACTGGCCGCGGCGAATCCGTGCCCGGCGTGCCGGTCGATGTCGCCGCCCGCAGCCTGCTCGAACTGGCGGACGTGCTGGCAGCCCGTTGAGACCTGGAATCGCTCAGTCGCCCGCCTTGCGCGACTGCCCCGTTTCGACCATGTTGCGTGCGCCCTGCACGAAGGCGTCGGCCTGCGCTCCGGTGGGGTTGGCCAGATCGATGTCGGACGGCGGAATCACGACCCCGCGCTGTGCCGCCGGTCGTGCAGCGATCTGGGCAACCCAGCGCTGCAGGTGCGGCAGATCGTCGATCGGAACGCCGGACCACGGATGCGTGCGCACCCAGGCCCAGTTCGCGATGTCGGCGATCGAGTAGTCGCCCGCGAGGAATTCGTGCTGCTGCAGGTGCTCGTCGAGTACCCGGAACAGCCGCTTCGTTTCACCCTGATAGCGGTCGATTACGGCCGGAATCTTCTCCGGAAAGTAGCGGAAGAACACATTCGCCTGACCCATCATCGGGCCGACGCCGCCCATCTGGAACATGAGCCATTGCAGCACGCGTGAGCGGCCCTTCATGTCGGCCGGCATCAGCTTGCCAGTCTTCTCGGCCAGATAGATCAGGATCGCGCCTGATTCGAACACGGCAAAGTCTTCTTCCGAGCGGTCGATGATGGCCGGAATGCGGCCGTTCGGATTGATCGCGAGAAACCACGGTTCCTTCTGTTCGCGTGCGGAAAGGCTCAGCGCATGCACGGTATAGGGCAGGCCGAGTTCTTCCAGCGCGATCGAAACCTTGTGTCCGTTCGGGGTTGCGGCGGTGTAGAGATCGATCATGAGAACCTCGATGTGCGGGCGAAGGGGGGGCGAGTTCGTGAGTCTACACAGGATGAGTCGGACTGTCGGCCGTCCGTCCGGGGCGTTGAGAGACGCCGCCGTCCGGCCTTGTTCAGACGTTCGCCTGAAAAAAGATCGTCTGCAAGCTAAAACGCCCCCGGCCTCGCGGCCGGGGGCGTTCTGCGCAACGAAGCCCGAAAGCTTAGTTGGCTGCGAACGGGTGCGTGGCGGAACCCTTCTTTGCGACCACTTCGGCAGCGGTCGGGGTGCCGGCAACAGCGCGCGCGATCGATTCCTTGACGGCGCGGTAGTTGAAGTCCTGGATCTTTGCGTCGTCTTCGGCCATCCAGTGGATGAACACGCCAACGCAGATGAACAGGTTGTCGGCTTCGTCAGCCGGGATCGTGCCGTCAGCAACGCTGTCGGCAACGGCCATCGCGACGCCGCGCTGAGCCGGGCCGAACATCTGGACAGCCTGCTTGGCGCCCTTGATGGTGACCTTGTTGAACATGACCGTTGCCGGCTTGCACAGCAGGTTCGGTGCAACGACAGCCAGCAGGGACGTGAAGCCGTCCTTGTTGTTGACCAGGGCATTGGCAAACGCAGATTCGGCAGCGCTACCGCGCGGGCCCATGATCAGATCGATGTGGGCAACTTCGTTGCCATCACCGACCAGGGATTCACCAACACACAGACCATTAATCTTCGCCATATTGAATCTCCTCATTTACAAGGCAGTTATAGGGGTTTCCCCCGGGTGTAGCCCGCGTTCCGGGATACGAAACACAGGTTCAAAACTTCGTTGTCGCGTCAGGCACCTGTCAGGGCAAGTGCAGAGGCCAGGAAGACCGTCACGACCGTCAGATCAGCGCTTGTCCCGGGATTGATTCCGGCCGTCTTGAGGACGCCGTCCCATGTCTTCAGCGCATCTTGCATCATAACCGGATCATCGCTTTGATCAAACCGATCAAGCATCTGTATCGCTTTTTCCCGCACCGATAGCGCCGTTTCCGGACCATGTTTGCGCATGATGTGGGTATCGGGAATCAATGCGAGACAAAACATGAACACTGTGGCCGCCGCCCATCGATCATCACGCCCCCGGCGACGCGCCGCAGCATGAACGGGCAGCAGGTGTTCGAAGATCAGTGCGTAGCCGTTTGCGTACAGCGACGCAATGCTGTCCCGGTGTCCGGCCACCTTCATTGCCTGCAGCAGGGTGATCTGCGCGGGGGCAGCCACATCGTCCTTTTCCCGTCGGCCCAGTCCGGCCGGTTGCGCCAGACGTATTGCCTCATATGCGTGTGACGCGTCGGTGACGTTCAGTGCATCGAGCGTGCGCTGCAGCGATGTGCGCAGCGATTCGCCAGTTTTCTGCTGCAGTGCAGCGTGGGCGATCGGCGCACAACCGAGCACGATGCCCAGATTGGTGTTGCAGCCGACTGCCTGCCAGGTTGCATGCATGGCAGCGAGAATGCGTTCGCCGACCGTACCGTCGGCAGAACACAGTGCCGGTGCAGCGGTTTCTGCGCTGGCCAGGAAATCGGCCACCTGCATGCGATGACCGTCGCCATGCAGACCGACATTGCCGGGCTTGAGC
>JAGNYW010000026.1 GCA_017984755.1 Methyloversatilis sp.
GAAAATCTGCGCCGAGCCGATACCGCAAGCAGAAAACACATAGCCCACTTTGCGAGTGGGCTATGAGCTTGATTCTTGTGGCTCCCCGACCTGGGCTCGAACCAGGGACCTACGGATTAACAGTCCGGCGCTCTACCGACTGAGCTATCGGGGAACAAAGAGGGCGCGATAATAGGCGGTGATCCGGCGGGCGTCAAGTGATAGATGCGTGACTTTCGCGGCTCTGACTATCTGCCACGTAATGACGCTATCGATTTATGATCAGGTCAACAGGAAGGTGACAACGGCCTTCGTCGAACCACATTTCGTCTGCCGCCGGTGCGGTGCCGGGCGAGCGGGCCAGTGCTGATCCATGAACGAAGACGCGGTTTACGTAAAGACTGAAGCAGGCGAGGACGCGGTGTCGAAGCGCACCATCGTCCAGCGCAATCTGCGTTCGGTGCTGATCATGATCGATGGCCGCACGCCCGTTGGAAACCTTGCGCAGCAGTTCGGTGATCCGCTGATCATCGAGGGTCTGGTGGGGGAACTGGAGCATCGCGGCCTGATTCGCCGGGTGGATGGCGCAAGGGTCGATTCGGACGCAGACCGCTCGGCGCTGTCGTCGATCATGGTCGACATCGAAGACCTGATCAGTCAACCGATCACGCCCGTGGCCGACGACATCCGGCGCGCGCACGACAGATCTTCGACTGCGGCGTCGCCCCTGCTCGACGAATTTGCCGTCGTGCTGCCCGAACTTGCCGCTCCGACGCCGGTTGAACCCACGCTTCAGGCGCAGCCCGAGGCAGCGAACGAGGACGTGCGCAGTGCCATTCGGCGCGCCATGATTTCGGCCGAGAACGCACCGTCGACCATCGGGGAGGACGCGCGAGGCGGGCCGTTCAAGCGCTTGCGGGATATCTTCGCGGGTCGTGTGAGCACCGCCGATCGTTCCGGGCCGCCGGGTTCCATGGCAGGCCGCCTGGTCGTGGGCGGAGGAGTTGTCGTGCTGCTGCTGGTCGCGGTATTTTTTCTGTATCCCTACAGTCGTCATCTGCCGCAGATGGAGCTGACGGCGACCGAACTGCTCGGCCAACCAGTGCGCATTGCCGCCGTTTCCCCCAGCCTTTTTCCCGAACCGTCGATCGCGCTCGAAGGCGTCACTGTCGGGGAGGAAGGGAAATTCGAGATCGGTGTGGTCAAGCTCATCCCGCGCGTATCGACGCTGTTTGCCGAGCGCACCGTAATGCGGGAGATCCGCATCGAGCGCGCAGGGCTGAACATTGCCTTTCTTCCCGATCTGTCCAGGCCGCAAGGCATCAACTGGTCATCCCGCTGGCTTGAAGTCGAGCACGTGAGCGTCATCGACTCGAGCCTGCTTCTGCTGGATGGTGCGTTGAGCCGCCTGCAGGGGACGTTGACACTGAACGAGGACGGAGCGCTCACACAGCTTTCGCTGACGACCGTAGACGGCGCAATGAAGGTCGATGCAGCCATCGAGTCGGGCATCTGGAAACTGGCGATCAAGGCGCTGGGGTGGCGGACGCCGGGTAGCCCATCCCTGCTTTTCGATGTACTGGAGGCCAGCGGTACGCTGACCCGCCAGCGGCTGCAGTTGGACAAGGTCGACATCAAACTCTACGACGGTTACGCCGTCGGCAGCCTGGTGCTCGACTGGGGCGAGATAACCCGCGTCGAAGGCGAAATCACCACGTCCCGCCTGAACATCGAGGGTCTGACCAAGGTTTTTGCGCCGACCCTTCTGGTCGTCGGCGATCTGTCTGCCAAGGTCTCGATAAGCGGAGAGGGCGCCACGCTGGCAGATGTTCAGCGCAGCCTGAACGCCTCGGGCAAGCTGGGTGTCCAGCGCGGCAAGATCGAACGGGTCGATCTGGTGCAGGCGGTGCGAATTCCGCGACCCGATGGGGTACGCGGCGGCAATACGCGTTTCGATGAACTCGATGCGGAGGTCGTTGCCGACGCCGGCGGACTCAGCCTGACCGGCGCGGTGATGCAGTCGGGGCTGGTCGGTGCGGCCGGTTCCGTCAGACTGGCTGAGGGGCGCATCGACGGACGGCTCGAGGTGTCGCTGCAGAGTTCGGCGGCATCGGTACGCGCGCCGGTCAGCATCAGCGGCAGCTATGCCGATCCGGTGGTACGCCTGTTGCGCTGACCGGAGATCCGGGGCGGGTGCAGCAGGCTGCCGGGTGATGCGGTGACGTGTTGCGGCAAAAGCACAGTCCATCCGTGCATGCTTCACTGCGAACGGTCATGTGCAGCGGATAAACTGGCTGGCTCCGAAAACGTAGATCTTCGCTCATCATGACCCTTCTCGTCACCGGCGGTGCCGGCTTCATCGGCAGCAATTTCGTACTGGACTGGCTGGCGCAGAGTGATGAGCCCGTCGTCAATCTCGACGCCCTGACCTACGCCGGCAATCGCGAGAACCTGGCTTCGATCGAAGGCGACGCGCGCCACATCTTCGTGCATGGCGACATCTGCGATCGCGCGCTGATCGACCGCCTGCTGGCGGAGCATCGTCCGCGCGCCCTCGTGCATTTCGCCGCCGAATCGCATGTGGATCGCTCGATTCACGGCCCGGGCGAGTTCATGAACACCAATGTCACCGGCACCTTTACGCTGCTGGAAGCTGCGCGTGGCCACTGGAACATGCTCGACGGCGACGCGAAGGCGGCTTTCCGCTTTCACCACGTGAGCACCGACGAAGTGTACGGATCGCTCGGACCGAACGATCCGCCGTTCGCCGAAACCAACGCCTACGAGCCGAACAGCCCGTACTCGGCCAGCAAGGCCGCGAGCGACCATCTGGTACGCGCCTGGCATCACACCTACGGGCTGCCGGTGGTCACCACCAACTGCTCGAACAACTACGGTCCGTTCCACTTCCCGGAAAAGCTCATTCCGCTGCTCATCGTCAATGCGCTGGCGGGCAAGCCGCTGCCGGTCTATGGCGACGGTCGGCAGATCCGCGACTGGCTGTACGTGAAGGACCACTGTTCGGCGATCCGCGAAGTGCTGGCGCGCGGGCGTCTGGGCGAGACCTACAACGTGGGCGGCTGGAACGAGCAGCCCAATATCGACATCGTGCACAAGGTGTGCGCGCTGCTCGACGAAATGAAGCCGGATCCGGTCGGTCCCTACAGCCGACTGATCACCTATGTGAAGGACCGTCCGGGTCATGACCGGCGCTATGCGATCGATGCTCGCAAGATCGAACGCGAACTCGGCTGGCGGCCGGCGGAAACCTTCGAAACCGGCATCCGCAAGACGGTTCGCTGGTATCTGGACAATCAGCCTTGGGTGCATAACGTGCTCAGCGGCGGTTATCGCGACTGGGTCAGCAAGCAATACGGCAACCCGGGTGGTGCCGCATGAAGATACTGCTGCTGGGCAAGGGCGGTCAGGTGGGCTGGGAACTGCAGCGCTCGCTCGCGCCGCTGGGTGAGCTGATCGCGCTCGACTTCGACAGCACCGGTGAGCTGAGCGGCGATTTCACTCAGCCGGACGCGGTCGCCGCCACCGTGCGTCGGGTCGCTCCGGATCTCATCGTCAATGCCGCCGCGCATACCGCCGTCGATCGTGCGGAAAGCGAACCGGATGTGGCGCGCCTGATCAACGCCACGACGCCGGCCCGCATCGCGCTCGAAGCGGCGGCGCTCGGTGCGCACCTCATCCATTACTCGACCGATTACGTGTTCGACGGCAGCGGCGACCGGCCCCGTGATGAAACGGCGACCACGCATCCGCTCAGCGTGTATGGCCGCACCAAGCTCGAGGCGGAGCAGGCGATCGCTGCTTCGGGGGCCGTTCACCTCATCCTGCGCACCAGCTGGGTGTATGCAGCAAGAGGCGGCAACTTCGCGCGCACCATGCTCAAGCTGGCGAAGGAGCGCGATCGCCTCACCGTGATCGCCGACCAGATCGGTGCGCCGACCGGGGCCGAACTGCTGGCGGACATCACGGCTCATGTGGCGCGCACGCTGCGCGCACGTCCCGAGCTGTCGGGGCTGTACCACTGCGTGGCCGGTGGCGAAACGTCCTGGCATGGCTACGCATGCCATGTCGTGATGCGGGCACGCGAGGCGGGGCAGGATATCCGTGTCGCCGATGATGCGATCGTGCCGATCCCGACCACCGACTATCCGACGCCGGCTGCACGTCCGCTCAATTCGCGGCTCGACACGCGCAGGCTGCGCGAGGCCTTCGATCTCGAGTTGCCGCACTGGCAGCAGGGCGTCGATCGCATGCTGGCCGAAATTCTCTGACATCTCCCTGCCGAACCGAATCAGGAGCACAACCATGACACGCAAGGGCATCGTTCTGGCCGGAGGTTCGGGCACACGCCTGCACCCGGTCACCATCGCGGTATCGAAACAGCTGATGCCGGTGTACGACAAGCCGATGATCTACTATCCGCTGAGCACCCTGATGCTGGCGGGCATCCGCGACGTGCTGATCATTTCCACGCCGCAGGACACGCCGCGCTTCGAACAACTGCTGGGCGACGGCAGCGCATGGGGCATGAACATCGAATACGCCGTTCAACCCAGTCCCGACGGGCTGGCACAGGCCTTTCTCATCGGCGAGACGTTCATCGGCGACGCGCCGTCGGCACTCGTGCTGGGCGACAACCTTTTCTACGGTCACGAATTTGCCGACGATCTGAAGGCGGCGAATGCGCGCAATCAGGGCGCGACCGTATTTGCGTATCCGGTGACCGATCCCGAGCGCTATGGTGTGGTGGAGTTCGACGCACAGGGCCGCGCCATCAGTCTCGAGGAGAAGCCGGCGAAGCCGCGCAGCCGCTACGCGGTGACCGGGCTGTATTTCTACGACCAGCAGGTGGTCGAGATCGCCCGGGCGCTCAAGCCTTCGCCGCGCGGCGAGCTTGAAATCACCGACCTGAATCGCGTGTACCTGGAGCGCGGCGCGCTCGACGTGCAGGTGATGGGCCGCGGTCACGCCTGGCTCGATACCGGCACGCACGACTCGCTGATCGAAGCCGCGCAGTTCATCCAGACGCTGGAAAAGCGTCAGGGCCTGAAGATTTCCTGCCCGGAAGAAATCGCATGGCGCCAGGGCTGGATCGACTCCGCCCAGCTCACGCGCATCGCCACGCCGCTGGCCAAGAGCGGTTACGGCCAGTACCTGCTGCGCATCATCGACGAACACGTGTTCTGAGGGCGCCCGGATGAAAGTGATCGAAACCGGCATCGCCGGCCTGCTCGTGCTCGAACCGAAGGTGTTCGGAGACGCCCGCGGCTTCTTCATGGAAAGCTTCAACGCGCGTGCCTTCCGTGACGCCACGGGTCTGGACCTGCCTTTCGTGCAGGACAACCATTCGCGCAGTGGTCGCGGCGTGCTGCGCGGCCTGCACTACCAGGTGAAGCAGCCGCAGGGCAAGCTGGTACGGGTGGCGCAGGGGCGGGTGTTCGACGTCGCAGTCGACATGCGGCGCAATTCGCCGACGTTCGGCAAGTGGCACGGCGTGGAACTGAGCGGCGAAAACCACCGCCAGTTCTGGGTGCCGGCCGGCTTCGCACACGGCTTCTACGTGATGAGCGACAGCGCGGACTTCCTTTACAAGACCACCGATTACTACGCGCCGGAGTTCGAGCGCAGTCTCGCGTGGAACGACCCGACCGTCGGCGTTCAGTGGCCGCTGGAAGGCGATCCGCTGCTGTCGCCCAAGGATCTGGCAGGCAGGCCGCTGGCCGAGTGCGACGTGTTCGAGTTCTGAACGCAGCCGGGGGGTACGACTCGGGAGCGATCCATTGATCGCGAATCGGTACGTCGATTGAGCGCATCCGTCCGTATATCCAGAGATCGCGCACGAAGAACAGCATCGTGCTTTTGAGGACATGCCAGGGGCGGTGTCGTACGGTGCAGCGGCCCGATCATGATGCCCTCCATCCCCGCGCGTTCGATGCTTGCATACCGGCAGATTGGGTGGTCTTTTCCGGATCGTCTGCGCGGGATCAAGTCGCGCATGCTGAAACTTGAGGCATCTGCTGCTATCGTGACGACGTGATGTCCGCCGCTTCCCGATTCGTACTGACGATGCTGCTCGCGCTCTTGCTGCCCCTGCAGGGTTTTGCGGCAGCGGGCATGATGGCATGCGTGCCCGCCGGGTACCCCGCAATGTCAGGTGACCTGCAGGCTGCGGCGCCGGCGTCGGACTCAGCCATGTACGAGGATCACTGCGCTCCGTCCAGTGGCGATTCCGCTGCAACCACTTCCCACTCGTGCAGCGCCTGCGCGGCATGCTGTGTTGCCGGTGCGCTGACGTCGTCCGCTCCACCCGTATTTCCGGACGGCTGCATTTACGAACGACCGCCCGGTGTTCGTGCGCCTCCGCAGACCTTCATCACCGAAGGTACTGATCGTCCGCCCCGTCTGATCCGCGCCTGAAGCACGCCCTCCGCCTGCCGTTGTCCTGAAGGCGGCTGCTGACTCATTCGTTTCGCGGGGAAATCATGTTTCGCATTCATTCAACGACGCTGCTCGTCTGCTCTGCGCTGTTGCCTGCCTTCGCGGCAGCGGCAGATCCGGGTGATCCGTCGTCTGACGTGCCGGCGGTCGCATACCGTTCGACGCTCGACAGCTACCGCCGCCATTCGCCTGAGCCGGTGCGCTCCTGGCGCGCGGCCAACGACACCGTGGGCCGACAGGACGCCCTGCACGACCACAGTGCCCATGACCTCGATTCGCAGGGGGCGGCGGATCTGCATGCCGGACACAGTGTGCCGGCCGATCCGCACGCGGGGCACCCCGGCCACGGCGCACCTGACGGGAAGCCGGCCGCCGGTGCGGACCCGGGGCACCACCACCACCATCACCCAAAGTCCGATGCGTCGGTGCAGAGGGCCGATACACCGCATGCGTGCCCGCACTGTTCAATGAAGGAAGGAGGGAGTGACCATGCCCATCAATGATCTTTCGCGGCGGCGGGCGTTGCTGCTCGTGCTGGCGCCGCTGCTGCTTGCCGGGTGCGCCGGTTTCAGTCCGGATGGCGGTTTCGGAGCGGTCGAGCAGACCGCTCGCGAACGCCTCGGCAAGGAGGTGAAGTGGGCACGCAGCGAGGCCGACCGCGAGGCGGTCGCCAACCGCGTCGGCGAATTGCTGGCGGCACCGCTGTCCGCCGACGATGCGGTGCAGATCGCATTGCTGAACAATCGCGGACTGCAGGCGGCGTTCTTCGATCTGGGCATCAGCGAAGCCGAACTGGTGCGTGCCGGCCGGCTGCCGAACCCGCATTTTTCGATGTTCCACGCAAGCAAGCGGGAAGGCGGCACGCGCGACTACAAGATCGAACAGGCGCTCACCTTCAACCTGTTTTCGCTGCTGACTCTTCCGCAGGCGGTCGAGGCCAGCAAGCGTCAGTTCGAACATACGCAACGCGCGGTTTCGCTGCAGGTGCTGCGCCTGGGGGCCGATGTGCGTCGGGCGTGGACGCAGACGGTTGCCGCGGGCGAAACGCTGCGCTACATGGAACAGGTGATGGAGGCGGCCGAAGCGGGTGCCGAACTGGCGCGCCGCATGCAGACCGCCGGCAACTTCAGCGCATTGGCCCGGGCTCGTGAGCAGGGTTTCTACGCCGACGCCGCGCTCAACCTCGCGCGCGCTCGGCCGGCTCACACCGCTGCGCGCGAGCGGCTGACCCGTCTGCTCGGTCTGTGGGGCGAGCAGACGGCCTTCAAGCTGCCCGAACGTCTGCCCGACCTGCCTGCCGCACCGCTGGACGCACCGGACATCGAGCGTCAGGCGATGACGTCGCGCATCGACCTTCAGATCGCGAAGCTCGACGCCGAAGCAACCGCGCGCAACCTCGGTCTGACGAAAACGACGCGCTTCATCGATGTGCTCGAGATCGGACCGGCGCGCGTGCTCGAAGGTCGGCGCGGCGAATCCTACAAGAAGGGCTATGAAATCAGCTTCGAGCTCCCGCTGTTCGACTGGGGCAGTTCGCGCGTGGTGAGAGCCGAGCATGTCTATATGCAGGCGGTGGAGCGCGCAGCCGAAGCGGCGGTCAACGCCCGGTCCGAAGTGCGCGAGGCCTATTCGGGTTATCGCACCGCCTTCGACATTGCGCGCCACTATCGCGACGAAGTCGTTCCGGTGCGCAAGCGCATCTCGGACGAAAATCTTCTGCGCTACAACGGCATGCTGATCGGCGTGTTCGAGTTGCTGGCCGACGCCCGTTCGCAGGCCGCCAGCGTCAATGGCTACATCGAATCGCTGCGCGATTTCTGGCTGGCCCAGGCCGACCTCGATATGGCCCTGATCGGCAAACCCGATCTTGCGGCGCCTGCCGTGGCGAAAGATGCCGTGACGGACGGAGCCGGACATTGAAACCCGGGGTGAGCCGTACGTCGACGCTGCCGCGGGCAATTCGCCCCGAATCGCAATCGAATTCGAAGGACACGATATGACTTCCCGCAGAGACTTCTTCCGCAATGCCGGCATTGCCGGCGCTGCCGTGGCGACAGCGTCGGTCAGCCGGGCATCGCTTGCCGCGCTGCCCGAGCCGGTGATCGAAACCTCGCCCGATACGCGCGGGCCGCTGATGCCGCCGAATGGCCGCCCCTACAACCCGGTGGTGACGCTCAACGGTTGGACGCTGCCCTGGCTCATGAACGCCGGCGTCAAGGAATTCCACCTGGTGGCCGAGCCGGTCGTGCGCGAGATGGCGCCCGGTTTCAAGGCGCATCTGTGGGGCTACAACGGTCAGTCGCCGGGGCCGACCATCGAAGTGGTCGAAGGCGACCGCGTGCGCATCTTCGTCACCAATCGCCTGCCTGAGCGCACCAGCGTGCATTGGCACGGTCAGCGTCTGCCCAACGGCATGGACGGCGTCAGCGGCCTCACGCAGCCGGCGATTCCGCCGGGCAAGACTTTCGTCTACGAATTCACCGCGCGCCGGCCGGGCACGTTCATGTACCACCCGCACGCCGACGAGATGACGCAGATGGCGATGGGCATGATGGGCTTCTGGGTGACCCATCCGAAAGGGCGGCATCCCCACATCGCCGCGGTCGATCGCGACTATGTGTTCCTGCTCAACGCCTACGATGTGGATCCGGGCAGCTACACGCCGAAAACCATGACCATGCTGGATTTCAACCTGTGGTCGTGGAACAGCCGCATCTTCCCGGGCATCGCGCCGCTGGTCGCGCGGAAGAATGACCGCGTGCGCATCCGCATCGGCAACCTGACGATGACCAATCATCCGATCCACATCCACGGTCACGAATTCGAGGTGACCGGCACGGACGGTGGTCCGGTGCCGAAGAGTGCGCGCTGGCCCGAGGTCACGACCGATGTGGCCGTCGGCCAGATGCGGCAGATCGAATTCATCGCCGACGAGGAGGGCGACTGGGCCTTTCACTGCCACAAGAGCCATCACACGATGAACGCCATGGGGCACGACATCCCCAACCTGATCGGCGTGGATCATCAGGGGCTGGCCGAACGCATCACGAAACTGGTGCCCGGCTACATGCCCATGGGCGAACGCGGCATGGCCGACATGGCGGACATGAAGATGCCGCTGCCCGAGAACACCGCACCGATGATGACCGGCGACGGCCCGTTCGGATCGGTCGAGATGGGCGGCATGTTCTCGGTGTTCAAGGTCAGGCGGGATCAGAAAGCGGGCGATTACGCCGATCCGGGCTGGTTCGGCCACCCGCCGGGTACGGTGGCACAAGAAGTTGCCGACGGACGGATGACGCCATCGTCACCCCCTTCGCCGCCGAAGCCGGCCGGTGAGCACGATCACGGGAGTTCGTCGATGCCGCGTGCGCGGCAGCCGGCGCAGGACATCGAAGTGCAGGTGCGCAAGCCCGCGGGCGGTGCTCATGACCATCATTGAGACACTTGAGGAGGCCGGAACATGAATGCGATACGACGCGCGCTGCTGGGCGCATTGACCGGAGCCGCGCTGCTGCCGCCCGCTGTGCGGGCAGCCCCCGCTGCGAAGCCGCTGGTCGAAGTGTGGAAAAGCCCGACCTGCGGTTGCTGCAAGGACTGGATCGCCCACATGGAAGCAAACGGTTTCGCGGTCAGGACCCACGAGACCGGAAACCATGACATCCGCGCCCGGCTGGGCGTGCCCGTGAAATACGGCTCCTGCCACACGGCGCGGGTCGGCTCCTATGCGCTGGAAGGTCATGTGCCGGCGAGCGAGGTGTTGCGCCTGCTGAAGGAGAAGCCGGACGCAATCGGACTGGCCGTTCCCGCAATGCCGGTCGGATCGCCCGGCATGGACGGTTCGGAGTACAAGGGACGACGCGACCCCTATGACGTGCTGCTGGTCAAACGTGACGGCAATGCGGCTGTCTATCGGAGCTATCGTTGAGACATCAGGCCGGGGGGTAGTCCGCGTCGGCCAGCGCTTCGCGGAACAGCGCTTCGTCCTGCGACGAGGTGATGCGGACGAGGTGTCGGGCCAGATCGATGTCGACATTTGCCTTGTTGTCGACGTCGGAGACTGCCGCGCGGATGCGGCCGGCACATTGGCCGCAGGTCATGTCAGGAACCGTAAATTCGATCATCGAAAACTCCTGAGGCGATTAGGAAACCTTGCATGATGGACCTATATGCGCGTGCTCTGTCAAGCATCGGTGAAATACCTTGTTCACTTGACTTTGCGGTGATCGACCGGAGCGTGCGGCATCACTCGATCTACAGCCGGACGCAGGTCGCCGGCGAGGGAGAAACAGCTTGAAAGGATCGGACAAGAGCCGGATCGATGGCGCCGGACAGTGGGTGTTCGACATCGAAGGCATGACCTGTGCATCGTGCGTCGCGCGTGTCGAGAAGGCGCTCGCAGGCGTGTCGGGTGTGACGTCGGCCAGCGTGAATCTGGCGACCGAGAGGGCATCGGTGAGCGGTGATGCATCGGTCCGCCCGGACGCGCTGCATGCCGCGGTCGAGCATGCAGGGTATGCCGTCCGGCGCGATTCCGTGCGCCTGCAGATCGCCGGCATGACCTGTGCGTCGTGTGTGGCGCATGTCGAAAAGGCGTTGGCGCGTGTGCCGGGTGTCGTGTCGGCGTCGGTCAATCTGGCCACGGAATCCGCCGATGTCGTGTCCACCGGGGTCGATGTCGCGCTGCTGCAGGCCGCGGTGGCGCGTGCCGGCTACAGCGCGACGCCGCTGCTGCACGACGCTGCCCCGGTGTCGAGCCGTCTGCCCGACAGCTGGCCGGTCATGCTGGCCGTGGCGCTGTCGCTGCCGCTTGCGCTGCCCATGGTCGGCATGCTGTGGGGCGCGCACTGGATGCCCGACGGCTGGATTCAGCTTGCGCTTGCCACACCCGTTCAGTTCTGGCTCGGCGCGCGCTTCTACATCGCCGGCTGGAAGGCGCTGCGCGCCGGTACCGGCAACATGGACCTGCTGGTCGCGCTCGGTACGTCGGCCGCCTGGGGGCT
Organism: Methyloversatilis sp.; assembly: GCA_017984755.1. Taxonomy (GTDB): domain Bacteria; phylum Pseudomonadota; class Gammaproteobacteria; order Burkholderiales; family Rhodocyclaceae; genus Methyloversatilis. The sequence continues at coordinate 11,439 of JAGNYW010000026.1, forward strand.
CAGTCTTTACCTGCTGCTGTCGGCCGCGCCGGGTGTCATGCCGCATCTGTATTTCGAGGCGTCTGCGGTGGTCATCACGCTGGTGCTGCTCGGCAAATGGCTGGAAGTGCGTGCCCGGCGGCAGACCGGTGAAGCGATTCGCGCGCTCAATGCGCTGCGCCCCGACACCGCGCGCGTGCGGCGCGACGGCGTCGAGATCGAAGTGCCGATGGCGCAGGTGAAGGTGGGTGACGAGGTGGTCATCCGACCGGGCGAGCGGGTGCCGGTCGATGGTGAGGTGATCGAAGGTGCGAGTCAGCTGGACGAGGCGCTGATCACCGGTGAAAGCCTGCCGGTCGCGCGACATGCGGGCGAGCGCGTGACTGGCGGATCTGTCAATGGCGAGGGATTGCTGGTGGTGCGCACGGTCGCCATCGGCGCCGAAACCGTGCTGGCGCGCATCGTCCGCCTGGTCGAAAGCGCGCAGGCGAAGAAGGCACCGATACAGCGTCTGGTCGATCGCGTGAGCGAGGTATTCGTGCCGGTGGTCATCGCGCTGGCACTGCTCACGCTGGCCGGCGGCTGGCTGATCATGGGGGACTGGCATGCTGCGCTGCTCAATGCAGTGGCCGTGCTGGTGATCGCCTGTCCCTGTGCGCTCGGTCTGGCCACACCCACCGCCATCATGGTGGGCACCGGTGTCGCTGCGCGTCACGGCATCCTGATCAAGGACGCCGAAGCGCTGGAAATCGCGCACCGGGTCAGCGTGGTCGCCTTCGACAAGACCGGTACCTTGACCGAAGGTCGTCCGGTGCTGGTCGCAGCGGAAGCGGTCGATGGGGACCGCCGTGCATTGCTGGCCGCAGCGGCCGCGATTCAGGCGGGCAGCGAACACCCGCTGGCCCGTGCGGTGCTCGAATGCGCGGCGCGCGAAAGCGTACCGGCACCTGCTGCCACGGATACCAGCGCAGTCGCGGGGCGCGGCATGGCGGCGCGGGTCGATGGCCGTGCGCTTCGACTTGGCAGCACGCGCTACATGGATGAACTGCAGATCGATGTCTCATCGCTCGCAGCACAGGCGACGCGGTTGCAGGCGGACGGCCGTACCGTTTCGTGGCTCGCCGACGTGACGGATCAGCCGCGGCTGATCGGTCTGCTTGCCTTCGGTGACGCGATCAAGCCGGGAGCTGCGTCGGCGGTGAGCCGGCTGCATGCGCAGGGCGTGCGCACAGTCCTGGTCAGCGGCGACAATCGCGGCGCGGCCGAAGCGGTGGCCCGGGCGCTGGGCATCGGCGATGTGCGAGCCGAAGTGCTGCCCGAACACAAGGCCGAAGTCGTGGCCGAACTGAAACGCGACGGCGTCGTGGTGGCCATGGTGGGCGATGGCCTGAACGATGCGCCCGCACTCGCGGCGGCCGATGTCGGCATCGCGATGTCCACCGGCACCGATGTGGCCATGGCGGCGGCCGGCATCACGCTGATGCATGGCGACCCGGCCCGCGTGGCCGATGCGATCGACGTGTCGCGGCGCACCTGGTCGAAGATCCGGCAGAATCTGTTCTGGGCCTTCGCCTACAACGTGATCGGCATTCCACTGGCCGCGCTCGGTCTGCTCAACCCGGTCATCGCAGGCGCGGCGATGGCGTTCAGCAGTTTCAGCGTGGTGAGCAACGCGTTGCTGCTGCGGCGCTGGAAGGCAGGCGGCGGGACGTGATCGTCCGGTACCGGCCGCGCTGAAGCGGACGCGCACTGCCGTTGTGTCATTCGCCGCGACATGCGTGGCGTCAAGCGGTATGGCGCGGGTCGCGGCATACTGCGCGGCGTTCCCCGCCCCTCATTTTGCAGAGGTAATTGCGTCATGCGCGAAACTCACGCACTCATCGAATCCCGCAGCTTCTTTTCGCGTTCTGCGTCGCTGGTCAGTCCGATCAACTGGCTCATCTCCGGCTGGCGTGACTTCATGCGCTGTCCGTTGCCCGGACTGCTGCATGGTGCGGCTGTCGCCGTGTTCGGTGCCGCGCTGTGGTGGTGGATTCCGGACCGCTTCTGGCTGCTGGGCGGCGCGTTCACCGGTTTCCTGCTGGTCGCGCCGGTGGTCACGACCGGGTTGTACGCGATCAGCCGGGCGCTGGAGCGCCGCGAAGCGGCCGGACTGGGCACCGCATTGGCCGCCTGGGTGCCGGGCGACGGCCGCATGGTGATATTCGGCCTGCTGCTTGCGCTGGCCGGTACCGGCTGGGTCATGACGTCGTCGGCGCTGATCTGGGCGTTCGCGGCGGCGCCGGTGATCACGCCCCAGGATTTCCTGCGGGTTGTCGTGCTGGCCGACGAGGGCTGGCTGTTCGAAGGCTGGCTGGCGCTGGGTGGCCTGCTCGCCGCGCCGGTGTTCGCCTCCAGCGTGGTGGCCATACCGATGCTGCTGGACCGAAAGGTGAGCGTCATGGCGGCGGTATTCACCAGCTGGCGCGTGGTCATGGCCAATCCCGTGCCGCTGGCGCTGTGGGGCGCCGCCATCTCGGGTTTCACGCTGTTCGGCATGGCGACCGGGCTGTTGGCCATGCCGGTCGTCGTGCCCCTGCTGGGTCATGCGAGCTGGCATGCCTACCGCGAACTGGTCGGCACGGTGGCGCAGGCCGGGCGCCGCGACTGAGGGCGCCGACATGGGAAATGTGACCGAGGAGCAATTTGCGCAGTTCGGGCTGACGTTCGGCATCACCGCCTTCATGCTCTACATGCTGTTCATCCTGCTGCAGCTGGCGCGGGAATCGAAGGCAGGGCGCTTCGGCACCTTCGTCATCCTGCTGGGCCTCGGCCTGGGCATGATGGGTTTCGTTGCCAAGTTCATCATCAAGTGGTTTCTCGACAAGTGATGCCGGGCGGCTGACGCGATGAATCCGTCGCCCAACCACACCGGGCTGACTACCCCGCAGGTGGACGCCGCGCGTGCCAGGGACGGCTGGAACGAACTGGCCTCCGACCGCTCGCACGGCGTTGTGGACACCCTGCTCGGGGTGGTGCGCGAACCGATGTTCCTGCTGCTGCTGGGCGCCGGCGCGATCTATCTGTTGATGGGCGATCCGCACGAGGCGCTCGTGCTGATCGGTTTCGTGCTTGTCATCATCGGCGTCACGGTATTGCAGGAGCGGCGCACCGAGCGCGCGCTGGCGGCGCTGCGCGACCTGTCCAGCCCGCGTGCGCTGGTGCTGCGCGACGGCGAAGTGAAGCGGGTGGCGGGCCGCGAGGTGGTGCGTGGCGACATCCTGCTGCTCACCGAAGGTGACCGGGTACCGGCCGACGGTACCGTGCTGTCGGCGCACGAACTGGCGATCGACGAATCGATGCTGACCGGCGAGTCGGTTGCGGTGAGCAAGTTGATCGACGACGGCGCGCCGGCCTTGCAGGTGTTTGCCGGCACGCTGGTGGTACGCGGGCAGGGCACGGTCGAAGTCAGTGCCACGGGTAGCGCCACCGAGCTCGGTCGCATCGGCACATCGCTGCGCGACATCAGCACCGGGGCGTCGCCGCTGCAGACCGAACTGGCCCGGCTGGCGCAGCGACTGGCGCTGATCGGCGGCGTGCTGTGCGTGCTGCTGGCGCTGCTGCACGCACAGCTTCGTGGCGGCTGGCTCGAGGGCCTGCTGGCCGGCATCACGCTGGCGATGGGCATCCTGCCGCAGGAGTTTCCGGTCATCCTCATCGTGTTCCTCGCCTTCGGTGCGCGACGCATCGCTGCGCACGGCGTGCTGACGCGCCGCCTGACGGCGATCGAAACGCTCGGGCAGACCACCGTGCTGTGCGTAGACAAGACAGGTACCCTGACGCGCAACCGCATGGCGGTGGCGGCGCTGGTCGTGGGCGATGAACGGCTGTACCTCGACGACGGGGTTCAGCTGACCGAACTGCCGGAAACCTTCCATCGGCTGCTCGAATATGCCGTACTGGCGAGCGAGACCGATCCGCACGATCCGATGGAAAAGGCCTTCCTGAGTCTCGCGGGCGCGTATCTGGCCAATACCGAACACCTGCATCCGGACTGGCAGCTGGCGCGCGAGTACGAACTGTCACCGGACATGCTCGCCATGTCGCATCTGTGGCGGCTGCCGTCCGGTGCGCGCAACGAGGTCGCGTCGAAGGGCGCGCCCGAGGCGATCGCCGACTTGTGTCATTTGTCGCCGGAAGCCTGCACGCGGGTTGCGCGCGAAGCGGGTGAGCTGGCCGATCGCGGGCTGCGCGTTCTCGCCGTGGCGCACGCCGTTCATCCGGGTGTCGACTGGCCGGCGCTGCAGCATGACTTCGCGTTCCGCTTCATCGGCCTGATCGGCCTGGCCGATCCGCTGCGGGCGGGCGTTCCGGGGGCCGTTGCCGAATGCCGTGCTGCAGGCGTGCGCGTGGTGATGATCACCGGCGACCACCCGCGTACCGCCCGCGCCATCGCGGCGCAGGCCGGCATCGACGATGCGCGTGTGCTGACCGGGCCGGAGCTGGCTGCGATGGACGCCGCGACCTTCGCCCGCGAAGTGACCGCTTGCGCTGTGTTCGCGCGCGTCAGTCCGCAGCAGAAGCTGGACATCGTCGAGGCGCTGAGGGCGCGCGGCGACATCGTCGCGATGACCGGTGACGGCGTGAACGACGCGCCGGCGCTCAAGGCGTCGCACATCGGCATCGCGATGGGCAGACGCGGCACCGACGTGGCGCGCGAAGCGGCGGATCTGGTGCTGGTCGAAGATGAATTCACGTCACTGGTCGAGGCGATCCGACTCGGACGACGCATTTTCCGCAACCTGCGGCATGCCATGACCTACACGCTGGCGGTGCATGTGCCCATCATCGCGCTGGCCGCCGCGCCGGTGCTGTTCGGCTGGCCGCTTGTACTGGCGCCGCTGCACATCGCCTTTCTCGAACTGGTGATCGATCCGTCGTGCTCGGTCGTGTTCGAAGCGGATGAAGCCGACGCCGGCCTGATGCGCGAAAAGCCGCGCCGTCGCGGCGGTGCGTTGCTGCCGCCACGTCGCATTGCACTGAGTCTGCTGTGCGGCATGATCGCTGCAGTCGTCGTACTGGCCGTCTACGCGGTCGCGCTGGCCGGTGGCATCGATGCAACGGCCGCGCGCACGATGGTTTTCATCACGCTGGTCTGCAGTGGCCTCGCACTCATCTTCAGCGCCCGGTCGGCAGGGCAGAACTCAATGAGTGCGCTGCGAGGCATCGCGCCGGTGGTGCGCTGGATCATCGGCGGCACGCTGGCAGCGCTGCTGCTGGTCACTACGGTGCCCTGGCTGGCGCGGCAGTTCGATTTCGCGCCGCTGTCGGCTGGACAGTGGGTGGCAGCGTGCGCAGCAGGTCTGCTCTGCTTCGTCCCGCTGCAGGGCGCAGTGTGGTGGGCGAACCGGCGCGCCAACGTGAATGCATGAAAAAAAAGCCCGGTCCTGCGACCGGGCTTCGAACTTCATGACAAGGTCAGGCGGTCATGCAAAAGTAATTACATGCGGCGGCGGGCGATCATGCCGATCAGTCCCAGACCGGCCAGCAGCATGGCGTAGGTTCCGGGTTCCGGCACGACGGAGACGTTGTCGACGACGACAGAGAAGCCCTTGAACGAAATCGACTTGATATCGGCGCTGTCACGTGTGATGGCGGCGAAGGTACCCATGTTCAGGCTGTCGGAAGGCGTCGAGATCATGAACTTGTGGGTTTCGATGATCTGATTGTTTTCTCCGTAGGCCGACATGGTGATGTACTCAAGTTCGGGCGGCGGATTGAAAGGGTAAAAGTTGACCAGCGCGCCGGCTGACTGGGTCAGCGTGGCGAACGTGAAGCGCAGTTCGCCGTAGCTGCCGGCAGCGAAGAAATTGCCTGCACCCCAGATTCCATTCGGGCCCAGCTCGGCGATGTTGGCACCCAGTATCGAGCCGTTGTCACCGGTGAAGGTGACGCCCGGAGCAATCGCTTCGGGGCCGGTCGTTTCCAGTCCGTCGAAGTTTTCGAAGTCGGCCACGATGCTGTAGCCAGCAAAGGCGGAAGGCGTGTAGATGTCAGCGCCGGTGACGGTAGTAAGCGCAGCGTGGGCCGGCAGTGTGGCGGCCAGCGCGAACGCAGCTACAAAAGTCTTTTTCATGTCTGATCCTATGAGGTTGAATACGTCATTCCAGTCATGCTGCCGGACCGGAATGACGTCTTGATTACCGGAATTTTCCAAAGGGGACCGATCCGGGCTGGATCAGGTCCCGATCACACCGCCGTCGTTCTTGGTGATCATGACGACTGCCGAGCGCGGCTTGACTGCACCGTTCGCGCTTTGCGTCGTCGGGCCGTTGAAGGCGCTGTCCGGCCAGGTGCTGTTCGACGTGTAGCTGACCGACCAGTCTTCGCCCGGGTGCTGGATGTTGACGAACATGGTCTTGCCATCCGGCGTCGTGACCACACCGGTCACTTCGCAGTTGCGCGGGCTGGTCAGGAAGCGCGTGATCTGGCGCGTCGCCGGATCGGCGCAGAACATCGCGTTGCCGCCGATGTTGGCCCAGTCGCCGGTGGCGTTGCCGACCTGGTCGGTCTGGATCCAGAGGCGGCCATCCTTGTCGAACCACAGGCCGTCCGGGGCGCCGAGGTCGTCGCCGATGATGTTGCCCTGCAGGTTCGCCGCCGCGCTCAGGCTGTCGCCGCACTCGACGAAGATGTCCCACTGGAAGCTGGTCGCGGCGACATCGCCGTTGGCTTCGTTCCAGCGGATGATGTGGCCGTAGCGGTTGTCGCCGCGCGGGTTGGCAGCGTCGACCGGCGGGCGGGCGGAGCCGGCTGTGGTCGAGCCATCAACGGCGTTCGACGAGGTGCCGCCACGACGGTTGTTGTTGGTCAGCGTGAGATAGACCTCGCGCGTGGTGGGGTGCACCGCAACCCATTCCGGGCGGTCCATCATGGTGGCGCCGACGCGGTCAGCCGCCTGACGGGCCTTGATGACGACCTCGGCCTGATCCGCGAAACCGTTTTGCAGTGTCAGGCCGTTCTGGCCATGCACCAGCGGCAGCCACTGACCCGTACCGTCGGCGTTGAATTTGGCGACATACAGCGTGCCGCTGTCCAGCATGTCACGGTTGGCTGCGCGGTTCGTCGTGTTCAGCTTTTTCGCGCAGACGAACTTGTACATGTAGTCGTTGCGCTCGTCGTCGCCTGTGTAGAACGCCACGGCGTTGTCCGCGCCGACCGAAGCGATGACCGACTCGTGCTTGAAGCGGCCCAGCGCCGTGCGCTTGACCGGCTTCGAATTCGGGTTCCACGGATCGATTTCAACGATCCAGCCGAAGCGGTTCGGTTCATTCGGGTTGTCGCGGAAGTCGAAGCGCGGATCGCCTTCGTGCCAGCGATAGCCGAATCCTCCGGCAGCCATGCCATAGCGCTTTTCGAGATTGTTCAGCGGCTGGGCAGCCAGCTTGGCGGCTGTGGTACCGAAATAACCGTTGAAGTTCTCTTCGCAGGTGAGGTAGGTACCCCACGGCGTGTAGCCATGTGCACAATTGTTCAGCGTACCGAGAACGTCCTTGCCTGAACTATCTGCAGCGGTCTTGAGTAGTGCATTGCCGGCAGCCGGTCCGCTGACCGTACAGGGCGTGGCACCGGTGATGCGACGGGCAAAGGGCGACGGGCGCTGCACCTTCATTTCGCCGTTGGTCTTGCGCACTTCAATGACGCTGACGCCGTGACCGGCGACCTGCGCATCGACCATCGGCTTGGTGATTGCATCGGTGCCGTAGGTGGTCGTATTGTGGAACAGGCCCGGATCGACGTACTCATGATTCGACACGAGCAGGCCGCGGTCACTGCTGATGCCGCCGGCACCGGCCACCGGGAACGGGAACAGGTGCATGCCATCGTTGTGCGAGCCCCAGGTCGTCAGCTGACGCGCCGTGGTCATCGGTGACGAAGCGTCCCAGTGGGTATTGGCATCGGGACCGATCTTGCCGATCGCATCGCCCCACGCGATGAAGGTCTTGGCGGTGTAGCCGCTCGGTACGGTGATGCCGTCGGTCATCGGAAAGATGTTTGCCGGCACGCCGGTGAAGCCGATGCCGCCTGCCGGCGAGGGGCTGCCGGTATAGCCGGGGAATCCGCCTGCAAGTGATTCCATGCTGAAGCCACCGAGCGTGGCGAAGGTGGCAGTGGCGAGCGAGCCCTTCATGAAGTTGCGGCGGCCGGTGAAGCGGTCCATCACGTCGCGGATGGATTCATTGCCGGACGGGTTGATGGTCAGATCGTTATCGGGATGTTGCTGGGAAGACATGGTTTCTCCTGGCGTTGGACATGAACGTGAAAGAGGCGCAGGCGACAGACAGCACTAGCCCGAACCCATGAGTTGAGTCTGCAGGGGCTGTTTGACAGGGTTAAGTCGTTCCGGGCAGTTGTGCGTAGTTCCTTCGGACTATCGCGGAGAGGGTGGGCAGGCGCGCGTCGCAACGCGTCGCTGCGAACGACCGGGCAGGACGTGGCGGCGAGCCTTTCACGATGGGTAGCAGCGCATGCCACACTGGATGCCCATGAATTGAAAACTCCCCCCGCATCGTGCTCATCTTCGAACTGGTCGTCGTCGTCGTCGCACTGCTTGCCAGTCTGGCCATGCGCCCGTGGCGCATGCTCACCGGCTCGCTCGGGCCACCGTGGGCGGCGTCGCTGGTGTTGCTGTCGCTGCTCTGGGTGCTGCCGCAGATGCTGCCGTCGGGCATTTCGATACAGCTGTCCGGTGCCTGCCTGCTGGTGCTCATGTTCGGCTGGCCGCTGGCGGTGATCGAACTCGTGCTGATTGCCCTGGTGGTGCGTCTGCTCGGGGGACTGGGCTGGGCCGACGTGATGTCCCAGCTGGTGTGGATCGGCCTCGTGCCCGCGACCATCGCGCTGGTGCTGGGCGAGGCGCTGCGCAGGGCGCTGCCGCCGCACCCCTTCATCTACATCCTCGGCCGCGGCTTCATCGGCACGGCGGTCTGCATATTCCTTGCGGGCGCGGTGTATGAATGGGCTTATCACCTGCTCGGCGGCGTCGCGGTCGAACATGCGCTGGTCGCCCGTTGGCTGATGGCCTGGGGCGACGCCTTCATCACCGGCATGCTGGTGTCGGTTTTCGTGGCGTTCGTGCCCGAGTGGCTGGCGACCTGGTCCGATCGGCGCTATCTCGAGCCGCCGCCAAAGTGAAAAAGCCCCCGCGCCGCTGGCGGCGAGGGGGCTTCGACTGGCGATGCCTGCGACGGGGTCTCAGCAGATGAAGCGCCGAGCGCGGCGCCGCGCCGCTGCGCCGACCGCAAACAGGCCGGCCAGCATCAGGGCGTAGCTTTCCGGTTCCGGCACGGCTGCGATGGTCACGCGGTAGGCGAGGAACATGGTGTCGATGTCCTTGCCGTCGTTGTAGGCCGATCCCACCTGGAAGCCATCGGTGGTGGCGAAGTCGTTGTCGTTGGCGACGAACAGGAAGTAATCGTTCGGCCGGGTCGGGTCCAGCGTCGGCAGCAACACCAGCCCTTCCCATTTTTCCGACAGGTTGTCGAGGCCCGGCACCACGCCGTTCACCATGCCGAAGCGTGCCAGCTGCGCGTTGTCGTTGATGTCGAGGAAAGGCACGTACTGCGCCGGTGTGATGGCCGGGTTCAGCACGCCGCCCGGAGCGATGACCGACTCGAAGCTTTCGCCGAGGAGGTTGGTCGCGTCGCTGATGTCGATCACGTCGACCCGGCGCAGCTTCGATTCCTGCGTGCCCACTTCGAAACCGTTGCTGTCGCGCGGCAGGATCAGCACCTGGGTGTCGGACACCGCAAGTATTTCGCTCTGCGCGGCGACCAGCGTGCTCGCGCCCTGCTGGAACTTCGGCAGCTGCACGGCGTATTCGCCGGTCAGCGCGATCTGGTCCAGGTTGCTGACGTCGTAGGTGAAAAGCCGCGTGTTGTTGCGCGTGGCAGCGTTGGCGAGGTCCTGGCGTGCGGCACTCTGCAGCGCAACGAACAGGGTCTTGCCGTCAGGCGACAGCGACAGGCCTTCGAAGCCCTGGTTGTTCGCACGACCGAAGCTCGGGTTGGCCGGGCTCGGCGCCGGCTGGCCGGCAGTGGCATTGTTCGAGCTGTAGTCGGTCACGCCGTTGCGCACGGGTCGCACCGAAGCAGCCACCGGCAGCGCACCCATGAATTCGCCGGCGGCCGAAAAGCGGTAGATCGACGGGCCGTATTCGTCGCTGATCAGGCGTGAGCCATCCGACAGCAGCACGATGCCTTCGGCGTCCAGACTGAGCTTGCCGTTGTAGGCCTGCGGCAATTCCGGCAGCAGGGACGTGGCCGCACGCGCGCCGCCGGTGGTCACGCCACCCGGCACCGGGTCGAGCCCGCTGAATGGTCGCGTACCGCCGCCGGACAGGGTTTCGTAGAGCAAGGTGGACTGCGTCAGCGTGAGGCCGATCTGGTTCTGGCCCAGGCTGCTGGCTCCTGCGGCGGCGGGCGTGAACTCGACCGCGATGCGGTTGATGCGCGCTGTGTAGTCGATGGTGCCGGCAACGTTGTAGCCGCGGTCGGGCGACGCGAAGAACGTACCGCTGTAGCTGTTGCCGTTGCGCACCCAGGATGTCCGATCGGCCACCAGGCCGGAAATCGAGCCGAAGGTTTCACCGTGTTCGTCGCGCAGGTTGGCGGCCAGCCGGCCGACACCCACCAGTTCGTGCAGCGTGAAGGACGTGCCATTCACGACGGTCTGCGCAAACGAAACCTGCGCGCCGCCGAGCAGCAATGCGCCCGCGAACGTCAGGCGGGACAGGTGCATCAGGGAATTTTTCATGTGACCTCCGGCGGGCTGCACCGTTTTAGTTGTTGATGAGCAGCCGAGTGTGCGTACACCGCATTACAGAACAGTGACGTCGGGATGACACCGGGCAGACTCCTCTCGGTGTCTGCCCGGTGCCACGTTCAGCCGCGACGACGTGCAGCAGATCCGACCAGCGCGAGACCGGCCAGAAGCATGGCGTACTCGGCTGGCTCCGGCACCGACGCGGTGATCGTCAGCGACACCGGTCCGGTGGCGCCCGCGAGATCGATGGCGAAATCGCTGCCGGTACCGTCGAGAAACCAGTCACCGATGTAGGCCTCGACATACTCGGGGCCGGCAAAGCTCACCGATGCCAGTGCGCTGTTGCCGGACACGGTGGCGATCGTGCCGAAGGTACCGGCTGCGCTGCCCAGCGTGGTGAAGGTCGCGCCCTGCAGGGCGAAGGTGATGCGCTCGAAGCCTTCGCCGATCAGGTTCTTCAGCGCGGCATTGAAGGCCAGGCTCGCCGGGTCACCTGCATCGGCAGTGATGCCGAGCGTGACCGGCAGCGTGTTCTTCAGACCGAAATCGACCGACAGCATGCCCGGCAGGCTGAAACTGCTGTCTACATCGTTGCCGTTGGCGTCGACGACATCGACGGTGAAGGCGTGTGCCGGCAGCGAGACGAAAGCTGCCAGCAGGGCGGCAGCTGAGAAGGTGTGCAGTTTCATGGCGAGGTGTCCTGTGTGAAGCCGGCGATCAGAGGTTGCCGCGCGCCCACGGGCCGGTGATGGCGACCGTGATGCCGGGGCGATAGATGTTCACGAACAGCACGCGGCCGGTCGGATCGAAGCAGGCGCCGGCGAATTCGGTGCCGCGGTAGTCGCCGGCGGCGACTTGCTTGCCGGCCGCACCGATCTGCGCGGCATCCAGCACGGTATTGTGCTTGCCGAAGATGAAGGCCTCGCCCGCCGCGTTGAGTCCGAGCAGGCGGGCGCCGGTACCGAAGGCATCGGTCGAGCCGCCGCCGTCCTCGCACAGCACGATGCCGCCACGCGGGCTGACGGTGATGTTGTCCGGGTTGTTGCCGACCGTCTGATCGCCGCTGACGAAAATGGCGCGCAGGCGCATCGTCGACAGCGTCAGTTCCCATACGCAACCTTCGCCCTGACCCGGGCGACCGCGGCTATCCACACCAGCGGCCGTGTCGATCATGAACATCTTGCCGCCGGCGTACCAGATGCCCTCGCCGCGACTCATGCGGGCACAGCCCTGGCTGCGTGCCTGGAACGTCGGCCCTGCCATGAAGGCAAGGCTGACGCCGCCCGGCTGACCGACCACGACGACGGGCGACGCATCGGGGTCGGCGATGTCCACCCATTCCAGTTCGTATTCGTCGCCGATGTCGGGATTGAGCAGGCCGACATCGTTGACTTGTTCCAGCGTGGCCGCTGCGGCCTTGCGCACAATGGTCTTCACGCGCGCCGCCTGCAGCGTTCCGCCGTTGTGCAGGCTGCCCGGTTCGCCGCTGGTGTCGACCGGCACGTAGCGGAAGAAGCTCGCCACATTGCGGTTGTCTTCGGTTTCATAGACATAGCCGGTGGTCGGGTCGACCGCCACCGCTTCATGCACGAAGCGGCCCATGCCGACGATGGGGTCGGCGATCGAGTCCGCCGGATCGGCGCCGACTTCGAATACATAACCGTGCTTCTTGCCGCCGATCAGCGAAAAGTCGAACACAGTCTCTTCGCAGGTAAGCCATGTGCCCCACGGGGTCGCCCCGCCGGCACAGTTGCCCAGGGTACCGCCGAGCGACGACTCGGCTCCGGCCCACTTGTTGTCGCGGAACAGCAGGTTGGTCGTACCGCCCGCGGCAAAGCCGTCAAACGGCAGTGGCGCAGGCCCGGCCGGGTTGGTCTGCACGGCGAATCCGCCTGCGCCGTTGCTGCCGATGCGGATGGGCACGCTGCCGTAGTAGGTGGTGATGATGCCGTTCACGCGGGTCGTGGAGTAGTTCTGCGGCGCATTGATCGCGCCATCCAGCGTGGTGGCGACGCCGAGTTCGTGATTGCGTACCAGCACCAGTTCGGTGCTGCGGCCGACGCGTCGCGATGTCACCACACCCATGCCGTCCGGCAGATCCGGTGTGGCACGGCCGTCGTCCATCGCATCACCTGTCCAGCCGAACGAACGGTAGGTGAAGCCACGCGGCAACTGCAGCAGGGGCAGGCCGGTGGTCAGATCGTTGACCGGGGCAATCAGGCCGTAGGGCGACAGCGCCGAAACGGTCTGCTTGCCGGTGGCGGCCAGCGCGTTGCTGGCGTACAGCGCACTCATCACGCCGGTGAAGCTGCTGGCAGCCGCCGCACCGGAACCCTTGAGCATCAGGCGACGGGCTGGAGAGAATGGAGAGGACGACATCTGGAGTTCCTTTTTTCCGGATATGCCGCGCGGACGATCCGGGCGCATATTTCATCGAATCGTGCGCGCGCGCTGTTTCAGATGTCTTAAGGAGAGGAAGGGCGTCGATGAGCCGATCGGATCATGCGGAATGCGTGCTGGAAGGGTGTCTGGCCAGAGATCGACCGGCGCCCGTGCTTGCGTCGAGTGTTCGAGCGATGGGGGCGGGGTGGGTGCGCGGAGTCGCGCACCCGATGAGGCGGGACGAGCGTCCCGCCCGGAATCCCGGATTTACTGCTGGTAGGCGATCTCGATGTCGGTGTCGAGTTCGGTCACGCAATCCAGCACCCGGGTGGTCAGTGCCTGGTCATCGTCGCTCCACAGCGCTTCGGGGTCGTCCTCGCGCGTCGACAGCGGGGTGATGTCGAAGTCGACGAACTGGTCGCCGACCTTGAGTACCGTGACGCCCGATGCATGGTCGACGAGTGTCCATTCATCCGGCACCTGCAGTTCGACGGTGAGGTGTACGGTAAGTGTTTTCATTGCGCTCTCCAGTTGATGTGGCCGAACTGTAGCGCGCATGAGGGGTGGCGGGGCGATCTGCGGGCAGAGAACCCTTCCCGGCCACGATGCGGCATCGACAAGCCGGGCGCCGATGGCGCAATATCCGGCGCCTTCTGCATCTTCTTCGGGGTCTCATGCATGTCCGTCAATCTGATCGAGCTCGAGTCGGGCGAAGCGCCCGCCGCCACCGTCATCGTGCTGCATGGTCTGGGCGCCGATGGCAACGACTTCGTGCCGGTCTGCCGTGCGCTCGATCTGGACGCCGTCGGTCCGGTGCGCTTCCTGCTGCCCGATGCGCCCGAGCGTCCGGTGACGCGCAACGGCGGCTATGTGATGCGGGCGTGGTTCGACGTGTTCGCGCCGGGCTCCGGCATCGACGACGAAGCCGGCATCCGCGCGTCACGGAACATCGTCGAAGCCCTCATCGCGCGTGAGGTGACGCGCGGAGTACCGGCTTCGCGCATCGTATTGATGGGCTTTTCGCAGGGTTGTGCGCTGGCACTGGTGTCGGGCCTGCGTCACGCCGAACGTCTGGCCGGCATCGCCGGCCTGTCCGGCTATCTGCCGCTGGCAGCCCGCACGGCCGCCGAGCGCAGCCCGGCCAACCGCGATGTGCCGGTCTTTCTGGCGCACGGCATGCAGGATGGCGTGGTCGACATCGAACGTGCGCTGGCGGCACGCAGCGTGCTGGATGACCTGTCGATATCGTACGACTGGCACACCTACGACATGGACCACGAAGTCTGTCCGGACGAGATCGCGGATCTCAATCGCTGGCTGCTGCGGGTGCTGGCCTGACGACGAGGAACCTCCGCGCAACGCGACGATGACGCGATCAATCCGGGCTCTGCTTGCGAGTCGCCAGCAATTGCGCGAGTTCGACCGCCGAGCGCACGCCCATCTTGTCGAAGATGCGTGCGCGATGCACTTCCACGGTACGCATGGTGACGCCGAGGTCCATGGCGATCACCTTGTTCATCTGGCCGGCAAGCACACGTTCCATGACTTCCAGTTCGCGGCCCGTGAGCTGGGCGATGCGCTCGTCCACCTGCCGGTGTGCGGCCGTCACCGCGGTCTGCCGCTGATGGATGGCGAGTGCCGCCAGCGCCCGGTCCACCAGTTCGTTGTCGTTGAAGGGCTTTTCGACGAAGTCGAAGGCGCCCTGCTTGAGCGCGGCCACGGCCATCGGTACATCACCGTGACCGGTCAGGAAGATGGCCGGCTGGTCGTGGCCGCGCTCGCGCAGCCAGCCGAACAGCTCAAGCCCGCTCATGCCTGCCATGCGGATGTCCAGCACCAGACAGCCGCAGCGGCTGATCTCGTCACTCGCGATCAGCGCCTCGGCGGACGCCCACAGGCGCACCGCATGGCCGCGTGAACGGAACAGCCAGCCCAGGGCATCGCGGATTGCGTCGTCGTCATCGACGATGAATATCTGGCTCATGTCATTGTCCTCCCGCCGGCAGCCGGAGTATGAACACGGTGCCACCGCCCTCCGCGGCCTCGAACCACAGCCGGCCCTGATGCTGTTCGACGATGGAGCGGCAGATGTTCAGGCCCATTCCCATGCCGTCGGGTTTTGTGGTGAAAAAGGGGGCGAACAGCTTTTCCGCGATTTCCGGTGCGATGCCCTGACCGTTGTCGAGCACGGTGACCTGTACATCGTCGCCATCGACGCCGGTCCGGATCAGCAGCAGGCGCTTTTCCGCCGAACTGCCGGCCATCGCGTCCATGCCGTTGCGGATCAGGTTCAGCAGCACCTGTTCGATCATCACGCGGTCTGCCTGGATATCGGGCAGGGCGCCGGCCAGCGCGGTGCTGATGTGTATGTTGCGTTTGCGTGCATCCGCCTCGATCAGCGCGACGGCATCCTCGACGATGCCGTTCAGCGAGCAGGTGACGCGTTGCGGCTCGGAGCGACGCACGAACTCATGCACGCGGCGGATGATGGTGCCGGCACGGCGCGCCTGCATGTTCAACTTCGACAGCGGTTCCTTCAGGTCGCACAGCGTGCCCTGACCGCCTTCCACCATGTTCAGGCAGGCCGTGCTGTAGCTCGAAATGGCAGACAGTGGCTGATTCAGTTCGTGTGCCAGGGTCGAAGCCATTTCGCCCATGGTGATCAGCCGGCCGGTGAACTGCAGCTGTTCCTGCTGCTGCCGGTAAAGTTCTTCCGCCTGCTTGCGCTCGGTGATGTCGAGCACCGAGCTCATCCAGCCCACGTGACGGCCGTCGGCATCGATCAGCGGTGCCTCGGATATGAGTACGTCGAAGCGCTCGCCGCTGCGCCGCACGAACTTCAGTTCGAGACCGCCGTGCGCTGTCGCGCTGCCGGCGAGTATGCCGTCGTGCAGTGCGCGGATGTGCTCGGCCTCTTCCGGCGCCCAATAGGGCATGGGCGGGCGCATGTCCATAAGTTCTTCCGCCGTCCAGCCGACCATGCGGCAGAACGCCGGATTGACGTGCGTGATGCGGCCACTGAGGTCGCGCGCGCGCAGACCGATGATGAGCGAGTTCTCCATCGCGCTGCGGAATGTGTGCTCCTCGCGCAGTGCCTGCTCGGCCGCCAGACGTCGCGCCAGGTGACGCCGCAGTGCCCACAGGCTCCACAGCATCATGAGCGCGAGCCCCACGATGGTGCCCCCCAGCAGTGCCGGCAGCAGGCGCGTTTCACCGCGATAGGCGTTGACCCGCAGGTGGAGGCCGTTGCCGGGCGGGTCCAGCGCCAGCGAATAGTTGAGGTCTTCGTTGTGGGCGGCGATCGTGGATTTGCTTGCCAGCACCTTTTCCGTATGGTCGATCACGTCCAGCTTGTAGCGCTCGGCGAACCACCAGGGCACAGACTGCGCCAGCATCTGGCTGATCGAATAGGTGCCGCGCATCCATCCGGCGTTGTCGCCGAGCGGAACGAGCACGTCGAACAGGACATCCTGCCCGTCGACGCTGTAGGGCGTCAGATACACGGCCCGCCCCAGTTGTCGGGCCAGCCGTGCGCGGGCCGACAGCTCGCCGTCGGACGGATCGAGTGCCGGCAGCGCATCGATGCGCAGCAGGCCATGACCGTTGCTGATCAGCGAGCGCTTGCGCAACTCGATATCCTGCTGCGTGAGCCGCCGGTCCGTCGCCTCCTGCCCGATGCGGGCGATCTGTTCGGCATTGCGGTCGAGGTGAAAGCGCAGATCCTGCTCCATCCACAGCACGTCGCTGATCATCGTGGCGCGCTGTTCCTCCAGATCGTTGCGGTGCAACCACCAGACGAAAGCCGCGATGGTGGCCAGGAAGAGCACGACGGCGACGCGCGGCAGCATCCAGTACCAGCCCGCACCGGCAGGGACCGCGGGCAAGCTGGCCGCAGGTGACGGCAAGGTTCGACTTTCCATGTTCATGGTCGCCAGGCAGGTTCCGGACGTCGATCATAAGATGCTGCGGGGCGGCCCGGACTTCGGATATCCACAGCCGTCTGCCGGTTGCGGATATCCACAATGGCGACAGCGACCCGGCATGACCAGAATCCATTCATCACACATGCCGTTCGAGCCGTGTGTCCATACCCGGAGGAGAAAAACCATGAAGCTGCATTCGATGCTGTTCGGCCTGATCGCATTGGGCCTGACGCAGGGCGCGCTGGCCCAGCAACCGATCGTGATCAAGTTCAGCCACGTCGTGGCGACCGAAACACCGAAGGGCAAGGCGGCGGAGTTCTTCAGGAAGCGCGCCGAGGAACTGACCGCCGGCAAGGTCAAGGTGGAGGTCTATCCGAACAGCCAGCTGTACAAGGACAAGGAAGAGATGGAGGCGCTGCAGCTCGGCGCCGTGCAGATGCTGGCGCCGTCGCTGGCCAAGTTCGGTCCGCTGGGCGTCAAGGAATTCGAGGTGTTCGACCTGCCCTTCATCTTCGACGGCTACGCCGACCTGCACAAGGTGACGCAAGGCCCGATCGGTGCCGGCATCCTGAAGAAGCTGGAACCCAAGGGCATCATCGGCCTCGGTTTCTGGGACAACGGCTTCAAGTCCTTCTCGGCCAACACGCCGATCAGGACGCCGGCCGACCTGAAGGCGAAGAAACTGCGCATCCAGTCGTCCAAGGTGCTCGAGGAGCAGATGCGCACGATCGGCGCGCTGCCGCAGGTGATGGCGTTCTCCGAGGCCTATCAGGCGCTGCAGACCGGTGTGGTCGATGGCACCGAGAACCCGCACTCCAATATGTATACGCAGAAGATGCACGAGGTGCAGAAGCACATGGCGGTGACCGACCACGGCTATCTCGGCTATGCGGTGATCGTGAACAGGAAGTTCTGGGAAGGTCTGCCGGCCGATGTGCGCGAACAGTTGAATGTCGCGATGAAGGAATCGACCGCCTACGCCAACAAGATCGCCAAGGAAGAAAACGACAGTGCGCTCGAAGGTGTGCGCAAGAGCGGCAAGACGCAGGTGTATGTGCCGACGCCGGAAGAGCGCCTGGCGTTCAAGCGCGCACTGGTGCCGGTGCACAAGAAGATGGAAGGCCGCATCGGCGGCGAGCTGATCAATTCGATCTACCGGGAAACGGCGTTCGATCCGGCCAAGCTGTAATCCTTCGTCGTGCGCACGGTCCTTCGGGGCGGTGCGCACGACGTCCCGAGGCGCATCTTCGCGCCGCCCGTACCCATCCTTTCTCGGGAGACTGCCGTGCTCCGCTTGCTCGACCATATCGAGGAGTGGCTCATCACGCTGTTGATCGGCGTTGCCACGCTCGTCATTTTCGTCGCCGTCATGCATCGCTACGCCACCGGGTACAGCATCCCGGGCTTGCAGGACTGGCTGCTGTCGCTCAACTTCAGCTGGGCGCAGGAGCTGTGCATCATTCTTTTCGTGTGGATGGCCAAGTTCGGTGCTGCCTACGGCGTGCGCACCGGCATCCATGTCGGTGTCGATGTGCTGATCAATCAGCTGCAGCCGGCCCTGAGAAACAAGTTCGTGGTGTTCGGACTCGCGGCGGGCGCACTGTTCACCGGCATCGTCTGTGCGCTGGGCAGTCACTTCGTGTGGGAAAACGGTGCGGCCTACGCGGTGCTCAGCACGCTGGGGCTGGATATCGGCGACCTGTACGAGGGGCCGACAACACCCGATCTCGAGTGGCCGACCTGGATGGTCTACATGGCGATCCCGCTGGGCTCGGGCCTCATGTGCTTCCGCTTCCTGCAGGTGATGACCGGTTTCATCCGTACCGGAGAACTGCCGCACCATGACCATGCCCACGTCGAGGGCATGGACGAGGTGAAGCCCATTCTGCTGGGCGAGGCGATTGAGAACGCCGAAGAAGCCGAGCATGCGAAGGGAGGCCGCAAATGAGCGCCGCCATCATCTTCGTCATGCTGCTGGTGCTGATGCTGACCGGCATGCCGGTGTCGATCTCGCTCGGTCTTACCGTACTGACCTTTCTTTTCACGATGACCGACGTACCGGTCGAGTCGGTGGCGCTGAAGTTGTTCACCGGCATCGAGAAGTTCGAAATCATGGCGATTCCGTTCTTCATCCTGGCCGGCAACTTCCTGACCCATGGCGGCGTGGCGAAACGCATGATCAATTTCGCCACCTCGCTGGTCGGCCACTTCCACGGCGGCCTGGGCATGGGGGGCGTGGTGGCGTGCGGCCTGTTCGCCGCGGTGTCGGGCTCCAGCCCGGCGACCGTGGCCGCCATCGGCGCCATCCTGCTGCCGGCAATGGTGAAGCAGGGCTTTCCGATGAAGTTCGGCGCCGGCATCGTCGCCAGTTCGGGCGCACTGGGCATCCTGATCCCGCCGTCCATCGTCATGGTCATGTACGCGGTATCGACCAATTCGTCGATCGGCGCGCTGTTCATGGCGGGCGTGATTCCGGGTGCGGTGCTGCTGTTCATGCTGGGCTTCACGACCTGGTGGTACGCGAAGAAGAACAACTATCCGCGCATGGAAAAGGCGCCGGTGGCCCACCGCATCAAGGCCTTCCGCGAGTCGTTCTGGGGCCTGATGCTGATCGTTGTCGTAATGGGCGGCATCTACACCGGCATCTTCACGCCGACCGAGGCGGCGGCAATGAGTGCGGTGTACGCCTTCATCGTGGCGGTGTTCGTGTATCGCGACCTGCCGCTCAGGCGCATCCCCAAGGTGCTGCTCGACTCGGCCAACATGAGTGCGATGCTGCTGTACATCATCACCAACGCCATCCTGTTCAGCTTCCTGCTGACATCGGAGCAGATTCCGCAGGCGGTGGCGGCCTGGCTGGTCGACAGCGGCCTGGGCGCGCTCGGCTTCCTGCTGGTGGTGAACATCCTGCTGCTGCTGGCCGGCAACATCATGGAGCCGTCGTCCATCATCCTGATCACGGCGCCCATCCTGTTCCCGGTGGCGATGGCGCTGGGCATCGACCCGGTGCACTTCGGCATCATCATCACCGTAAACATGGAAATCGGCATGATCACGCCGCCGGTCGGCCTCAACCTGTATGTCGGCAGCGGCATCGCGAAACTGGGCATGACCGACATGACGAAGGCCGTGACACCGTGGCTGATCACCATGATCGTCTTCCTGATGATCGTCACCTACTGGCCGTCCCTGTCGCTGTGGCTGCCACGTACGCTCGGCATGATGAGCTGACGCACCGGGTTGCAGCAGTTCCGGTTCGGAAAGGGCCGTGCGGGAAACCGTACGGCTCTATTTTTTTCTCATTTCATTCAAGGCGCAGCGCTGCACTGTCGTAACTGTTTGGTACTACAAATCGGCAGCGAACCGTCGCGCATCAAAGAATCGGTAGCCAGCCGTGCCCCTGAATATTCCCGAAGGGCTTGACTTAACGAGGAGAAGCACATGAGGAACGCACTGAGTGTGAAAAAGGCTTTTCTTTTTCACTCGTTGTTTGCATCGGTTCTCTGCATGGTTGCATTCAATCTGCAGGAGGTCATCTACCCGGGCGTCACCGGGGTCATCGTCGCCGGTGTGATCTGCTGCATCATGATCACGACGGTGGGGATGTTGATCGGCAACAATTTCGGCAATCGTGCCGAACTGGTGGTCAATGCGCTGCACAGCCTTGCCGAAGGCAAGCTCAACCACAAGCTGAGCCTGTCGGGAAAGGATGATTTCGCGTGGCTGGGTTACGAGTACAACCAGGCCTGCAAGTCGTTCCGCAAGCTTATCGAGAAGATGACGGCAGTGTCTTCCACGTTGACTCACTCGGCAGAAGAGTTGTCGCGTCTGACGGTTTCGGCAAACGCGACCGGCATCGAGCAGGCGGACCGCATTCGCACGGTGGCAGAAGCGATGGAGGAAATGACGGCATCTGCGCGTCAGGTCGCCGCACTGTCAACGGACATGGACAGCATCGTTCGCTCGACCGGTGACAGCACTCGACACGGCAAGAGCGATCTCGAAGTTTCCATGGAAGGCGTGAGCCGCATCGCCCGGGAAATGGAAGAGTCGCTGACGGTGATCGAACGGCTGGTGAAGGATTCCGAAGAGATCGCCAAGATCAACGACGTGGTGAAGGAAATTTCGGACCAGACCAATCTTCTGGCGCTGAATGCGGCGATCGAGGCCGCGCGGGCGGGCGAGCAGGGGCGTGGCTTTGCTGTCGTGGCCGATGAGGTTCGCAAACTCGCCCAGCGCACGCAGGGCTCCACGGCCGACATCGAGCACATCGTTGCCAAGATCCGCCACGATGCACGGGAAACCGTCGAGCGCGTGGGTCAGGCCAGCGAGCGCGTGGGCGCGGCCGTGAAGACATCGAGCGGCGCGGTCGATACCTTCAACAGCATCCTGGGCCGCATGGACGAACTGGTGAGCAAGTCGGGCGAAGTGGCTCTCAGCATGCAGGAGCAGGACGCCACGGCACATGCCATCCTGCGCAACGCGGGTGAGTTGTCCGCGTTGTCCGAAGACAACGCGCGCGGCGTGGCGCAGACCGCATCGCAAGGTGAAGCGCTGGCGGAATCCGCTCGCGAACTCGGGAACAGCCTGCGGGCATTCCGGATCTGATCGCCGGCCGGAGTCAAACAGTACCGGGAAAGCCGGCTGGCAGTTGCCAGCCGGCTTTTTTCTTTGCTGAAGCCGTTGATTATTGGTCGAACCCATCGGGATCCTGATTGCCCTGCGGTTGCCTCGCCGAAAGTCCCATTCCATGCGCGGATGTGTCCCACCCGAAGCATGATTTTTCCTGTTGGCACGGTCATCACGAAACAGCGGCCGACCCCGGCGACGCAGCGCCGCACAAGCATTTCAAAGGACTGCCGCGGAAAGAATCGCGCTGAGTCAGGACCATCTCCCCATTTTCCGAAGGTATTGCAAGGATGAAAACCGGGTTGTCACGGCCCGAAGCAAGCGCGCCGGCGCGAGGCTTCCACCTGTTCGTCCGATGGTTCGCCCAGTGACAGCATCGGGTAGAGTCCGAGTGGCGTCGGTGCGGTCCGGCTGTGGCCCCGCAATTGCTTACTCCCTTGTTCGGGCGTTCCGGAACGGCCGAACGTTTGAACCGATAATTCCATGCAGGAGATTCACCGCATGAAAAGACTGATTGTTGCTGCCGGACTGATGTTCGGTTCGGCTCTGGCGGCGTTCGCAGCAGACGCCGATCCACTCGGCTCGTCACGCTGGCCGGACCTGCAGCGCGACTACGTTGATGACGCGCCGGTCGCGTTCGATCCGCGCATCGAGGTGCTGGCACCCAAGGTGGCGGAAGATTCGATGAACGTGCCGGTCACCGTGAAGTTCAAGGGTTTGCCCGATGTCAGGCGAGTGCTGGTCGTGGCCGACTTCAATCCCATCGTCAAGGTGCTCGACTATCAGCCCCTGCTGGCGCAGCCCGGACTTTCCTTCCGGATCAAGCTGCAGCAGGCGAGCCCGATCCGGGCGCTGGTACAGACCGGCGATGGCAAGTGGCATGCCGGTGGTGCCTGGGTCGATGCGGCCGGCGGTGGGTGTACCGCGCCGAGTCTCGGGCGCAGCGCACCCGACTGGACCCGCACGCTCAATCAGGTGCAGGCACGGGTGTGGCATGACGGACAGAACCAGCGCGTGCGCCTGCGCATCATGCATCCGATGGATACTGGGCTCGCCCCCGGCATTCCCGCCTTCTACATCGAGCATCTCGCGGTCGAGGATGCCCGTGGCGAGGTCATGCTGCGGCTCGAAACTTTCGAGCCGCTGAGCGAGAATCCGGTGTTCTCGTTCGACCTGCCCGATACCGGACAGGCGGCGTTGCGCGTGGTAGGCCGCGACAACAACGGCAACCGCATCGATGCGATGGTGCAGCCATGATCGCGCGCCTTGCAGTGTTTCTGATGCTGGCCTGTGCCGCGCTGTTCGCGCAGGCGGCGGAGCGCTTCGACTACGGACTGACGCCGCAGAAGATCGCTGAAAACACCTGGGTGCTGATCGGCAAGACGGAAGACATCACCCGAGCCAACGGCGGCAACATCGTCAACACGGCCTTCGTGGTCACGCGCGATGGCGTGGTGGTGATCGACAGCGGCCCATCGCGCCGTTACGGCGAGCAGATGCGGCGCGCCATCGCCGGCGTCACGGATCGCTCGGTGATCCGTGTCTTCAATACGCACCACCATCCGGATCACTTTCTCGGCAATCAGGCCTTCGACGGCGTACCGATGTCGGCGCTGGACGCCACCCGGGCGGGCATGCGCGAGCAGGGCGGTGCCTTCGCCGACAACATGTACCGCATGGCGGGTGACTGGCTTTCGGGTACCGAGGCGCTGGCCGCGTCGGAAACCGCAGTCCCCGGGGGGCTGGCCATCGGCGGTCACGAATTCCAGGTCATTGCGCTGGAAGGGCATACCGAGGGCGATCTCGTGATTCTCGATCGCACGACGGGCGTGCTCTACGCAGGCGACCTGATCTTCCTCGACCGCGCGCCGACCACGCCGCATGCATCCATCGAACGCTGGCAGGCATCACTCGATGCGCTGGCAGCCCTGCCGGCGAAGCGGGTGGTGCCCGGACACGGTCCGGTGCATGACGACCAGCGGGGTATCGTGCAGACGCGTGACTGGTTGCGCTGGCTCGACGAGACACTGGAGGCGTCCGCGATCCGCGGCATGGACATGGCGGAAGTGATGCGACTCCCCCTGCCGGAACGGTTCGAGGCCATGCCGCTCGCGCGCAGCGAATTCGAACGCTCGGTCTCGCACCTCTACGGCCGCTACGAGCAGCGTCTTCTGAACACTGCAACACCGGTCGGACTGAAACAAAAATGAACAGGTGACCTGTTTCGCACCGCCCTCCGGGGTCGTGCAGCCGTATTTCCCTCTCGTTTCGGGTTGGCCCGGTTTTTGCGAACGCATGTGGGCCGATCAAGGGAATGTTGCCCTTCGAGCAAAAGACAAACTCACCCCGAGGAGGAAGTATGAAAGGTTTGCGCATAACGACGTTGTCCAGCGTGCTGCTGTCGGCGTTTGCCGCACTGGCGGCTCCCCAGGTCATGGCCGGTGTGACCGACAGCGACATCGAAAACGACGCCAAGACCACGAACAGCGTGCTGTCGTGGGGCATGGGCACGGAAGGTCAGCGCTACAGCCCGCTCGACAAGGTCAATGTCGGCAACGTCAAGAATCTGGTGCCCGCGTGGTCGTTTTCGTTCGGCGGCGAAAAGCAGCGCGGTCAGGAATCGCAGCCGCTGATCGTAAATGGCAAGATGTTCGTGACGGGTTCCTACTCCCGCCTCTACGCGCTCGATGCCAAGACCGGCGCCAAGCTGTGGCAGTACGAGCATCGCCTGCCGGACGGCATCATGCCGTGCTGCGACGTGGTGAACCGCGGCGCGGCGGTGTACGACAACCTGGTCATCTTCAGCACGCTCGATGCGCAGCTGGTCGCGCTCGACCAGAACACCGGCAAGGTCGTGTGGAAGGAAAAGATCGACGACTATCAGGGTGGGTACTCGAACACCGCTGCGCCGATCATCGCCAAGGGACTGCTGCTGACCGGTGTGTCGGGCGGCGAATTCGGCGTGATCGGCCGCGTGGAGGCGCGTGATCCGAAGACCGGCAAGATGGTGTGGTCGCGCCCGACGGTCGAAGGCCACATGGGCTACAAGTTCGACGCAGCCGGCAAGAAGATGGAGAACGGCATCAGCGGAACGACCAATGCAACCTGGTCGGGCGACCTGTGGAAGACGGGCGGCGCCGCCACCTGGCTGGGCGGCAGCTACGACTCGAAGACGGGTCTGGCCTACTTCGGCACTGGTAATCCGGCGCCGTGGAACAGCCACCTGCGCCCCGGCGACAACCTGTACTCGTGCTCGACGGTGGCGATCGATGTGGCCACCGGCCAGATCAAGTGGCACTTCCAGGGTACGCCGAACGACGGCTGGGATTACGACGGTGTGAACGAATTCGTCACCTTCGATCTCAACGGCAAGCGCATGGGCGGCAAGGCCGACCGCAACGGCTTCTTCTACGTGCTGGATGCCAACACCGGCAAGTTCGAGCGCGGCTTCCCCTTCGTCAACAAGATCACATGGGCCAAGGGCCTGGACGCCAGCGGCAAGCCGATCTTCGATCCGGCCAACCGCCCGGGCGACCCGACCAAGGGCGCCGACGGCAAGAAGGGTGAGTCCGTTTTCTCGGCGCCGTCCTTCCTCGGTGGCAAGAATCAGATGCCGATGGCCTACAGCCCGGATACCGGCCTGTTCTACGTGCCGGCCAACGAGTGGGGCATGGAAATCTGGAATGAGCCGATCACCTACAAGAAGGGTGCGGCCTACCTGGGTGCCGGTTTCACGATCAAGACGATCGAGGACAAGTACATCGGCGCACTGCGCGCAGTCGACCCGAAGACCGGCAAGATCGTCTGGGAAGTCACCAACAACGCCCCGCTGTGGGGTGGTGTGATGACGACCAAGGGCGGCCTGGTTTTCTGGGGTACGCCTGAAGGTTTCCTGAAGGCAGCCGACGCCAAGACGGGCAAGGAAGTGTGGTCGTTCCAGACCGGTACCGGCATCGTCGCGCCCCCGATCACGTGGGAACAGGATGGCGAGCAGTTCATCGCTGTCGCGACCGGCTGGGGCGGCGCAGTACCGCTCTGGGGTGGGGATGTGGCGAAGAAGGTGAACTACCTGAACCAGGGCGGTTCGATGTGGGTGTTCAAGCTGCACAAGTGATGCAAGGGCCGGGCGGTTCATTTTCACCGCCCGGATTCGAGCATGCGTCAGGGTTTGACTGATCGTCAGGTCGCGGCGCAACGGACGCGGAAGCGTTCCGTGCCGTGTCGATGACCGCGAGCCCGCAAGCTCCGGTTGCGCGACCGAATCACGTGCCTGCCACGTGATGCCTCATGCTCCGAACATGGCTCTTTAGCCGGCTTTCACAAGCCGGCTTTTTTTTGTCTCGCGAATCATCACCTGCCGCACCCGGACCGCGACTGCATCGTCGTGTTCAGCCTTCCTTGAGTTTCCGGTAAAGCGTCGTGCGGCTGATGCCGAGTTCGCGTGCGGTGGCGGCGACGTTGCCGTCGTTGCGGGACAGCGATTCACGGATCGCCCGCAACGTGAGGCTGTCGAGGTCGCACGGGTTCTGACCGGCGAGTGACGTGGTGTCCCGTCGGGCAGTGTCGGCAGTCGATGCCCCGCACAGTTCGTCGATGAAGTCGTCCGGCAGGTGTGAGCGGTCGATCACGCCGTCGTCGGCTGCCATGACGCCCGCGGTACGAAGCAGATTCGCCAGCTGGCGCATGTTGCCCGGCCACGGATGCGATTCGAACAGGGCAATGACGTCGTCGTCGATGCGCAAGTCACGCGGGATGGACGGTTCGCTGTCGAGGATGCGCTTCACCAGCGCACGCAGGTCGCTGCGCTCGCGCAGCGGCGGGAGCATCACCGTGAGGCCGTTCAGACGATAGTAGAGGTCGGCGCGGAACATCCCCTCTGCAACGAGGTCCCGCAGCTTGCGGTGCGTGGCGCAGATGATGGAAAGGTCAACGGGCGAGGCGCGGCCGCTTCCAAGCGGCACCACGGTGCGTTCCTGCAGAACGCGCAGCAGGCGGGCCTGGAGCGCCAGCGGCATGTCGCCGATCTCGTCCAGAAACAGCGTGCCGCCATCCGCCTGCATGATGCGGCCGGCGTAACCCTTGCGACGCGCGCCGGTGAACGCACCATCTTCGTAACCGAACAGTTCGGACTCGATGAGGCCGTCGGGGATTGCCGCGCAATTGACTGCTACGAACGCCTGTTCGCTGCGCGGCCCCTCGTCGTGGATGGCGCGCGCCAGCAATTCCTTGCCGGTGCCGGTTTCTCCCTGGATGAGAACCGGAATGTCGCGCCCGAGAACGCGTCGCACCTTGGTCACCACCGCATCCATTTGAACATCGCCGGTACTCAGTCGTGCCAGTCCGCGGTCTCTGGCCAGAGGCGTGCGGCCGAACGCAACGGTGCTGTCATCGGGGCGACGGCTGTCCATGCTGAAAACGCGCGACGGCACGCGCGCGGTGTTTCCGGCACGCGGACGGCCGAAAAGCGTACGGCCGCCGAACAACTGCAATTCGATCATGTCATTGCCGCGGAGCAGCGGGTCATACATCGCACCCAGCGGCTTGTCGAACATGGACGAGAAGGTGTGGTGAAGCAGTTCGGCATGGCTGCGGCCGATCAGGCGACAGGCGCTGCGGTTTGCGGAGAGCACGCGCCCGTCGTGGTCAAACGCCAGCAGCGCCTCGAAAACGGTGCCGATGAGTTCCGGCTGCACATGGCAATGAAGCAGGAATCCATCTGGATAGGCGTGCGCGAACAGCTGATTCTCTATCGTCTGGACAGTCAGATTGATGAGGGCAAGGCTGTGCCGCGATGGGTTGCGCGAATCGCCCGTCACGTCGAGCACGCCGAGCATGCGGCTGCACGGATCGAAAATCGGCGATGCCGAGCAGGTCAGGAAATGGTTGGCGGAGAAGAAGTGCTGGGAGCCGTGGACAGACACGGGGGCCTGTTCCACCAGTGCCGTTCCGATGGCGTTGGTGCCCTTGCTTTCTTCCGACCATTCGACGCCCGGCGACAAGGCGACTTTCGACGCGCGGTCGAGAAAGCTCTGGTCCCCGACGGAATGGAGGATCAGTCCCGACGCGTTGGTCAGCACGATCATGCTGCCGGAACGTGCGATTTGCGAATATAGTCCGTTCATCACCGGAGCGGCATGCCTGAGCAGCGATTCGCTGCGCTCGCGCTCGGTCTGCAACACGTCACGGCGCACACGCTCGACCTCTCGCGCGGACGTGTCGGCATCCAGACCGCGGCTGATGCAGCGGCTCCAGGATGTTTCGATGAGAGCTGGCAGGGTGGCTCCGTCTTCGCCGGGAGAACCGTCGAACGGGATGGCACCCTGGTCCGTGTTGCGTGTCTTCAAGTCCATCGTCTCCTCGGTGCCCGTGGTCGGGGTGCGATGGCCGGTCGTGCCGGCTCTGATCTCTGACGCAGTGGGCGACGAATGGTGCCCATGCTCCGGTTGTAGCAAGATACTACGGTGCGGTGGGTCGGATGCCTACCGGGATGTTCATACTTCGCACGTATTGCCCCGGGGCGCGCTGCTGTGGTATGTATTGTGCTATTCAGAAAACGGCAATGTCTTTGCGGCACCCCAATTTCCACGGAGGAGTTTCATGAAAGCTACAACACGATTTTTCAAGACCACGACCACCCTTGCAGTGCTGATTGCACTGGGCGCCGCAACGACCGTGCGTGTGGAAGCGCACGGCGACGTCGTGCCGCAGTCGGTGGATGTGAGCACGCTCAAGCCGCTCGGCGCCGAATGGTTGAAGGAGAATCCGTATCGCGGCGACAAGGAAGCGGTCCGCATCGGTACGTCTGCCTACAACCAGAACTGTGCGCGCTGCCACGGACTGGAAGCGATCAGTGGCGGCATTGCTCCCGATCTGCGCATGTTGCCGCTGGACGCTGAAACCGATGACTACTTCGTCAACACGGTTCGCCGTGGCCGCGTCCGTAACGGCGCAGTCTACATGCCGCCGTTCGAAGGCGTGATGGCGCAGGAAGCGATGTGGGCAATCCGCAGCTACCTGGATACGCGTCACGAGGAATGAACTGATGCTGCAGCGTTGCTGCACGGGAGCGCCCCGGTGACGGGCGCTGCCGGCGGTGCGCTGCAAGTGATCAGATGTCCAGAATCTGGACACACACCTTCGTCGGCATTGAATTAAGCGCAGCAACCGTCCGGAAAACCCCGCAAGGGTGAAACCCCGGCGCTAAAATATGAAGCGTTTTTCATAGATGGTGCTGCACCCGTCGGGTGCCGGCGCACGACGAATTGACATGCCCAGAACGTGGAGGAGCGACTGAACATGCAGAAATCCCTACATATCGACCCATTGAAGTGCACCAGTTGCCTGCAGTGCGAAATGGCCTGTTCGTTCGAGAACTACGGCGTATTCAATAACTCGCTGTCGCGCATCAAGGTGTTCGAGTTCCACCACACGGGTGCCAAGGTTCCCTACACCTGTACCCAGTGTGACGAGGCGTGGTGCATGCACGCGTGTCCGGTCGAAGCGATCAAGCTCGACAAGGACACTGGCGCCAAGGTCGTTCTGGAAGACGTGTGCGTGGGTTGCAAGGTTTGCACCATCGCCTGTCCGTTCGGAACGGTGAATTACGTAGCTGAAACCGGCAAGGTCCAGAAGTGCGACCTGTGTGGCGGCGATCCCGCCTGTGCGGAAGCCTGCCCGACAGGTGCCATTACCTATGTGGACGCCAACTGGACCGGCCTCGAGCGCATGCGCCAGTGGGCCGACAAACTCGGCAACCAGCCCGCTTGATCGACCGAAAGGGATACTGACATGGCATGGACACGTAAAATCCTGCGCGTAAATCTGACCGAGCGCACCTGCAGGAGCGAGCCGCTCAACATGGAATGGGCGAGTGAATACCTGGGTCAGCGCGGCTTGGCGACCAAGTATCTGGTGTCGGAAATCGATCCGAAGGTCGACCCGCTCTCACCGGAAAACAAGATCATCTGGGCGACCGGTCCGCTGACCGGCACGATGGCTTCCACCGGCGGCCGTTATTCGGTCATCACCAAGGGCCCGCTGACGGGCGCGATCGCCTGTTCGAATTCGGGCGGCTATTTCGGCGCCGAACTCAAATTCGCCGGCTGGGATATGGTCATCATCGAAGGCCGCGCATCGAGCCCGGTCTATCTGTCGATCGAGAATGACAAGGTGGAGCTGCGCGATGCGTCCCACCTGTGGGGCAAGACAGTCTGGGAAACGGAAGGTCAGATCAAGTCCGAACATCAGGACCCGCAACTGCGCGTTTCCTGCATCGGCCGGACCGGCGAGAACGGCGTGCTCTACGCGGCGATCGTCAATGATCTGCATCGTGCAGCGGGACGTTCCGGCGTCGGAGCCGTCGCCGGCTCCAAGAATCTGAAGGCGATCGCTGTGCGCGGCACACTCGG
This sequence comes from Methyloversatilis sp., assembly GCA_017984755.1. Lineage (GTDB taxonomy): Bacteria > Pseudomonadota > Gammaproteobacteria > Burkholderiales > Rhodocyclaceae > Methyloversatilis. The sequence goes on from JAGNYW010000026.1 coordinate 41,563, forward strand.
CGTGGGCAACATCGCCAACCCGAAGGAATTCATGAAGGTCACCTTCGAGAAGAAGAAGATCCTCAAGGAGAACGCGGTCACCGGTCAGGGCCTCCCGACTTACGGTACCCAGGTGTTGATGAACGTGATCAACGAGATCGGTGCCATGCCGACGCGCAACCACAAGGATGTGCAGTTCGAAGGCGCACGCAAGATTTCAGCCGAAGCCATGCACGAGCCACGCGAGACCGACGGCAAGGCGCAGCTGATCAACAACCAGGCTTGCTTCGGCTGCACGATCGCCTGCGGCCGCATCTCGAAGATCGACGCTACCCACTACACCGTGGTCAACAGCCCGAAGTACTGGGGTGCATCGGGTGGTCTGGAATACGAAGCAGCATGGGCGCTCGGCTGTGCCAACGGTGTCGATGATCTTGACGCGCTGCAGTACGCGACCATGCTGTGCAACGAAGACGGTTTCGACCCGATCTCGTTCGGTGCCACGATCGGCGCAGTGATGGAGCTGTACGAGATGGGCGTGCTGACCAAGGACGAGGTCGGCATCGAAGCGCCTTTCGGTTCCGCCAGGGCACTGACCTACCTCACCGAAATCACCGCGCGCGGTGAAGGTTTCGGCAAGATCATCGGGCTGGGCTCCAAGCGCCTGTGCGAAAAGTACGGACACCCGGAGCTGTCGATGTCGGTCAAGGGGCAGGAATTCCCCGCCTACGATGCACGCGGCATCCAGGGCATGGGCCTTACGTACGCGACGTCGAATCGCGGTGCCTGCCATCTTCGTTCCTACACTGTGTCGTCCGAAGTGCTCGGCATTCCGGTCAAGACCGATCCGCTGACGACGGAAGGCAAGCCCGCGCTGGTCAAGGCGTTCCAGGACGCAACGGCAGTGGTCGATTCGACCGGTCTGTGCGTTTTCACGACCTTCGCGTGGGCACTGTCGGACATCCAGCCGCAGGTGCAGGCTGCCTGTGAAGGTGACTGGTCGATGGAAAAGCTCGACCTGATGGGCGAGCGCATCTGGAACATGGAGCGTCAGTTCAACAACGCCGCCGGTTTCACCCGCAAGGACGACGATCTGCCGATGCGTCTCAAGACCGAAGCAGCGAAGGTCGGGCCGGCCAAGGGGC
>JAGNYW010000027.1:0-35679 GCA_017984755.1 Methyloversatilis sp.
GTGTGTGGACTGAGCAATGTCTTGAGGGCCTGCAGGCGATCGGTTCGCGACATCGGGAGATAAGCTCCTCGACATGCGGTGCGGGACAGTCGTCCGGATTGCGCCATTGCTCCTCGGTGTATATCCTGTATATACGTTGTCGTCGGCAGAGGCCCATCATGCGAACCCGTATCTTCAAAAGTGGTAATTCGCTCGCCGTGCGCATTCCGAAAGAAATGGCGATCGCCGGGGTGTCGGAAGAGGTCGAGATCGAGCGCGTCGGCAATACGCTGGTGCTGCGACCTGCGCAGAGGCAGTCTCTGGCCGATCTCCACGAAATTCTCGCGTCCTTCCCGAAGAGCTTCATGGCGGAGGATCGCGAGTTTCATGAAGAGCGCGATCGCGACCGGGACATTGCCGCTCCGTCTGCAAAGGTTTAGCCGTGACCTGGATGATCGATACGAACATCTGCATCGATCTGATGGCGCGACAACCGCCGCAGGTGGTGTCCCGCTTCCAGCGGGCCAGTGTCGGTGACATCGTGATTTCGGTGGTCACGTATGCCGAGTTGTGTCACGGCGTGGAACGCTGTCAAGGCGAGGATCGCGATCTCGCCGCAGCCAGCTTGCGGCGCTTCACGGAGCGCGTTCCCGTGCTGGCGTTCGATGAAGGCGCCGCCGAACGTTATGGCGCACTTGCCGCTGCTGTTCGTGACCGTCGGCGCGACGCGCTCGACCGGCTGATCGCCGCTCACGCCGTTGGCGCAGGCGCGACGCTGGTGACCAACAACGAGGCTGACTTTGCAGGCTACCCCGGGTTGGTGGTTGAAAACTGGATGCGCGAATCCGGTGCGTGATTCCGGTGCATCATGCCGGCGCATGACCTGCGCCCCCTGACAATGAACGCTGCCCCCGACGGGCAGCCAGCGCTTTCGCATATATATATGCACAACAGACTGATCCGGACCCCGAACCTTGACTGATTCACGACTTGTATTCACCGAAGGCGACGCAGAGAAAAGCCTGCGCTGGCAATCCGAAGCGGGTTCGCCGCCGCCGAAGCGTGTCATCGTGGCCGACGACACGCTGAGCGGTGACAGTGCCTTCCGGCTGGCCAGCGAAGGCACGGGCCTGCTGTGGCGCAGCGATTTCCAGAATGCGCGGCAATTGCTGCAGGCCCTGGCGCGGCGCGTCGATCGCAAGCCGCGCAAGCCGCCGGCGACGATGCGCGATGCCTTCAACCAGTACCGTCTGGCGCAGTCGCAGCGTGCCCGCACGCTGGGCATGCTGCTCATTCCGTTCGAAGCCGGTCATGTGATTCCGCTGCGCCGCGCGCCGGATGTGGCGGAAGCCTGCACGCAGGCGCATGGCGAGGCGACCGAGCCTTATGCCAGTTCGCTGCGCGAGCTGCTGGGCATCATCAGCGCCTATGAATGGCGCAGGAACGGCGTCGAGGTGCCGGCGCTGGGCGCGCGCATTCACCCGCACTACGGCGTGTTTTCGCCGGTGCGCGGCGAATATGTCGATCTGGTCGCGAAGGCGCCACTGCCGGCGGCGCAGAAAACCGATGCGACGGCGTTCGACATCGGCACCGGTACCGGCGTGCTGGCGGCGGTGCTGGCGAAACGCGGCTTCACCAAAGTCATCGCGACGGATCAGGACCCGCGGGCGCTGGCCTGTGCCCGCGACAACGTCGAGCGGCTGGGCCTGCAGGCGCAGATCGACGTGGTCAGCACCGACCTGTTTCCGCCGGGGCGTGCGCCGCTGGTGGTGTGCAATCCGCCCTGGCTGCCGGCGCGCCCCGCCTCGCCGCTGGAACACGCGGTGTATGACCCGGACAGCCGCATGGTGCGCGGCTTTCTGGCCGGGCTGGCGGATCACCTGTCGCCGGGCGGCGAGGGCTGGCTCATCCTGTCGGATTTCGCCGAACATCTCGGCCTGCGTACGCGCGACGAGCTGAATGCATGGATCGACGCGGCCGGGCTCAAGGTGCTGGGCCGGCTCGATGCCAAGCCACGCCACCCGAAGGCGGCCGACGAAACCGACCCGCTGCACGCCGCGCGGGCGGCCGAGGTGACGACGCTGTGGCGGCTCAGGGCGCGCGGCGACTGAGGCTGCGAACGCCGGGCGCTCAGCGCACGGCCAGCCAGACCAGCGTGCCCAGTACGAGATTGACCAGGATGGCGGCGAACAGGCCGCCGAGCAGGAAGTGCTGCGGGCCGAGCCCTTCCGTGGTGGTCTGGATCATGCGCGCGCGCCCGATGCCGGTGAAGGTGAGCAGGATGATCTTCAGCGCGCGCAGGGCGCCGCGCAGCAGCGGTATGTTCTGGTCCGACACATCGTCTCCGGCTTGAGTGGCGCTTGAGTGACCGTTCATTGTGCCCGACGCCGGCGCCCGCGAAGCGCGTATCGACAGGCGTGGCATGATGCCGGCCATGCCATGCGGGATATTTCCAGATGAACGATGACCTGTCGCGCGCCGACGCGCAGCAGCGTGCCGACGACATCCACGTGTTCCGGCGCGAACTGGCCCGGCTGGAACGCGACGGTGTGCTGACGCTTGACGCCACCGCGCAGCAGGCGGTGCGATCGCATCACGACGGCCTGCTGGCGCAGCTGTCGCACAGCCATGACGTCGATGTCAGCGCGCAGGCGCGACAGCTGTCGCTCGGTCTGCGCATCGCGTCCTTCCTGGGCGCGCTCGCGCTTTCGGCCAGCGTGTTCTTCCTGTTCCGGCAGTTCTGGGCGCTGTTCGCCGAACCGCTGCAGGTGGCGCTGCTGATGTCGGCATCGCTGCTCAGCCTCGGCGCGACGGTGTGGCTGCAGGGCCGGGATGATTCGGCCTATTTCACCAAGCTGGCGGCGATGGTGGCGTTTGCCTGTTTCGTGCTGAATCTGGCGTTGCTGGGCGACACCTTCAACATCACGCCGTCGGACAAGGCGCTGCTGCCCTGGGCGGCGTTCGCGCTGCTGCTGGCGTACGCGTGCGGGTTGCGTCTGCTGCTGGTGGCCGGGCTGCTGTGCGTGACCGCGTTCGTCGCGGCGCGCGTCGGGGCGTGGTCCGGCATGTACTGGCTGAGCGTGGGCGAGCGCCCGGAGAATTTCTTTCCCGTGGCGTGTGCGATGTTCATGCTGCCGGCGCTGGTGAGCCATCGCCACCACGCCGGCTTCGACGCGACCTGGCGGCTGATGGGGCTGCTCGCCTTCTTCCTGCCGGTGCTGGTGCTCGGCCACTGGGGACGCGGCAGCTACCTGACGTTCGACGTCGCGTTCATCGAAGGCTTCTACCAGGTGGCCGGACTGGTTGCCGCCGCCCTGCTGGCGTGGCTGGGCGCCCGGCGCGGCTGGCCGGAGGTGATGAACACCGCGGTCGTGTTCTTCGTGGTGTTCCTCTACACGAAGTTCTTCGACTGGTGGTGGGAGACGATGCCGAAGTACCTGTTCTTCTTCGTGCTGGGCCTGTCGGCGCTGCTGGTCATTCTGGTGCTCCGGCGGCTGCGCGCCGCCGCCGTCTTGCCGCGGGGGCAGTCATGAGGTCGGGAATCATGAAGGGGGCGCGGCGCAGGCTGCTGTTCGCCGGGGTTGCGCTCATTCTGGCGGTGAACGCCTTCGTGCTCGGCGGTGTGGCGTGGAACCGTTCGGGCGAGCCGGACAGTCTGCTCACCCTGAGTCAGCGTGAATTGCAGCTGCCCTACGAGTCCGCGATGCTGGGCGACAGCAGCGGCCTGTCGCTGGTGTTGCTGTGGCGCGTACCGGCAGCGCCGAAGGACGACGGTTTCTACGATTCGCCCATGGGGAGTTACGGCGGCTCGCCGGTCTGGCTCGATGCCGACAAGCTGCGTGCGCTCGGCTTCGACCTGCCGCGCAGCGCGGACGACCGCCGGCGTCAGGCCGCGCGCGAGGTGTTCGTGGTGCTCGAACTGGCGGGTCCGGCGCACGCCAGGGCGTTGGAGCAGGCGCAGCGCCGGATCGAGCGGCTGGAACGGGCCACTGCTGCAGCCGATGACCCGAAGGCGCACGAACAGGCCGTCAAGGCGGCGCAGGACAACCTGAAGAACGAACAGCAGCGCAATTCCCGCCTGTTCGCCATCGACGCCGGTCCGGACGCCGACGCGCTGCGCGCCCGCCATGCGGACCGCAGCCGCCATCTCATCGTGCGCGGCATGGTGCGGCCTTCGGTGACGCAGATCGGTGATCAGATCACTGTGTCGGGCTGGCTCGATGCGCTGTCGATCGGCCGCATGTCGGTACCCCACCCCTTGCGCGACCTGGTGCTGGGGCTGGACCGCAGCACGGCGGGTGACGCGGCTACCGCGTTCGAGGCCGACGTGGCATGGGGCCGACGGCACGAGCCCTGGGTGATGGCGATCCGCGTTGCGCCGGTCGGCACGCCTTGAGCGGCTGCGCCTTCGCTACGGCGCGTCGCGTCCGGTCATGTCTCGCACGACGGTGACGCTGCAGTCCGATTCGGCCACCACGCGCGCCGACACGCTGCCCAGGAAACGGCGCATCGCCGAACTGCTGCGCGCCCCCATCACGATGTGATCGACGGCATTGCGCCGAGCGAATTCGACGATGGCGCTCGCCGGGTCGGGCGCCTCGAGTACCTGGTAGGTCACGCCGCCCCCCCGTTCCGGGTCGTCCAGATGCAGCGCCTGCACCAACGGCCGGGCCCAGTGCTTGAGTTGCACCAGCAGCTTCACGTGCACGCTTTCACCGGTCGGGTCGGTCAGCTCGTCCGGCCCGATGCGCCGCGTCTTCATCACCGTCACGCAGGCCAGCCGCGCCGGTCGGTCGTTCTGCAGGGCGCGCTGCAGCGTGTCGCGCAGCGCGTCCATGAGTCCGGGCGACGCGCCCGCGACATCGACGGCGGCCATCACGATGGTGTGCCCGGCGGTTTTCGAGGCGTCGCCGGTCCGTGCGGCGGGTTTTCTGCCGACTGCCGCGAAGCGGCGGCGCAGCGTGTCCATGCGTCCGGCCGGTTGGGTACGCGCGGCGCGGGCACCGGGGATGACCTGTTCCGGATGGGTGAGGTCGAAGGCGAGCAGGGCGGCGCTGTCGTGGCGGCGTTCGGGATCGACTTCGAGGCAGCGCAGCACGATTTCCTGCAGCCAGGGCGGGCAGTCGGGTCGCAGCATGCGCGGCGGCAGCGGCTCGCGGTACAGCCGCTCGCGCAGGCCGCGCACGCTGTCCGGCTGACCGAACGGACGCTTGCCGGTCAGCATGAAATAGAGCATGACGCCCAGCGCGAACAGGTCGCTGCGCGGTTCGTCGCGTACGTGCTGCACCTGTTCCGGCGACATGTAGGGCCCGGTGCCGATGGGCAGCGTGAATTCCTCGTCCAGCAGATCCGGCAGATGGTCATGACGTGACAGGCCGAAATCGACCAGCACCGCAGTGCCGTCCGGCCGGAACAGGACATTGCTCGGCTTCACGTCGAGGTGGATCAGGTGCTGGCGGTGCAGGTCATGCAGCGCCGTCGCCACGCGCGCGCCCACGCTGACCACTTCGTCTGCCGGCAGCGGCGCGTGATCGAGGCGCGGGCGCACAGACGCTCCGCCGATCAGTTCCATCACGATGTAGGGGCAGGCGGTGAAGTCACCTTTCGCGATGAACTGGGGCACATGCGCGCCGCGCAGCACCGGCATGATCATCTGCTCGACCTCGAAGCCGACGATGGTCGCAGGGTCTTCGCCGCCCTTGATGCGCGGCACCTTCATGACCATCGGCAGCGCGTGCTCCGGGTGGGTGACGCGCCACAGGTTGGCCATGCCGCCCTGGTGCAGGTGCGCTTCCAGACGGAAGCCGTCGATCACGTGACCGACTGTCAGAGCGCCCGGGCGGAGTGGGGGAGGTGGCACTCAGCGACCCACTTTCAGACGTTCGCCCAGACGCGGCGGCAGGCCGGCTGCAATGATCCTGGCCGCCGCCGCATCGTGGTCGTAGGGCACGCGCTGGAACGTGAGCAGCGCCTGCGCGGGTTCGAACAGCGCCCAGCAGGCGGCCGGATTGCCGTCGCGCGGCTGGCCGGCGGAACCGGGCAGCACGAACCACTGCCGGTGGGTGGGTACCGGAATGCCGATGCCGGGGGTGGGCGTGAAGCTCGCAATCTTGCCGAGACCGGACAGGTTGTAGAGCTGGGGTTCATGCACGTGGCCGGCGAAGGTGTAGGGCAGGGCGGTGGCGTGCAGGCTCTGCATGGCTTCGGAACGGCTGGTCACGTATTCCCAGGCCTGCGGTGCGTAGCCGTTGGCGTGCGCGAACAGGCTGTTGTAGCGCTCGACCGCGAACGGCAGCCGCGACAGGAAGGTGAGCTGATCGTCGTCGAGCTGGCTGCGGGTCCAGTTGATGACCTGCGTCGCGTCGCTGTTCATGCCTTCGCGCGGCCCCTGCACCACGGCTTCGTCGTGGTTGCCCCGGATCGCGATGGCGCCTTCGGCCACCAGCGCACGTACCCGTTCGACCACCCAGTGCGGGTCGGCGCCATAGCCGACGAAGTCGCCCAGCAGTGCATAGCGGTCGGCTCCCTTCTGTTGCGCGTCGTCGAGGCAGGCCTCGAAGGCTTCGCGGTTGGCATGGATGTCGGTGATCAGCGCCAGCTTCATCGGAGCGGTGCTCCGGTGCGGCCGATGCGGGGGCTCGATCGGGGCAGGGCTGCAATGCTATTGTGTTGCCCGCCGCGGGCGGAAGTCCCGGTTGTCTTCATTCCGTTCTTCATTTCATTCACTGATTTTTCATGCGTACAGACGGTTGCATCACGTCCTGGAAGGACGACAAGGGTTTCGGTTTCATCAGGCCGGACGACGGCGGTGACGAGATATTCGCGCATGTCAGCGCCTTCGATATCGAAGGCCGGCGGCCGATGATAGGTGAGCGCGTGAGTTTTTCCATCGGCAAGGATCGTCGCGGCCGTCGCTGCGCGCAGGCGGTGACCCCGGCCGGCGTACCGGCGAGGGCTCGCGGGGTCGAGCCGCGCGGCGGCGATCGACCGGCGCAGTCGGGCAGCGCAGCGCTGTTCATCATCCCCGCCTTTCTGCTGGTCATGCTGATTGCAGCCTGGGCGTGGCGCGTGCCGAGTGGCTGGTTTCTGCTCTACGCGGCACTCAGTGCGGTCACTTTCGGGCTGTACGCCGTCGACAAGGCGCAGGCGGCGCGCGACGGTTTTCGCGTGCCGGAGGCGAGGCTGCATCTGCTGGCGGTGGTGGGTGGCTGGCCGGGCGCGCTGCTGGCGCAGCAGTTCCTGCGTCACAAGTCGCTCAAACCGTCGTTCCGGCGGGCGTTCTGGGTCACCGTTTCGCTCAACTGGGGCGGTTTCCTGCTTCTCGCCAGCCCGCCTGGCCGCGAAATGATCGCGCGCATGATCTGAGGCCCGGTCGGGCTGGCGGCGCTAGAACTTCACCAGCCGGACGCGCCTGAACCAGCCGCCGAACGCCGCGGCTTCGTCGCTTACCACGGTGAGCGGCACCTCGGGCAGCAGGTCTTCCAGCACCACATCGAGGCGTGTCGCGATGCGTCCGGCCAGCGGCGAAAGCAGCCGGCGAACAGGTGAAGCCCTGTCGGGCGACAGGAATTTGTCGAGCAGCAGCACGCCACCGCCGGGGCGTGTGACACGCGCGGCTTCGCGCAGGCAGGCCACGCTGTCGGGCACGACCGCGACGATCAGGTGCAGCACCACGCAATCGAAGCTTTCGTCGGCAAAGGGAAGGCGCATCGCGTCACCGCGGACCGGCTGATAATCCAGCCCGTCGGCACGCGGCAGGCTGCGCGACAGCATCGCGCGGTTGTAGTCCACGCCGGTGTAGCGGTGCCCCGGCGCGAGCAGTGGCAGATCGAGGCCGGTGCCGACGCCGCACAGCAGCACATCGGAGGGCGTCTTCGGCAGCGCACCCAGACTGGCACGGCGTGCGCCGCGCGACGCGACGTCGACCAGCCGGTCGTAGAGGGGAGCGATGCGGGTGTAGGAGCGGTCGAGTGACACGTGTGTCGCCGACGAAAGCGGAATCAGTGGAGTATGCGCGGCATCGCGAGCGTGAATTCCGGGATGTCGGCTTCGAACTGCGTGCCGTCATCGGCGACCATCTGGTAGGTGCCGCGCATGGTGCCGACCGGGGTGTTCATCGCGCAGCCGCTTGTGTACTCGAACTTTTCGTCCGGTTTGAGCAGCGGCTGTTGCCCGATCACGCCGAGGCCGCGTACCTCCTGCACGGTTTCAGCCGAATCGCGGATGACCCAGTGCCGGCTGATCAGCTGTGCCGGCACGGTGCCGGTGTTCCTGATGCTGACCGTGTAGGCGAAGATGAAGCGGGATTCTTCGGGGTCCGACTGATCTTCGACATAACGTGTCTCGACGGTCACGGTGATTTCGTATTTTTTCGCTTCGGCCATAGGCGCTTTTTAACCGAAGTCTTCCGACGCGGCAAGCAGCGAGTCATCGCGCCGGCTGTCCGCGCGGCGGGAGCCGATACAATCGCGCCTTCGCCATCCGTTGCGCAGCCGCGATCACACTCACCATGAATACAGTTTCCGCTTCCGATTTCCTGATCGCGCCCAGCCTGCTGTCGGCCGATTTCGCCATGCTGGGTCAGGAAGTGCGCGACGTCATCGCGTCGGGCGCCGACTGGATCCACTTCGACGTGATGGACAACCATTACGTGCCCAACCTGACCATCGGTCCGCTGGTCTGTCAGGCGCTGCGCCCGCACACCGACGCGATGATCGACGTGCATCTGATGGTCAAGCCGGTCGACCGCATCATTCCGGACTTCGCCAAGGCCGGCGCCAATGTGATCACCTTTCATCCGGAAGCGTCCGAACACATCGACCGCACGCTGTCGCTGATCCGCGACAACGGTTGCCGGGCCGGGCTGGTGTTCAACCCGGCGACGCCGCTGCACCATCTCGATCACGTGATGGACCGGCTCGACATCGTGCTGCTGATGTCGGTGAATCCGGGCTTCGGCGGCCAGAGCTACATCCCCGAAACGCTGAACAAGCTGCGCGCAGCGCGCGCCAAGCTCGATGACTACCAGGAGCGCAGTGGCCGGCACATCCGGCTGGAGATCGACGGTGGCGTGAAGGTGGACAACATCGCCGAAATCGCGCGCGCCGGCGCCGACACCTTCGTCGCGGGTTCGGCCGTGTTCGGCGCCGGGCAGGCAACGGACGCGCATCGTTACGACAGCGTGATCGCCGCGCTGCGCGCGCAGCTCGCCACGGTACGGTGATGACTTGCCGATGAGCGACAGACTGGCGGTCGCCGCCATCACCTTCGACCTCGACGGCACGCTGGTCGACAGCGTGCCCGATCTGGCCGCCGCGGCGCGCGACATGGCCGCCGAACTCGGCCTGCCGCCACGCAGCGAAGATGAAGTGCGCGTATTCGTCGGGCGCGGGCTGGCGAATCTGGTGCAGCGCTGCCTCGGCGAGCGTGCTGCCGATGCGGATCTGCTGGCGTGCGCGATCGAGGTATTCAAGCGCTGTTACCAGCGGCGCAACGGTCAGCATGCCGCCGCCTACGACGGTGCGCTGGCCATGCTCGCGGCGCTCGCCGCAGCCGGGTTCCGGCTGGGCTGCGTGACCAACAAGCCGGAAGCCTTCACCTTGCCGCTGCTCGACATGATGAAGATGTCGGACTTTTTCGATGTGGTCGTCAGCGGCGACACGCTGCCGCAGAAGAAACCCGACCCGGCGCCGCTGCTGCATGCGGCGCGCCGGCTTGGCGTGGCACCGTCGCGCATGCTGCATGTCGGCGACTCATACAACGACATCGACTGCGCGCGCGCCGCCGGCGTGCCGGTTTTCGGCGTGCCGTGGGGCTATAGCGAGGGCCGCGTGCTGGACGCAAAAGATTGCGATGGGCTACTATCCTCGCTCCCCGACCTGCCCGAGCGGGTCGTGCTTTCGACCGAATACTGAATGGACAGCCTGAAACCCGAGGAGACACCCGTCAGCAGTTGCGCACGCGCGCGCCTGCACGGGTACCTGTGGCGCGGCGCCCGAGCCTGAACACCGGTCCGGTGCCCAGCGGTTCCATGTGGCGCCCGTTCAACCCCTGCTCTCCCGATTGTCCATGAACAACGATCAATTCGAGGCGCTCGCACGCGCCGGCTACAACCGCATCCCGGTCGCGCGTCAGGCGCTGGCCGATCTCGATACGCCGCTGTCCGCCTACATGAAGCTGGCCGACGCGCCGTATTCCTACCTCCTCGAGTCGGTGCAGGGCGGCGAGCGCTGGGGGCGCTATTCGATTCTCGGCCTGCCGGCGCGCACGCGCATCGTCGTGCGGCGCAATGCGGTCACCGTGCTGCGCGACGACGTGATCACCGAATCGCTCGAGTCGCCGGATCCGCTGGCTTTCGTGCAGGACTTCATCGGCCGCTACCGGGTGCCCGATCTGCCCGGGCTGCCGCGCTTCTCGGGCGGACTGGTCGGCTACTTCGGCTACGACGTGGTGCGCTACGTAGAACGTCGCCTGCAGCCGGGCTGGGACAAGCCCGATCCGCTGGGCGTACCGGACATCCACCTGCTGCTGTCCGACGAACTGGCCGTATTCGACAACCTGTCGGGTCGCCTCACATTCATCGTTTACGCAGATCCCGCTCAGCCCGGTGCGCTCGATGCCGCCAACGCACGGCTCGATGCACTGGCCGCGCAGCTGCGGGCACCGGTGCGCGCGCCGGACACGCCGCGCGGTGAATCCGTGCCGGCGGTTTCCGGTTTCGGCCATGACGCCTATTGCGCTGCGGTGGAACGCGCGAAGCAGTACATCTTCGATGGCGACGTGATGCAGGTGGTGCCGTCGCAGCGCATGAGCAAGCCGCTGTCCACCACGCCGATGGCGGTGTACCGTGCGCTGCGGGCGCTGAATCCGTCGCCCTACATGTATTTCTTCAACCTCGGCGATACCCACATCGTCGGCGCCAGCCCGGAAATCCTTGCCCGCCTGGAAGGCAACAAGGTGACCGTGCGTCCGATCGCCGGCACGCGCAAGCGTGGTGCCACGCCGGAAGAAGACCGTGCGCTGGCCGACGAACTCCTCGGTGACGAAAAGGAACGCGCCGAACACATCATGCTGGTCGATCTCGGCCGCAACGATCTCGGCCGCGTCGCTGCCATCGGCACGGTCGAAGTGACCGACCGCATGGTGGTGGAGAAGTATTCACACGTGATGCACATCGTGAGCAATGTCGAAGGCGTGCTCAGGCCCGGCCTGACCGCGATGGACGTGCTGCGAGCGACCTTTCCGGCCGGCACCGTCAGCGGTGCGCCCAAGGTGCGCGCGATGGAAATCATCGACGAACTTGAGCCGGTCAAGCGCGGCATCTACTCTGGCGCGGTGGGCTATCTGGGCTTCAACGGCGGCATGGATGTCGCGATCGCGCTGCGCACTGCGGTGATCAAGGACGGCCAGCTGCACGCCCAGGCCGGTGGTGGCGTGGTGATGGATTCGACGCCCGAAGGCGAATGGCAGGAAACGCTGAACAAGGCGCGCGCCGTGCTGCGCGCTGCGGAACTCGCGGAGGCGGGGTTGGCGGCGGGTACAGAGGGGCGGGGGAACTGACATGCTGCTGATGATCGACAATTACGACTCCTTCACCTACAACCTCGTGCAGTACTTCGGCGAGCTCGGTGAAGACGTGCGCGTATATCGCAACGACGAAATCACGCTCGACCAGATCGACGCGCTGAAGCCGGACCACATCGTCGTGTCGCCCGGCCCGTGTTCGCCCAACGAGGCGGGGGTGTCGGTGCCGCTGATCAAGGCGTTCGCCGGCAAGTACCCCATCCTCGGCGTCTGCCTCGGCCACCAGAGCATCGGTGCGGCGTTCGGCGGCGACGTGGTGCACGCCAAGGTGGTCATGCATGGCAAGACGGCCGCGATCCATCATCTGGACAAGGGCATGTTCCGCGGCTTGCCCAACCCGTTCACGGCGATCCGCTACCACTCGCTGGCGGTGTCGCGCGACACGCTGCCGGATTGCCTCGAAGTCACGGCGTGGACCGACGACGGCGAAATCATGGGCATGCGGCACAGGACGCTGGCCATCGAAGGCGTGCAGTTCCACCCGGAGTCGATCCTGACCGAGCATGGCCACCGGATGCTGAATAATTTTCTCGACGAGTGGAGGGCCGGCGCATGATTTTCACGCCGAAACAGGCACTCGAGCGCGTCATCGAACACCGGGAAATCTTTCCCGACGAAATGACGGCGCTGATGCGCCAGATCATGACCGGCGAAGTGTCGGCTCCGCTGATTGCCGGCATCCTGATCGGCCTGCGGGTGAAGAAGGAAACCGTGGGCGAGATCGCCGCGGCCGCGCGAGTGATGCGGGATCTGTCCGTCCGCGTGCCGGTAGGCGACACGCAGACCCTGGTCGACACCTGCGGCACCGGCGGCGACGGCGCCCACACGTTCAACATTTCCACCGCGTCGATGTTCGTCGCGGCGGCGGCGGGTGCCCGTGTGGCCAAGCACGGCGGGCGGGCGAGTTCGTCGCAGTGCGGTTCGGCCGACGTGCTGGAGGCGCTGGGCGTCAATGTGAACATGTCACCCGATCAGGTCGCCACCTGCATCGACGAGGTGGGCGTGGGTTTCATGTTCGCGCCCAACCACCACAGTGCGATGAAGCATGCCGCCCCGGTGCGGCGCGAACTGGGGGTGCGCACGCTGTTCAACATCCTCGGCCCGCTGACCAATCCGGCGGGTGCGGCCAATCAGGTGATGGGCGTGTTCCACGCCGATCTGGTCGGCATTCTGGCGCGCGTGCTGAAGGAACTCGGTTCGCGCAACGTGATGGTGGTGCACGGCCGGGACGGGCTCGACGAGCTGTCGATCGGCGGCGATACGCTGGTCGGCGAACTGCGCGACGGCGAGGTGCGCGAGCATGTGGTGCATCCGTCCGACGTCGGCCTGCCGGTGCACGCGCTCGACACCCTGCGCGTCAATGACGTGCAGAGCTCGCGCGCCATGCTGCTGGCGGCGCTCGACGGCAGCTTCGCGCCGGCGCGCGACATCGTGCTGCTGAATGCCGGCGCCAGCCTGTATGTGGGCGGTGTGGCCGATTCGCTGCGCGACGGCGTCGAACGTGCGCGCGAGGTCATCGCCTCGGGTGCGGCCCGCGCCCGGCTCGACCAGCTGGTCGAACGTTCCCACGCCTTCATCACCGACTGAATTCCATGTCCGACATCCTGCAGAAGATCCTTGCCACCAAACGCGAGGAAATCGCCGCCAGTCGCGCGGCCGAAAGCCTGGAAGCGCTGTGCGGGCGAGCCGCTGCGCAGCCCCCGTCACGCGATTTCGTCGCCGCACTGCGTGATCGCGTTGCGCGTCGCGAGGCGGCCGTGATCGCGGAAGTGAAGAAGGCAAGCCCGTCCAAGGGCGTGTTGCGGGCCGACTTCCGGCCGGCGGACATCGCGCGTTCCTACGAAGCGGGTGGCGCGGCCTGCCTGTCGGTGCTGACCGACCGCCAGTACTTTCAGGGTTCGCCCGATTATCTGGTCGAGGCGCGCGCGGCGTGCAGCCTGCCGGTCCTGCGCAAGGACTTCATCATCGATCCGTATCAGGTGGTCGAGGCGCGGGCGATGGGCGCCGACTGCATCCTGCTGATCGTCGCGGCCTTCCTGCCGCCGTCGGGCGACGCCGATGCGGTGCACAGGACGAAGGCGGTGGCCGACATGCGCGCGCTGGAAAAACTTGCGCACGAGCTGGGCATGGCGGTGCTGGTGGAAAGCCACGACGCCGGTGAACTCGATCTCGCGCTGCAGCTCGCGACACCGCTGATGGGGATCAACAACCGCAGCCTGCGTACCTTCGAGGTGTCGCTCGACTTCACGCTGTCTCAGCTCGACCGCATTCCGGCCGATCGCATCGTGATCACCGAAAGCGGCATTCTGGCGGCAGAACACGTCGCGACCATGCGGGCCCGCGACGTGCATGCGTTTCTGGTCGGCGAAGCGTTCATGCGCGCCGCCGATCCCGGCGCCGAACTGGCGAGGCTGTTCGGTGCCGTGACGGCCTGATCAGCTGTTCAGGTCGCCCTCATGGCCATGCCGGCCGTGATGGGGTTTGCCGTGATGATCCCCGCCCATGCGGGTCAGCGACTTCGCCGCTTCGCTGCGCTGTGCCGGCGTGAGCACTTCGGCCAGATCGGCCAGCGTGCGCGTCATCAGTTTCGACATCTGCTCGCTCCGGGCGTGGCGGGCGGCGCGATGCTGTTCGATGAGGTCGCGATCGATCGTTTCCGCCGACAGCAGCGCCCGCATTTCCGTCATTCCTTCGCCGTTCGCCGGACGCAATGCCTTCATCTCGGCCATCGACGCCTGAACGATTTCACGTGCGCGCGCCTTCTGTTCGTCCGATGCGCCCACGTCGGCAAACACGCGTTCCACCCGCCGTGCCATCCGCTTTTCGCCGTCCCCACGCTTGTGGTGCGGCTGGGCAACGCCTTGCGCATCCTGTCCGGCGCCATGTCCGTCGGCATGTGCGGACGCATTCGGGGCAAGGGCGAACGCTGCGCTCAGCGCAGCGGCGGCGGCGATGCCGGCCAGCCAGCGTTTGCGCAGCGTCGCGGTGGCTGCGCTGCCATTCGATGCGTCATTCGGTTGCTTCATGATCCAGCTCCTCTGATTTGCCGGAATGCTCCGGCAGCGAAATCAGTGTCGAGCCCGGGTGTAAACCGGTGTTGCGACCGCAGTAACCATTTGTAAGATTCGGGGCCGGACGTCGATTCCAAGGCGGGGATTCGCATTGCGGCCAAAATGGGAGACGTTGTGTATGCAGGCGCCGTTTTTTGATGATGATTTCCAGCGTTGGCGCGGGTTTTACGGCGATACGCTGCGGTATGATTCGGCCGAATCCCGTCTTAAGAACGGCCGACAAACCAAAAAAAGGTCAGTGTGCGGAAACGCCGCCAGGCGAGATCCGCTTTCTGCTCAGCATGACAGCCAACGCCGTACGCGCGATAGACCGTGCCATGCTGTCCAGTGCGCCATCCGTCCCGGTGATCGCGGAGGTGGTGCTCGGCCTCCGTGCGTTGCCAGCCGACGCAGGAAGCCTTTCGGCGCTCCTGTGCCTCGATCCGGCGTTGGTGCTGCGCATGCTGCGCGCTTCCGAAGTGCTGGACCGTCCACCGGGCGAAAGCGCCGCCCGCCGCATCGACGCAGTGCTTGATGCAGGCGGCAGGGCACTCATGCAGTCGGCGCTGCTCGACACTCAGCATTGGTCCGGGCGCTTTCCCTGCGTGCCCTATGGTTTTCGCCGCTACTGGGCGCATTCACTGCTGACTGCAGAGACGGCGCGCGAATTGTCGCTGCGTGGCGGGAAGAGTGATCCGGAGGAGGCGTTCATTGCCGGCCTGCTGCTGGACGTGGCATTGCCCCTGCTTTCGCGGTCGGTCGAGTACGTGCCGCTGCTGGCGCACGGGGATACCGAATCCCTGGTGACTGCGCAGGAAAGATCGGCCTTCGGCATTTCTCACGCAGAAGCCGGTGCCGCGCTGCTGCCGGGCGCGTGGGCGGCCGATCTGGCCGATGCGTTGCGCTTTCATCATTCCGATGCCGCGCTGTTCGACGATGCCCCCGAACTCCTGCGCGTGGTGCGGGCAGCCGAAGAGCTGTCGGGCGGTGGCTCCGGCGACGCCATGCAGCACGCAGCGCTGGCGCACGCGTTGACCGGTCTGCCGATGGATCAGCTCAACGACGCCTGGCAGACCGCATGCCGCGGTACCGACGCACGCCTGGCAATGCTCGGACTGGGGGGGCAGGGTGCCTCTGCGGTTGCGGGCGAGCTTTATCGTCCGTACTTCGAACCGGTACCGGCGACAGACGCCGGACAGCCCGCATTGGGGAATCTCGCGCGCGCAGGCTTGCTTGCGCAAGTGCTTGCGCCCGGGCCCGACGCCGATGTGTGGCGTGCCTACCGGCTCGCCGCCGCCTTGTTGCTCGACCTGCCGTCGCCGAGGATTCTTCTGCGTACTTCCGGCGACATGCACTTTGCGACCGCGGACGGCCCTGCCGGAAAGGTCGCCGAGAAATTCGATCTGTCGCGTGGCGAGCTCGAAGAGATGCGGTCGCAGCTGTCACAGGGTCGCCCCTGGTATTGCGAAAGCGAGCAGCAGGCCGCGACGCTGCCGGTGAGCCTGCAGCGCCTGTTGCGCCTGTCGCAGGGCGACGCCTTCCTGATCGCGCCGATGAACAGCGACGGCGCGCTCGAGGCGCTGGCGCTGCATCGCATGCCTTCTGCCCTGCTGCCGGAATTGCGGGCCAGGGCAGGCGAACTCGACATGCTGGTGGTTGCAGCGGCACGTGCGTCGCGCCTGCAGCGCACGCACGACCGCGACATGAGTGATCTTCGCCGCAGCATGGCTGACCATTATTCGGCGCACGCGAAGCAGTTGCGGGCCGAGTTGCACACGCCGCTCGGTCTGCTCAAGCATCAGGTCAAGTCGATGCGGCTGAAGATGGGGGCCGATTCGATGCTCGAATCCGAACTGGCGGTGTTCAACGATCAGGTCGCTCGCATCGACACCGTGCTGCAGCAGTTCGAAAGCCGGCCGCCGGACATGGTCGCGGCCGCGCAATGGACCGACATCAATCAGCTGATCGAACAGATCGTGGCCGAATCGGATGTCAGAACCTTCCGGTCGCGTGCCATCACGACCGAACTGCATCTCGATTCCGCTCTGCCGCCGCTGCATCTTCCGCTCGCGGTGATGCGCGACATCATGTCGGTACTGCTGTCGGTCAGCGCAGAGCAGTGCGGCAGCACGGGCCGGATCGCGGTGAGCAGCGCCGACGGGTTGAACTGGAACGGACGCCTGTTCGCCGAAATCCGCGTACGCGACTTCGGCCGCGGCATGGACGCCGCACGTGTCGCCGCGCTGTTCGGACAGTCCCCGATGGAGGGCGGGGTGCGCAACACGCTGGCGCATGCGCTCGAACAGGCCATCTCCCTCGGCGGGTCGCTGTCGTGCAAAAGTGCGGTGGGGCAGGGTACCGTGCTTCAGCTGCTGTTGCCGCGTCAGACGCGCCGCACCGGGGCGGCGGCGGGCGGCAGTCCGGACTGAACAGACCCCGCGGACTGCTCAGGCCACCTTCCAGCGGCTGTTGGCATTGACGTGCTGGGCCAGAAAATCCATCTGGTCAGCGAGGATGTTCCGGTTGCTGAGTATCAGATACTCGGCCTTGTTCGGCACGTAAGGGGCGTACAGCAGTTGCATGTGCGCCTGTTCCGGCGTGCGCCCGCTCTTGCGCTGATTGCACGCGCGGCAGCAGGTGACCACATTCATCCACAGGTCGCGCCCCCCCTGCGACACCGGGACGATGTGATCACGCGTCAGCTTCTGGTAGGAAAAGTCGCTTCCGCAGTAGGCGCAGACGGAGCGGTCGCGATAGAACAGTTCGCGGTTGTTGAGTGGCGGCACGGCGGCCTGCAGCTTGTGCGCGTGGCTCCGGCCCTTGATCGCGATGATGCTGTTGGTGCGGATCGACGACTGTTCGCCCGTTACCCGGTTGATGCCGCCGCGGATTTCGAATTCATGGCTGCCGGCCACCCAGGCCACCAGATCCTTTGCCTGATAGAACACGGCATGCTGCCAGCTCACCCAGCGGTGCGGAAGTCCGTTCGCGTCCAGTGTCAGGACCCACGGGTGCGCGGGACTGCGTCGCTGATTGGCGATACCGGTGCCGGGGTGATCCTCCATCAACGGAAACACGATCTGGGCAACCTCCATGGTCTGCTGCTCGGTCGGTGTCGAACGCGTTGCCGCCTCTATACTGGATGACCCGTTTCGGCGGGCTTCCGCGTCCGGTGCGCATGTACTCTAGCAAAGGAAGATGAATTTGCAATCGCTCTGTGCCCGGTTCGTCCCCGCGCGACTGGTCATGGCATTTGCGGTGTCCGCGACACTTCATCTGCTGCTGCTCTGGCCGTCGCAGCCGCAACCGGCATCGCTGGAGCGGACGGCCTCGCCCCGCCTCAGTCTGCTGAACACGGCAGCGGCAAAGGGCGCAAGAGACTCCGGGGTGGAGTCGGCTGCGGTCGGCGAGCACGATGCACTGCCGGCGCACGTTGCGGCACCGGTGCGGCTGAACGCCCTACCTGCGGCGCAGGCGGCTGCCGCGCCGAATGCCGTCACGCCTCCCGAGGCGACGCTGCGCGCACTCCGATTCGCACTGGCGCGTGGTGTTGCGGCAGCAGGTGCCGTGTCGGGGGACGCAGGCGCATGGGTCAGGCTCGAGATGCGCTTCCGGGCGCGCCGCGTGACCGATGTACGGATCGTGCGCACGAGCGGCGACGATGCATTCGATGCCCGGGTTCTGGCGGCTTTCAAGGCGGCCGCGCGCCATGCCGTAATACCGGACAGCCTGCAGCCGGACAGTTTCGTCGTGGAACTCGAGCTGGAGGGCGGAGACCTCGAACACGTGCAAGATGAACATCCATTCTCATCCGGCTGAACCCGCCCTACCTTCGGCAGGAGGCGAAAGTCCGGTCACGCCGGTGGCGAATCCGGCGGGCACCCGCCGGTACTTTCCCGTGAGCGACGGAGCGCACATCTCGTGCCGGACGCGCGCGCTTGTGCGAGCATACGGCCGCGGGGACGGCGATGGCCTGTCGTCCCCCGATTCTGCCGGACCAGCGATGTTCAAGGTCGTCAGCCGGCTCGATGTCTTTCTGTCCGGGAATCCCTTGTCCGAGATCGAGCGGAAAATCGCGCCTTGCCACGCAAGGGCAGGCGATGAAACAGCAGCGGCCCGCCGGTGGGGCGGCGGCGCGGAGCGGGCTTGCCGCGGTGTTCGTTACTTCGGCAGGGCACGCACATGAGCGTTCCGCTACCGTCGGACCGCAGTGATGCTGCCGGGGTCGTCGGGGGCAGCACGCCCCATTCCCGGGCGCCGTGGTCATGGCAGCGCTGGTCGATGTTCAACGGCGTCGTGGCAATCCTGTACTGTCTGCTTGCCGCGGCAAGCTTCCAGTTGCGCGAACCTGCGTCCGGCATCGCCCCGATGTGGGCGCCGCTCGGGCTGGCGATGTTCGTGCTGCTCAATCACGGGGTGAGAGCGTTGCCGGGCGTGTTGTCCGGCGTAATCGGCGCGCTGATCATCGTGGGTCTTCCGCTGCCCATCGCAGCGATGCATGCGCTCGGTCAGGTGTTTGCGTCGTGCGCCGGTGCATGGGCGCTGCGTCGCATGGTGGGCGTGCCGGCACATCTGCTCGAGCGCACCGATGGTGCTTTCAAACTGCTCACTATCGCGTATGCCTCGGCAATTTTCAGCGCGACCGCCACGGTCGGCGGTCTCGTCCTCGAGCAGGGTCTGCCTGCCGCGCGGTGGCTCGATGTCGGATCGGCTGCCTGGCTCGGAGACGCGCTGGGCATCATCGTGACCATGCTTCCGCTGCTGGCGTGGACCACCGATCGCACGCCTTTGCTGCCGCTGCGTCGTGTCGTGGAGCAGGCGTTCATCATTTCGGCGCTGATTGCCGTGCTGTGGGCTACTTTCTTCGGTGTGACGGTGCTGACCGAGCCGATGCTGCAGCTGTATGTGGCGCTGCCGCTGGTGATCTGGGTAGCGCTGCGTTTTCCGCCCAAGGTGGGCTGGACGGTGTTTCTCGTCGCCGCGCTGGTGGCGCTCTCCGGCACTGTGCTGGGCAGTTCGCTGCTGAACGAATATTCGACGCACCTGCAGGTGCTGGTGCTGCACGGATTGATCACGCTGACGGCGGCCACGGCGCTTTTCATCGGTGCCGCAATGTTCGAAAAACGCGATGCCCGCCGCACACTGCGCGAACGCGAGTCCCATTTCCGTGCCCTGACCCTGCTGTCTGCGGACTGGCACTGGGAGCTCGATGCCGATCTGCGTTATCACCGGCTGCCTGATCAGCTGACCGGCGCGCATTTCGGCGATGCCGAGCTCAACGGTTGTGCGCCCTGGGAAATCGCCGGCGAAGAGGCGCTGACCCTGCCCTGGGGTCTGCTGCGCCAGACACTGGAGCGTCATGAAGCCTTCCGCGATTTCCTGTCCCGCCGGCGCGACGGTACGCGCTGGCGTTATCTGGCGTCGTCCGGCGAGCCGGTGTTCGACTCGAACGAAGAGTTCTGCGGCTATCGGGGCGTCAGCCGGGACATTTCCGCCGAAATGCAGGCGCGCGAAGCGCTGCGCGAAGAAGAATTCAGACTGCGGGCGCTGGTCGATGCGCTGCCCGAGCTCATCGTGCTCAAGGACAGGCATCTGCGCTGGCGCCTGGCCAACCGTTCCCTGCTCGACACGCGCTGGCTCAAGAAGACCGCCTGGCTCGGCGCGACCAGCGAAGAACTGGCGGCGCACCTGCCATCGATGGCCGATGTGCTGAACGACGATCACCGCATTTCGCAGGAAGTGGCCTTGTCGGCACGGCCCAGCTTCGAGGAACGGCGCCAGACGATGCCTGACGGCGAAGAGCGCGTCTTCGAAGTCAACGTGATTCCGCTGTCCGATGACGACGGATGCTTCAGCGGACTGGTGTCGGTACGACGCGACGTGACCGCGCAGCGTGAGGTCGTGCGCATCCAGGCGGAACATGTGCGGAACGTGCAGTCGCTGAATGACGAGCTGGAAAAACGTGTCGCGGCACGCACGACTGCGCTCGAGGCCGCAATCCGCGAACTGGAGGCCTTCAGCTATTCGGTGTCGCACGATCTGCGCGCACCGCTGCGCGCGCTCGACGGATTTTCGCGCCTGCTGGTCGAGGATTACGGTGACCTGCTCGATGAACAGGGGCGTGAATATCTGGCGCGGATCCGCCGCAACAGCCAGCGCATGGGCGAATTGATCGACGATCTGCTGGAACTGTCGCGTGTGTCGCGGGCCGAGGTTCACCGGTCACTGACCAATCTGTCGGAAATGGCCCGCGACATTGCACGTGAACTGACGGCGGAGGCGCCCGACCGCCACGTCATGTGGGTCATTCCGGAAGGTCTCTGGGCGGATGCGGATCCGGGCCTCGCGCGCGTGGTGCTCGAAAATCTGCTGCGCAACGCATGGAAGTTCACCCGCCTGCAGGCGCAGCCCCGCATCGAGATCGGGCAATCGACGCTTGACGGTCAGGCCGCTTATTTCGTGCGTGACAACGGCGCGGGCTTCGACATGACCTATGTCGGCCGCCTGTTCGCGCCGTTCCAGCGTCTGCACAACAACCGGGAATTCGACGGCAGCGGCATCGGACTCGCCATCGTGCAGCGCGTGATCCGGCTGCATGGCGGTCATGTGGCGGCTCTGGGCGAGCCGGGGCAGGGCGCCACGTTCAGCTTCAGCTTCGGCTCGGTATGTCCAGGCTGAAATGGTGAACGCCGAAGCTGCCGCTGCGCCGTTCGTCGAAAAACGTGCGCAGCGTCAGCGCCACGCTGCGGAACGCCAGCGCATCCCACGGGATGTCTGCTTCGTCGAACAGCCTGACTTCGAGTGACTCGCTGCCCGGCGCGAAGTCGAGATCCAGCAGTTCCGCCCTGAACAGAAGGTGCAACTGGTCTATCCCGGGCACGCTGACCATGGTGTAGGGCGCAATGAGGCTCACCCGCGCACAGGCTTCTTCCAGCGTTTCGCGCATGGCGCCTTCGGCGGCGCTTTCCCCGTTCTCCATGAATCCCGCAGGCAGTGTCCAGTAGCCGTGACGCGGTTCGATGGCGCGACGGCACAACATGACCTGTTCACCCCATACCGGCAGCGTGCCGACGACCATGCGCGGATTTTCGTAATGGATGCTGCCGCAGGCCGGGCATACGTGACGCAACCGGTTGTCGCCGGCGGGAATGATCCGTTCGACCGGATTCCCGCAGTGAGCGCAGAACTTCATGTTTCAGCCGGCCGCAGCCGAAGTTGTCCGAATCCGGCAGTTTAGCTTCAGGGCTGCCTCGTGCGTGCGGGATGCCGCATCGCATGCCCTCAAGTTATGTGACTCCCTCGCCGTAAGTAAAATGGTATCCGGATATTTTCGGGCCATCCTGCAACCCAGCTGTAGCGAGTATCGGACGACGATGAATGAACTGATCGACATGAGCCGCTTTGCGGAGGTCAAGGCCGCAGGCGAGTTGCCTTCGCCCAAGGGCATCGCCTTGTCCATCGCCCGCGTCACGCAGCGTGGCGATGCATCGCTTGCCGAGCTGGCCCGCCTCGCGCAGGGGGATCCCGTACTGGTCGGACGTCTGGTCTGCGCCGCGAACGGAACGCTCGGACCGGGAGCCCGTCCGATCGTCGCCTTGCGCGATGCATTGTCCGTGCTGGGCATGGCGGCCGTACGCAATCTGGCGCTCGCCTTTTCGCTGATATCGAGCAACGGCAAGGGCCTGTGCCGAAGCTTTCCGTATTCGCGCTTCTGGAGCGGCTCGGTCATTCGCGCGATCGCGATGCAGAGAATCATGATGGTGAGACGCTCTGCCGGACTCGAGGAGAGCTTCTGCGTCGGATTGCTTTCGGGCATCGGCAGCCTCGGGCTGGCAAGCGTCTTTCCCGCCCAGTATTCGCGTGTGCTCGATGAAGTGGGGTGTGGCGACGAGCTTGCGCTGCGCGACCTGGAGCGGAAGACATTTGCGATGACGCATGTCGAGTTGAGCGCAGCGATGCTCGCCGACTGGGGCATGCCCCGCTTCTTCATCGGTGCCGTACTGGGTCATGAGTCGGCGATGACTCACCAGGGTGACCCGGCATCGCGCGAGTTCGGCCTGACACTGGCACTCGGTCTTGCACGCACCATAGAAGTCGCCTGCCTGTGCGACGAAGAAGACCGCCCGCAGCACATGGCTGCCGCCCGCGCGCTGGTCGGGCGAATGGACTGGCTCCCGGATCAGCTGACGACGCTGTGCGATGACGTCGTGCGCGAATGGCAGGAGTGGTCCCGGATACTGCCGGTCGATGCCTATGCATTGCCGAATCTGAACGACATCTCGATGCCCGAGACGCCGGTCCCGTCGCCGCAGGTGGTCGAGATGCCGGCCGCCAACGATGCGCCCGATCGCGAGGTGCTGCGGGCGCTGGTGATCGACGACGACGAGTCGACGCGCATGATCCTGAAGACCTTGCTGCTCCGCTCCGGATATCAGGTCGCGTGTGCCGAAAACGGCGTGGTCGGCATGGAGCGCGCCCTCGAATTCGAGCCGCAGATCATGGTGGTCGACTGGATGATGCCGGAGATGAACGGGCTGGAACTGACGCGTACGCTGCGTCAGACCCGCATGGGCCGCAACATCTACATCATCATGCTGACCAGCCACGACGAGGAGGAGCGTCTGGTCGAGGCGTTCGAGGCGGGTGCCGACGACTACATGGTCAAGCCGCTCCGGGCGAGGGTGCTCGAGGCCCGGCTTCGGGCGGGGCAACGTCTGATCAAGCTGCAGCGGGATCTGGAAGCCGAGCGCGAGGAAATCCGTCGCTACACGGCCGAATTGGGCGTCAGCAACCGTCGTCTGCAGGAGGTTGCCCTGACCGATGCCCTCACCGGATTTCCGAATCGCCGCTATGCCATGGGCCGGATCACCCAGGAATGGGCGATTGCGTTGCGCAGCGACCGACCGCTGTCCTGCATGCTCATCGATGTCGACCACTTCCGGCAGATCAACGATACCTATGGACATGACGTGGGTGACCGCGTGCTCGAGCAGACGGCCCGTGCCATCCGTGAATCCATGCGCACGCAGGATGTCGTGTGTCGCACCGGCAGCGACGAGTTCCTGATCATCTGTCCGGATACCCGGCTGGAACAGGCCATGGTCTGCGCGCAGCGAGTCTGCGCCGGCGTTGCAGCAGTTCCGCTCCAGGCTGGCCAACTGCGGCTGAAGAGTTCCATCAGTATCGGTGTGGCCGAGCGACTGTCGGCCATGTCCGATGCCGATGCGCTGCTCGCGCTTACCGATCTGGCCTTGCTGAAGGCGAAGAAATCGGGAAGAAACCAGGCTTGTGCTGCGCCATGACCGGATGAGCGAGGAATTTTCCGCGGGTCGTTGAAGCGATGCGCTCAAGTTTTGTCCGGACGCGCCGTCGATAAGCTTCGTTGATCGTTTTCACGGCCCGGAATGAAGTTGATGGAGCGCCACTCGGACAGGTTGGGAGGGTTCAGAACCATCAAGGTATTGATGGTCGAGGACAATGAAGACGACGCCTTCCTGCTCAACGCCCAGCTGAGCGCGCGTGGGCTCGACACCTATTCGGAGCGTGTCGACAGCGCGCCGGAGTTGGCTCGCGCGCTCGATGAGCGGGAGTGGGATCTGGTCATCTGCGACCATGCCATGCCCGGCTTCGATTCAGCGTCCGCGCTCGAAGTTGTCCGCCGCAGCGGGCGCGACATTCCTTTCATCATCTATTCGGGAAAGATCTCCGATCACATGGCCTTTTCGGCCATGCGCAACGGGGTGGCCGATTACGTCCAGAAGGGCAACATCGCGCGCCTGGTGCCGGTGATCGAACGCGAACTGCGCGGCGTCGAAGCGCGTCGCGCCGTGCAGACGGCCGACGCCCGCATTCATGCGCTCGCCTTTTTCGACACGCTGTCCGCACTCCCGAATCAGACGCTGCTGCGTGCCCAGATCGACGACTGGCTGGACAATGAACGCCGCAGCGCCGAGGCGCGCCATGCCGCGCTGATGGTGGTCGACATCGACCGCTTCCTGCGCATCAATACAAGCTTCGGATACGACGCAGGCAACGTCGTGCTGCGCGAGGTCGTATCGCGACTCATCGAGCGTGCGGGCAAGGGGGCCATGATCGCCCGCCTGAGCGGGGATCGTTTCTGCGTTTTCGCACCGTCCTGCAGCACGCGGGACGACGCGCGTCTTTTCGCACACAAGTTGCTGGAGGCGTTCGCGTCGCCGGTCATCAAGGACGGTCTCGAGCTTTTCCTGACGGCGTCGATCGGTCTGGCCATGACGCCCGACGACGGTGACGAGGCGCAGGCACTGATCATGAACGCCGAGGCGGCCATGTCCAGCGCAAAGCGTTCGGGGGGCAACGGCCTGACGTTCTACGCGCACGAAATGAGCGCCAGTTCCGCCGAAAAGCTGGTCCTGGAGACGCATCTCCGACACGCCGTGCAGCGCAGCGAACTGTTTCTCAACTATCAGCCGATTCTCAACGGCAGTACCGGTCGTACATCGGGCGTCGAAGCGCTGCTTCGCTGGCGGCATCCGCAGCGCGGAGTCATTCCGCCGGACCGCTTCATTCCGCTGGCTGACGAGTCGGGTCTCATCGTCGAAATCGGTGCCTGGGTGATGCGCGAAGCCTGTACCCAGGGTCGCATCTGGCACGAACAGGGTATGCAGGACCTGTCCATGTCGGTCAACGTATCCGCTGTGCAGTTTGCGCAGCCGCGGCTGCTCGAAACCGTCAGAACGACGCTGGAAGACACCCGCTTTCCGGCAGAGAAGCTGGTGCTGGAAATCACCGAATCCGTTCTGATGAAGGACGCCGAAACGACCATCGGCATGCTCAAGGCGTTGAAGAACATGGGCGTCAGGATATCGATGGACGACTTCGGAACCGGTTACTCGTCGCTGTCCTACCTGAAACGCTTCCCGATCGACATCGTGAAGATCGACAAATCATTCGTGCGCGACATAAATGACGATCCGGATGATGCAGCCATCATTCGCGTCATCATCGCACTGGCACGCAGCCTGCGGCTGACGACTGTTGCGGAGGGCGTTGAAACGCCGGAACAGCTTGGTTTCCTGAGGCGCGAACAATGCGACCGCTTCCAGGGTTACTTCTTCTCGCGACCGGTCGAAGCCGACCTGCTCAGCAAACGAATCCAGGATGGTTCCCTGCTGATCTAGCGCTCTTCCGACCCCTCCGGCACGCCGCTTCGACGCGTGCCAGCCTCTCTCCTCCGCTCGATGTAGGAAATCTTCCTACAGGATTCTGCTCGTCTTCACGTACAGGAAGTTTCGCCTTGTCCTGATTGGGTGTCGGCGTTCTGCTCGGCACAATGCATCCCACAGTCAGACGCATACAGCGTCCGGATCACCGAAGGGATCGCATCATGAAGACGACAGGTTTGCTCAATGAGATCAGGGAACTCAATCTCTCCTATCTCATGCTTGCCCAGCAGATGATCCGCGAGGATCGCGACGCCGCCATGTTCAGGCTCGGCGTCAGCGAAGAAGTCGCGGACATGATCGAGTCACTGTCGCCGGCGCAGGTGTTGAAGATGGCCAGCGCAAACATGATGCTGTGCCGCCTGCGCTTCGACGATCGTGTCCTGCTCGGCCTGCTGTCGAGTCACGGTCGCGACGCATCGACATCCCACCTGCACGCCACCATCCTGGCCTGCGCGCAGCCGGTTGAAGCGGTTTCCTGATTCAGGGGGTAAAGGTCATGAGAAACAAAAGCATCGTTTCGGAAGGTCGTGAAATCGGTCTTGCGGTGGAACTGATCCGGCTCGGCGCGCGCCTGCAGCTGCTCGAAGCGGAGACTCACCTGTCACGCGAACGCCTGCTCAAGCTCTACAAGGAAGTGAAGGGCGTTTCGCCGCCCAAGGGCATGCTGCCGTTTTCGACCGATTGGTTCATGACGTGGCAGCCCAACATTCACGCTTCGCTGTTCATGTCCTTCTTCGGTTTCTTCAAGCAGAACACCCGACTTGCCCAGCTCGATTGCATCGTTAAGGCGTTCCGCCTCTACCAGGAACACATCGAGACGCACGATATGGAAGAAGTGCTCAGTCTGACCCGCGCCTGGACGCTGGTTCGCTTCTTCGACGCCAAGTTGCTGCAGCGCACGCCCTGCACCTGCTGCGGCGGCCACTTCGTTGCCCACGCGTACGACCCGAAATCCAGCTACATCTGCGGCCTGTGCCACATCCCGGCACGTGCGGGCAAGACGCGCCGTGCGCGCGAGGCCCTGATCGCCGCGTAACCCTGTTCCACTCTCCTGTCTGACCTCCTCCTTGCGAAAGCAAGGAGCTCGCCGCCGCGGGGCAACCCGTGGCGGCTTTTTTTTCGTACCTGTCAAAGGTCATGACGAGGGCAAGACGACGGACCGATGAGTCAGTCAAGTTTCGCAGGCCGGTGCCGTTACACCAACAGGCGCTCAGTGCGTGATGCTCCGAACATCCGTCATACACAGGAAAAGTTCATGTTTCTGATCATCGGCTACGTAATCATCCTCGCAGCTTCCGTGGGCACCTACGCCCTGCACGGCAGTCTGGCGGCCCTCTGGGTGCCGGCTGAATACGTGGCGATCTTCGGTCTGATGATCGGCGGCTTCGTTGCCGGCAACGGCATGCCTGCGATCAAGGCCACGGTTGCCGCACTGCCCACCGTGTTCAAGGGTTCGTCCTACAACAAGGCGTACTACGTGGACGTGCTGGCGATGCTGTACGAAATCCTCTCGAAGGTGCGCAAGGAAGGCCTGATGTCGATCGAAGCCGACGTCGAGAATCCCGAAGCGAGCCCGATCTTCTCCAAGTATCCGAAGTTCCTCTCCGATCACCACGCGGTCGACTTCCTGACCGACTACCTGCGCATGATGGTGGGCGGCAATCTGAACGCCTTCGAGATCGAAAGCCTGATGGATGCCGAAATGGAAACCCACCATTCCGAAGCCCACGTTGCGGTGCATTGCGTGTCGAAGGTGGCGGACGGCGTGCCGGCGTTCGGCATCGTCGTGGCGGTGATGGGCGTGGTCAACGTGATGGGCTCGGTCGGTCAGCCGCCGGCGGTGCTTGGCAAGATGATCGGCGGTGCGCTGGTCGGTACCTTCCTCGGCATTCTGCTTTCGTACGGTTTTGTCGCGCCGATCGCTTCGCAGCTCGAACAGAAGATGGAGGAGGGCGGAAAGATCTACCAGTGCATGAAGGTCGTGCTGCTGGCCAGCATGAACGGCTATGCGCCGCAGGTCGCCATCGAGTTCGGCCGCAAGGTTCTGTACTCGCCCGACCGGCCGAGTTTCAAGGAACTCGAAGACGAAGTGAAGAACCGCAAGGGCAAGTGAGCCCGCCGCCACCCCGGCATCGACCCTTTCCCATCAACGCCCTGACGCACTGAGCCATGTCCGACGATACCCAGCAGCCAATCATCGTCAAGAAGATCAAGAAGGGCGGCGGTGGCGCGCACGGTGGTGCGTGGAAGATCGCCTACGCCGACTTCGTGACGGCGATGATGGCCTTCTTCCTGCTCATGTGGCTGCTCGGCTCCACCGCCGAGGGTGACCTGAAGGGTATTGCGGAATTCTTCGAAAATCCGCTGAAGGTCGCCCAGCAGGGCGGGTCCGGCTCCGGCGACAGTTCCAGCGTGATCCAGGGCGGCGGACGCGATCTGACGCGCCAGACCGGCCAGGTCAAGTACGGCACGGTCGAAGCGCAGCAGCGCTCGTTCAACCTGACCGCCAGCCAGGAGCAGCAGAAAACGGAAAAGGAATCGGCGGAACGTGCCGAGCGCGCCAAGCTGGTCGAACTGAAGAGCCAGATCGAGGCGCGCATCGAGGCGAACCCCGACCTGCGGCCGTTCCGCAACCAGCTGGTACTCGATGTCACGGCAGAAGGCCTGCGCATCCAGATCGTGGACGAACAGAACCGTCCCATGTTCTCGTCCGCCAGCGACCGACTTCAGCCCTACACCTCGGTCATCCTGCGCGAGATCGGACTCATCCTGAACCAGGTCGATAACCGCATCTTCCTGTCGGGTCATACCGATGCAACGCCGTTTGCAGGCGGTATCGGCGGGTTTTCCAACTGGGAGCTCTCCTCCAACCGGGCCAATGCGTCCCGTCGCGAACTCATCGCCGGCGGCATGGATCCGGACAAGGTGCTGCGCGTCGTCGGCATGAGTTCCATCGTTTCGTTCGACAAGGACGATCCATTCAATCCGATCAACCGGCGCATCAGCATCATCGTGCTCAACCGTCAGACCGAACAGCAATTCCTGTCCGACGGCAGTTCGGTCTCTGTCGAGGAAATCGTTGCTCCGTCAGAGGGGGGCGCTGCGCCGTGATGAATGCATTCAGATCAAGTTGGAGTGTTTCCGGCCGTATACCGGGATGCTTACTGTTTCCGAGGTTCGACCATGCATGACGTTGCAAGGAAGTTACGCCTGACCGCCACTGCAGCGTGGGGTGTGTCCGCCGTATGCACCGCGCTGGCGATCGGATTCTGGCAACCGGCTTCTCTGCCGCTCGTGTCTGTCGGCATCGCTGTCTGTGCGATCTGGACGGTCGGCGTATTCCTGGCGACCCGCAGCCTGAGCGTGACGCCCGCGCAGACCGCGGAGATGGAAACAAATGAGCGACGGCAGGATGCATCGCACGAACTTCTGGCCGGTACTGCAACCCAGGTGCAGTCGCAGTGCGACCAGATGAACGAAGAGCTCGTGCGTGTGCAGACCCTGCTGAGCGAAGCGATCGAAGGCCTGACCAGCAGCTTTCACCGCATGCTGGAGGAAACGTCCGACCAGCGCAGCACCGCGCTGTCGCTGACCGGCGGAGACGGCGAACAGTTCGATTTCGGGCAGTTCGTGGAAGAGACGTCCGGCACGATGCAGCGTGTTGTGGAGAGCGTCGTGCAGAACAGCAAGCTCGGCATGGAACTGGTCGAACTGACCGACGGCATCGCCCATGAAACCGAGGCGGTCCGTTCGTTGCTGGGCGAAATCAGCGGCATTTCGAAGCAGACCAATCTGCTGGCACTCAACGCAGCGATCGAAGCTGCGCGAGCCGGTGAAGCCGGACGTGGTTTTGCCGTGGTGGCAGACGAGGTGCGCACGCTGTCGTCCCGAACCAATGAATTCAGTCAGCAGATCGAGACGCTGGTGGATCGCATGCAGCACAACGTGAAGCAGACCGAACATGCGCTCGCGGCTCTCGCAAGTCAGGACATGACTTTCGCGCTGCAGTCCAAGCAGCGCGTCGAAAGTGTGGTGGGCGGGCTCGAAACGCTGCATGTCCGTCGCCAGCATTCGATTGAAAAGCTGGGGGAATCGGTCGAACGCGTGAATACCGCGGTAGCCCACGCCGTCACTTCGTTGCAGTTTCAGGACATGACGTCCCAGTTGATCAGTCACGTGCAGCGCCGCATCGGAAACATCGATGGCGTCATGAAGGCGGTGCACGGCATGAGCCAGGACGCTGCGCAAGGACGTGCGACCGAGCATCACACGCGTGCCGTTGATGAGGCACTGGAAAGACTGCTTGTTGCAAACGGCAATAACCCGGTGGCGCAGCACGCCTTCCGGGAAGGTGAAATAGAACTGTTCTGAAGGAGATTTTCATGGCAAAGACGGTGCTGGCAATCGACGACTCTGCGTCGATCCGACAGATGGTGGCATTCACGCTGAAAAGCTCCGGCTACGATGTGATCGAGGCGGTGGACGGCCAGGACGGGCTGGACAAGGCCAAGTCGAAGTCGGTCAATCTGGTGCTGACCGACCAGAACATGCCGCGCATGGACGGACTGACGCTGATCCGCAACCTGCGCGCAATGGCGCAATACAAGGCCACGCCGATCCTGATGCTGACCACCGAGTCATCCGACGCGATGAAGGCGCAAGGTCGCGCAGCCGGCGCAACAGGCTGGCTGGTCAAACCCTTCGATCCGCAGAAGCTGGTCGAGGTGGTGAAGAAGGTGATCGGCTGAGCGCACGCATCGTGCGCCGATATCCAGAACGGGGAGACCGTCCATGACTGTGGACATGAGCCAGTTCTATCAGGTGTTCTTCGAAGAAGCGGCCGAACACCTGTCGAACATGGAGCAGATGCTGCTCGACATCGATCTGGGCAGCATCGATGACGAGGAAATGAACGCCATCTTCCGTGCCGCCCATTCGATCAAGGGCAGCGCGGGAACATTCGGCTTCAACGATCTTGCGCAAGTGACGCACGAGCTCGAAACCCTGCTCGATCGCGTGCGCAAGCACGAGGTCGTGATGACGCCCGACATGGTCAACATTTCGCTCGAAGCAGGCGATCTGCTGCGCGATCTGGTGGCGGCTCATCGCGGCATCGGCGAGGCCGACCTGCAGAAGGTGGTCGAGGTCTGCGCGGCCATCAAACGTCTCTACGAGCAGAGTGGTGCACAGCCCGGAAGCACCGAGGCTGCCGTCGAGGACTGCGCCGAACCGCCATCCGCCTTTCACCGCTTCAGCTTTGCGCTGTCGCCGGACTGTTCGGATGTCGCAGGCGTGATCGAAAATCTGTCGAGCGAGATCGTCGGCCTCGGCATGGAGGTCGTTCACCTGGGCATCGACGAACAGGGACTCTGGCAGGGCGTGCTCACTGGTGCGCTCGATGCGGCTGCCGTGCGTGACGTGGTGGATTTCCTCGCCGTCGCAGGGAGTTATCTGGATCAACCCGCAGCACCCGCAGATGACGACGCATTCGGTCTGTTCGACAGCGATCCGGCGCCAGCTTCCCCTGACGCCGAGACGGCGTGGGGCCTGTTTGCCGACACGTCGCCCGAGCCATCGCAGGCGGCCGACAGCAGTTACGGATTCTTCGAACCCGTCGTGAACACGCCGGCATCAGCCGCAGACGGGGCAGATGCCAGTTACGGATTCTTCGATGCATCGCCTGCAACGACCGCACAGCCGGCAGCCGTAGCCGAGGTGGTCACGGCAGTGGCCGCTCCGGTCGCGGAAGTGACCGCGGTGCCGGCCGCAGGCGGAGCGGATGTGCCGAGGGCAGCCTCGTCCAAGACCGCCCGGGCGGCCGGCGGTGACACGTCGATTCGCGTAGGTGTGGACAAGGTCGATCAGATCATCAACCTGGTCGGCGAACTGGTCATCACGCAGGCGATGCTGGTGTCGGTGGCGGAGAAGCTCGATCCGGTCGAATTCGAACGACTGATGAGCGGCGTACAGCAACTGGAACGGAATACCCGGGATCTGCAGGAATCGGTGATGTCGATCCGCATGTTGCCGATGTCGACCGTGTTCTCGCGCTTCCCGCGCGTCGTGCGCGATCTGTCGCAGAAACTGGGCAAGGAGGTGCGTCTGGTGCTGGCGGGTGAATCGACCGAGCTCGACAAGGGCCTGATCGAGCGTATTTCGGACCCGCTGACCCACCTGGTGCGCAACAGTCTCGACCACGGCATCGAAACACCGGACGTGCGCGTGGCGCGCGGCAAACCGGCCGAAGGTACGATTACGCTCAAGGCTTCGCATCAGGGCGGCAACATTCTGATCGAAGTCGGTGACGACGGCGCAGGTCTGAGCCGGGACCGCATCCTGTCCAAGGCGCGCGAACGCGGGTTGCCGGTCAGTGAGGGCATGACCGATCAGGACGTGTGGGCATTGATTTTCGAACCGGGCTTTTCGACGGCGGATCAGGTGACCGAAGTGTCCGGACGGGGCGTCGGCATGGATGTCGTCAAGCGCAACATCACGGCGATGGGCGGTCGGGTGGATATCGACTCGATGACCGGCATCGGCACGCGCATGACGGTACGCCTGCCGCTCACGCTCGCCATTCTGGACGGCATGTCCGTCGCGGTCGGCGACGAGCACTACATCATTCCCCTGAACTACGTGATCGAGTCGCTGCAACCGACCGCCGACATGATCAAGAGTGTCGGCGGGCAGAAGCGGCTGGTTCAGGTTCGCAATGAGTTTCTGACCATACTGACGCTGCGTGAGGCATTCGGCCTGTCCGGCGGCGAGACGGATCCCGAGCGGGGCATTCTTGTGGTGCTGGAATCGGATGGCGGCAAGATCGCACTGCTGGTGGATGAACTGGTGGGGCAGCATCAGGTCGTCATCAAGAGTCTCGAAGCGAACTATCGCAAGGTGCAGGGCATTTCCGGTGCCACGATTCTCGGCGACGGTCACGTCGGCCTGATTCTCGACGTGCAGGCGCTGGTCGACTCGTCACGCGGCAATCTCGCAGCCGCGGCCTGAGTCCGGGCCGGCATTTCCGATTCGCGAATCGCCCCGGAAACCGCGGTTGCGCTGCGTGCGGCTGCAGGACGGGTCGGGGCGATGGGTTACTTCCCCGGCAGCATCCCCTTCGGCAGCAACGCCGCAGCAGGGCTCACTTCGCGCGATGTCGATCGCCGGTGCAACGAACTGATCTCCAGCCATCGGTCATCATGGCCGACACCGCGCATGACCGCGCCGTGCGCAACACTTGTATCCAAATTCAGTCACAGCACTGCCTCAAGGCGCTTCGTGGCCATGCCGTTATCACGGAAGTGACAGAGCCATGGAGCGAACAATGATTCAAACGGCACAAGCAGCGCATCAGCGGTCGGTCAGCAGCGACGACGCGGGTTACGCCCAGGAATTCCTGACCTTCACGCTGGGTGGTGAAGAGTATGCGATAGACATTCTCAAGGTTCAGGAAATCCGGGGCTACGACGCGGTGACCAGCATCGCGCATGCACCGGCGTTCATAAAGGGCGTCATCAATCTCCGCGGCACCATCGTTCCGATCGTCGATCTGCGCGTCAAATTCAATGTCGGCGTGGTCGAGTACACGCCGTTCACGGTCACCATCATCCTGAATGTCGGCGGCCGGGTGGTCGGCATGGTGGTCGATGCCGTCTCCGACGTGCTCGCCATCGACGCCGGGAAGATTCTTCCGGCGCCCGACTTCTCTTCCAGTTTCGATACCCGCTACATCCATGGCCTCAGTTCAATCGACGAGCGGATGCTGATCGTCGTCGATATCGAAAGACTGATGCTGTCCGCCGACATGGCGCTCGTCGATGAACACGTGCACTGAGTGAATGAAATGGCAAATGCAAAGGATGTGTCGGTCATGCGCAGCATGACTGTTCAGAAGCGCCTGATGCTGATGGTTGCGGGCAGCCTGATCGGGATCGTGCTGCTCGCGGCACTGTTGCTGGGTGCGATGCGCTCCAACATGCTCGAGGATCGCAAGTTGGCAGCACGCTTCGCGGTCGAATCCGCTTGGGGTGTCCTCGCCGCGTTCGAGAAGCGGGCGGTGGCCGGCGAACTGACGCAGGAGGAAGCCCGCAAACAGGCCATCGCGACGCTGCGCACGCTGCGCTACAACGGTGAAGACTATTTCTGGATCAACGATTTCGGACCGCGCATGGTCATGCATCCGACCAAGCCGGAGCTCGAGGGCAAGGATCTGAGCGGATCGAAGGACCCCAACGGCAAGCACCTGTTCGTCGAATTCGTCGCGGTGGCCAAGGCGAATGGCGCAGGCTTCGTCGATTACATGTGGCCGCGTCCGGGTGCCGATGCGCCGGTAGACAAGGTGTCGTACGTACGCGCCTTCGAACCCTGGGGCTGGATCATCGGCTCCGGCATCTATGTCGACGACGTGAACGCAGTACTGCTGCGCCAGGCCGCCTGGGTTGCACTCATCGTGCTGGTCGTCGCCGCCGTGATCGGTATCCCGGGGGTGCGACTCGGTCGCAGCATCGCCGCTCGCCTGCGCGATGCCGGCGTTCATGCGCGTGCCATTTCCGATGGCGTTCTCGACCGCTCCATCGTGGCCGGCAACCGTGACGAAATAGGACATCTGCTGATGTCGCTCGAACAGATGCGCATCGACCTGAAGGAACGCACCGAACGTGATCAGGCAGTGGCCGCAGAGAACCTGCGCATCCGGACAGCGCTCGATTTCGTGAACCGGAATGTGCGCATCGCCAATGCCGACGGCGACGTCATCTATGCCAACGCGACGATGATGAAAACCCTCATCGACATCGAGGGTGATGTGCGGACGAGCGTTCCGCAGTTTTCGGTGGCCCGCATTCTGGGCAGCAATATCGCGATGCTGTGCAACAACCCGGCCTTCGTGCGCAAGTCCGAACCACATGGCACCGGGCAGCGCAGCGAACTGGTGATCGGTCAGCGCACTTTCGAAGTCATCACCACACCGATTCCCGGGGAATCGGGTCAGCGCATAGGGATTGTCGCCGAGTGGACAGAACGCACCCAGGAAATCTCCGTCGAGCGCGAAGTCGAGGACATGATCGCCGCTGCAGTCAGTGGCGACTTCACGCACCGCATCAAGGTCGATGACAAGGCGGGTTTCTTCAAGACGCTTGCAGTCAGCATGAATGAACTCGTGGCGGTGGTTGCGTCCGGTCTCGAAGACACAGCGCGTGTGCTGAACGCGATCTCGCGTGGCGTGCTGACCGAGAAGATCGAGCGTGATTACGCGGGAACATTCGGTCAGCTGAAGAACGACACGAACACGACGGTGGACAAGCTGCAGGAGGTGATCGGTCGCATCAGGGATTCGACGGAAGCGATCAATACGGCGGCGCGGGAGATTGCGGCGGGGAATTCGGACCTGAGTTCGCGCACGGAAGAGCAGGCGGGGTCGCTGGAAGAGACGGCGAGTTCGATGGAAGAGCTGAACGCGACGGTGAAGCAGAACGCGGAGAGCGCACTCAAGGCGAACGAGCTGGGTCGTCAGAGCAACGAGGCGGTGATGCGTGGCGCGGAGACGGTCAAGCGGGTGGTGCTGACGATGAGCGACATCCAGGATTCGAGCAGGAAGATCGCGGACATCATAGGCGTGATCGACTCGATCGCGTTCCAGACGAACATTCTGGCGCTGAACGCGGCGGTGGAAGCGGCGCGTGCAGGCGAGCAGGGCCGTGGGTTTGCGGTGGTGGCGAGTGAAGTGAGGACACTGGCGCAGCGCAGCGCGCAGGCGGCCAAGGAGATCAAGGGGCTGATCGCGGATTCGGTCGAGCGGGTGGACGGGGGCGCGAAGCTGGTTGCCGAGGCGGGCGCGACGATGGAGCAGGTTGTCGACAGTTTCCGTC
>JAGNYW010000027.1:35779-42631 GCA_017984755.1 Methyloversatilis sp.
GCCGTTGAA
Source organism: Methyloversatilis sp. (assembly GCA_017984755.1). Taxonomy (GTDB): domain Bacteria; phylum Pseudomonadota; class Gammaproteobacteria; order Burkholderiales; family Rhodocyclaceae; genus Methyloversatilis. The sequence continues at coordinate 35,789 of JAGNYW010000027.1, forward strand.
GAGGAATGGGAAGAGTTCTGATCTGGCAGGTGTCTGCCTGAAGAGCAGGGCGGTCAGGGTCAAGGTACCGCCGCAGCCACGCACAACATTGTCTGGAGCGAAGCAGAATGAAGATCAACTCGCAGGTGACCAATCGGGAAGTCGAACTCACCGAACGTCACAATCTCGTATCACACACCGACCTCAAGGGTCGGATCGTGTTTGCAAACCGGGACTTCATCGAAGTCAGTGGCTTCGATGAGTCCGAACTTGTCGGACAGCCGCATAACATCGTGCGCCATCCCGACATGCCGAAAGAAGCGTTCGAGGACATGTGGCGCTGCCTCAAGGCCGAACGCCCATGGACCGGACTGGTCAAGAACCGCTGCAAGAACGGTGACTTCTACTGGGTACTGGCAAACGCCACACCCTTGCTCGAGAACGGCGTTGTGACGGGCTACATTTCCGTGCGCACCCGTGCCAACCGCGAGCAGATACACGCGGCAGAAGCGGCTTACCGCGATTTTCGCGAAGGCAGGGCAGTAGGGCGGGGCATTCGCGACGGCGTCGTCGTGAAGACCGGCTTTTCGCCTGCCGGCTTCATCGGCGACCTCAGCATCAAGGCGCGGATGTTCTCCATCATCGGTTTCGTCGCGTTCGTTCTTGTTGCGATCGCTGCCGTCAGCCTGGTGAAGTTGCAGGTGACGACCGACACGCTGGAGGTCACCTACAAGGATCGCGTCGTTCCGACCCAGCAGCTGAAGGCGGTCGCCGACATGTACGCCGTCAACATCGTCGATACCGCGCACAAGCTGCGCAACGGCAACATCGACTCCGCCGAAGCAACTCGCAATCTCGAGCAGGCGCGCAGCGTGATCGCCAAGAACTGGGGGACCTATCTGTCGAGTCAGATGACGGTCGAAGAGCAGTTGCTGATCGATCAGGCGAAGCCCTTGATGGCGACCGCCGATGCGTCGATAGACCGGCTCGCTGCGATCGTCCGCGCGAAGGACATGCCTGCGCTGGCCGACTATACGACCCGGGACCTCTATCCAGTCATCGATCCGATCTCGGGCAAGATCAGCGAACTGGTCGACCTGCAGATCAGGGCGGTGGTGGGTGAGATCGAGCACGTGCGTTCGGAGTCGTCGCAGGCCTTCACCATCGTTTCGGTGCTGCTCGTGATCGGCGTGCTGTTCGCCGTCGTTGGTGCATGGCAGTTGATCCGCTCCATCGTCAAGCCTATCAACGACGTGAAGACGCTTGTCCGTCGCATGGCGGAAGGTCGCCTCGACGTCGAGGTCGACACGACGCGGCGCGACGAGATGGTGGCCATTCTCGATGCCACCAAGACCATGAAGATCAAGCTGGGTGCCGACATGGCGGAAGCGCGCCGTGTTGCCGACGAAAATCTGCGCATTCGCGAAGCACTCGACAGCGTCACGACCAACGTCCGCATTGCCGACAACAATGGTCGCGTCATCTACGCCAACAAGACGCTGATCGACACGCTGCGCCGCACCGAAGCAGAAATCCGCAAGAAGGTGCCGCAGTTCGCGGCCGATGCCTTCATCGGCAGCGATATCACCGTTTTCTATGACGACCCGGAGGCCGCACGTCGACGTCTGGCAGGACTGACCACAACCGTGCGGAGCGAAATCGTGATCGGCGGTCGTCTGTACCAGCTGACGACGAGTCCGATTCTGAACGAGGCCGGTCAGCGGCTCGGCTCGGTCGGCGAGTGGCTGGATCGTACCGACGAGGTGGCCATAGAAAAGGAAGTGACGGATCTGGTGGAATCGGCCGGTCGGGGCGACTTCAGCAAACGGTTGTCGGTCGATGGGAAGCAGGGCTTCTTCAAGGGTCTGTCCGAGGGGCTCAACGGTCTGGTCGTACAGGTTTCCGACAGCCTGACGGATCTGGCGAACGTGCTCAACGCGATGGCCGGCGGTGATCTGAACAGCAGGATCGAGCGTGACTACGAAGGTACGTTCGGCCAGTTGAAGCAGGACACGAACGCGACGGTGGACAAGCTGCGCGAGGTTGTTGGTCGGATCAAGGATTCGACGGAAGCGATCAATACGGCGGCGCGGGAGATTGCGGCGGGGAATTCGGACCTGAGTTCGCGCACGGAAGAGCAGGCGAGTTCGCTGGAAGAGACGGCGAGTTCGATGGAAGAGCTGAACGCGACGGTGAAGCAGAACGCGGAAAGCGCGCTGAAGGCGAACGAGCTGGGTCGTCAGAGCAACGAGGCGGTGATGCGTGGAGCGGAGACGGTGAAGCGGGTTGTGCTGACGATGAGCGACATCCAGGACTCGAGCAAGAAGATCGCGGACATCATCGGCGTGATCGACTCGATTGCGTTCCAGACGAACATTCTGGCGCTGAACGCGGCGGTGGAAGCGGCGCGTGCGGGCGAGCAGGGTCGCGGTTTTGCGGTTGTGGCGAGCGAAGTGAGGACGCTGGCGCAGCGCAGTGCGCAGGCGGCCAAGGAGATCAAGGGGCTGATTGCGGATTCGGTCGAGCGTGTGGATGGGGGTGCGAAGCTGGTTGCCGAGGCGGGAGCGACGATGGAGCAGGTAGTCGACAGTTTCCGTCAGGTGACGGGGCTGGTGACGGACATTGCGTCGGCGAGCCAGGAGCAGGCGAGCGGGATTTCGCAGGTGACGCAGGCGGTGAGCCAGATGGACGGGGTTACGCAGCAGAACGCGGCGCTGGTTGAAGAGGCGGCGGCGGCGGCGGAAAGTCTGGAAGAGCAGGCGCGTGCGCTGATGCGGGCGGTGGGTCAGTTCAAGCTTGAAGAGGGCAATGATCGGGGCGGTCTGCAGTTCGACGCACCGTCGCTGACGCGGCGGGAGGCGGCGAACAGCGAGCCGGTGCTGCCGCGTTCGAAGGGGGGAGCGCTGGGCAAGGTGAAGCGGGTTCAGCCGGTTGCAGCAGCAGCCGTTGAAGAGGAATGGGAAGAGTTCTGACGACGTGTGTCGTGGGCAGCCAGAGCAGCCCGGATGATCCGGGCGCGCTCGATACATCAGGTGGTAACTGAAAGGTCAGCATCGTGATTCAGGGAAGCAGGGCAACAGCCAGCGCCGCAGACGTGACGCGGCAACTGGCGGATGTAACGGCAATGACCGGCAATGCACGCGAATTTTCCTTCACGCGCGACGATTTTGACCGGATCGCCAGGCTGATCCATCAGCACGCCGGCATTTCGCTGTCACCCATCAAGTTCGACATGGTCTACAGCCGCCTTGCCCGCCGGCTGCGCGCCACCGGCGATGCGACCTTTGCCGACTACATCCGCCGACTTGAGAGGAACGATCACACCGAGTGGGAAACCTTCGTCAATTCGCTGACCACGAATCTGACCTCCTTCTTTCGCGAAGCGCATCACTTCGATCTGCTGAAGCAGCATCTGACGCGGCTCGGCAAGCCGACGGCCCGCATCTGGTGCAGCGCGGCATCGACCGGCGAAGAACCCTATTCGATCGCGATCACCTGCTGCGAGTTGTACGGTTCGATGACCCCGCCGGTGGAGATTCTCGCCACCGACATCGACACCCAGGTGCTGGCGCAGGCTCAGGCCGGTGTCTATACGGAAGACCGCATCGAAAAACTGGCGCCGGAAATGGTGCGCAAATATTTTCTGCGCGGTACGGGCAGCCGGGCCGGTGACGTGCGCGTACGGCCGGAACTGCAGAAGCTCATACGCTTCACCCGCGTGAACCTGCTGGAGCAGAACTGGCCGGTGCGCGGACCGCTGGAAGCGATCTTCTGCCGCAACGTGATGATCTATTTCGACAAGCCGACCCAGTACGCCATCCTGAAACGTTTCGTACCGCTGCTGCGTCCGGAAGGCCTGATGTTCGCAGGGCATTCCGAGAGCTTCTCGCACGCAGTCGATCTGTTCCGCAACCTTGGAAGGACGGTATATGGTCGCGCTGACGGCGGTCGATAGCAGCGGGCCCGGTCTGATCGAACATCAGTCCAGCCAGCGCTATTTCGACAGCAAGTTTTCGCGCGAGGCAATCAAGATATTGCCGGGTGAGTTCTTCGTGACCACGCGCGACATGCTGCTGGTGACCGTCCTTGGCTCCTGCGTTGCAGCGTGCATCCGGGACCCGGAGCGAGGGATCGGCGGCATGAATCACTTCATGCTGCCTGATGGCGGTGCCGGTGCGATGAGCAAATCGGCGCGCTATGGCGGTTACGCAATGGAACTGCTGGTGAATGAACTGATCAAGTCGGGCGCCCGTCGCGGCGCGCTCGAGGCGAAAGTCTTCGGTGGCGGCAGGGTGATGGCTTCTCTGTCGAGTGCCAATGTGGGTGAGCGCAATTCGGAATTCGTGCTCGACTATCTTCGCCAGGAGGGTATTCCGATCCTGGCGCAGGACCTGCAGGACAAGCACGCAAGAAAGATCTACTTCTTCCCGCGTGCCGGGCGCGTGCTCGTCAAGAAGCTGGAGCGCGTCAACAACGACACGCTGGCCAGACGCGAACGCGAGTATCAGGAACGGCTGGCGCGCGAGGATGCCTCGGGCGACATAGAACTGTTCTCGTAACCGGAACTGACTGAGTGAGCACCATGAAGATCAAGGTACTGGTGGTGGACGATTCCGCAGTCATGCGGGCCGTGCTGACGGAAATCATCAATCAGGCGCCGGACATGGAGGTGGTCGGTACAGCGCCGGATGCCGCGACCGCGCGGCAGCGGGTGAAGGATCTGTCGCCCGACGTGCTCACGCTCGACGTCGAGATGCCGAACATGAACGGCCTCGAATTTCTCGACAAGGTCATGCGTCTGCGGCCGATGCCGGTCATCATGATTTCAAGCCAGACCGCTCAGGGGTCGGAAACGACCCTGCAGGCGCTCGAGCTGGGCGCCGTCGACTACGTGGCCAAGCCGCGCAGTGCGCTCGGCACGCTGCCACCCGGCTACGCCCAGGAAATCCACGAAAAGATACGCGGTGCCTGCGATGCACGGCTCAAGGTGCTGCGCGGTGCGCCAACTGCGGCACGTCCGTTTCCCCAGAGTGCGGCGCCGGCAGCTTCGGCACCGGTTGTGACCAGCAACTGGGGCGATCGCATCATCTGCATCGGTGCGTCCACCGGCGGTACGGAAGCGATAAAGGATGTGCTGTGCCGCCTGCCCGCGAATGTGCCGGGCATCGTGCTGGTTCAGCACATGCCGGAAATGTTCACAGCGAGCTTCGCGCGCCGGCTCGACACCCTGGCGCGCGTGCGGGTGAAGGAGGCCGAGCACGGCGAGCGCATCCTGCCGGGGCATGCCTACCTTGCCCCGGGTCACTCGCATCTGGAGATCCGCAGGTCCGGCACCGGCTATGTCTGCGAACTGCTGCAGACAGCGCCATTCAACCGGCACCGGCCGGCGGTCGATGTGCTGTTCAATTCGGCGGCGGTCCATGCGAAGGGCGGTGCCGTCGCTGCACTGCTCACCGGCATGGGCAAGGACGGTGCGCAGGGCATGCTCGCGATGCGCCAGGCCGGCGCGTGGACCATAGGGCAGGATCAGGAAAGCTGCGTCGTGTATGGCATGCCGCGCGAGGCGGCACAGATCGGGGCGTGCTGTGAAGTCAGCCCGGTCACGCAGATTGCCGAACGCATCATGGCGGCGCTGCAGGGCGGAAAGCGGATGGCGGCGCACGGCTGACGCATCGGGGCATCAACGAATCAATCAGCAAGGACAGGACTGCACCATCATGGAAATCAAGGTCAACATCACGGACAAGGTTGCGCGCATGGCCATGGGCGGACGCTTCGACTTTTCCGCGCATCGAAATTTCAGGGAAACCACCGAGGACCTGCTGGCAAACGCAGAGGTCGGTCAGCTCGAACTGGACCTCGCCGAGGTCAGTTATGTAGATAGTTCCGCGCTGGGCATGCTGCTCATGCTGCGCGACAAGGCGCGCCATGCACAGCGGGAGGTGCGGCTGAGTCACTGCAGTGCGCAGGTTCGGCAGGTGCTCGACATCGCCAATTTCGGCAAGCTGTTCCGCATTGACTGATCCGGCCATGCTGCCCGACGCTCGGTGACCGATTCAATCAGGTCGTCATCGGGCGGGACCGGGGGCGCCGCCATCACGCCTGCCGCAGGAAGACGGGGCGCCTTCGGGTGCCCCGTCTTCTTGATGCCGATCAAGAATCGGTCGCGTCGTACTCAATCCAGCGGCGGATCAGCCGTAATCCAGAACCATGACGTGCTTGCAGAGCGGGTGCCGTGTCCGGGATCCGCCCCGTGTTCGCGTACTGCGGACAGATCTGCATCGCACGTTATTCCTCCAGGAGAAGAGACGCCATGAAAGCATTGCTTTACCCCGCACGCGCCCTGATGTCACGGCTGCGTTTCGCACCCAAGATGATGCTCGTACTGGGCATACTCCTTGCCATGCTGATCGGGCAGGCTGTCTTTCAGTCGCTCGAGCGCATGCAGTCGGTGACCAACATGCGCAACGAGGGTACCGGTGCGAGCTATCTGCGTTCGCTGATCGGCGTTCTGTCGGCTGTCCAGCAGCATCGCGGCCTGTCGTCGTCCATGTTGAACGGGGACGCGAGTCTGGCGCCCAAGGTCGAAGCGAAGGCGACTGAAGTTGCAAAGGGCATCGAAGTACTCAAGACCTTGAACGCGGAGCACAAGGATCTGCTGGATCAGGATCGGCAGATCTCGAGAATGGCTGACGAGTGGAACGCTCTGCGCCAGCGGATGGCGACCTCGACTGGCGCAGAGGATTTCGCGCGTCATTCTGATCTGATCGGTGGCCTGCTCAATGACCTTCGGCTGGCAGCCGATGCCTCCGGGCTGACTTTCGATCCCTATCCGGATAGCTACACGCTGATCGAGGGCAGTAC
>JAGNYW010000090.1 GCA_017984755.1 Methyloversatilis sp.
CCAGGTAGCCGCGCGCCAGACCCGCTCCGCCGATGTACAGCTCGCCTTCGACGCCCACCGATACCGGCTGCCTCTGACCATCGAGCACGAACACCTCCGTGTTCGCGATCGGACGTCCGATCGGGATCGGGCCCGGAGCGCTGTCGTCGCAGGTCCAGCATGTGGCATCGATGGCGGCTTCGGTCGGGCCGTAGATGTTATGCAGCGGCACCCGCATCCGTTCGCGGAAGACCCGCGCAAGTGCGGGCTCGAGCACCTCGCCGCCGCAGAACACGTGGCGCAGCGCGCTGCACGCCGCGACGCCCGGTTCGTCGAGCATCGGCCGCAGCATCGACGGCGTCAGATCCCATATCGATACTTCGTGCGCACGCGTCAGTTCGACCAGCGCTGCACTGTCGGCGCGCTCGTGCTCCAGCGCCAGCACGCTTCGTCCGCCGGTGAACAGGCAGGCAAGGAGCTGGCCGACCGACACATCGAAATTGATCGAAGCCTGCACCAGCATTGCGTCGGCCGGGCCGATGCCGAAGGTGTCGATCAGCCAGTGCATGCGGTTGCAGACCGCCGCATGGCTCACCATGACGCCCTTGGGTCGGCCGGTCGAACCCGAGGTATAGATGACATAGGCAAGATTGTCCGCCGCGGCACGCGGCGACGGCGTGCAGGACGGTTGCAGCGCCAGCGCCGCGTCATCGTCCACGCACAGCGTGCGTCCGCCATACGCCGGCAGCGTCGGCTGCAGCGAGGCCTGCGTCAGCACCACCGCTGCCTTGATGTCGTCCAGCATGAACGCCAGCCGTGCCGCCGGGTAAGCGGGATCAAGCGGCACGCAGGCACCGCCCGCCTTCAGTATCCCGAGCATGCCGGCCACCAGGTCGAGCGAGCGCTCCAGATGCAGACCGACCATGCTGTCAGGTCCGACGCCCAGCGCGCGCAGCGCATGCGCAATGCGATTCGCCCGCGCATCCAGCGCGGCATAACACAGCGTCGCGTCGCCGCACACCAGCGCCAGCGCGTCCGGCGTGCGTGCTGCCTGCATTTCGAACATCGAGGCAAGCGTTGCGTCGCGGGGATAATCGACTCGCGTTGCATTCCACTCGACCGGCACCCTGTGACGTTCCGATGGCGTCAGCACCGGGGCGTCATTCATGTCCGGTTCATGAACAGCGGCGATGCCTTCGAGCAGTGACCGGCAGGCCGCCGCCATGCGCTCTATCGTCGGTGAGTCGAACACGATGCGCAGCGGCACATCGCAGGAGAAGGTGCGGCGCAGCCGGTTAACCAGTTGCACCGCGAGCAGCGAGTGGCCGCCCAGATCGAAGAAGTTCTGCCGGATGCCCACATCCGGCAGGCCGAGGATGTCGCACCATATGCTTGCCAGCGTCTGCTCCGCCGGTGTGCGCGGTGCGACACAGTCATCGGGCGCTGCGCCCGATGCAGGCGCCGGCAGCGCCGCTCGGTCGAGTTTGCCGTGGGCTGTCAGGGGGAGGGCCTTCAGCGCGACGATTGCCGACGGCACCATGTGCGCAGGCAGTATCCGCTCAAGTTGCGCCCGCAGATCGATCCCGTCCGGGTTGCCATCCTCGGTCACCACATAGGCCACCAGTCTGGCGTCGCCGGGTCTGTCCTCGCGCATCGCCGCCACCGCGTCCCGGATGCCCGGCAGGCCCAGAAGCGCCGCTTCTATCTCGCCCGGCTCGATGCGGAAGCCGCGCAGCTTGATCTGGTGATCCACCCGGTTGAGGAATTCGATGCAGCCGTCCTCACGCCAGCGCACGCGGTCGCCGGTGCGATACAGCCGCGCGCCCGGCACGTCGCTGAACGGATGCGCGACGAACTTTTCCGCGGTCAGGTCGGGACGACCCAGATAGCCGCGCGCCAGACCGGCACCGTCGAGGTACAGCTCGCCGGCGACGCCCACCGGCACCGGCTGCTGCGCCGCATCGAGCACATGGGCCTGCATGTTGGCGATCGGCCGACCAATCGGAATCGGCCTGCGGTCATCCGGATCGCAGGTCCACCAGGTGGCATCGATGGCCGCTTCTGTAGGGCCGTACAGGTTGTGCAGGCGAGCACTGCACTGCCCGAAGAAAGCCTGCGCCACAGCGGCGTCCAGCGCTTCGCCGCCGCAGAACACCTGCCGCAGGCTGCGGCATTCGGCGAAACCCGGCTCGGCCAGAAGTGCCTTCAGCAGAGACGGCACCACCTGCATCACAGTCACGCCGAAGGCCTTGATCTGCCGCACCAGATGCGCCGGATCGCGCTGGCTGCCTTCGGCCGCAAGCACCATCCGGCCGCCGCTCAGCAGCGGCGCGAAGAACTCCCACACAGACGCATCGGCACAGATTCCCGTCTTCTGGAATATGCGATCGGATTCGCTGAAACCGAAGGTGTCCAACATCCAGTGCATGTGATTGCAGATCGCAGCGTGACTGATCATCACCCCCTTGGGTCGCCCGGTCGAACCCGAGGTGTAGATGACATAGGCAAGATCATCCGGCTGCGCCGCCGGCAAGGGATTCACGACGGGCGCGGCAGCCAGCAGATGCGCGTCCGCATCGCTGCCTTCGCCGTCCAGGCAGATGACCCGTCCGGCATGACCGCGCAGCGCCGGCATCAGAGAGGACTGTGTCAGCACGACGTGCGCCGCGGTGTCGTTCAGCATGAACGCCAGCCGCGCCGCCGGATACGTCGGGTCCAGCGGCACCCAGGCGCCGCCCGCCTTCAGTATCCCCAGCATGCCGGCCACCAGTTCGACCGAGCGCTCCAGATACAGACCCACCATGGAGTCCCGACCCACTTCGAGCCCGCGCAGCACATGCGCGACGCGATTGGCCTGCGCATTGAGTTCCGCGTAGGTCAGCGTCGTGTCGTCGCACACCAGCGCCACAGCGTCCGCCATGCGCGCCACCTGTGCCTCGAACAGCGACGCCAGCGTGGCATCACGCGGATAATCGACCGCCGTCGCGTTCCACCCGGCCGGTACCTGCCGGTGCTTCGCCGGCGTCAGCGCCGGCAGATGGCCGACCGCCCTGTCCGACTCGGCAACGATGGCTTCGAGCAGTGCCCGGTAGTCCTGCGCCATGCAT
>JAGNYW010000062.1 GCA_017984755.1 Methyloversatilis sp.
CCACGACCTGAATTCGACTTTCCGGGCCTGCGAGCGGGAGACCGCTGGTGCCTGTGCGCCGCCCGCTGGCGCGAAGCGTACGAAGCGGGTCAGGCGCCCAGAGTCGTTCTGGTTTCGACGCATGAGGCCGCGCTGCGCCATGCGTCGATCGAAGCACTTCAGAAGCATGCGTGGCTAGGCTGAGCGCGCAGTCCGGCGGCCCTCCTGTGTTGCCCCGGCCTTCGGTCTGCGCCTGCCTTGCTCGCGCGACGTCTGCACGTTCACTTCCAGTTCGCCCACTTTGAATTCCTCATCCACCCAGGTCAGACCTGTTGCGGTCGACTCTCTGGCTGCTGCCCTGCTTTCTTCCGGTCAGGCCGTCGCGGCCGTGCTGCGTGGTGAAGCACTTGACGACGCCTTTACGCGCGCGCCGGATATCCATGCCGGCAACGCAGCAGGCGTGCGCGACATGACTTATCAGTGCCTGCGCGCACACGCCGCCATCGAGCGCAGGCTCATGGTGCTGGTCCCGAAACCACTGCGCGAGCCGGAGCGGCATGCGTTGCTGCTGGTTTCACTGTGCCGCCTCGAAGCCCGTCCGGACAGCGCGCACACGACCGTCAGCCAGGCGGTAGACGCGGCACGCGCCATCGGCGGCGATCGCTTCGGCAGCCTGATGAACGCGGTGCTGCGCAATGCGCAACGCCGGTCCGCCGAACTCGATGCAGCAGTCTCAGTCGATGATTCGGCGCGGCTTCAGCACCCACGCTGGTGGCTCGACCTGCTGCGCCGTGATCATCCGGCGCACTGGCAGGACATCGCACAACAGGGCAACACGCACCCTCCCATGGCCTTGCGCGTCAACCGGCGCAGGGCCGGCGTAACAGACGTGCTGGCCCAGCTGGACGAAGCGGGCATCGAAGCCGCTGCACGCGGCGAGGACGGCATCCTGCTGGTCAAGCCGTGCCCGGTTGCGCGCCTGCCGGTTTTCGCTGCCGGCGAAGTGTCTGTGCAGGACCTCGGCGCCCAGCGCGCCGCCGGCCTGCTCGACCTTCGCAGCGGACAGCGCGTGCTCGACGCCTGCGCAGCACCGGGCGGCAAGGCCTGCCACATGCTCGAGTGTGCGGACATCGACCTGCTGGCACTCGATCTCGGCGCCCAGCGTGCGCAGCGAATCACCGAGAATTTCGATCGGCTCGGTCTTTCCGGCCAGGTGCAGGTGGCTGACGCCGCAGCCGTGGAGAAGTGGTGGGACGGACGCCCGTTCGACCGGATTCTCGCCGACGTGCCGTGCAGTGCCTCCGGTGTGGTGCGGCGTCATCCGGATGCCAAGTGGCTGCGCCGTCCCGGCGATATCGCCCGCTTCGCCGCCCAGCAGCGTGCCCTGCTGGAAGCACTTTGGCGCGTACTCGCTCCCGGTGGTAAATTGCTCTACGCGACGTGTTCGGTGTTCCGTGCCGAAAACCAGAAACAGGTGGCTTCCTTCGTGACCCGCCATGCCGACTGCCAGCGTCTGAGCCCATGCGGCGTATTCGATCTGCAACTGCTGCCCACTGCCGAGCATGACGGCTTTTATTACGCGCTGCTGCAGAAACAGCACATTGCCGGCTGACCGGGCATCCGGCTGGCTGCGCGCGCTGCTGTTCGCACTGCTGCTTGGCGTACACACTCTGTGCAGCGCAGCCGGAGGCGTCGTGATGCGGGACATCCGCCTCGACTACGCCGAAGAGGGTTATCAGCTGTCGACCGATATCGGCGTCACGCTGTCACCCCGGCTCGCTGAAGCCGTCACCCGCGGCGTCGCACTCTATTTCGTGCTCGAATTCGAGATCAGCCGGCCCCGCTGGTACTGGCTGGACGAACAGGTGGTCGAGCGCGTGCAGACCTACCGCCTGAGCTATCACGCACTGACGCGTCAGTACCGGGTATCGAAAGGCGCACTGCACCAGAGTTTCGAGTCGCTGGACGATGCCCTGCACCTGATCGGACGCCTGCAGAGCTGGCCTGTGGTCGACGCCGGCCTCCTCAGGCCCGGCGGCAGCTATGTGGCGTCGCTGCGCCTGCGGCTCGACGTCACCCAGCTGCCCAAGCCATTCCAGCTCAGCGCGATGAGCAACCGGGACTGGACGCTCGAATCGGAATGGCAGCAGTGGGGCTTCACCGCACAGGACGGAGCGGTGAAATGAGGAATTTCATCATCGCCACCACGGCACTGAGCGGCGTTCTGCTGCTGCTGCTGTCGCTGGCCAGCGAAAACACCACCCTTTTCGCGCGCAACTACCCGCTGCTGCTCGGTTTGAACATTGCGGTGGCGCTCGGCCTGCTGGGCCTGGTCGCGTGGCTGGTATCGCACCTGCTGCGCGAGCATCGGGCCGCGGTGTTCGGGTCCCGGCTCAAGTTGCGGCTGTTCGCCGCGTTCGCCGCACTCGCCGTGGCACCGGGCGCGCTGATCTATGTGCTGTCGGTGAGCTTCGTCTCACGGTCGGTGGATTCCTGGTTCAACGTGCGCATCGAACAGGCACTCGAAGGCGGACTGATCCTGGGGCGCAACACGCTCGATTACCTGTCGGCGGATCTGCTGGAAAAGGCCCGCACGATGGCGCGCGACCTTTCCGAGACACCGACCATCCGGCGCAGCGCGCGTCTGGACGAGCTGCGCGAACAGGCGGGCGTGACCAGCGCCACGCTGTTTTCGGTGCAGGGACGCGTGATGACTACCAGTTCATCCGCCACCCGGCTGGTGCCGCCGCTGCCGTCACCGTCCCAGCTTCGTCAGGCCCGCCAGGGCATGGGGCTGACCACGGTCGAAAGCGACGGCAACGACGGCCTCACGGTACGCGCACTCGTATTCACGGGCGGAGCGGCACTGACGTCGGACGCACCCGTGCTGCAGCTGATGCAACCCCTGCCCGCATCGCTGGCACTGAATGCCGAAGCGGTGCAGAGCGCCTATCGGGACTATCAGGAACTGTCGCTCGCCCGTGCGGGACTCAAGCGCATCTTCGCGCTGACCCTGACTCTCGCCCTGCTGCTGGCGCTGCTGTCCGCGCTGGCTGTCGCCTTCGTGATCAGCCGCCGCATGTCCGCTCCGCTGTCCATCCTGGCACGCGGCACGGATGCGGTGATGCAGGGCGATTTCAGCCCGATTCCGGCGCTTGCCACACGTGACGAACTGGGCTCTCTGACGCAGTCCTTTCGCCGCATGACCGAGCAACTCAACGAAGCGCGTGCGCAGGCGGAGCGCAGCCGGAGCGAGACCGAAGCGGCACGCACCTATCTCGAAGGCGTACTCGGCAACCTGTCGGCCGGTGTGCTGGCCTTCAGTCCTTCGACCCGGCTGCGTGCCGCAAACCAGGGGGCAATGGCCATACTCGGGGACCGGCTCGAAGGCTGGGAAGAGATGTCGCTCGCGCAATGGCCGCGTCACGGCGAATTGCGCGACGCCATCCTCGCGGCCATCGACGAGGGTCAGGAGTCATGGAGCCGCCAGATCGAAATCGCCGACCCCTTCGGTCCGGGCAAGACACTGCTGCTGCGCGGCTCGCAGCTGCCACAGGCGGGTGGCGGCGGCTTTGTCGTGGTGTTCGACGACATCACGCAACTGATCTCCGCACAGCGCAGCGCGGCGTGGGGCGAGGTGGCGCGCCGGCTGGCGCACGAAATCAAGAACCCGCTGACACCGATACAGCTCTCGGCGGAGCGCCTGCAATTCAAGCTGTCGGACAAACTCGACGCGGACGGCCAGCGCCTGCTGGCACGCGCGACATCGACCATCGTCGATCAGGTCGAAGCCATGAAGAACATGGTGAATTCCTTCCGTGACTACGCACGCCTGCCGCAACCGGCACTGGCGCCGCTCGACCTGAACCGGCTTGTCGACGAAGTGCTGGTGCTCTACGAAACGTCGGTGCCACGCATCGAACGTCATCTGGCCGCCGACCTGCCTGAAGTCAGCGGCGATGCGGGCCAGTTGCGCCAGGTGATCCACAATCTGCTGCAGAACGCGCAGGACGCGCTGGCCGATGCGCCATCACCCTGCATCAGCATCCAGACACGGCGGCGCGGCGGACGTGCGGAACTGGCTGTTCGCGACAACGGAAACGGATTTCCCGCGCAGGTTCTGGCGCGCGCATTCGAACCTTATGTCACGTCGAAGGCACGTGGCACCGGGCTGGGGCTGGCCATCGTGAAGAAGATCGTGGACGAACACGACGGCCGGATCGAAATAGAGAACATCGCGCCGCACGGCGCCGAAATACGCATAGCGCTGCCGCTGGCAGCCTGAAAGTCAGGAAAACATGGCTCGCATACTGGTGGTAGACGATGAGATGGGCATCCGGGAACTGCTGTCAGAAATCCTTCGGGACGAAGGACACGACGTGACGCTTGCAGAAAACGCCGCGGCAGCGCGCAGCGCGCGTCAGGCAATGCGCCCGGACCTTGCCCTGCTGGACATCTGGATGCCCGACACGGACGGCATCACACTGCTCAAGGAATGGGCTTCGGGCGGCCTGCTGACCATGCCGGTCATCATGATGTCCGGTCACGGCACCATCGATTCGGCCGTGGAAGCAACCCGGATCGGCGCAATGGATTTCCTGGAAAAACCGATCGCACTCGCCAAGCTGCTGTCTGCCGTGAAGCGTGCCCTGCTGCGCAGCGCCCCGGCCGAACAGCGGCCGGCGGCCCCCTCCCTGGCCAGCATCACGCGCAGCAGCACGCTGCGCGACCTGAGGCGGCGGATCGAGCAGATGGCCAGCCGCTCGCGCGTCATCATGCTGCGCTGCGGATCTTCTAGCTTCGGTGACCTGGCAGCACGCACGCTCGCCACACCGGGCCGGCGCTGGCTCGATTTCACCACCATCCACGGCCCGATCACGCAGGAGCAGCTCGATTCGCTGCGCGGCGGCGTGATCCATACGGGCGACATTTCGAACCTGTCGCGTATGCAGCAGAAGAACCTCGCGTTCGCGGTCGAACGGCTGGAGCGGCTCGACGCGCGGCTGGTCACCAGCTATCCGCACGGACCGGCGGAACTGCAGGAAGCCGGCTGGGACGACACGCTGCTGTCCCGCCTGTTCGAGGTGGTTCTTCCCCTGCCGTCACTCGCCGAATTGCGCGATGAGATCAGCAATCTGGCTGAAGACGTACTGAAGCATCTGGCCGACGCCGGGGACATTCCGATGCGCGGACTGGCCGATTCGGCCCGTCCGCTGCTGCGCCAGCATGCCTGGTCCGGCGGCTACGGCGAACTGGTGTCCGTGATGCGGTCTGCTGCGCTCGCCACGCTCGACGACAACGTGGAAGTCGATGCCCTGCGCGCCTTGCTGCGCCCCGCCGGCAATGCAGCGCTTCCGGGCCTCGATCAGCCGCTGCGCGATGCCCGCGAGGCGTTCGAACGGCTTTATTTCGAACACCACATGGAGCGCGAAGGCGGCAACATGACGCGGCTGGCCGAGCGGTCGGGTCTGGAACGTACCCACCTTTACCGCAAACTCAAACAGCTCGGGCTGCCCATCGGGCGTCGCACCGAGCACCACGACTGAGGACACGCATCAGGAGCGCTGACGGAAGGTCAGGTAATAGACACCGGCAACGAGGATGCTGCCGCCGACGATGTTGCCCAGCGTCGCTGCAATCAGGTTTCTCGCCATACCGGCGAAGTTGAGCGCCGACAGATCCACTCCGGCGGGTACCACCCCGCTTTCGAGCAGCAGCATGCCCATCGGAATGAAGTACATGTTGGCGATGCAATGTTCGAACCCGGCTGCGACGAAGGCCGAGACCGGAAACACGATGGCCAGCACCTTGTCGGTGACGCTGCGTCCGGCGGTGGCGAGCCACACCGCCAGACACACCAGCGCATTGCACAGAACACCTTTGTAGAAAACGACCGAGAAGGACGTCGCGGTTTTCGCCGCGGCCACCTTTACATAGGTTTCCGCGACGGCGCCGCCGTTCATGTCGCCGTGATGCGACAGGAAGACCAGCAATACCATGCCCAGCGCACCGATTGCGTTGGTGACATAAACAATGGCCCAGTTTCTCGCGAGCATGCCGAAAGGGATGTGTCCTTCAGCCCATGCCATCACCAGAAAGTTGTTGCCGGTGAACAATTCGGCACCGGCGACGGCAACGAGAATGAGCCCGAGGGAAAACGCCAGACCGCCGAGCACTCGCGTCAGCGCAAAGCCCAGCGATGCATCGCTCGCCACCAGCGTGAAGTACAGTGCGCCGAAGCTGATGAAAGCGCCTGCCAGCACCCCCAGTATCGCCATCGTGCGCAACGGCAGTGCTGCCTTGATGATGCCGATGTTTTCGATCTTCTCTGCGATCTCCTTCGGAGAGTAGAGATCGATCCCGAGATTGCTGGCCATGGTGACTCCCTGCATAAGTTGAACTACGGTTTTCGCGTCGCACACATCAGCAGCAGTGTAGGATGTGCGTGTGATTCCGGCAAAAGTCGGCGTGCAGCCCGACACCACCATCGGGGCTGTGCGGAGCACGCACCAAAAGCGTCAGCCGGGACGCAAGGGACAAGGAACAAACCGTCCGTTGTCCAGCGCACCCGCCCGGACCACATGTCACGGCCACGCGTCAAAAAAGCCTGCGGCACGCCAGCTCGAACGGAACAAGTGGAGTGGAACATCGGTCAGGCCCAACGCCAGCCAATGAATTCGACGGAGAAACAGAATGAAGACCCGCCTCACCCTGACGCTCGAAGATGCCCGGCAGATCGCCGCAGCCGCCGAAGCCGAAGCCGTGCGTCGCAACTGGAACGTCACCATCGCGATCGTCGACGACGGCGGCAACCTCATGTGGTTGCAGCGTCTGGATGGCGCCCCCCCCATGAGCACGCAGATCGCGCCTGAAAAGGCCCGCACCTGTGCGCTGGCAAGAAAACCCAGCAAGGCGGTCGAGGATGTCGTGAACAGCGGTCGCCTGGCGGCGCTGCGCATGCCGGTGCTGCCGCTGGAAGGGGGCGAAATGATTGTGGTCGATGGCGAATGTCTGGGCGGCGTCGGCGTGTCGGGCGTCAAATCGAGTGAGGATGCCATCGTGGCACGGGCCGGCATTGCGGGTATCGGCGCAGGCTGGGAACTGCCGGCGGAAACCGTCATTACCGGCAGGCGCCCCGATCCCACTCACTGACCGAACAGGCCCTTCAGCTTCTCGCCGACCTTTTCCCGCGCCTTGTCCTGCAGTTGCTGCGTCTGCTGCTGAACCCTGGCGCGGGCTGCGTCCTTGACCAGATCACCGAATTCGATCTTGTAGTCGAGGCTGGCAAACGGACCGTAAAGGCGCACCGGCACAGTCAGACCCTTCAGTTCAGCCGCACTTTTCCCGTCCTGACCCTTGCTTGTTGCCGCCAGCGTGACACGGGCGACGTAATCCATCGTCGATTCGCCCAGATCGATGCTGCCCGATCCGGCCAGACGCAGAAATGGAGAACTGGCGATCAGATCGGCGTTGCGCGCGACACCGTCGTCAATGCTGAAACTGGCGCTCAGTGCCGAGAAGTCAGTCTTTTCGGTCGCGTTCGCCTGCTGCACCGATGCACCGCCGCCGCCCAGCTTCGCCCTGGCTTCCCTCAGACTCTTCGCGAGGTTGATGCCACGGATGGCGCCATCGCGAAGTTTCAGGGAAGCATTGCCGTCGAGTGCCTTCCTGAGCGCACCGACCGTCGCGCCGGATGTGGCGACATCGAGCACGACCGTTCCCCTGCCTTCCAGGATGTCCTTGCCCGCAACATCACGGATCAACGGATGGACGTCGACATCCGACAGGGTCTGCCTCAGCGTGATGCGGTTGCCATCGGCATTCAGGGACAGGGCGCCGCGGGCCGCCCCCTCGTACAGACTCGCCGAATAGGGCGCCACATCGACCCGGCCGTTGGCGGACTTGATGTTGAGACGCATGTTGGTCATCTTCACGCCTGAAACCTGCAGATCGCCTATTTTCACGGTGCCGCTTGCATCGATGCCGCGCAGCACCGACAGATCGACCGGCGCGTCATCGGGCCGGGCCTGAGTCCTGGTATCGGACTTTGCATCGGCCGGAGCCGGCGGCAGATACTTGTCGATGTTGAGCCGGTCGATATCGAGATCGAAAGTGAGGGCCAGCGGGGCCAGCCGCGTGGCCGCCAGCTTGAGCACGATGTGACTTTCATCGAGTCGGGTGTCGAGATCAAGCCCCGCTGTCTGTGCCTTCAGATCCGCGCGCGCGGCTCCCTTGATCGGCAGCTTCACGGTTTTCATCGGCAGCGCGGGGTGCGCAACGTCGAAGCTGCCGTCGAGCGCGGCCAGTTCGACAGATGGATTTCCGAACACGACATTCATCGGCGTGCTCACCGAACCCCGGACTGCTGCCGTGTCCAGCCGCGCATCGACATCAAGCGCAAGGCGGGTCACCTTGAGCAGGCCGGCGCTGCCCTCGACGCCCTTGAGCAGCAGCTTCGTGGCGACGGCACGCGACTGGGAATCGACGTTTGCGGCGATGCTGATCTCTTCACTGCGGAGGCCACCTTCGGCAACGAGCAGGGCCGGGGCAGACAATCTCACCTCCAGTGACTCTCCCGCGCGCTTCGCCTTCAGGTCGAGCGCCAGCTTCTGCAGGTCAAGGCGACCTTCGGCGGACGCTTCCAGCCGTCCCGAAGCCAGTACGATGCGCACGTCGGTCAGGTCCTGCAGGTTGCCTTCGAGGCTCGCGTCAAGGGTATCAAGGGCATAACGCCGTGCGGCCAGATCGTAGTCATATGCGGCGCCGATCACGATGCGGCTGTCTGCAACGGGCTTTGCCGAGATCCAGTGTGCAGCAAGATCGAGCCGGCCCTTCGCTGCATTCGCCAGCTTGCCGATTGCCAGGTCGATGCCGTCGAGCGTGTGCATTTCGCCGGACGCCTCGTCGCGGAAGACCAATCGGGAGCCGGACAGGCGCAACCCTGCAATGTCGAAGCGAACCGGCGAGCTTTCGTCCTTTTCAGCCGACATCAGGTCATCGATGTTCAGCGATCCATCCTTGAAACGAACGATGCTTACGCTGCCACCCTCGACGCGGATCTCGTCGACCACGAGCGTGCCTGACAAGAGAGGCAGCAACGCCACCGACACCCGCGCGCCCTTGATCGCGGCAAAAGGATCCGCCGAGTTGTGTTCGGACAGCGATGCTCGACCCAGCTTCAGCCCCAGATTCGGGTAGAAGGAAAGGTCGACATCGCCCTCTATCACGAGCGTGCGCTGCTTCTGCTCCAGCACGACCCGCCTGAGCTCTTCCTTAACGCGGTTCGCGTCGAAGGTGATGGCCACATAAAGCACGACCGCCGAAAGGAGCGCTGCGACTCCACCCAGTGCAAACGCCGTCAGCTTGATTATCTTCATGCTTTCTCCATGCGAAACGGACCCGCCGGAAGAAGCTGCGTCATGCTTGCAGCACTCGCGTCCGGGCCCACTCAGTGAGCAGGATGGCTCGCGAGGGTATCAGAGAAGCCTGTCCCGGGTCGGCTGTGGCGCCTGTGTTATCTTCCCCGCCGTTGCAATTCGAGTATCCGCTGCAGCGCCGTGCGAACGGGCCGGCCGTGGTGACAACCAGACAAAAAAGGAGATGGTGATGAGCTTCGCATCCGAGTTCAAAGCGTTTGCCCTCAAGGGCAATGTCGTCGATCTGGCTGTCGGTGTCATCATCGGCGCTGCGTTCGGCAAGATCGTCGATTCGGTCGTTGCCGACCTGATCCTGCCCATCGTCGGCGCACTGTTCGGTGGTCTCGATTTCAGTCAGTTCTTCATCGTCCTGAAAGACATCCCGCCGGGCGTACCGGAAACACTGGCAGATCTCCGCAAGGCGGGCGTGCCCGTATTCGCGTGGGGCAGCTTCGTCACCATCGCGCTGAATTTCGTCATCCTCGCCTTCATCATCTTCATCATGGTGAAGCAGATCAATCGCCTCAAGCGCGAGGAGGCCCAAGCGCCTGCAGCCCCGCCGGAACCGCCCGAAGAAGTCGTGCTGCTGCGTCAGATCAGGGATTCGCTGAACAAGTAGAACGCGATGCGCCACAAATGAAAAAGGAGCCTGACGGCTCCTTTTTCATTTGTCGTGTCCGGAGTTCATGCCGCCGGTTGCGGATCCGACGGTCTCGCATCGCCTGACACACGTTCCAGGCGGTAACCATAATTGTAGGTGGATGCAAGCCGGTAGCCGTTTTCAGGGCGCAGGCCAAGTTTGGAACGCACGCGCGACATGTGCGTATCGACCGTACGGGTCGGAACGTCGCCCTTGCGGCCCCACAGCGATTCCAGCAGATGTCCGCGAGAAACAAGGCGGCCGACATTGCGGAACAGGAACACCGCCAGTTCGAACTCGCGTTCGGTCAGGTCGACCACCTCATCGTTGAGGCGGGCGGTATGGGAATTGAGATCGAAATGATAGGGCGCCGCCTCGATGACCGGCTGATCCGGCGCCGGCCGGCTGCGCCGCAGCACAGCTTCGATGCGGGTCAGCAGTTCCATGCGTCTCGCCGGCTTGACGATGTAGTCGTCCGCGCCCGCCGCCAGCGCGGTCACGATGTCGTTCTCGTCCTGCCGCGCCGTCACGAAAATGACGGGTGTCTGCAGCTGGCGCTCATTGCGCAGCCAGCGCAGCACGTCGGCGCCCGGCAGGTCGGGCAATTCCCAGTCGATCAGCAGCAGGTCGTAACTTTCACGCACGGCTTCGCGCATCAGGTCACGCGAGCGCATGAAGACATGCACGTCATGACCGGCGGCACGAAGCCAGCTGCCAAGTATTTCGACCTGGACTGGGTCGTCTTCTAACAATGCGATTCGAGCTGTCTGCACGGCTGAGCGATATCCGGAGGAAGTAAGCGGGACTGTCTGGGTTCACGGCAGTCACTGCAGGGACTGAAGGGTAAAAATTAACATTTGCAGATGGGCAGCACGGAACGGCTGCAGTTCCCGCGGCAGGCCGTTCGGCTGCACCGACGCGCGTTCAGCGCGCCATGCCTTCATCGAACAGGGCAATCATCCCGCGCAGACAGGCGTCAGCCTGTCTGCCGGATGCAGGCGCCCATGGGGCCAGTTCATCCGGGGTCAAGGGCTGGTAAGGACCTGCCTTCGCTTCGAACATGACAGAGCCGGGCAGCAGCGCAACGAGGCTGTGATACTGGCCGTGCGCAATGTCGATGCCGCATGTGCCGCCGGGCTCGAGCACGTACGTCGACTGCACGCCGCCCGCCTCGTCGAACAGGATGCAACCAAGCCGGCCACGCAGGCACAGGATGGTTTC
>JAGNYW010000006.1 GCA_017984755.1 Methyloversatilis sp.
AAGGTGTTGCAGTCATTTTGCCATGCAATATATCTTCCCCTAAAGCGCGCTCGATTTCGGTCGATAACCAATTACAACCGGCAATCCGCCGACCGCTAACCCGAGGGAGTAACACCATGGCCGAAGCTACCCTGATCCAGCCGATTTCATCGCCCTTTCCCGCTGCTGCGCTGTTGCCGGCAGCAAGCGTGCAGGCGCATCACGCGGAAATCATGCGTCTGATGGCGTCCATCGAGGTGCTGGGCAATGAAGCCATGGTGACTGCCCTCTGCCTCGCGGACGATGCCGCCGAAGCCGATGCGCGTGGCCTGTTCATGCGTGCGCAGGAAGTGCGCGCGTGGGTGCAGACGACGCTCGACATGGTGAATACCGATGCTTTTTGTCCTGATCTGTCCGGTCACCTTGCCTATCAGGGCGTGGAACAGGCTGCACGTCTCGTCGCTGCACGTGAAACGCTGCCGCGATAAGCATCCGCATGATGTGTTCAAATCGCCGTAAGTGACCATTGTCGGCGGAGGGCACCGAGTGTCGAGCGAATCAGAGGAGTTCAAGTTTGATGTCTGGCGGGATCTGGCAGCGACCGATCCACAGGCTTACTTTGCGGAGCGTCGGCGCGTGATCGAGCAATTCATCAATACATGTCCGCCTGAAAAACAGGCAGTCCTGCAGGATCTGCAGGCCAGGATCGATGCCAGTCGCGCCATGGCAGGGTCACCGAACCAGTCCGTGCGCGAAATCTCGCGCATGATGGAAGATTATCTGCTGGCGCTTTCGGAGCGCCTCATGGCGTTGCACCGCGAGACGTCTGCATTGCAGAGCTCTTTGCGTCAGGGCCTCAGAGGCTCCTGACCTATCCCGGACGCAGACTGGGTCTCGACGGTTTTCACGCATCCACGGCACGCGCCTGCCGATGCCCCGTCGATGATCCGGGCTGCGACCATTCGCAGATCCAGGACTCCAGGCTCAAGAGGTTGGTTCAAGGCGAGGCGGGTTCCGTCAGAGCCTTGCGTCTGTGCCCGGCTCAGTCCTCGGCCGAAGCCGGCTTCAGCGCTGTCTTGACGTCACCTCGTTCAGCGAGCTGGCGAGCGTCCGTCCAGTCCGCTGGCTCAATGCGATCCGCACCGAGAAGCGTTTACATACAGCTCTGCCAGTGATCAGGCCCGCTGCCGTTGAGGCCCGGGACCACCAGTATCGGACCCATTCCTGCCGTTTCCTTCGCAATTCAGGGGGTGGTGGAAACACCCGCTGTGCGCTTGCTGGCCACCGCTGTACCCGATCTGGTCAGTTCCACCACGTCTCCCATGATCCTGGCGGCCTCGTCGAGCAGCACATCACGGGCTGACTTGCGGGATTGTTCGGCCGCCAGTTCTGCGCCGAGGCTGCGTTCGCCGGCCTGCAGGCCATCGTCGCGCGCGGCGGCCGGCATTTCGTCATTCGCTGCTTCGCCCTTCTTTTCGCCCCGCGCCAGTTCGCGTGCCTTCAGCCGTGCTTCCTGCTGCGTGCGCTCCTTGCGGCGATCGGCTTCGTTCAGCGAGATTTCCGTCCGTTTGCGCAGTACTTCGAGCTCGGCAATGTCTTCCAGCAGTTCGCCGTAATCGACGTCTCCGGCGATGCGCGACCGGTGGCGCTGGATCAGTGCGGGCAGCAGGTCGGTCGGGCTGCCGACCGGCTTGAAGTCCGCCGGGCTGATCTGCGTCCAGGGCAGGGCGTTGTCGTAGCTCGATTCGCCGAAACGCTGGGCGTCCGAGGTCGAGGCCAGCGGAATGTCGGGGGTGACGCCGCGCAACTGCGTGGTGCCGCCCGACACGCGGAAGAACTGCGCCACCGTCATCTTGAGTTCGCCGAAGGTCGGCTTTTCGCTCTTGGCCATTTCATCGAGGTCAAGCAGCGTCTGTACCGTGCCCTTGCCGAAGCTCTGTTCACCGATGATCAGACCGCGGCCATAGTCCTGAATGGCAGCAGCGAAGATTTCCGATGCCGAGGCCGACGCGCGGTTGATCAGCACGCCGACCGGCCCATCCCAGGCAACGCCCGGCTCGACATCCTTCTCGACGCGGATCTGGCCCTTCGGATTGCGCTGCTGCACCACCGGGCCGCGGTCGATGAACAGGCCGGTGAGGCGTATTGCCTCGTCCAGCGAGCCGCCGCCGTTGTTGCGAAGGTCGATCAGCACGGCGCCGACCTTGTCCTTCTTCAATTCGCCGAGCAGCCTTGCCACATCGCGGCTTGCACTGCGGTAACTGTCGTCGTTGCGGTTGCGCGCATCCACGTCCTGGTAGAAGGTCGGCAATGTGATGACGCCCACGCGCCGCTTGTCGCTGCCGCCGAGTTCGATGACGGATTTGGCCGCTGCCTGCTTTTCCAGCTTGATGGTGTCGCGCACCAGCGTCACGCGCTTGTGCTTTGCATCCGGTCCAGCGCCGGCCGGCAGGATGTCGAGCACCACTGTGGTGTCCTTGGTGCCGCGGATGAGGGCAACCACGTCGTCCACTCGCCACCCGAGCACATCGGCCATCGCGCTCTTGTCATCCCTGGCCACGCCAGCGATCCGGTCGCCGATGGCCAGTTGTTCCGATCGCGCGGCCGGCCCGCCCGGCACCAGTTCGCGGATGGTCACGTACTCGTCGCGTTCCTGCAGAACGGCGCCGATGCCGACCAGCGACAGTTTCATCGTGATGGCGAAGTCTTCGGACGCGCGCGGACCGAGGTAGCTGGTGTGCGGCTCGATCGACTCCGCGTATGCATTCATGAACAGCTGGAAGACGTCATCGCTCTTCGAACGACCGGCGTGTGTCAGCGCAAGTTCGTATCGCTTGGCCAGCGTCTCGCGTATCGACTTGTCGTCCTTGCCGGCGAGCTTGAGGCGCAGCCAGTCATTCTTGACACGCTTGCGCCAGATTTCGCCCAGTTCCGCTTCCGAAACCGCCCAGGGCGCATCCGTACGGACGTAGCGATAGCTGTCGGGACGCTCGAAGTCGAAACCGCTGTCGAGCAGCTGTCGCGCCGCGGCCAGACGCTGGCGTACCCGTTCGTTGTAGCGGCCGAAGATCGCAAACGGCACTTCCAGCTTCTGCTGCAGGATCGCATCGTCGAGCAGGTTGCGTGCGGTCGTGAAGGTGTCGATGTCCGACTGCAGGAAGAAGATCCGGTCGGGGTCGAGCGTCTTTATGTAGCGGTCGAATATCTTGCCCGACATGGCGTCGTCGAGCGGCACGTTCTGGTAATGAAAGCGCGAGAACAGTTCGGCGCTGGCCTGCGCCGCCATGGCGTGCGCCTCGACCGGCCGCAGCTGCGAAACCGGCGCGGGCGTTGCGGCCTGAGCTGCCGATGCAAGCGCAAAGAGTATCCAGAATGTCTTCAATTTCATGAGGCGTGCTCCGGCGCGGGGTAGAACGAAATTTCGATGATCCGTGCCATTGACAGTGAGGCAAGGCAGATCGTTCGGTCCGGGCTGTTCGAAAGCGGTCCGGACTTCACGCTCCGTGCATGTTACCCACGGAAACCTGGCGCAGATACGCCATGCACACCGATGTGTGACGGACCATCGCACAGCCGTTCAGTGCGTGTCGTCCGGTCGCCCGAACACCATGTAGCGATTCCGGCCGTTCTGCTTGGATCGATACAGGGCCCTGTCGGCTTCCCGCAGCAGCATTTCGCCGTCGTTGTGTTCGTGATCGAAGTAGGCGATGCCCATGCTGGCGGAGACGCTGACGACCCCGTCATCGAGGCGCACCGGCGCCGCTACGGTTTCCAGCACGCGGTCGAATACCGAAGTGTCGGCCGGATCGTGGAAGATCAGTACGAATTCGTCTCCGCCGAGGCGCGCAATGGTGTCGTCGTTGCGCAGCACCCGGGTCAGGCGATGGGCGGTTTCGATCAGCAGACGGTCTCCCGCGCTATGGCCGTAGGTGTCGTTGACGGTCTTGAATCCGTCGAGATCCATCAGGCAGACGGCCAGCACGGTGCCGCGTCGCCTTGAGTAGGCCATCGCCTTTTCCAGCCGGTCATGGAGCAGCCTGCGGTTCGGGATGCCGGTCAGGGCATCGTAGTGGGCGAGCCGGTCCAGTTCGTCCTGCTGTGCTTTCAGCTGACGGATGTCGGTCAGAACCGTGACGCTGTGGCCGAGACGATCGGTCTCGTCGAATACAGCCGAAACGGACCACAGTTGCGGCACGTATTCACCGCTCTTGTTGCGGCTCGATACCTCGCCTTTCCAGTTGCCGTCACGCAGCAGTGCCGCAGCCTGCTCTTCGTGGATACCGGGGGCATCCCGTCCGATGTCGAGCAATGCGGTGGTGCGGCCCAGCATCTCGTCGCGCGAATATCCGGTGATCCTCAGGCACGCAGGGTTTACATCGATGATGCGCTGCCGCGCGTCGGTGATGATGATGCCTTCCTGGGTGGCGGCGAATACGCTGGCAGCGAGCTTGAGTTGTTCCTTTGCATGCTGCTGTTCAGTCACGTCGCGAAGGTAGCCGTCCCAGGTGACCACGCCGTCTTCGCTGCGCTCGGGTGAAGCGCTGCCCTCGATCCAGCGCTCCCCCCTGACCGGATGTCTGACCCGATACACCGCGCGCCAGGGGCTGAGGTCGGCCGCTGACAGCTGGATGCCGGCCCAGATTGCGGGCACGTCATCCGGGTGCAGCACCTCGAAAACCGGGGTCGCATCGCGGCGTACGTCTTCCGGCGTGCAGCCGTAGATGTCGGTGATGCCTGCGCTGGCATGGGAAAAGTAGGAGCTGCCATCGGGCCGCAGATTGTATTGATAGAGGCAGCCGGGCACGTTCGCCGACAAGTGCTGCAGGCGCGACAGGATTTCGTTCCGCGCTTCTTCGGCCTCTCGTCGTTCGGACACATCCATGTGGGT
Organism: Methyloversatilis sp.; assembly: GCA_017984755.1. Taxonomy (GTDB): domain Bacteria; phylum Pseudomonadota; class Gammaproteobacteria; order Burkholderiales; family Rhodocyclaceae; genus Methyloversatilis. Next base: position 4,868 of record JAGNYW010000006.1, read on the forward strand.
GCCGAACATCCACTGCGGCCGCCCGTCGTCTGTCCATTCGGAGACCGCACCGCGGTCATGCACCCACACCCAGTGCCCGTCCTTGTGCCGCATCCGCAGTTCGAAGTCGTAGTGCGGCGTTTCGCCCCTGAAGTGTCGCTGCAAGGCTTCGCCGGACTCCTTCAGGTCGCCCGGATGGGTCAGGTTTTCCCATGTCCTGATGGAAATCGGCTGCAGTTCGGCCAGTGCGTACCCGACGATCTCGGCCCAGCGCTCGTTGAAGTGCGTCTCTCCCGTCTGTACGTTCCACGCCCAGGTTCCGGCATGTGTCCCGGTGACCACCTGGTTCAGGCGCGAATGCTGTGCCTGCAGTTCCTGCCCGAGGCGCCTCAACTCGTCGTTGCGAAAACGCAGCCGGGTGTCCTGTTCATCGATGGTGTCCAGCAGCTGATCGAAGTTCAGTGCCAGTCTTCCAAGTTCATCGGCAGGAGGAAGCGGCCCCACGCGGGCATGCCTTTGACCGTCGCGGAATGCGCTCATCACGCTGTTCAGCGACTTGATGCGACGGGTCAGCTCGCTGCCGGTTCGATAAAAGACCGCCGAAATGGCCAGCATGATGAGCGACAGCAGGCCGATGGCAGCCAGGATCAATACAAGGCGATTGTTGCGATAGGTCTGATCCGGCAGCGCAACGCCCACCATGCCGACACGCCGACCTTCGCCGTCGATGATCGGACTGAACGCGGCCGCGTAAGACACCTCGTCCCGGATGATCCGTCCCACCCACATCTGTCCCCGCTGAAGCACGGTGCGGCTGATGTATGCGGGTTCAGCAAAGCCGGTCGGCGGCTTCGATCCGCTGTTCCTGCGCGTCGCCGCGACGATGGTGTCGCCCGAGTGGATGGCGATCATGCCGCTTTCCGCCGTGTGGGACACCACCGGGAAAACGATTTCCCGGATGTGTTCGACGATCGCCGTGTTGCCGTTGATCGTCACGCCTCCGATGAGCAGGGCCTCCGACCGGTCGACGGCGAGCGGAGTATGAGCGGCGGCGTTGATCAGCAGGGTGTTCGATATGGTGGCGGACCGATCTTCCGTCGGGACAAGCAGCCGCGCCTGATCCGGTTCGAAAAGTTCGATTGCTGCATTGGAGACGCCGATGCGTGCCTGGCGCAGCACGAAGGAATCGGGCAGCCGGTCACCCGGCTGCTGACCGGAACTGGACGCAATCACGACGCCGTCCGGTCGGGCCAGTATCAGATAGCTCAGCCCCCATTCCTTCGCCTGTGCTCCCAGAAGCGTCTCGAAATCCTGCGGGCGGGCCTGCTGATCCATCATCTCGGCCAGCTTTTCGGACTTCGCGTACTGTGCAATCTGCTGCCGCGTGCGCTCACGCAGCTGTGACAGGTAGTTCTCGCTGCCCGTCAGATTGCCGCGCAGGGTGTCGTCGCTGTGAGTGTCCGAAATCCAGGTGCCGATCAGTGCGGTAGCCACGATGGCCACAGGCAGCACCAGCAGCAGGGGTACGAGGGCGAGGGCCGACAGCCGGAAGACGAGTGACTCCGACCATGATCGCCGCCAGCGTTCGAGCAGTTTTGAAATCATTCAAGGGAAGCTTCATTTGTCCGATGAGGCGCATATCGGACCAGGCGAGGTCGGAAGTATTCGATTTCGTTCCCATCGGAGTTTCAGCGAAAATAATCTCACTAAAGCGGCTGTCGAACCCGACATGGAAACAAAAATGCACTTTGGCCGGTGTTCTTCTGGACTCAAACCGGTCGTGTTCGTCGTTTTTGCTGTCTGTGCGTTGTCGGCCGGATGCAGGAGCGAGGACCCTTCGCGCATCGGATTCATCGGCGGGTTGACCGATGCAAATTCGGACAATGGCCAGGCAGGGCTGCGTGGCGTCACGCTCGCCGTCGAACAGTTCAACCGTGCCGGTGGACTGGACGGCCGCATGGTGGAGGTGATCGCGAAGGATGATGCCCAGGATGCCGACACCGCAGCACGGGCGACCCGCGATCTCGTGGCGGCCGGGGTGCCGGCCATCATCGGGCCGTTCACCAGTTCCATGGCGCTGGTCACATTGCCGATCACCGGAGAGGCCGGCGTCCTGCAGGTCAGCCCCACGATCACGTCGATGACCTTTCACGGCAGGGATGACAACCTCTTCCGCATCAACCGCACGACCCGCGACAACGCCCGGGATTACGCAAAGGTCATGACCGGCCGGGGGCTGCGGAAATTCGCGGTGGCCTATGATCTGCGCAACAGGAGCTTCACCGAATCGTGGCTCGCGGAGTTTCGCGTGGCACTGCAGTCGGCGGGCGCGGAGGTGGTGGCAGCGGTGCCCTACGAGTCAGCAGCGGACCGTGACTTCGCGCCGGTGGTGCGCGACATGGTTGCGGCTCGCCCGGATTCCCTTTTCTTCCTTTCAGGCGCGCTCGACGTGGCCCGCCTCGCCCAGCAGGCGCGCAAGCAGGCGCCGGCACTGCCGATCGGCGCGGCCGAGTGGGCGGCAACGGAACATCTGATCGATCTCGGCGGCACCGTGGTGGAGGGGCTGCTCGTCGCGCAGAACTTCGATCGCGACGATACCTCGGGCCGCTTCACCGAATTCACCGAGGCCTACTTCAAGCGCTTCCAGCGCCCGCCTGGCTACAGTTCCATATCGGCCTACGATGCGGCGACCGTCGTTCTGCAGGCACTCAGCAAGAAGCATTCGAATGAAACGCTGAAGGCTTCGATGCTGCGGAACGGGCCCTATCAGGGGCTCCAGCAGGAAATTGCCTTTGACGCCAACGGCGACACGACGCGCAGGGTGTACTTCACCGAGGTGTTGCAGGGGCGCTACGTGAAAGTCCGGTGAGATCTTGTGGACGTCCTCCGCGCCCGGCGGGCGGCACAGGATGAACGGGATGGACATGGTGCGGTACGTGCCTGATCAGCGGACGTTGATCCTGTCGAACACGCCGCCGTCGGCGAAGTGGGTCTTCTGCGCCTTGGTCCAGCCGCCGAACACGTCTTCGATGGTGAAGAGCTTCATGGCGGCGAATTGCCCTGCGTATCTGGCGGCGACCTTCGGATCGATCGGTCGATAGTAGTTCTGCGCAGCGATTTCCTGACCTTCCGGGCTGTACAGGTATTCCAGGTATGCGGTCGCCACGGCGCGGGTGCCGCGCTTGTCCACCACCTTGTCGACCACGCTGACCGGCGGCTCGGCGAGGATGGACACCGAAGGCGTCACCAGCTCGAACCTGTCCGGCCCCAGTTCCTTCACGGCCAGATAGGCTTCGTTTTCCCAGGATATGAACACGTCGCCGATGCCGCGTTCGGCGAAGGTGGTGAGCGCACCGCGCGCACCCGAATCGAGCACCTTCACATTGGCGAACAGTTTCCTGACGAAGTCCTGCGCGGTCGCGTCGGAGCCACCTCGCTGCTTGAGCGCGTAGCCCCATGCGGCGAGATAGTTCCAGCGGGCGCCGCCTGACGTCTTCGGGTTCGGGGTCACCACTTCAACGCCGGGCTTGACCAGATCGTTCCAGTCCTTGACGCCCTTCGGGTTGCCCTTGCGCACCAGGAACACGATGGTGGAGGTGTAAGGCGAGGCGTTGTGCGGCAGAAGCTTCTGCCAGTCGGCCGGAATCAGTTTGCCCTTGTCGTGCAGCGCATCGACGTCGTAGGCCAGTGCGAGCGTGACGACATCGCCTTCGAGACCGTCGATGACCGAGCGTGCCTGCTTGCCCGATCCGCCATGCGACTGCTTGATGGTGACGGTGTCGCCGGACTTTGCTTTCCAGTGTTTGGCGAAGGCGGCGTTGAATTCCTGATACAGCTCTCGCGTCGGGTCGTAGGACACATTGAGCAGCGTGATGTCGGCGGCGATGGCCGGCGCGGACAGGCCGGCACCGAGGACGATGGATGCAGCGAGGGTGCGAAGGGTGCGTTTCATTCTGGAGCTCCGTCGGAAAGGGGTGACGGCGCACTGTAGGCAAGGAGGCCGGGCGAACGAACCAATTTAAACTGCATTGCTTGGCAGGCGGATCCTGCAAAGCTTTCCACGGATTCCGCATTGGCACGCCGCCCCGCGCGCAGTGCCGGGTCGGGCGTGCAGCCGCCCCGCGATGACCCCGATTTTCGGGCTTATTCCCGCGATCGGCGGCGCCCGGTGCGGGCGACAATCGGCTTCCCCATCGTCCTGATCTGTGTCCGTGGCAGAAGAAAGCGATCTCGAAAAAACCGAGCCGGCGTCACAACGACGGCTCGAGAAAGCCCGCGAGGAAGGGCAGGTACCCAACTCGCGCGAACTGGGCACCTTCCTGGTGACCATGACCGGCGTGGCCGGCATGTATGCGCTGGCCGGCTGGATGTGGCCGCGCAGCGCGCAGTTGCTGCGCGACGGACTCAGCATCGACCGGCGGACCATATTCGATCCGTCGGCGATGTTTTCCATCCTGATCGAACGCAGCATTGACGGACTGTTGCTGCTGGCGCCGCTGATGCTGGCGCTGATCGTGGCCGCGCTGGCATCGCCGCTGCTCATGGGCGGCATCACGTTCTCGCCGCAGGCGCTCGGGCCGAAGTTCTCCAAGCTCAATCCGGGGCCGGGTCTCAAGCGCATGTTCTCGACCACCGCGCTGGTCGAGCTGGGCAAGGGCATCGGCAAGGCGTCGCTGGTCGGCGGTGTCGCGGTATGGGTGGTGATGCGCGATCACGAAAAGCTGTTCGCCCTGTTCGGAGCCCCCGTCGATGTGGCACTCGGCGCGACCGGCGACCTGATCATGATGTCCACGCTGATACTCGTGTCCGGCATGGCCTTCATCGTGGCCATCGACGTGCCCTACCAGCTCTGGCACTACCACTCCGAACTGAAGATGACCAAGGAGGACGCGCGCCAGGAGTTCAAGGAACAGGAGGGCGACCCGCAGGTGAAGGGACGCATCCGCCAGCAGCAGCGCGAGATGGCGCGCAACCGGATGATGGCCAACGTGCCGAAGGCCGACGTGGTGGTAACCAATCCGACGCACTACTCTGTTGCGCTTCGCTACGACATGGCGAAGGGCGGTGCACCGCGTATCGTGGCCAAGGGCGCCGGCGAGATTGCGCTGCGCATACGCACACTGGCAAGCGAGCACGGCGTGCCGCTGGTCGAGGCACCGCCGCTGGCGCGGGCGCTGCACAAGCACTGCGAACTGGAGCAGGAAGTGCCGGCGCGCCTGTTCCGCGCCGTGGCCGAAGTGCTGGCTTACGTCTATCAGCTCAACGAGGCGTTCGCCCGGGGCGCCGACATCCCGCCTCCGCCGGATGACCTGCCGGTGCCCGAAGATCTGGATCCGGGCAGCGGCGACTAGGCGCTGCCATCAAGCCCGTTGCCCGACGTCTGCCGATCTGTAAAGCCGCTGCGACAATTCGGAGGATGTGTCGCGGGACCGTCGAAGGTGGCGACCGGCTCGGCGCGGCCGATGAGTACCATCATCGCCGTGCCCGGCAAACCCCCTGCGGGCCGCAGCCACAACTTGCCGCAAAGCGCGAAGGCGGCCTGCAGGTCATGTGCTGTAACGCATTTATCGCAGAAGCCTGCAGGCCCTGACGTACACTTGGCGCTCCCGATTTCTTTCAGGTTTCCGTCATGACACTGCAACCCGTCATCCTGTGCGGTGGTTCCGGTACACGTTTGTGGCCGCTTTCGCGCGAACGTTATCCCAAGCAACTGCTGCCGCTTGACGGTGAACAGACCCTGCTTCAGGACACCGCCCTGCGCGCCGGCGCACCGGGTCTGACGATCGCTGCGCCACTGGTGGTGTGCAACGAGGAGTACCGTTTCCTGACGGCCGAACAGCTGCGCCAGATCGACGTGCGGCCGGCGTCGCTCCTGCTTGAACCGGTCGGCCGCAATACCGCGCCGGCGCTGGCTCTTGCTGCGATTGCCGCGGGCAGCGCCGACCCGGTGCTGCTCGTCATGCCGTCCGATCACGTGATCCGCGATACCGCAGCCTTCCGCGACGCGGTGGCGCTGGGTGCTGCCCAGGCGGCGATGGGAGCCGTGGTCACCTTCGGCATCACGCCCGACAAGCCGGAAACCGGTTATGGCTACATCAAGACCGGCGCAAAGCTTCCCGGCAACCCGGTGCGTGCGCTGGACCGTTTTGTGGAGAAGCCGGATGCGCCGACCGCGCAGTCCTATCTCGACAGTGGCGATTACCTGTGGAACGCCGGCATCTTCATGATGAAGGCCAGCGTCGCGCTTGACCTGCTCAAGCGCTTCCGCCCCGACATCGAGTCTGCCTGCCAGGCGGCCTACGCGGCGGGCGCGGCGGATCATGACTTCTATCGTGTCGATCGCGCGGCCTTCGCCGCGTGTCCGTCCGATTCCATCGACTACGCGATCATGGAGCCGCTCGCCGCCGGCACGCCGCGCGTGGCGCCGGCCGTCGTGGTGCCGCTGGATGCCGGATGGTCCGACGTCGGCGCCTGGGACGCCCTGTGGCAGGTGGCCGCGAAGGATGGGCACGGCAACGTGGCGCGTGGCGATGTGATTCTGCTCGATACCGAAGACAGTCTGGTTTTCGCGGAAACGCGCATGGTGAGCTGCCTCGGCCTGAGAGACATGGTGGTGGTGGAAACCAGCGATGCCGTGATGATTGCAGCGAAGGACCGCACGCAGGACGTGAAGCGCATCGTCGCGGAACTGAAAACGCGCAAGCGCCCGGAGGCCGAGAACCACCGCAAGGTTTACCGCCCCTGGGGCTACTACGACTCGATCGATGCCGGGCCGCGTTTTCAGGTCAAGCGCATCGTGGTCAACCCGGGTGCTGCGCTGTCGCTGCAGATGCATCACCACCGCGCCGAGCACTGGATCGTGGTCAGCGGCACGGCGCGCGTCACCTGCGGTGACGAGGTATTGCTGCTGTCCGAAAACGAATCGACCTACATTCCGCTGGGTACCACGCACCGGCTGGAAAACCCCGGCAAGCTTCCGCTCGAAATGATCGAGGTGCAGTCCGGCAGTTATCTTGGCGAAGACGACATCGTCCGCTTCGAAGATACGTACGGCCGCAAGTAGTCGGGAAATCCTTCCGCTCCGCGTGTCCGCGTCCTGCGAGGTGTCGCCGCCAGCACCGACACTTCGCCCGGCCCCGAAAGGCGTTCTATTTGCGCTTGATCAGCCCGGCGGCGCCGATCGCGATCAGCACGGCCGGCCACCAGGTGCCGAGAAGCTGGCCCAGATCACGCAGGGAGAACAGTTCCAGATTCGACGCGAGCAGGAGTGCGCCGATGAGGATGAGGCCGATCGAACCGATCATTTGAAATTGTCCTGATTGCTGTCGTGAGGGTTCCAGGTCGCGATGGTATTGCGTCCCGCTGCCTTTGCGGCATACATCGCAGCATCGGCACGTGCCATGAGCACATCCAGATCATTTCCGTGCTCGGGACACATGACGACACCGACGCTGGCTGAAATCTGCGCCTGGCCTTCGGCCAGTGCGAAGGGCTGGCACAGTGCGGAACGGATCTTCTCGGCAACGGCGAGTCCGCCGTCGAGCGTTCCATTCTCCGACAGCAGGGCGACGAATTCGTCACCGCCGTGCCGGGCCAGTGTGTCGGCTGCGCGCAGACAGGCGAGCATGCGGCGACTGGCTTCGATCAGCACTGCGTCACCTGCCTGATGCCCCATCCTGTCGTTGATTTCCTTGAAGTGATCAAGGTCGATGAATAGCACGCAGAAACTGTGCCGGTAGCGCTGCGATGCCGTGAGCGCGCGGGCCAGACGATCAGTCAGCAGCGAGCGGTTGGGGAGCCCGGTGAGCGTGTCGTGCGTGGCCAGCCACGCGATCCGCATCTCGTCGGCCTTGCGCTCGCTGATGTCGGCCATGACGATGATGGCTCCGGTGATCTGGCCGTTGTTATCGAGACGCGGCACGCCCGATGCGAGCATCACGACTTCGCCCCGGCTTACGCTGCTCATCGTCAGTTCCATGCGCACATGTTCGCCGTTGAGCAGCGCGAATGACATCGCCTGAAGTGCCTGACGTCCGCCGTCGTCGGCGAGCTGTTCGAGCGGTTGCCCGGTCACGGCAGCGGCGTCCACGTTGAGCGTCCGGCACAGGGCCGGATTGGCGAACGCGATGCGGCCGGACCGGTCGAGTGACATGATGCTTTCGCCGGAAAGATTGACCAGCGTCGAGTACATTTCCTCGCTGTGAGCCAGCGATGCACTCAGCAGGGCGAGTTGTGCCGCACGTCGCCGGGCCAGCGCGAGATTGCCGGTCAGGGTCACCAGCAGAGCGCCGAACAGCGCCATCAGTGCGAGTTCGACCCGCCAGCGATCCGTGTCCGCCGCCGACTCCTCGCGTATTTCGAACATGAGTGTCCAGCGGCGTCCGTCGATGTCGCGCACGACCGAATGTTCGGCGGCACCGTGGCGGACCGGGTCACCCGGGTGGCTGTCGTACAACAGTGAATCGGGCAATGATTCCGGTCCGTCATGAATGCGCAGACGGAGTGAGTCGGAAGCCTTGCCGAGCGTGCCGCGCATCAGGTCGTCCATGCGGAAGGGGCTGTAGGCCCAGCCGGCAAGGGCCGCCGTGCGTTGTTCGACCGTGTCGGTCGGCATGCCGTGGTGATACGCAGGCAGGTAAAGCAGCACACCGGTCTGCACGTCCCGGTCTGTTTCCTGTATCAGTCTGACCTTGCCGCTCAACGCTGCCTCGCCGGTGCTGCGCGCCCGCCGCATCGCCTCGCCGCGCACCGGTTCCGACAGCATGTCGTAGGCGAAGGCCCGCTGGTTGCGCCAGTTGAAAGGTTCGAGATAGATGATGCTGCTGTATTCGGCGCGCGCGCCGGACGGCTTGATCCGGTAGCCGGCATGGCCGCGGTCGCGCATCCGTGCGACGTGGGCATCGAGGTCTGCAGCGTCCACCCTGACGGCAAACCCCACGCCCTGGATGCCCGGGTGGTCCTGTTCCAGCGCCAGGGCGCCGACGTAGGCGCGCCAGTCATCCCGGGTCACATTGTCCGAGGCGTCGAACAGAGCGCGTGCGCCTCGCAGCACCTGCCGGTATGCGCGCATGCGTTGCTCGACCGTCTGCGCCACCTCGCGCGCCTCGAGGGCAAGCCGCTCCAGCACCCGATCGTGGTGTCGACGATCGAGTTCCTTCCAGACCAGAAGAACCGCAAGCGCAGCGATGACGGATGCGGCCAGCACCGGCACGGCGATCTGCCAGAAGGCCTTTGCCGGCTCGGTTACCGGTGAATGCGCTGGATTCATGCGTGACATTGGACCTGCATTTCAGTTGAGTGTCACCATGGCCGGATGGACGAAGGCCAGCCGCGCCGGCAAGCATGACCACCGCAGCTGCAGCGAGAGCCTCGCGGCGCAGGCTTCTGCAGGTGTCACGACAGGTTTTACGGTAGAGCCGGCCGCGGCTTGATGATGTCGGGACGGGGCTTGCGGCATACTTGACGCCTTTCACGTCAGTCCGGCAGCGATTCCATGGCTCAATACGTAATGTCCATGCTCCATGTGAGCAAGGTGGTTCCCCCCAAGCGTCAGATCATCAAGGACATTTCCCTGTCCTTCTTCCCGGGCGCAAAGATCGGATTGCTCGGCCTCAACGGGTCCGGCAAGTCGACGGTGCTGCGCATCATGGCCGGCGCGGACCACGAGTTCGATGGCGAGGTTCAGCACCTGCCGGGCATCCGCATCGGCTACCTGCCGCAGGAGCCCGAACTGGACGCCGGCAAGACCGTGAAGGAAGAGGTGGAATCCGGTCTCGGCGAAATCATGGAGGCGCGCACGAAACTGGATGCCATCTACGCCGCCTACGCGGAACCGGACGCCGATTTCGACAAGCTGGCCGAAGAACAGGCGAAGTACGAGAACGTGCTTGCCACTGCGGGTGCGGACATCGAAACGCAGATGGAGATTGCCGCCGACGCGCTGCGTCTGCCGCCCTGGGACGCGAAGATCGGCCCGCTGTCGGGTGGCGAGAAGCGTCGCGTCGCGCTGTGCAAGCTTTTGCTGAGCAAGCCCGACATGCTGCTGCTGGACGAACCGACCAACCACCTGGACGCGGAATCGGTCGAGTGGCTGGAACAGTTCCTGGTGCGCTTCCCCGGCACCGTGGTGGCGGTGACGCACGATCGCTACTTCCTGGACAACGCGGCCGAATGGATTCTGGAACTGGACCGCGGCCACGGCATTCCGTGGAAGGGCAACTACTCCAGCTGGCTGGACCAGAAGGGCGCCCGCCTGAAGCAGGAGGAGAACACCGAATCGGCGCGCCAGAAGGCGCTTGCCACCGAACTCGAGTGGGTGCGCGGCAACCCGAAGGCGCGTCAGGCCAAGAGCAAGGCACGTCTGGCGCGTTACGAGGAAATGAACAGCGTCGAATACCAGAAACGGAACGAGACGCACGAAATCTTCATCCCGCCGGGCGAGCGCCTCGGTGACAAGGTGATCGAATTCAACGGCGTCTCGAAGGGCTTCGGCGACCGGCTGTTGATCGACAACCTGAGCTTCAGCATTCCGCCCGGCGCCATCGTCGGTGTGATCGGTCCCAACGGCGCCGGCAAATCGACGCTGTTCCGCATGATCCAGGGTCAGGACAAGCCGGATTCGGGTGAAATCGTGGTCGGGCCGACGGTGAAGATCGCGGCGGTCAATCAGACGCGCGAAGGGCTTGATGGCTCGAAGACCGTGTTCGAGGCGGTCGCCGACGGCGCCGACATCCTGACCGTGGGGCGTTTCGAAATGCCCAGCCGCGCCTACATCGGCCGCTTCAACTTCAAGGGCGGCGACCAGCAGAAGATCGTCGGCAACCTGTCCGGCGGCGAGCGCGGGCGCCTGCACCTGGCGAAGACGCTGATCGCCGGTGGCAACGTGCTGCTGCTCGACGAACCGTCGAACGACCTCGACGTGGAGACCCTGCGCGCACTGGAAGACGCGCTGCTCGAGTTCTCGGGTTGCGTGCTGGTGACGTCACACGATCGCTGGTTCCTCGACCGCATTGCCACGCACATCCTGGCGGCCGAGGGCGATTCGCAATGGACCTTCTTCAACGGCAATTATCAGGAATACGAGGCCGACAAGAAGAAGCGCCTGGGTGAAGAAGGCGCGAAGCCGAAGCGCATCCGCTACAAGCCGATCGCGCGCTGATCCCGGGGAACCGCGCCGGCTCAGTCGAGGACGGTGCGGTTTCGCCCTTGATTCTTCGCGCGGTACAGCGCCAGATCTGCGCGTTCGATGGCGTGATCCGCGCTTTCGCCGTGGCGGAACTCGGTCAGACCTGCCGAGAAGGTGACGGTCAATGACGGCAGCGCCGCGACGATGACCTGAGCCGCCAGCGAGGCGCGCACCCGTTCGATGCTCACGCTTGCCTGGTCGGCGCCGGTGTCGGGCAGCAGGAACAGGAATTCTTCGCCGCCCCAGCGCGCCAGCAAGTCAGATTCGCGCAGTGATGTGCGTGCGATGTCCGCGAATTTGCAGAGCACCTCGTCGCCGACACCGTGGCCATGCGCATCGTTTATGTGCTTGAAGTGATCCAGATCGGCGATGCAGACGCAGAAGCGCGCACCGGAACGTTCCATGCGGCTGATCTGCTGCGCGAACCTGTCCAGCATGTAGCGGCGATTGTGAAGACCGGTCAGTTCGTCGCGCGTAGCCATCTCGCGGATCCGTTCGAACGCCTTCTCCAGTTCGTCGCGCTGCCGGCGCAGGCGCAGGCGGATGTTGCCGAGCTGGGCGCCGAGCATGGACACGACCGGCAGGATCGTGACCACCAGCAGAAAGTGGATGATTTCCTCATGGGGAGGGAAGGCGTCCGGATCAAGCCTCGACATGATGACCATCGTGATGCCCATCAGCGCCATCGCGTAAGAGTTGCAGATGCGCCGGCCACGGGCATTCAGGTTGAAAATGCCGAATACCAGCGTCAGCGCCAGCAGCATCAGCAACGCGCCACGGACCGGCGCGAAGATCGCGTAGGCCACCGTGATCCAGGTGGAAGCGCCGACGATCTGGGTGAGCGTCAGCGCAGGGTCGGCAAAGCGCTTGTTGAATCCGCTGCGCAGGGTGATGAAGACCGCTGCCATCCAAGTCAGCATGCCTGCCTGCAGCAGGTGTGCGAAGGTCGCGCGCGCCATCTGGTGCCGCACGGCATATTCGGCCAGCACGATGCACACGAGGAACACCAGCATCGACGTCAGTGCGCGGCCGAGGCGCAGGCGTTGATGCGGGTCACCGCCCAGCACCAGGTCAACGGCGCGAGCCAGCCATGGAATGGCCGTGTCAGGTGTCGTTTTGAGTGGGCTCGGCGTGGTGGCCTGATTGACGGGTATTTCCGGCTCCGCGGTCATGTCTTCGGTTGCGTGCTCTGCATGAGCCGTGTGCAGTGCGCATCACGGGGGCAGGCGGCTGTCGCGGATTCGTTGTCTGGCGCAGTGTCACCTCCGAGGGGGCCTGACGCCATGCAATATTGACGCACTGCGGGCGCTGTCACGAAAAGTCACAGACGTGTGCGCAAAGAGGTGGGTGAACAGGTCGATTGCATAACAATTGCTTGCATACCGATGGCACATCGGGCGGCATTTCTGCAAGAATGCCTCCGCCGGTCGTCGCATGCCCGTTGGCCGGGTTCCGCGGGCAGACCGCTGCATCACCTGACTGGAGCCGCTTGATGAAACCGCTGATCACCCTGACCGCGCTGTGCGTGATGACGACCGCACTGCCTGTGCGTGCAGTCGATGTCGTGTTCGACTATACGTACGACAGCACGGGCTTTTTCACTTCGGAGAGACGCGCCGTACTGGATCAGGTGTCCCGGGTGTTCAGCCTCAACCTTCTGGATACGCTGACGGCAATCGCGCCATCCGGCAGGAATGCGTTCACGGTCGATTTCTTCGACCCGCAGAATCCGTTCGGCGGATCGAAAGTGGTCGAAAACTTCCAGGTCGCAGCCGACGAGGTCCGGATATTCGTCGGGACTCAGGCTTTTTCGTCGCAGACACTCGGTGTCGGCGGGCCCGGCGCCTATTCGGTGAGTGGCAGCGATGCCTTCGTGAAGAATGCCGCATCGCGGGGCGAGACCGGCATTGTGGATGTTGCGGGCGGCTACGTGTTCCCCGTGGCCGACTTTGCACCGTGGGGTGGTTCGATCACTTTCGGATCGAATGTCGCATGGCATTTCGACAGCGACGTGTCCACGCTGGAAAACTTCTCCGGGCAGTTCGATTTCTACACGGTCGCAATGCACGAAACCGCGCACGTGCTGGGATTCGGCACGGCAGGTAGCTGGTTCAATCAGGTTCAGGGCGACACCTTCACGGGGGCGGTGACCAGTGCGGCGAACAGCGGACAGCCCGCCGCATTGCAGGGCGACGGTTCGGATGCGCACTTTTCGTCGTCTCTGATGGGCAGCGCGAATGGCGTGCAGCAGGTGCCGCTGCTGTCGCCCTTCATCAATGTCGGGCGGCGCCAGTACATGACCAACCTTGACTGGGCGGCACTCGACGACATCGGCTGGGAGGTGGCGAGCCAGCAGATCACTGTGCCGTCGCCGGTGCCTGAACCCGGCAACTGGGCGCTGATGCTGGGTGGCCTGCTCATGGTGGGGTCATTCGCGCGGCGCCGGCATTGAGCCGGTGCGCCGCCACGCTTTCCGAAACCGGCCGCTGGCCGGTTTTTCATTTCCGGCGTGCTCGCGGATAATCGCCCCACCCAGATATCGCCCGACCGGACCCGATTGCCGATGACAACGCAACGCCACACGCTGGAACTGCTCGCGCCCGCGAAGAATGCCGATTTCGGCATCGAAGCCATCAACCATGGCGCCGATGCGGTCTATATCGGTGGCCCGTCCTTCGGTGCGCGCAAGGGTGCCGACAATGAGGTGCCGGACATCGCGCGTCTGGCGGCGCATGCGCATCGTTACCACGCACGCGTGTTCGTCGCGTTCAATACGATTCTTCGCGACGATGAACTGGAGCCGGCCCGCGATACGATTCACCGGCTGTACGACGCAGGCGTCGATGCGCTGATCGTTCAGGACATGGGGCTGCTGGAAATGGATCTGCCGCCGATCCAGCTGCATGCCAGCACGCAGACCGACATTCGCGATGCCGCCAAGGCGCGTTTCCTGCAGGACGTCGGTTTCTCGCAGATCGTGCTGGCGCGCGAACTGACGATCGAGCAGATCCGCGACATCGCGGCCGGCACCGAATGTGCGCTCGAATTCTTCGTGCATGGTGCGCTGTGCGTGGCTTTCAGCGGCCAGTGCTTCATCAGCCATGCCCACACCGGCCGCAGTGCCAACCGAGGCGAATGTTCGCAGGCCTGCCGCCTGCCCTACACGCTGACCGATGCGCAGGGCGGTGTGGTGGCTCACGACAGGCATCTGCTGTCGATGAAGGACAACGACCAGAGTACGAACCTGCGCGCGCTGATCGACGCCGGCATCAGTTCCTTCAAGATCGAGGGACGCCTCAAGGACCTCGCCTACGTCAAGAACATCACGGCGCACTACCGCACGCTGATCGACGACGCTCTCGAGGATCTGCCGGCATACCGCCGGGCGTCCAGCGGCCGCTGCACCTTCTTCTTCACGCCGCAGCCGGAGAAGTCGTACAACCGCGGCGCGACGGATTACTTCGTCAATGGCCGGCAGCACGGCATCGAAGCCTTCGAGTCGCCGGGTTTCGTCGGCGAGGAGGCGGCGACGGTCGTGCGCCTGGCGGCGGACCACATCGAGGTCGAGGCGCTGGTGGATATCCACAACGGCGACGGGCTCAGTTATTACGACAGCCACCGCGAACTGCAGGGAGTGCGCATCAATACGGTCAAGGGACCGCGCCTGTTCCCGAACGTGATGCCGGAGGATCTGAGGGCGGGAGTGATGCTGTTCCGCAACCGGGATCAGGCGTTCGAACGCGCACTCGACAAGAAGTCGAGCGAACGGCGTGTGGCTGTCGACCTGGTTTTTTCGGAAATGGCGGATGGCTTCGCGCTGACGCTGACCGACGAGGATGGCTGCCGCGCGCGCGTCGAGCGAATGCATGACAGGCAGCCGGCGCATGATGCCGAACGCGCGCTGGCGGGCATTCGCGACAGCATTTCGAAGCTGGGCAACACGATGTTCGAAGTCCGGGCAGTGAAGGTCGATACACAGCAGGCCTGGTTTCTGCCCGCCTCCATGCTGAACGGCATGCGCCGCGATGCCTGCCAGCAGCTTGAAACGGTACGCCTCGCCGCCCATGCCCGCCCGCATCCGCTGGCGCCGGTCGAGCCGCCGGTGCGCTTCACCGATAGCGAACTGAGCTATCTGGCTAATGTGTCCAACGACAAGGCGAGGGCCTTCTATCGCAAGCACGGTGTGGAGCTGATCGCGGATGCCTATGAGCTCAACCGGGAAGAGGGCGAGGTGTCGCTGATGATCACCAAGCACTGCCTGCGCTACAGCCACAACCTGTGTCCGAAGGAATTGAAGGAATACGATCTGCGCGGCATGGTGAAGGCCGAGCCGATGACGCTGATGAACGGCAGCGACAGGCTCACGCTGCGTTTCGACTGCAAGAAATGCGAAATGCACGTCGTGGGGAGCATCCGCAAGTCGGTGCTGAAGGCGCCGGCGATACCGGTCACCTTCCATCGCAGCGCGCCGGCCGGTGTGAAGGTGACGCGCAGCGCGCGCTGAAGTTTCGATCGCGGATGCCGCAAAGGATACGGACGCCGCGGGGTTCGTCGCGCGTACGCATGAAGACCGTTCAACCGCTCGCCTGCCGATCAAATCATGAGCCCGAAACCGAATTGCCCTTCCTGCCGCGTCCCGATGGACGTGCATGCGTTTTCGCACCACGGTGGCGGACCGCTCGAACTGGACATCTGTTATGCCTGCCAGGGCATCTGGTTCGACACGCACGAGAACCAGCAGCTGTCGCCCGCGTCGGTCAACGACCTGTTCAAGCTGCTGCACGAACACCGTGACGCCCAGCGCAACCCGGTGGCGCCGGTGATGGCCTGCCCGCGCTGCAGCAGCAAGCTGGAACATGGCTACGACATCGTGCGCAGCGGGCGCTATGCGACCAGCCGCTGTCCGCATCGGCACGGTCGCTTCAGCACCTTTTCGTCCTTCATGGTGGAGAAGGGCTTCGTGCGCCAGCTTACCCAGCCGGAAATTCACGACCTGAGCAAGCGGGTCGGCGCCATCTACTGCACCGGCTGCGGTGCGCCGGTCGATATCCGCAAGGACCACGCCTGCCCGCACTGCCGTTCCGCCTTTTCGCTCATCGATCCGGATGCGGTGAAGGCTGCATTGAACGGCTATCGTGCTGCAGACGAGAAGCAGAAGACGCGCGACCCAGACGCGATCGCCGATGCGTTGATCGATACCGAACGCCGCGAGCAGCAGGCGCGGCGCGCTGCCCGCTCCTCCCGGTCCAACCCCTCGCTGGACGCCACGTCGCTCGACGTCGGTGATCTGGTCGTCGCGGGCGTTTCACTGGTCTGGAAGATACTCACATGATCACCGTGCACCATCTCGCCGACTCCCGTTCCCAGCGCGTGCTGTGGCTGCTCGAGGAACTCGGGCTCGACTACGTGGTGAAGCGCTACGAGCGTGACCCGGAAACCTCCTATGCACCTGCGGAACTGCGTGCCGTGCATCCGCTCGGCAAGTCTCCGGTGATTTCGGATGACGATTCGGCCGACGGCGACATCGTTGTGGCGGAATCCGGTGCCATCGTCGAATACCTGGTCGACAGCTACGGCAAGGGCCGGCTGAAACCGGCCGCCGGCACGCCGGCGTCACGCCGCTACACGTACTGGCTGCATTTCGCCGAGGGTTCGGCCATGCCTTACCAGCTGATGCATCTGGTGTTCCGGAAGGTGCGCAACGCGCCGGTGCCGTTCTTCGTCAAGCCCGTGGCCCGTGGTCTGGCGGATCACGTGCTGAAGACCTTCGTGCGGCCGAACATTGATGACCAGCTTCGTTTCATGGAAGACGAACTGGCCCGCGACCCGTGGTTCGCGGGCCGCGAATTCAGCGCTGCGGACATCCTGATGAGCTTTCCGGTGGAAGCCGCTGCAATGAACGAGGATTTCGGGCGGGCATGGCCGCGACTTGATGACTTCCTGAAGCGCATCCACAGCCGTCCTGCATGGCAGCGGGCGAGGGAGCGCGGCGGTGCTTACCGTTTCGCGGATTGATCCTGCCGGGCGGCCGCTGCGGCGTCCTCATCCATGTGGCGCTTGAAGAAACGGGCGAACCACACGCTCATGTAGATGACCAGCACGATGACGATGAGGCTCATCAGCCCGTAATCAGTGGAAATCAGATCCGTCCATGCCTTCATGACACTCCCCTTGGCTGTCCATGTTTATGTTCATCATTTGACGCCCGGGACGGGGGGGGTCGCTGATCGAGGTCAACCCGGCGCCTGTTTGCCCGCCACCCAGGACAGCAAACCGCTCAGAAATCGCCACACGCGCGGCAGCAGCCACACCATGAACAGCAGGAAAACGGCCAGCAGTCCCAGAAAGACCAGCGGATGAGCGAAGGCCAGCCAGAGGCCGCCTGCCGTCGCGCCGTCCTCGCTGCCGGAGGCGACCAGATTGCTCACCGGTTCCGGCGAGGTATTGATGGCGAGGCGGCTGCCGGCCTTGGTCAGGTGCGTGCCGGCGGTCAGCGATCCGCCCAGCAGCGCGCCGGCGAGCATCACCGGCGTGCTCTGGTCCGCCAGCGCCCAGGCTGCCAGCAGCGCGCCGGCAGGAATGCGGATGAAGGTGTGTACACCGTCCCACAGGCTGTCGAGTGCAGGAATCTTGTCGGCAAAGAACTCCACGCAGAGCATGAAACCGGCGGCGGTCAGCACCAGCGGATGTTCCAGCGCGTCAAGGCTGCCCGGCAGTTCGACCCAGCCCATGCGTCCGGCCAGACCGGCCATGAACACGGCGGCGTAAAGGCGCATGCCGCTGGCCCATGCAAGACCCGCGGCAGCGGCAATTGTCGAAACGATATCCATGTCGGCGGTCACTTGAGCCTCGCGAAGAATCATGGCGGGTGCCCGGCGTCGGCTGCCGGTGCCCGAACGCAATCCTAGCCGATGGTGCGCCGGCAATCGCGATTTCCGTTGACATGATACGGCAGCTAACTATAATGCGGCTAATCATGATTCAACTGCGCGATCTTCCGAGCCCCGAGGTGCTGCACCGCTTTGCGCAGCGCTATCCCGACGCGGACGTCACGGCGGTTGCCTCTTTCCTGACGCTGCTGCGGGTGGCGACCGACCTGTCGCAGGCGCTCGACGGCTTTCTGGCCCGCCACGGACTGCTGCAGGGACGCTGGTGGGTGCTCATCCTGCTGTTCCGCGAAGAAACACTCGAATCTTCGCCTTCGGCGTTGGCCGCCAAATCGGGTGTCACGCGCGCCACCATGACCGGCCTTCTGGACGGGCTGGAGCGGGACGGACTGGTGCAGCGCGTATTCGACACCGCCGATCGCCGGCGCGTGACGGTCCGGCTCACCGGCGCCGGGCAGAGCGCGCTCGATGCGGTGATGCCCGATTACTACCGTCGGGTGCGCAAACTGATGTCCGGACTGGACGAGACGCAGCGCAGCCTGCTGCAGTCGATGCTGGGTCTGGTGCAGGCCGAAATCGACGCGTTCAGGTAGGGCCCTTTTTTTATCCAGCTGGTTAGCCGGCTAATCACATTTCAGGCAGCATCAATCAATCCAGAGGAGTCTCACAATGACGCAGCACACCTTGCAGATCACCATTGCCGACATGAACCAGCGCTGGGATGCGGCCTTCAACCGCGGCGATGCAGCCGCGCTTGCCGCGCTGTACGACGAACACGCCGCAGTGCTGCCGGCCGGTGGTGACGCAGCACTCGGCGCCAGTCATATCGAGGCGCTGTTTGCGGGTGCCATCGAGCAGGGCATCCGCAATCACCGCATCGAACTGCATGCCGTCGAGGGCGACGAGCGGGTCGCCACGCAACGCGGCCGCTGGAGCGCGGAGTCGACGAGCGCCGACGGTACCGTGCAGCATTTCGGCGGTCACCTGACGCTGGCCTACCGTCGTCAGCCCGACGGCAGCTGGCGCGCGCTCACCCACATCTGGAACTGAACGCGACATGACTTCGTCGACGCGGGCCTTGATCGCCCTGATGGGCCTGGCCCTGATCTGGGGCTACAACTGGGTGGTCATGAAGATCGCGCTCGTCGACATGGGGGCGTTCCAGTTCGGTGCGTTGCGTACCTTGATCGGGGGCATGCTGCTGTTCGGTCTGGCGTTCGCGCTGCGCCGTCCGGTCCGCATAAGGGAAATGGGCTCCGTTGCGCTGATGGGCCTGCTGCAGACGACCGGTTTCACCGGCCTCATCATCCTTGCGCTGGTCAGCGGCGGCGCCGGCAAGAGTGCAGTACTGGCCTACACCATGCCGTTCTGGGTGATGCTGCTGGCCTGGCCGCTGCTCGGCGACCGTCTGCGCGGGTGGCAGTGGCCCTCGGCTGCCGCGACGCTGGCCGGACTGCTGTGCATCCTCGATCCGCTGCACCTTGCCGGTGACCTGCTCAGCACCGTGCTGGCAACCCTGGCGGGTGTCTGCTGGGCACTGGCGGTGATCGTGGCCAAGCGTCTTCAGGCGCGCGCGCCCGACATCGACGTACTCGCCATCGCGGCCTGGCAGTCGCTGATCGGCTCGGTGCCGCTGGTCGTCCTCGCCCTGTGGTGGCCGGCGCCTCCCATCAACTGGACGGCGTCGCTCGTCGCCGCGCTGCTGTACAACATCGTGCCCGGAACGGTCGTCGCCTGGCTGTTGTGGCTCTATGCCCTGCGCCGCCTGTCGGCCGGTACGACCAGCATGGTGTCGCTGATCACCCCGGTCATCGGCGTGCTGTCTGCCGCCTGGCAGCTCGGCGAACGTCCCGCTCCCGGCGAGTTGGCAGGCATGCTGCTGATCGGCTTCGGACTGGCGCTGCTTTCGCTGGAAGCCCTCCGGAGGTCGCGCCGGCAGTAATGGCACTGCCGTGCATCCGGATCGACGTTTCCTGCGTATCGGGCAATGCGGGGAACAGAACCGTCGCGCAGCGACAACGCTGCGAACGGGTTCTTTCCCCTGACCGCCACCTGCATGTCCACCGCCCCGGAGGAATCCGTCGATGAAGAAGAATGTCCTGACCGTACTTTGCCTCGCCGTCGTGATGACCGGCTGCAGCCCGATGAACAGTGCGCCGCCGCCAGCCGCGCTGAATGATGGGCAATTGCCGCTGCCCGCGGATTACAGGACCTGGCCGAAATTCCTGACCGACGTTCAGCGGGCGGATGCGAAGCAGATCCGTGACATCTACATGAATGCCGACGCCGCGCGGGGTTCGGCGGATCGCGGCTTTCCGCCGGGCTCGACCTTCGTCATGGAAAACTGGTCGGTCAAGCTCGACCCCGCCGGTCAGCCGTTCAAGGGTGCAGACGGCAAGCTGGTGAAGGACAAGCTGGCGGCCGTGTTCGTCATGGGCAAGAACTCCGGCTGGGGCAGCAACGTGCCGGAGGCGCAACGGAACGGAGACTGGATCTACACTGCGTTCAGGGGCAACGGCGAACTCAACGGTGAAGCGAAATACGAAACCTGCCGGGGCTGCCATGCACCGCTGAAGGACAAGGATTTCGTGTTCCGCTACGACGAGCACCTTGCCGGGTTGAAGGCCGGCAGCTACTGAAGTTCGATGCGACCGACGCTGCGAACGCTGCCGCGCCGGTCAGCCGTCACCACGACCGCTTCGCCCATGGCCAGATTGTCGCCGGTCAGCGCCAGTATGTTCACCTGGTGGGTGACCAGCGCCACCCTTCTACCGCTGCCCTGCGCAGCCAGCCATGCGCGCAGCGCATCCGTCTGGCGATCGCGCTCGTGACGTCCGTCGAAGAATGAGTTCAGCGCGTCCAGCACCCGGATCTCCTGTCCGGGAAACATCAGCGATGCGGTGTCACGGCAGCGGCACCAGCGGCTGCTGAATACCCCGTCGAACACCAGCCCGCGCTGCCGCAGGAATGCGCCCGCGCGGCTTGCGCGCGCGCGTCCGTCCGCCGACAGATTGCGTTGCGTGCTGCAGTCGTCGAGCCGGTAACCGTCCGGGTCTCCGATGCCGGGTTCGGTCGGCGCATGACGCAGCAGCAGCGCGCAGTCACCGCGATTCAGGGTGTGCATGGCATCGTCTTCCTTCGCGTCGGAATCTGCGAGTACGGCTGCAGGCCACGCGAGCGAGGCGGCGACGGCCTGTGCGAAACGACGACGTTGCATGCGCATCGGGCTCCCGGTTTGTGTCGCCGACCGCGACGGGTTATGGTCCTTCGACCGGTCCGGCGCCGCGGGTTCCATCCGCTGCACGCCACGTGCCCTTCCGGAACCACCAACCAACGCGTCACGCGGGGAGATCACAACATGAAACGATTGCTGGCGGCGGCACTGTGCGGCCTGCTCAACGGTGCGATGGCCGCGAACGACACCGCGCCCGGCGCCGCGCTCACCGGTACGCGGTCCATCGTACTGGGCAATGCGGAGGGCGAGCGCGTGGCCATCGGGCAGGTAATCTTCACGCCCGAAGCCGGGGGCAAGTCGCGTTTCAAGGTGGTGCTCGATGCGAAGCTGGAAGAGTACTTTCTCGCCATGCGACCGTTCCGCTGCCTGACCGGAGCAAGGCAGCGGCTCTGCAATTTTCCGGTCGCAAGGGAAGAACCACTGGTGGACGAAGGTGATCTGCTGCCGCTCGAATACGCGCTGATGTTCATACGTACCGAACCGGCCGCGCTGCACATCAATCCGTTCAACGGCGTCTACTACCGGATGAAGGTGGTCGGCGGGCGCATCGAAGGTGCGGCGCACGATGTCGACATGGAACCGTTCATCGTGCCGGACAGCGTTCCGGTCGAACGCCGCAGACGCCCGCTGAACGACGGCGACCTCAGCATCGGTGACGTGCGCACCCACTGGCTGCCGTCGATCACCATCGAATGAGCGGCTTCACTGATTGACCGGCATGACGAATTCCGGTCCCTTCGATCCGCTGTCGGGCCAGCGCTGCATGATGCTCTTGTAGCGCGTGCAGAAGCGCACGCCTTCTTCGCCGTAGGCATGCAGGTCGCCGAACAGGCTCTGTTTCCAGCCGCCGAAGGAATGCCAGGCCATCGGCACGGGGATCGGCACGTTGATGCCCACCATGCCGGCTTCGATGCGCTGGCCGAACTCCTGCGCAGCCCGCCCGTCGCGCGTGTAGAGCGAAACGCCATTGCCGTATTCGTGGCTGTTGACCAGCGAAATCGCCTCCGCCAGATTCGCGGCGCGCACGACGCACAGCACCGGGCCGAAGATTTCTTCCTTCCAGATGCGCATTGCCGGGGTCACGCGGTCGAACAGCGTGGCGCCGAGGAAGAAGCCGTTCTCGCGCCCGGCCACCGTGTGGCGCCGACCGTCCAGTACCAGTCGTGCGCCTTCCGCGATGCCGTTGTCGATCAGCGACACGATGCGTTCGCGATGGGCGGCCGTCACCACCGGTCCCATGTCTGCGCCCGCGGTTTCGCCGTCACCGATAGCGAGTTTCTGCGCGCGGACCGTGACCGCCTCGACCAGTGCGTCAGCGATGTCGCCGACCGCCACTGCAACCGAGATCGCCATGCAGCGCTCGCCGGCCGAGCCGTATGCCGCGCCGATCAGCGCGTCGGCTGCCTGATCGATGTCGGCGTCGGGCATCACCACCATGTGGTTCTTCGCGCCGCCCAGCGCCTGTGCGCGCTTGCCGTGACGGGCGGCGGTTTCGTAGATGTGGCGGGCGATCGGCGTCGAGCCGACGAAACTCACGGCACGTACGTCCGGATGCACCAGCAGCGCATCGACCGCCTCGCGGTCGCCCTGCACGATGTTGAACACCCCGTCCGGCAGGCCGGCGTCGCGGAACAGTTCGGCGGTCAGCAGCGACGGCGACGGGTCGCGCTCCGACGGTTTCAGGATGAAGCTGTTGCCGCAGGCGATGGCGACCGGCGCCATCCACATCGGTACCATGAACGGAAAATTGAACGGCGTGATGCCGGCCGTGACACCGAGCGGCATGCGCTGGCTCCAGTTGGCGATGCCGCCGCCGACGTGTTCCGAGTACTGCCCCTTGAGCAATTGCGGAATGCCGCACGCGAATTCGATCACCTCGAGCCCGCGCTGCACTTCGCCCTGCGCATCGGGCAGTGTCTTGCCGTGTTCGCGCGTGATCAGGCGCGCGATATCCGTGCTGTGGCGGGCCACCAGTTCCTGCATGCGGAACAGCACGCGTGCGCGCCGCTGCGGCGGCAATGCGCCCCAGGCTGGCTGGGCTGCCGCGGCGCTGGCAACTGCGACCGACACGTCATCTTCCGACGCGAGCAGCACGCGGCGTGCGACGTGGCCATGGGCGGGATCGAAGACGTCGGCCGTACGCACGCTGCGAAGCGTGTCGCGCGTGCCGTCGATCCAGTGGGGGAGGGGAGGGGCGTGGTCAGTGCTCATGAGGGGTCCGTTGCAGGCAGTTCGAGTGCCAATTATGCGCCGGACTCGCGGTACCTGCGCAAGCCCTGCAGCTCGAGCAGGCCAGGTCAGTCGAACCACTCCTTGCGCACCGAACGCACTGACCCGTCACGGGCATTGATGTCGACTTCCCACTCGTTGCCTTCGCCGTCGATGATTTCGAATTCGTAGTCGTATGCCTTGCCCATGAAGCGGCGCTCCAGATCGGAATCGACGACGGTGCCCGGCTTGGCAGCCAGCGCCTTCGCCTGGGCGTCTTCCAGCGTGATCAGTTTCGCCGCGCTTGCGATCGCGCGCATCTTGACCAGGTCATCGCCGTCGGCGAAAGCGGGCACTGCGGTCAGCGCCGCGAGTGCGGCGATCAGGCTGCAGCGGGTGAAGGGTTTCGTCATGTCGGGCTCCTCGGTTGTTCGGGGCGTGCAGCCCCGAGGTTTGCCGGCAGATGCACGGTGACGCGCAGTCCGCCCAGCGCGGTCGAATGACCGAATTCAATTGCGCCGCCATAGCTTTCGACGAGGTCATGCACGATGGACAGGCCCAGACCGTGACCGGCGCGCGACTCGTCTGCCCGGAATCCGCGTTCGACCAGCGCCTCGAGCTGATCGCCCGACGCGCCCGGACCGTCGTCCTCGACTTCGATGAGGATGTCCGACGTGCGGGTGATCGAGACGCTGACAACGCCGGCGCACCAGGCGCAGGCGTTGTCGAGCAGATTGCCCAGCAGCTCGAGCAGATCCTCCGGATCCATCGCCAGCGCGAGCGGCGGATCGACCCTGATGCGGATGTCCGGCTGCTTGTCGGCGTGGAGAATGCCCAGCGTGCGCCGCAGCTGATCGAGCGCGGTACCCGTGTCGCTGCGCTGGGCGGGATGCGTGCCGCCCATCAGTCGGGCACGTCGCAGCTCGCGCTCGATCGCGTGGCGCATGAGTTCGTTGCTGTCGATCAGCCGTTGCCGAAGTTCCGGGTGCGCGGCCAGTTCGGGCGACTCGGTCGCCTGCATGAGCACCGCAAGCCGGGTCTTCAGCGCATGTGCAAGGTTGCCGAGCGCGTGCCGTGAGCGCTGCGAGCGGCCGAGCAGGATGGCCAGCAGATTATTGAGCTGGCTGACCAGCGGCGCGATCTCGTCGGGCAGGGCGAGGTCGAGCGTCGTGCGTTCGCCGCGTTCCAGTTCGCGCAGTTGTCCGCGCAGTGCATCGACCGGCCTGAGCGTGCGGCGCACCACCCAGCGCTGCACGGCCAGCACGAGCAGCATCACGCCGACGGTGAGTGCGCCGTACAGCAGATGCCACCGATGCAGCCCGTCATTCAGCTGCGCCAGGTCTTCGGCGACAGTGATTTGCACCGGCAGCGACCGTTTCACATAGGACGCGGACAGTGTCCAGAGCGTCTGACCCTGCGGCCCGAGGGCGGCAATCCCGGGGGGCTTCACGCCTTCCGCCTGCAGCGCCGACCCGGGCAGCGTGAGTTCGGCGTCCCACAGCGAGCGCGACGTGATGACGCGCACCCCGGCGTCGGCGTTGCCGATTTCGATTCGATAGTAATGACCCGAAAATGGCCGCTGATACTCGCCACCCATGCGCTCGGCGTCGAGTTCGAGCTGTCCGGCGGCATCGGGCTGCAATGCGGCCAGCAGGTTTTCTGCGTCGCGCTCGAGCCGTTGCGACAGCTGGTCCTTGAGCAGCCGCTCGATTGCTATGCCGGCGAGCAGCCATTGCAGGCTGGCCAGCAGCACGAAGCTGATCGCCAGGCCGGCCGCCAGACGGGTGTGCAGCGAGCGAGTCATGGTGCGGACGGCGCGTCGAACACGTAGCCCTGGCCGCGACGCGTCTGTATCCAGTCGCGCCCGATCTTGCGCCGCAGCCGCGTGACGTGGGCCTCGATCACGTTGCTGTCGTGTTCGGTCGCGTGGTCGTACAGGTGTTCGCTGAGTCGCTGCTGCGACAGTACCCGGCCGGGGTTCAGCATGAAGCAGCGCAGCAGACGGAACTCGATGCCGCTCAGTTCGAGCGCTTCGCCGCCGTCCAGCGTCACGCTCTGCGTGCCTTCGTCGAGTTTCAGTCCGCCGTGAGCCAGCGGTCCGGGTGCACGCTCGATCACGGCACTGCGCTTGAGCACGGCGGCCAGGCGGGCCAGCAGTTCTTCGGTATGGAAGGGCTTGGTCACATAGTCGTCGGCGCCGGCATTCAGAACGGTGACTTTTTCCTGCCAGGTGTCGCGTGCCGTCAGCACCACCACCGGCATCGTGCGATGCGCGGCGCGCCAGTGCTGCAGCACCTCGAGGCCGCTGCGTCGCGGGAGACCGAGGTCGAGCAGCACCAGATCGTAGTCGAGCGACTCCGCGCACAACTGGGCGAAGATGCCGTCGGTCGCAAGGTCCACGGCATAGCCGGCACGCTCCAGCACGGGCTTCAAGCCGTTAATCAGGGCCTCGTCGTCTTCGGCCAGCAGCAGGCGCATGTCAGTCGTCCTGTTCGATCTTCAGGAGGTCGCCGTTGCGGGCATCGAGCTTCAGTTCCCACACCCGGCCCTGATCGTCCAGCAGTTCCACTTCATAGACCCAGGTCGCGGGTCCGGACTCGAAATCAAGATCGATGTCGATCAGCCTGCCCGGCTGTATCCGCCTCGCCGCCTCGGCAATCCTTTCAAGCGAAAGTATCTGGCCGCTCGTGCTGAGTGCGCGTGCCATCACGTGGTCGCCCGCCTTGTCGCCATCGGCGTGACTGTCGGATACATAGACCACGCCCCCGACCGCGAGGAGCAGGGTCAGGACGGGAATCGCAGCGATCAGCATCAGGCGTCGGATATTCATGCGCCAAGTATGGAAGGCGAAGCTGAAACCAGCCTGAAAGCGGACCGGGGTTATGCCCCGCGCCGCGCCTGCTTCGGCCTGCGCCGGCGCAGGCTCGATTTTTCGCCAGCCAGTCCGATCATGGTGCGCACCAGGCCGTAAGCGAGCCAGCGCAGCACACGTTCGAGAATCGGGCGTTCGCGCCACTGGCGATGACGCAGTTCGTGACCGCCGTGGCGCGCGGCGGCGTGCAGCTTCTGTCGCAGTTCTTCGGCGAAGCCGGCATCGCGTACCAGTACATTGGCTTCCCGCGCCAGCATCAGGCTGAACGGGTCGATGTTGCTCGACCCCACGGTTGCCCAGTCGGCGTCGATGACGGCTGCCTTGGCATGCAGGAAGCCGCGTCGGTACTCGACGATGCGCACACCCTGCGACAGCAGCGAGCCGTAAAGCGCCTGCGACGCGTAGTGCAGCAGCATGTACTCGACGCGCCCCTGCAGGATGAGCGTCACGCTGACGCCACGGGCGGCAGCCAGCGTGAGTGCCTGACGAAAGCGGCGCCCCGGCAGGAAGTAGGCGTTGGCGATGATGATGTCGCTGCACGCGCTGTCGATGGCCTGCAGGTAGGCATCCTCGATGTCGTGGCGGTGGCGCACGTTGTCGCGCACCAGCAGTGCAGCGCGGATCTGGCCGGCCTGGCGGCTGGCGTATTCGCGCAGCCGCGGAATGCGTGGCCGGAACTGCAGTGTCGCCCAGGCTACGCGCTCCCACAGTTGCTGGCACTCGGCGTGCATGCGCGCAACCAGCGGTCCGCGCACGCTCACCGCGAAGTCGTAGCGCGGTGGGGTATGCCCGGGCGTATGCATGTCGTCGATGATGTTGATGCCGCCGGCAAAGCCGATCTGTGCATCGATCACCGCCAGCTTGCGATGCATGCGGCGAAGCCGGTTGCGGCGCAGGCTGAGGCGCCCGACTTCCGGCCGGAATATCAGCGTATGTGCGCCCGCTTCTTCCAGCCCCGGCTGGTGCGTCGCTTCGAAATCGCGGGCACCGAAGCCGTCGACCAGCACGCGTACGCGCACACCTCGGCGGGCTGCACGCGCCAGCGCGGCGGCGATGCGATGTCCGATCACGTCGTCGGCAAAAATGTAGGTTTCGAGAAAGACTTCCTGATGCGCGCGCTCGATCGCATCTTCCAGCGCCGGAAAGTATTCCTCTCCGCACATCAGAAGCTTGATGTCATTTCCCGCAAGCAGGATGCTCACTTCGATCGCAGCGCCAGTCGGGCGGTCAGCGCGGCGTGGTCGGACATGCGCGACCAGGGCGGACCGGAGTGCAGTTTGACCTCGCCGACATCCAGGCCGCGTACGTAGATGCGGTCCAGCCGAAGCAGCGGAAA
Source organism: Methyloversatilis sp. (assembly GCA_017984755.1). Taxonomy (GTDB): domain Bacteria; phylum Pseudomonadota; class Gammaproteobacteria; order Burkholderiales; family Rhodocyclaceae; genus Methyloversatilis. The sequence continues at coordinate 32,570 of JAGNYW010000006.1, forward strand.
GGCCGCCGGATAACTGCGTGCGGGGCGACCGTGAAACACGCTGTGTGCCTCCTGCAGGCCGAGTGCATCGGCCCACTGGTCTTCCGCACGGTTGTGCCAGTCGTTGAAGTCACCCGCCACGATGAGGGCATCGCCGGCGGGTATGTTCGACGCGATGTGTTTGGCCAGCATCGAATACTGCTGTTCGCGACCGCGTGCCGTCAGGCCGAGGTGGACGCACAGCGCATGCACCCGGTGTCCCGCGACCGGCTCGATCAGGCAATGCAGCAGACCACGCTGTTCGAAGCGGTGCGCGGACATGTCGACGTTGCCGGTCTGTGCTATCGGATGGCGCGACAGGATGGCGTTGCCGTGGTGGCCGTGGTCGTACACCGCGTTGCGACCATAGGCGGTGGCCGGCCACATCTGGTCGGCGAGAAATTCGTATTGCGGCTCGGTCGGCCAGTCGGCATGGCGCAGCGCGTGACCGTGGTGCTGGCCCTGCACTTCCTGCAGGAACACCAGGTCGGCCGACAGGTAGCGCAGGCGTTCGCGCAGCTCGTGAATCACCATGCGGCGATTGAACTGCGAGAAGCCCTTGTGGATGTTCCACGTGCAGATGCGCAGATCGTTCATTGCCCCGACCCGAGCGGATGGCCGCGCTCGTCTTCGGCGAGCTTCAGCATGTGGCGGGCGAAAGCCGGATCCTCGCCGCGCAGCAGCGTCATCAGCTGGCTGTGGAAGGCGTCGCAGGCGAGCCATTCGCGCATGTAGTCGTCCCAGGATGCCCAGCGCCGTGCCGCCAGCCCGTCCGGCTCGTCGGTCCAGGCAACGAGGTAGGCACGTTCGAAAAGGGAGATCAGCATCTGATGGATGATGTTCATGCGCCGCTGCTGTTCGTCGCTCAGATCGAGCGTCGCACCGCGCTCGCGCAGCGGCAGGTCGGGGTTGGCCAGCACGATCTTCAGGAAGTCGACGTAGGCGTCGGACAGCATCTGATACGCCTCCTCGTCCTCATTGTCGCGCTCGCGCCGCTGCTGATAGATGAAGGTGGCGACAGCCAGAGGCAGGCCCAACGTGGTCACCACGTAGCTGGCAAGTTCCCACGCCTGCATTCCGTTCATGTGCGGTGCGGCGTCAGGGTGACGCTTCCAGCATCCGGTCGAGCGCGAGCTTTGCCGGAACGGCCTCGTGTGCCGGTACGCTGATGCGGTTGACGATGTTGCCCTCGGCAAGATTCTCCAGGCACCAGGCCAGATGCTGCGGGTCGATGCGCTGCATGGTCGAGCACATGCACACCGTGGGCGCCATGAACTGCACTGTCTTGCCTTCGTGCTTCACTTCTTCCGCGAGGCGATTGACGAGGTTCAGTTCGGTACCCACGAGCCACTTCGTGCCCGGGGCTCCGGCCTTGACCGTCTTCAGGATGTATTCGGTCGAGCCGACGTAATCGGACTGGCGGCACACCTCGAGTGCACTTTCCGGGTGCGAAATGACCAGACCGTCCGGGTGCTGGTTGCGCCAGCGCACGATGTGCGCCGGCTGGAACATCTGGTGTACCGAACAGTGCCCCTTCCACAGCAGGATCTTCGCCCGCGCCACCTGTTCGCGCGTCAGGCCGCCGTTTTCAAGGTCCGGATCCCACACCACCATGTCGTCGAGCGGGATGCCCATCTTGTAGCCGGTCCACCGGCCGAGGTGCTGGTCCGGGAAGAACAGGACCTTTTCGCGCCGCGCCAGCGACCATTCGAGGATGTTCGCCGCATTGGAAGACGTGCACACGATGCCGCCATGTTCGCCGCAGAAGGCCTTCAGGTCTGCTGCGGAGTTGATGTAGGTGACCGGCGTGATCAGTGCATCCGGGTCGCCGGTCATGTTGCGCAGTTCGCGCCAGCAGCGCTCCACCTTGGCCAGGCTGGCCATGTCGGCCATCGAGCATCCGGCAGCGAGGTCGGGCAGGATGGCGATCTGTTCCGGGCGCGACATGATGTCCGCCACCTCGGCCATGAAGTGCACGCCGCAGAACACGATGTATTCGGCGTCGGTTTCGCAGGCCAGCCGCGCCAGCTTGAGCGAGTCACCGGTCAGGTCGGCGTGGCGGTAAACATCGGCACGTTGATAGTGGTGCCCGAGGATGACCGCGCGCTCGCCCAGCTTCGCCCGGGCGGCCAGAATTCGCGACTGGGCCTGTTCATCGGCCAGTGCGTTGAAGCGGTCGAAGCTGATGTTCGCGACTTGCATGTTCATCCTTCAGGTCTGACTCCACGGCAGGCCTGCCTTGCGCCACCCACCCACCGTGTTGCGATGTCCGTTCGCGTCGGCGTCGCCCTCGAATCCTTCGAGGATGTTGTAGGCATTGCTGTAACCGGCTTCTGCCGCCGCCGCCGCGGCGCCATGCGAGCGACCGCCGCTGCGGCACAGGAACATCACCAGCGCCTCCGGATCGACCTGATGTTTCAGTTGCGCCAGGAAGTCCGGGTTACGGTGCCCGTTGGACATGTTCCATTCGATTTCTATCGCATCGGGTACTTCACCCACCCACTGCCACTCGGCCGCCGTACGCACGTCGACGATGCGGGCGCCCGGGGCGAGCTTCGACAGTTCGTGGGCTTCTGCCGGCGTCACGGCGCCGGCGTAGGGAAGTTGCAGCTGCTGCGCGCGTTCGCGCGCAAGTCCGAGTATTTGTCCTAATGTAGCCATGGCATCACGCAAGCGTTTCAGATGAACGAAGTATATAACCGGGCACCGGGCTTCTTGCCGATGCACCAAGTTGATGCACTAACGCCCCGGGACGCCTCTTTGTGGTGCGTTTGGCGCCGGGTTTGCACACGTGCACGGCAGCTGTCCGGGCTGTGGCACAATCACGGGGCGAGAAGTGGCGCGTGGCACGGGTTCTGCTTTAGAGCTACGCCGCAGTTTAAGCCGTGATCCGGATGTGGCGCCGTCCCCGGCGGCGCTTTCCGTGATTGCGCAGGAGCCGCCGGGACCGTAGTCACGGCGACGCCGTTTACACCGATCCAACAGAATCCATACATCCATCGTAGGAGAAATCATGACCACCGCGAAGCAGGTACTCGACATCATCAAGGAGAAGGAGGTCAAGTTCGTTGATTTCCGTTTCACCGACACCCGTGGCAAGGAACAGCACGTCGGCGTGCCCGTCAGTGCGTTCGACGCAGACAAGTTCTCGGAAGGCCACGCGTTTGATGGTTCGTCGATCGCCGGCTGGAAGGGCATCCAGGCGTCCGACATGCTGCTGATGCCGGACCCGGAAACCGCTTTCATCGATCCGTTCTTCGACGAGACCACGATGGTCATCACCTGCGACGTGGTCGAACCGTCGGACGGCAAGGGTTATGACCGCGATCCGCGTTCGATCGCCAAGCGCGCAGAGGCCTACCTGAAGTCGTCCGGCCTGGGCGACATCGCCTACTTCGGTCCGGAACCCGAGTTCTTCATTTTCGACAGCGTCGAGTGGAACATCGACATGTCGGGCTGCCGCGTGCAGATCTTCTCGGAAGAAGCCGCATGGGCATCCGGCGAGAAGTTCGAAAGCGGCAACACCGGCCACCGTCCGCTGGTCAAGGGCGGCTACTTCCCGGTTCCGCCGGTCGACTCGCACAATGACATCCGTGCCGCCATGGTGCTGGCACTGGAAGCCGTCGGCATTCCGGTCGAAGTGCATCACCACGAAGTCGCGACTGCCGGCCAGAACGAGATCGGCACCCGCTTCAACACCCTGGTGCGCCGCGCCGACTGGACGCAGACGCTGAAGTACATCGTGCACAACGTTGCCCACAGCTACGGCAAGACCGCGACCTTCATGCCCAAGCCCATCGTCGGCGACAACGGCTCGGGCATGCATGTGCACCAGTCGATCTGGAAGGACGGCAAGAACCTGTTCGCGGGCAATGGCTACGCCGGCCTGTCCGAGTTCGCGCTGTACTACATCGGCGGCATCATCAAGCACGCCAAGGCGCTGAACGCGATCACCAATCCGGGCACCAACTCATACAAGCGCCTGGTTCCGCACTACGAAGCACCGGTCAAGCTGGCCTACTCGGCACGCAACCGTTCCGCCTCGATCCGCATCCCGCACGTGGCGTCGGACAAGGCACGCCGCATCGAGACGCGCTTCCCGGATCCGCTGGCCAACCCGTATCTGTGCTTCGCGGCACTGATGATGGCCGGTCTCGATGGCGTGCAGAACAAGATCCATCCCGGCGATCCGGCCGACAAGAACCTGTACGACCTGCCGCCGGAAGAGGACAAGCTGATTCCGACCGTGTGCGCCAGCCTCGACGAAGCCCTGGATGCGCTGCAGGCTGATCACGCCTTCCTGACCAAGGGCGGTGTGTTCTCGGAGGACTTCATCTCGGCCTACATCGACCTGAAGATGCAGGAAGTCGATCGCATCCGCATGACGACCCACCCGGTCGAATTCGAGATGTATTACAGCCTCTGATCATCGAGTCTGAACGCGTGTCGGCGAATGCCGCACGCGTGGCGTTATGAAAAGGACGGCAATTTGCCGTCCTTTTTCGTTGTCACTTCGCGAGTGCGCGTCCTACACTCGTGTCGCCCAGACATGAATCGCCAGGTGAACCACATGCTACAAGGCCTTACCCGTGCCCTGATCGCCACCGTCGCGCTGGTGGCGTTGCCGGTCAGTGCGGACGTTTACAAGTGCGTTGATGCCGATGGTCACGTCACCTACACCAACGACAAGTCGCGTGCGACCGGCTGCAAGCTGCTGGCGAGCGACATGCCGGTCAGTTCGGTACCGGGGCCTGCATCCTCCAGGGCCAAACCTGCGACACCCGCTGCAGCCGGCTTTCCCAGCGTGAGCGGCGATCAGCAGAAGGCGCGCGATGGCGAGCGGCGTCGCATCCTTCAGTCGGAACTGGATGCCGAAGAGAAAAGTCTCGAGCAGGCGAAGAAAGCGCTGGGCGAGGGCGAAGCCGTGCGTCTCGGTGATGAGCGCAACTACCAGAAGTATCTCGACCGCATACAGGGGCTCAAGGACAATGTCGCGTTGCATGAGCGCAATGTCGATGCACTGCGCAAGGAGCTTTCAAAGCTGCCCTGAAGTCGTCGACACGGGGATCAATGAACCTTCATCCCTGGCGCGCTTCTTGCATGTAAAAGGGCCATGAATGCATCCGCACCGCGTGTGAAATCCAGCAATCAGCCCGAAGGTCTCGTCGGGCTCGAACTGCTCGCCAGTGCAGTCGCGCTGCTCGGCGCCGATCGCCACATCCTGTACCTCAATCCCGCTGCTGAAAACCTGTTTGCCGTCAGCGCGGCAAAACTCCTGAACCAGCACTTCGACCGGCTGATCGGCCCCGATCACGGGCTGGATGGCGCGCTCGACAACGCTCTGCTGAACAGTTGGAGCTACACCGGGCACAACCTTTCCGTAGAACGCGCCATGGGCGGTCCGCTGCAGCTTGACTGCACGGTGTCGCCGGTACATGCCGACGACGCGCGCGTGCTGCTTGAATTCAGGCCGATCGACCAGCAGTTGCGCATCGCGCGCGAGGAGCAGGTGCTCCAGCAGCAGCAGGCGAACCGCGAACTGATCCGCAACCTTGCACACGAAATCAAGAATCCGCTCGGTGGCATCCGCGGTGCGGCGCAATTGCTGGAGCGCGAACTCGACCGGCCCGAACTGCGCGAGTACACGCAGGTCATCATCAACGAATCTGACCGTTTGCAGGACCTGATGAATCGCCTGCTGCATTCCCATCGCGCGATGCAGGTGACCACGGTCAGCATTCACGAAGTGCTCGAGCGCGTGCGTCTGCTCATCGCGTCGGAGTTTCCCCGGGTGAAGGTGGAACGCGATTACGACACCAGCCTGCCGGACCTGACCGCTGATCGCGAACAGCTCATTCAGGTCGTGCTCAACGTGGCGCGCAATGCGGCACAGGCGATGCATGGCGAAGGGCGCATCAAGCTGCGTACCCGCGCGCACCGGCAGGCGACGCTGGTGAAGCGTCGCTACAAGCTGGCACTGGAATTGCAAGTAATCGATAACGGCCCGGGCATTCCGGACGACCTGAAGGACCGCATCTTCTATCCGCTTGTTTCGGGCCGCGACGAAGGCACCGGTCTCGGGCTCACACTGGCGCAGAGCTTCGTGCATCAGCACCATGGCACCATCGAGGTGCATAGCCGGCCGGGCCACACCGTTTTCACAATATTGCTGCCCTTCAAACAGGGCGCTACGGAGAAACCATGAATCCGGTCTGGATTGTCGACGACGATCGTTCCATCCGATGGGTGCTGGAAAAGGCCCTTGCCCGCGAGTCCATCCCTTATTCGGCCTTTTCCACGGCTCAGGAGGCGATCGATGCACTCGACGGCGGAAGCCTGCCGCAGGTACTGGTTTCCGACATCCGCATGCCCGGTGAGTCGGGCCTCTCCCTGCTGGAAAAGGTGAAAACACGTCATCCGAACCTGCCGGTCATCATCATGACCGCCTATTCGGACCTCGACAGCGCGGTGGCCGCCTTTCAGGGCGGGGCGTTCGAGTACCTGCCCAAGCCGTTCGACGTCGATCATGCGATCGAACTGGTGCGGCGTGCCATCGAAGAGAGCATGCACCAGGCCAGTGCGCCGGCGGAAGCCGACATGGCACCGGAAATCCTCGGCAAGGCCGCATCGATGCAGGACGTGTTCCGTGCCATCGGCCGTCTGGCGCAGAGCCATGCAACCGTGCTCATCAACGGCGAGTCGGGCACCGGCAAGGAACTGGTGGCGCGCGCACTGCACCGTCACAGTCCGCGTCGCGATGCGCCCTTCATCGCGATCAATACGGCAGCCATCCCGCGCGACCTGCTTGAATCCGAACTGTTCGGCCACGAGAGAGGCGCATTCACCGGTGCCACCGCGATGCGTCGCGGCCGCTTCGAACAGGCTGATGGCGGCACGCTGTTCCTCGACGAAATCGGCGACATGCCGCCGGAACTGCAGACGCGTCTGCTGCGCGTGCTGTCAGATGGACACTTCTACCGGGTGGGCGGACATTCGCCGATCAAGTCGAATGTGCGGGTCATCGCGGCAACGCACCAGCATCTCGAGGACCGGGTCAAGCAGGGCCTGTTCCGGGAAGACCTCTTTCACCGGCTCAACGTGATCCGGCTGCGCATTCCGCCGCTGCGCGAGCGGCGCGAGGACATCGTGCTGCTCGCGCAGCACTTCATGACGAAAAGTGCCCAGGAACTGGGCGTCGATGCCAAGCGCCTGTCCGAGCCGGCGACGCGCTACCTGCAGGGGCTTGAGTTTCCCGGCAATGTGCGTCAGCTGGAAAACCTCTGTCACTGGCTGACCGTCATGGCACCCGGCCAGGTAGTGGACGTGAAGGATCTGCCGGCCGAGTTGCGCAGCCAGCCGGTACGCGAAGCCGACGGAGACTGGGGTTCCGCGCTGGCATCCGAAGTCGATCGGCTCATTGCGCTCAAGCAGCCTGCGCTGTTCGACCACCTCGTGCAGGAATTCGAGCGCACGCTGATCCGCCGGGCGCTCGCCAGCACCGGCGGTCGCCGCATCGAATCGGCTCATCTGCTCGGCATCGGCCGCAATACCATCACGCGCAAGATCCAGGAACTGAACATCGAAGGCGGTCGCGAGGCGGAGCACGAAGCCGACTGACATCCGGGATGCCTGCATCGGAAGGCCGCGTCGCGGCTACAATCGGCGGCATGAATGCAGATGACGACATACGCATTGCCGGGCTGCTCGGCAGCAGGGCCCACCTGCCCGAAAGCTGGTCGATCGATGTACGTGCGTCGTGCACCAGTAGCAACTCCCTCCTGCTGGAAGACGCATGCAGTACGCCCCGCGTGCTAGTCGCGCTTGAACAGACGGCCGGCCGGGGTCGGCGCGGTCGTTCGTGGACGGCCCGTGCCGGGGACAGCCTGACCTTCTCGCTGAGCTACCGCTTCGCCGTCCGGGCCGATGCGCTGGCCGGGCTCAGCCTGGCAGTGGGTGTGGCGCTGGCCGACGCGCTCGCCGCGAGCGGTTTTGCCGGTATCGCGCTGAAGTGGCCGAACGATCTGATGCGTGCGGGCGGCAAGCTGGGTGGCGTGCTGATCGAACTGTCGTCGGCACAGGCCGGCTCGACCACGGCAGTGATCGGCGTCGGCATCAATCTGGCGCTGCCGCCATCCGACCACTATGCCTGCCCGCCGGCCGCACTGTTCGACATCACCCCCGATCGCGAGCACTGGCTTGTCACGGCCGCCTTCCTGATCGATGCGCTGGCCGCCGCACTGCCGCTGTTCGCCGAGGGCGGCTTCGCCGCCTTCGCCGACCGCTGGAATCACTACAACCTGCATGCCGGTCAGCCGGTTACCGTATCCGGCGAGCGGCTGACCCTGCACGGCACCTGCATCGGCGCCGACCGCGACGGCGCCCTGCTGCTCGATACCGGTCACGGCATCGAGCGGGTGCTCGCAGGTGACGTGTCGCTGCGTGCAGGCGGCTGACTGACATGCATCTGCTGATCGACGCAGGCAACAGTCGCATCAAGTGGGCCTGGTCCGACGGGCACACGCTGAGCGGCGCTGTTGCTGTCGATCTTGATGGGCTGGATGCCGCAGTCCTTGCGCTCGCATGGCGGCCGGCGACGCGGGCGCACTACGCCTGTGTGGCGGGGGAGGCTGCCGTGGCGCTCATCCGCAGCGCGTTGCCCTCCGCATGCGACGCTCACCGGGTCCTGTCCGCCGCGACGGCCTGCGGCATCACCAATCTCTACGAGCAGCCGGCGCAACTCGGCGCCGACCGCTGGCTGGCCCTGATCGGCGCGCGCTCGCTTTGCGCCGGCCCGTTGGTGGTGGCCACTGCAGGCACTGCGACCACGGTTGATGCGCTCGACGGTCTGGATCGTTTTCTGGGCGGCTACATCCTGCCCGGCCTGCGTCTGATGCTCGAGGCGCTGGCGCGCAACACGGCCGGCCTGCCGCACGCGCGTGGGCAGGTAGCGGACTGGCCGCGCAACACCGACGACGCCATCCACAACGCCTGCACCGACGCGCAGGCGGCACTGATGGAACGCGTGCGCGGCCAACTCGGCGATGGCGCCACCCTGCTGCTGTCCGGCGGCGCGGCAGCGGCGATTTCGCCTCGCCTGCGCTGTGTCCACCGTGTGGTCGACAATCTGGTGCTGCACGGACTGCAGCGTGTGGCGCTGTCGGAGGACGCGGTCGCCGTGGTGAAATGACGACTTGCCGCTGCGGCCTCAGGCCGCTCATTGGACCCCGACCATGCGCCTGACTTTCCTCATCCTGATGCTGATCAATGTCGCGCTGTTTCCCTTCGTCTGGGGATTCGTCTCCGTCGGCAGCGATGGCAGCGAGCCGCTGCGCCTCTCCAGCCAGCTGAATCCCGAACGCATACGCATCCTGCCGTCCGGTGCGGCTGCGCCGAAACCCGCCAGCATCGTTCAGGCGCAGCGGGCTGACGTCGAGGCAGAGCCGGAAGTCTGCGAGGCGCTGAGCGGACTGGCGCGCGAACAGGTCGATGCCATCGGTGCCCGCATCCTCGAACGACAGCTCGCGGTGCAGCTGTCGGAATCCGAGCAGACGGCGACCACCTCCTGGTGGGTGCACATGCCGGGGCTGCAGACACGTCAGCTGGCCGAGCGCAAGCAGGCCGAACTGCGCGCACTGGGCGTGCGCGAAATGAGTCTGATGCCCGAACCCGGCGACCCCGAAAAACTCGCCATCTCGCTCGGGCTGTTCAAGACGGAGGCGGCAGCGAAGGATCTGCTGGCCTCGCTGGTGACCAAGGGCGTGCGCAACGCGCGCATCGTTCCCCGCGAAGGGCCGGCCGGGCGCTTCCGCGTCGAGTTGCGCGGCGGTGCATCGTCGCTGGCGGCGCTGCTGGATGAGGCGCCGGAGGACATTGCCGGCGTCGAACGTACGGCCTGCCCATGACCTTCGTGGTCGGACTGACCGGTGGCATCGGCAGCGGCAAGTCTTCGGTCGCCGACCTGCTGGTGCAGCGCGGTGCCGGTCTGGTGGACACCGACCGGCTGGCGCATGCGCTCACCGCGCCGCACGGGGCCGCAATCGAGCCGCTGCGCGACGCATTCGGTCAGGATTTCATCACGCCTCAGGGGGCACTCGACCGGGCGCGCATGCGTGCCCTGGTCTTCACGGATCCGACCGCGCGTGCGCGGCTCGAGGCGGTGCTGCACCCGCTGATCCGCGCGCAGGCACGGTGCGACGTCAGCGCCTGCCGCGCACCCTATGTCGTGCTGGCGGTTCCGCTGCTGATTGAATCCGGAAACTGGCATCAGCGCTGCCAGCGCGTGCTGGTGGTCGATTGCCCGGCTGCGCTGCAGCGCGCACGCGTGATGGCACGCAGCGGACTGCCGGCGGAAGAGGTGGACCGCATTATCGCCGCCCAGGCCTCCCGGGATATGCGGCTTGCTGTGGCCGATGATGTCATCGACAACAGCGGCGATGCAGCCGCCCTGGTGCCGCAGGTGGACCGTCTGCATGCACTTTATTTGGCACTCGCGCAGGCGGAAAAGCCCGATCCGGCGTTGTGAGCCCCCGGTTTTTCCGTCAGAATCATGAGAATTTGCTTGAACTTGTGTCGGACAAGCCCCTGTGATCACATACGAATATCCTCTGAACGAGCGCATACGCACGCTGCTGCGCCTTGAGGACCTGTTCGAACGCACGCAGCATTTCATGCGGGCGGAGGGCGCGCACGAACACCATGTTGCACTGGTAGGCCTGTTCGAGATTCTGGAAGTTGCTTCGCGCGCCGATCTGAAGGTCGATCTGGTGCAGGAGCTGGAACGCCAGCGGCAGACGCTGATGTCCTTCCGCAATAACCCGGACATCTCGGAAGAGGCGCTTTCCGGAGCGTTGTACGAAATCGAGCAGGCGAGTACTGCGCTGCTTTCCATGGCCGGCAAGATCGGGCAGTACCTTCGCGAAAACGACTGGCTCATGAGCATCAAGAGCCGGGCCGCCATTCCGGGCGGCCTGTGCGAATTCGATCTGCCGTCCTATCACTACTGGCGTCATCGTGATGCCGGTCTGCGTCAGGCGGATCTGGCTGGCTGGCTGACGCCGATGCTGCCGATCCGTGACGGCCTCACCATCGTGCTGCGCCTGCTGCGTGCCAGCGGCCGGCCGGAACGCCAGATTGCGGGCAGCGGTGCATTCCAGTTCATGATGGGCGGCAAGTCGGCGCAGATGCTGCGTCTTCGCATGGCGCAGGACGAGGCGGTCACGCCGGAAATCAGCGCCAACAAGTACGCCCTCAATATTCGTTTCGTCGCCCCCGGCGGTCACTCCCGCCCGCGTCTGACCGAAATGGATGTCGGCTTCGAACTGACCTTCTGCAATCTGTGAGCACGACCAGGACGGAAGGCCGCATGGTCACGTGTCCGCGTTGCGGACATCCGGCCGTCTATGGGCCCGGCAATCCTGCTCGACCGTTCTGCAGCATGCGCTGCAAGAATGCCGATTTCGGTGCGTGGGCCAACGAAGAGTACCGGGTGCCCGATACGTCACCCGAACGGCCGCCGACGGACGATCAGGGCTGAGCGACGGGGTCGGCACCGCCGCAAAAGCGCCGGATACTGCGTTGAAACGGTTTTGCGGCGAGGCAGTGCGTCTGCCGGCCATCGCTCCGATCCTGCCCCATCCAGCGGTTCACTCCAGCCTGAATACCACCAGCAGCAACAGTTCTCCGGCGCCGCCGGCATCGATGCGGCCGATCTGTCGCGCGGCATCCAGCGCAGCCTGATCGAGCACGGCATGTCCGCTGCCCGACAGCACAGCCGTGTCGATCACCCGTCCGGTCGGGTCAAGCTGGAGGCGCACCTTCACTTCGCCCTTCAGTCCGCGTTCCACGGCTTCGGGCGGGTAGAACACGTGACGGTTGAGCTGCTGCTGCGCCTGCTCGCGTGCCTGTGCGACAGCGCCCCGTCGCGCAGCGGCTCGCACCGGCGGTGGCGCCTGGCGGGCCTCGTCCGTGCGCTCGCTGGTCGTGTCCTTCAACAGCGGTTCCGCCGGTGCCAACTCGCGAGCCGCTTGCGGCGGCGTCGCGAGGCGGGCCTGCAGGCGGGGTGGAGTCCGAATCGGCGCTGTGTCGTCGCGTGCCGGCAGGACCAGCAGCAGGCCGTGCAGCAGCGCGGACAGCGCAAGTGCGAAATGAAGTTTCAGGCGGGACAAACCGGCGTTCAGGATCGGTAGACTGGCGCCCTATTGTGCCCCAGACCCCCTGCAGCATTCACGAGGACTCAGCATGAACCCGGTATTCCGAATTGTCGCCGCAGGCTTGGTCGCGGCCTGCCTGGCCTCCTTTTCTCACGCGGAGCTGCCGGACCGCGCGCGCTTCGGTCATGCCATGGAATTGGGCGATATCCGTGCCGCCGAGGCCTGGCTCGACGAAGGCCTGCCGCCCGATTTCGAGGCCGATACGATAGGCAGCGGCCTGATGATTGCGGCGTGGGAAGGCAATATTCCGCTGATGCAGCTGTTCGCCGACCGGGGTGCGAACATCGATTACCTGAGCCGCATCGGCGAGCAGGCGATCACTCTGGCGGCTTGGCGCGGACATCAGAAGGCGGTGGAATGGCTGATCGACCGCGGGGCGTCGCTCGACCCACCGGACAAGACCTGGGGCGCGCTGCACTACGCCGCGTTTTCCGGCAACCGGCGCATCGCCGAGCTGCTGATCGCCCGCGGCGCAAAGCTGGATTCGCGTGCGCCGAACCTGGCCACGCCGCTGATGATGGCGGTGCGCGAGGGGCATGAATCCATCGTGCAGGCGCTGGTCGATGCCGGTGCAAGCACTGTCGCGGTGTCGGACCGCGGCGAGAACGCACTGGCCTGGGCCATGCGCTACAACCGCTTGCGCATCGCCGGTCTCGTCGCACCGCCGGCCGATGTGGCCGCCGCGGTCGAGGCGATGCCGCAAGCCGTCGCGCCGGCACCGCCGCAGTCGTCGGTGCCGGCGCCGCCCGACGTTGCGGAATTGCTGACGAAGCTGCGTCGGGCCGAAGCTCAGGGCAAGCCGACGGCAGCATTGCGCCGGCAGTTTCTGGCGGCGGTCGATCAGCATCGACGCACGTCGACACGGCAGACCGTCAAGGCTGCGCCCTCGGCACTCGTGATTTCGGCCAGGCGGGGCAAACCCGGCGCCGAACGGGCCGAGCTGGTGTTCGGCGCTGCGACGCCCGCGGCGCAGAACATTGCCGCCGACGCCGGTGCAGCCGACATCCTGCGTGCGCTGCAGGCCGCGCAGGAGGCCGGTCAGCCGACCGCCGAACTGCGTCACCGATTCAGGGAGGCGGTGGAGAAGCTTCGCCAGCAGTCAGCGCAGTGACCGCTTCGTGATGTGACAGGAATACGCGACCGCCCAGTTTCTGCAGCAGGTCGGTGCGCTTCAGCTTGTCCATCACCGGCCCCTTCACCTCCGACAGGTGGAGCTGCACGCCCATGTCGGCCAGCAGATGGGCAATGTTCTCCAGTGTCTCCAGTGCGCTGGCATCGATATCGTTGACCGCCGAACATTGCAGCACCACGTGCCTTGCCGCCGGTTGCGCCGTCACGAGGGCCAGGATGCGGTCCTCGACCTGACGCGCATTCATGAAATTCAGCCCCTCATCGACCCTCAGGCCGATCAGCGACGGGTGCGTGTCCACCCGGTGACGCTCGATGTTGCGGAAATGCTCGGTGCCGGGCACCCGCCCCACCACGGCCATGTGCGGCCGGCTGGCGCGCCACAGCAGGGTCAGCAGCGTCAGTGCCACACCCGCGCTGACACCGCTTTCGACGCCGGCCAGAAGGGTCGTGACCAGCGTCGTGACGACAGCCAGGAAGTCGGGTCGGGAGCTGCGCCAGGTTCTGCGCAGCGTATCGATGTCGACCAGCGACAGGACGGCGACCACGATGGTCGCTGCCAGCGTGGCTTGCGGCAGGTGGTGCAGCAGCGGGGTGAGCGTCAGCGATGCGATGGCGATGCCGACGGCGGTGAACGCGCCGGCTGCCGGCGTGGCGGCACCCGCGTCGAAATTGACCACGGAACGCGAAAAGCCGCCGGTCACCGGATAGCCGCCGGTGAAGGATGCCGCCAGATTGGCTGCACCCAGCCCGACCAGTTCCTGATCGGGCTCCACGCGCGTGCGCCGCTTGGCGGCGAAGGTCTGGGCGACCGACACCGATTCGACGAAGCCGATGATGCTGATCAGCAGCGTCGGCAGCGCAAGCGACAGCCACAGTTCCGGGTCGAAGCCGGGCAGGGTGAGCGGAGGCAGGCCGGCCGGCACGTCGCCGACCTTGCGTACGCCCATTTCGTCGAGCCGGAACGCCCAGGCTATGGCCGTGCTTGCCAGCACGGCGACCACCGGGCCGGCGCGGGCGCAGGTGTCCGCGACACGGTCGGTGAGGCCAAGGCGGGACAGCAGCGGTTTCAGCCGGTACCGCGCCCACAGCAGGAAAGCGATCACGCCGGCGCCCAGCAGCGCGGTCGGCATGTGTACGGACATGAGCCCGCTGGTCAGGCTGCCGAGCATTTCGGGCAGCGTATCGCCGTGGCCCGGTATGCCCAGCAGGTGCTTGAGCTGACTGACCGCAATCAGCAGCGATGACGCCGTGACGAAACCGGATACCACGGGGTGGCTCAGGAAACTGGCCAGAAAACCCAGTCGCAGCACACCCATCAGCACGAGCATGAGCCCGGACATGAAGGCCAGCGTCAGCGCCGCCTCCATCCGTGCCTCGATGCCGGGCAGCGACAGCGCACCCACCGCGCCGGCGGTCATCAGAGATACCACCGCGACCGGCCCGACCGACAGCGCATGGCTGCTGCCGAAGGCAGCGTAGGCGAGCAGCGGTGCGATGCTGGCATAGAGACCCACCTGCGGCGGCAGCCCGGCCAGCTGGGCGTAGGCCAGACTTTGCGGGATGAGCATGAGCGTCACGATCACCGCCGCCATCAGATCGGCGCCGAAGGCCGGGCGATCGTAATGCGGGGCCCAGACGAGCACCGGCAGCCAGCGGCCGGGGCCCGTGGCGGGTGTGCCGCGCATCGGTGACCGGGCGGGGGTGTTCGGGTTCAAGTGTTCATCTCCAGCGCTGCGTCGTCTGCCGGCGGATCGTCCGTGCGCACAATCTGCGCCATATATATATGCAAACCCGAAGGGATCGGGGTTGTCGGCATGGCGTCATGCCGTGCGCGCCGGCATGACGAGGGTGCGGCAGTCCGGGACGGCACGCGCGTCCTTCGCCTGTTCAGAGCACGTCGATCGGAATCTTGAGGTAACGCGTGCCGTTGTCTTCCGGTTCCGGCAGGTGACCGGCGCGCATGTTCACCTGCACCGAAGGCAGCATGAGCACCGGCATGTCCAGAGTTGCGTCGCGCGCGTTGCGCATGGCGACGAAATCGTCCTCGGCCACGCCGTCATGGACGTGGATGTTCTGCGCACGCTGTTCGGCGACCGTGCTTTCCCACTTTGCCGCCCGTCCATCCGGCAGGTAGTCGTGACACATGAACAGCCGTGTTTCGGGCGGCAGGGACAGCAGCTTGCGTATCGAGCGGTACAGCGTGCGCGCATCGCCACCCGGAAAGTCGCAGCGAGCGGTGCCGTAGTCCGGCATGAACAGCGTATCGCCGACGAAGGCGGCGTCTTCGATCAGATAGCTCATGCAGGCCGGCGTGTGGCCCGGCGTGTGCAGTGCCCGCGCCTGCAGGGTGCCGATGGTGAACGTGTCGCCATCGGCGAACAGCCGGTCGAACTGACGGCCGTCACGCTCGAAGTCGCTGCCGGCGTTGAACAGTTTTCCGAACACGTTCTGCACGGTCACGATGTTTGCGCCGATCGCCAAGCTGCCGCCGAGCTGCTGCCGTATCCAGGGCGCAGCGGAAAGATGGTCCGCGTGCACGTGGGTTTCCAGTATCCATTCGACCTGCGCACCGAGCTCGCGCACGCGCGCAACGATGCGGTCGGCTGACCGGGTTGAGGTACGTCCGGCCTTGGGATCGTAGTCGAGAACGCTGTCGACGATGGCGCAGACGTTCGTGCTGCGGTCGAGCACGATGTAGCTGACCGTATTGGTCACTTCGTCGAAGAAGGGCTCGATCTGCATCGAATCGCGGGGCATGACGTCTCCGGTTGCGGACTGCGTGGGCTGTGCGGAAGGTTTCCGGGCATTGACCGACACCTTACATCGCGCGCGTGCTGCGCATCGGTGACCGAGGTTACCGAAAATCGCCCGCACCGCACCCGGAGAAAGAGGGCTCAGAAATGAAAACGGCGGGCAAGCCCGCCGTTTTCATTTGCAGAACCGCATTGCTCAGCGGTTCGCGATGTACATCGTGATTTCGAAGCCAAAACGCAGGTCGGTTGCCTTCGGGGTCTGCCAGTTCATGTCTCTCTCCTGTAGTGGTTGAGTGCGTCGTTCTTGCACAGCATCGCGCCGTGCGTGGAAAGAATATTGGACCGCGGCGCACATCGGTGCCTCGGGATGCGCTCGAAAGAAGACCCATGATTTTCATGATCACCGTTGCCGGATTGACGATGCATCGAGGGCGCCGCCATACTCCGGGCCGGAAAATCCGCCTCCCGGAACATCGACATGAAGCAGGAAAATCTCTTTTGTGCGCTGCGCTCGGCCTTCCCGAAGAAGCTCGACGGCATTGCCATCGAAACCGCCGACACGCCGCAGGCGCTGTTCTACACCTGGCGTGACCTCGAGCGCGGTACCGCCATGCTGGCCAATCTGATCGGTTCGCTCGCCCTGCCGCCGGAGAGCCGCATTGCGGTGCAGACCGAAAAGAGCGTCGAGGCGCTGATGCTTTACCTCGCGGTCCTGCGTGCCGGCCACGTCTATCTGCCGCTTAACACCGCGTATCAGGCGGGTGAGGTCGACTACTTCATCGGCAACGCCGAACCGGCCATGGTGGTGTGCAGCCGCCGCAACGCCGGCTGGGTCGGCGAACTGTCCGCGCGGGCCGGCGTTCGCCACGTGTTCACGCTGGACGATGATCGCACCGGCTCGCTGCTTGACGCGGCCGCCGGCCAGAGCGACCGGCACACGCCGGTGGTGCGCGCGGCCGATGATCTGGCGGCCATCCTGTACACGAGCGGCACCACCGGACGCAGCAAGGGCGCCATGCTGACGCACGGCAACCTGCTGTCCAACGCACTGGTGCTCAAGGACTACTGGGGCTGGCAGCGCGGCGACGTACTGCTGCATGCCCTTCCCATCTTCCACGTGCACGGCTTGTTCATCGCTTCGCACGGCGCATTGCTGAACGGCAGCCGGATGATCTGGTTCAGCCGCTTCGAACCGCGCGCGGTCGTCGATCGTCTGCCGGAAGCGACCGTGTTCATGGGTGTGCCGACGCTCTACGTACGCCTGCTGGCCGAATCTTCCTTCACGCGCGACACCTGCCGCCACATGCGTCTGTTCATCAGTGGTTCGGCGCCGCTGCTGATCGAAACCTTCAACGATTTCCGCGCACGCACCGGCCACACCATCCTCGAGCGCTATGGCATGAGCGAAACGGCGATGCTCACCTCGAATCCCTATCGTCCCGAAGCAGGGCGTCGCGGGGGCACGGTGGGTCTGCCGCTGCCCGGTGTCGGCGTGCGGGTGCGCGACGACAAGGGCCGGCCGGTGCCGGCCGGCGAGATCGGCGGCATCGAAGTGCGGGGGCCGAACGTGTTCAGGGGCTACTGGCGCATGCCGGAAAAGACGGCGGCCGAATTCACCGCCGACGGCTGGTTCATGACCGGCGATGTCGGCATCATGGATACGGAGGGCTATGTCACCATCGTCGGCCGCAGCAAGGATCTGATCATCAGCGGCGGCTACAACGTATACCCGGCGGAGATCGAAAGCGTGATCAACGAGATGCCGGGCGTCGCGGAATCGGCGGTGGTTGGAGTGCCGCATCCGGACTTCGGCGAAGCGGTGGTGGCCGTCGTCGTGGGCAAGGCGGGCGCCGTGCTCGACGCCGGCGCGATGACGGCGCGCCTGAAGACGCTCATTGCCAACTTCAAGGTGCCCAAGCAGATGTTCGTGGTGACCGAACTGCCGCGCAACACGATGGGCAAGGTGCAGAAGAACCTGCTGCGCGACCAGCACCGCGCGCTGTTCGCGAAATCACCGTGATGCAGTCTGTGCCGGACGTACGCTGCCCGCGCTGCGGCGGCGCATTCACCTGCGGTGCCGCCGGCCCGTCGCCCTGCGCCTGTGCTGCCGTCGAACTCGGGGCGGCGCTTCGGCTCGGGCTGCAGACCGAATACACGGGGTGCCTGTGTCTTTCGTGTCTGCACGAGCTGGCTGCCGGCGTGCAGTCCGACCTCAAGGCGTCGTAACTGCCGGGCCGCCCTTGGGCTGGATGATGGCGCGCACGCGCTTGGACTGATCGCCGCCCGAAGGCACCGTCTTCGCGTCGGCCGAGTTGGTGACCGTATAGTTCTCGCTGATCGCGTCGTACTGGATGAACTGGCCGCGCACTTCGTCGCCGCCGCTCTTGACGTGGGCGCGGCTGAAGAAGCGGGTGATTTCGGTCTTGGCGTCGTGTTCGATGCGTTCCGCCTCGCCTTCCATCCACAGATCCTGGCCTTCGCGCTTCTGCCTGAAACGCGCGAGACCGCCTTCGCCGCCGGTGGCGACGCCCTTCTGGTAGCCGGTCACATCCTGCGTCACCACCACGCGGTTGGCGCGGATGGTCAGCGTGCCCTGCGTGAACACGACATTGCCTTCGAACGTGTGGGTGCGCGTGCGGTCATCGACCGTCACCTTGTCGGCTTCGAGATTGACCGGTTTGTCGCGGTCGGCGCGTTCGGCACGCACGGTGGCGGGAAGACCTGCCGCCAGCAGCACGGCGAGGCAGGTCAGAACGGCGGTGGTCGTGCGCGTGCTCATGGGCGGCGGGCTCTTTCTATGGTTGCTTTGACGCGCGATTCGAGCACGTACTGTTCCTTGATGCGATCTGCCACCATCCCCACGCCGGTGGCGACGGACTTGCCCTGCGTCAGGCGCACCGGTTGATCGGTGCGCGCGATCTCTTCTTCCGGATACACGTAGAGCAGGGTCGTCGACAGGGTCATTTCGGCCCGTCCGGCGGTCGCTTCGCGCAACACCTTCACATTGTCGCGCAGGATCGCTTCCTTGCCATCACGGCCCAGCGTGGCGTGCTTCGCGCTGATGTGCGTCGGGGTGAGTTTTCCCCGGTAAAGCAGCTCCGGTTCATCGAGTTCGGCCGAATCGTTGTCCGGGTAATGGCGCATCTGCTGTGCGGTGAGCGTGTGCTGCACCGTGCCGTTTTCGTCGTAACGCTGCAGCGTGAAGTTGTCGATGATCACGTCCGGGTCGTGCCGCAGCTTGCCGCTGCCCGGCTTGTCTTCGACGCGCGTCGTCCGTTCGAGCCACACGGTCATGCCGGCGAGCGCGATCAGTATGAGCAGCGGCAGCGACTTGCGGATCAGGTCGGTCAACGCAGGCAGTCCTGAAGCATGGCGTCGAGCGCGCCGCGCGCGTCGAGCAGGTATTCGCACACCTCACGCACGGCCCCGCGACCGCCGTCGGCATCGGCCACCCACGCGACGTGCTGGCGCACGAAGAAGTGGGCGTTGGCTGGTGCGGCCGAAAAGCCGCAGGCGCGCAGTACGGGCAGGTCGACGATATCGTCGCCCATGTAACCGCACTGTTTCATCGGGATGCCGCGTGCGTCCGCGATGTCGCGCATGGCATCGCGCTTGTTCCCGACGCCGAGCAGCGCGGTCGTGATGCCCAGATTGTCGGCGCGGTGCTTCACCGCCGCCGACGAACGGCCGGAAATGATGATGACTTCCACGCCGGCGCCGGCCAGCATCTTCAGTCCGTGACCGTCCAGCGTATTGAATCCCTTCATCATGTCGCCGTCCGGCCCGAACCAGATGGTGCCGTCGGTCATGACGCCATCGACGTCGAAACCCATGAGGCGCACGCCGCGGGCGGCGTCCAGCGCCGGGCTACCGTGCATGGGGGGGGCTGCGGATTCGCTCATATCACCTTGGCCAGCATCAGGTCGTGCATGGTCAGCGCGCCCGCCAGCGCGCCGTCGTCGTCGGTCACCAGCAACTGGCTGACCCGGTTCCGTTCCATCACTTCAGCCGCTTCTGCGGCGAGGCGGCCTTCGGCGATGGCGCGCGGGTTGCGGCTCATCACTTCGGCCACCGGTACGCTGCGCACGTCACCCAGGCGATCGATCGCACGACGCAGGTCGCCATCGGTAAACACGCCGGCCACGCTGCCGTCGGCGGCAAGCACCACGGTCATGCCCATGCCGCCGCGGGTGACCTGCAGCAGCGCATCGGTCACCGTCGCGGCGATGGCCACGGTGGGTACGTCGGCGCGGGCGCGCATCACATCGCGCACATGGGTGAGCAGGCGGCGGCCGAGCGCGCCGCCGGGATGACTGCGTGCGAAATCGTCTTCGCGGAAGCCGCGCGCTTCGAGCAGGGCCACGGCCAGCGCATCGCCCAGCGCCAGAGCGCAGGTGGTGCTGGCGGTCGGTGCGAGATTGAGCGGACAGGCTTCGATCGCCACGCCTGCGTCGAGATGCACGTCGGCCAGCCGGGCCAGCGTCGATTCGGGTCTGCCGGTCATCGCGATGGTGCGGCCGCCCTGACGCCGCACCAGCGGTACGATGGCGAGGAGTTCGGCGGTTTCGCCGGAGTTCGACAGCGCGATCAGCACATCGTCCCGATGGATCATGCCGAGATCACCGTGCAGCGCTTCGGCCGCATGCACGAAATAGGCGGGTGTGCCGGTGCTGGCCATGGTGGCCGCGATCTTGCGGGCGATGTGTCCGGACTTGCCGAGGCCGCTGACGATGACGCGGCCGGTGCTGTCGAGCACCAGACGCACTGCGTTCGCGAATTCCTCTCCCAGACGTCCGGCGAGCGCATCGAGCGCGCGCGCTTCGATGTCGAGTACCTCACGGGCGGAGGCGATGATGTCTTTCGTGACCGGAGGCGGGTTCTGTGGCATGCGCTGGAAGGGAAGGTCGGAGGTGGTCCGCTGATCACCCGTCCTGCGGGCGCCCGGATGTATCGGTTATGATCGGCGCACATTATAACAACCCGCTCACGTCAGGCGGCCGGCCATCCGGAGGCGGATGGCGCCGCCGTCATCGCCCACCATGTCCGCACTTGAGCTGGTTCTACTGCTGCTCGCCGCTTCGGTACTGGTCGTCGGCTTCTTCCGCAGTGTCGGGCTGCCGCCCATCCTGGGTTATCTGCTGGTGGGTGCGCTTGCCGGTCCGCATGCGCTGGCCTTCATCCCTGATACCGACGAGGCACGTCAATTCGCCGAATACGGCATCGTCTTCCTGATGTTCTCCATCGGGCTCGAGTTTTCGCTGCCCAAGCTCTTTTCGATGAAGCGGCTGGTGTTCGGGCTGGGCGCAACCCAGGTTGCGGTCAGCCTGCTGGGTGTGATCGCCTTTGCCTCACTGTTCGGACTGGCGCTGAAAGGTGCGATTGCGGTGGGCGCTGCGGTTGCCATGTCGTCGACTGCCGTGCTGATCAAGCTGCTGGTCGAGCGCATGGAACTCGACTCCGCCCACGGCCGGCAGGTGATCGGCGTGCTGCTGTTCCAGGACCTTGCAGTGGTGCCATTCCTGGTCGTCATCCCGGTGCTGGCGCTGGGCGCAGAAGAAAGCGTGGAGGCGCTGGCGCTGGCCGGGGTCAAGGCGGCTGTCGCGCTGACTCTCATCCTCTATCTCGGCCCGCGCCTGATGCAGCGCTGGTTCTTCATGGTGGCGCAGCGCAAGTCGCCCGAGCTGTTCATGCTCAACGTGCTGCTGGTGACGCTGGGCATGGCGTTCGCCACGGAGCTGGCCGGTCTGTCGCTGGCGCTCGGCGCCTTCCTGGCCGGCATGCTGATTTCGGAAACGCAGTACCGCTACCAGGTGGAAGAGGACATCAAGCCGTTCCGCGACGTGCTGCTCGGGCTGTTTTTCGTGACCGTCGGCATGCGGCTCAATCTGGCGCTGGTGCTGTCGGAACTGCCCTACGTGGTGCTGACCCTGCTGTTCATCCTGACCGGCAAGTTCATCGTGGCGGCTGGCGCTGCCCGGCTGTTCGGGTCTTCGCCGGGCAATGCACTGCGCGTCGGCATCTGGCTGTGTGCCGGGGGCGAGTTCGGTTTCGTGCTGATGGCGCTGGCCGACAGCGCCCGGCTCATTCCGGACGACATCCTGCAGATCGTGCTGGCGGCGCTGCTGCTGAGCCTGCTGACGGCGCCCATACTCGCCCACTACGCAGACCGCATCGTGCTGCGCCTGGTGCCGTCGGAGTGGCTGCTGCGCTCCATGCAGCTGACGTCGATCGCTGCGCAGTCGCTGGCCACCGACGGCCACGCCATCCTGTGCGGCTACGGCCGGAACGGTCAGTACCTCGGGCGGTTTCTGGAAAACGAAGGCATTTCCTTCATCGCGCTCGATCTCGACCCGGAGCGGGTACGCGAAGCCGCAGCGGCGGGCGAAACCGTCGTGTTCGGCGATGCGGCCAAGCGCGAGACGCTGATCGCGGCCGGCCTGTCTCGGGCGTCCATCGTGGTGATCACCTTCGTCGACACCGAAGCGGCGTTGCGCGTCATCCATCTGGTCAACGAGCTGCGGGCCGACATCGCAGTGGTGGTGCGCACCTTCGACGAACGCGACTACGACAAGCTGTCCGCCGCCGGCGCCACCGAGGTGGTGCCCGAGTCGCTCGAGTCGTCGCTCATGCTGGCCACGCACGCGCTGGTACTGCTGGGCGTGCCGCTGCACCGCGTGCTCAAGCGGATCCGCCAGTTCCGCGGCGACCGCTATCACCTTCTTCGAGGGCTTTACCGCGGCGCCGAGCACCTGGCGGAAGAGGCGGCGTCCGAGCAGCAGCACCGCAGGCTGCATTCGGTGCCGCTTGCGCCGGGCTCATGGGCCATCGGCCACCGCATCGATGAATTCCATCTGGAGGACATCCGGGTCGAAGTGAGCGCCATCCGCCGGCGCGGCATCCGGGCACTCGAACCGAGTTCCGATCTTGCATTCGAAAGCGGTGATGTCGTGGTGCTCCTCGGCGCACCGGCCGAACTGGCGCGCGCCGAGTCCCGTCTGCTCAAGGGTGGATGAGCCGGACGGGACGGGGACCTCCGCCCGGATGATTCAGTCGGGCCTTGCGGGGAGGGTCAGATCGCGTCGGCAGACGTCAGAAGGCTACGCACACCGTGTACAGGCCGGCGGCGCTCGCTTCGACCGCAGCCGTGATGTCGATCGCCGGGCCGGTGGCCACACTCGCGCCGCTGCTCTGCGCCATGGCGCGCACGTTTCCCGTCTGCGTGTTGCCATCGTCCATGGTCGAATCGACCTGACGGGCCAGCCGGGCCGTGATGCCGTCGGAACAGATGAAGAAGGTACCCGTCATGGGCAGCGCGGCCGAACCGGTGGCACCGGATGCCGGCGTGATCGGTGCCGTACCCGTGATGCCGATGACGCCGTTGTCGGCATTGCGCGGCGAATAGTTGGCGGTGTCGGTGAGCGTTGTCGTGCCGGTCAGCAGGTTGGCCAGCCGAAGGTGCTGCCAAACCAGAAAGGATTCATCCGTCGTGGTACTCGAATTCCAGGAGCCGCCGATGCGTCCGTTGCCGTGCGGGTCGGTTGCCGGGGTGGTGGCAAGTTCGCCGCCGACATGCTGACCGGCGGCCGGATCGTCGCCCGGCATGAACCGGAAGCGGTCCTGGTAGGCGTAGATGGCTGTCGAAATGGTGCGGAAATCATTGACCAGGCTTTTCGCCTTGGCACTGTTGATCAATTCCTGGCCCTTGAGCACGCCGCCCAGCAGCAGACCGATAATCACGAGCACGATGGCGATTTCAACCAGCGTGAAACCTTGTTGATTGGCTTTCATGTAAATCCTCCGTTGCGTCTGCATCTGCAGGTTTCGTGCCGGTCACGCACCGAATTCGGGATATTCCGCCAGGCGACTGTAATGGAAACACTTTTTTAACTTCCAGATGCAGAAAACATCTTTCCCTCCCCAGACACCGGACCGATCGACGATCAGAAGTGACCGGTTTTCGACGTCCCTGTCACATTCCGGTCACTTTTCGTCCGGACTCAGGGCGTCGATCGTGGCATCCGGAGCCGTGAAATGAGTCGCCGGACTGACAGACCGGACCTGTCCCGCGTGCTCAATGGGCTTGCTCGGACGCAACCGTGGCTGCTGCTGTGTGTGCTGATCAGCCTGCACCTGCTGCTTTGGCTGGGTGATGACCTGCAGGCCGGCCGCGTTGCGCTGCTTCCGCACCTCGGCCTGCTGTTGCTGTGGCAGCCGCTGGTCAGTGCCGAGCGCCGGGTGGACTGGCCGACGCTGGCCGTACTGAGTGCACTGGTCGGCCTTTTCCTGTGGTTTTTCGGTCCGCTGGCGCTCAGTCTGTGGATGCTGCTGCTGGCCGGTCTGGTCGGCGGCAAGGTGTTCTTCTCGCGCTCGCGCGGGCCGCGCATCTATTACCTCGGCGCACTGGCCTACCTGATCACCGCGCTGCTGACCATTGCGTTGCCGCGCGCGTTGCCGGCGAGTCTGCCGGTGCCGGCCGGCATCGACACGCTCGGACTGTGGCTGTCGCCGCTGGCGCTCACCGTCATGCTTCTGGTGCCGGGACACGAGCGTGCCGACCGTGACCGCGAGGTGCTCGATTTTGTGTCCGGGCTGTTCGTGCTGCTGCTGCTCGCCGTGCTGGTGCTGGGCACGCTGGCCGCCATGCAGCTGGCTGCCGTCGATTACCTGCGCGCGCTGCTGATCACGCTCGGTGTGCTGTCCACCGCGCTCATGGTCATGAGCTGGGCGTGGAATCCGCGCGCCGGCTTCGGTGGTCTGAGTGTCGCCTTCACGCGCTACGTGCTGTCGCTCGCGCTGCCCTACGAGCGCTGGCTGGAAAGTCTCGCCGCCCTGTCGCAGGAAGGCGGGCGGCCGGAGGAATTCGTCGCACGTGCGGCCAACCGGCTGCTTGCGCTGCCCCTGGTGAGTGGCGGCGAATGGCGCACGCGCGGCGGTGCGGCCGACGCACGCAGCGGACGCTTCGGCGATCAGGCGGCGCATCGCTACGACTTCGAACACGCCCTGCTCGAACTGACGCTGTTCACCGCGCGTCCGCTGTCCGGCGGGCTGGTGTGGCATTTCAACCTGCTGGTGCAGTTGCTCGGCCAGTTCTATCAGGCGAGGCTGCGCACCGAGGAACTGCGACGCCTGTCCTATCTGTCCGCCATCCATGACACCGGCGCGCGTCTGACGCATGACGTGAAGAACCTGCTGCAGTCGCTCAACACGCTGTGCTACGCCATCGGCGAAGCCGGCGATGCGGACAGCGCGGCGCGCGCCAACGCGCTGCTGGCGCGTCAGCTGCCGGTCATCACGGCACGGCTCGAAGCCACGCTGGACAAGCTGCGCCGCCCCGAGTCGGGCGCGGGCGAGTGGGTGCCGGCGCCCGACTGGCTGCTGACCATGTCGGCACGCTTCGGCGATCAGGGCGTATCGGTCGAAGGCGCCACCGAGCCGGACCAGTTGCTGCCCGGTGCGCTGTATACAACAGTGGCCGAGAATCTCGTGGCCAACGCGCTGCAGAAGCGGCAGGCCGAACCCGGCATTCACATCGTGCTGCGGCTGGGCGGCGAGCGCCTGTCGGTCGAGGACAGCGGCAGCGCCATCGCAGCGACCCTGAAGGACGATCTGCTGCAGGCGCCGGTCCCGTCCGCGAACGGTCTCGGGGTCGGCCTGTATCAGTCGGCGCTGCTTGCCCGTGGTACGGGTTACCGCCTGGGTCTCGACGAGAACATCGACGGCTGCGTGCGCTTCACGCTGCAGCGGGAGGCTGAGGGCTAGCGAGCGAGGCGTCGTTCCGACCCGGGCGGCGTCTATGGTCGGGCCGCGGCAACGTCTTTCGTCAATGTTTCCATCCGCGCGCGGTTCACGCCCATGTCCGAGTATCCGGTACGGGCACCGGAGCGGAAGTGGATGACCGATGCCGTGGCGTCGATCGCGAATTCCGCGGCGTCGACGAAGCCGAAGATCCGCGACCGGAATTCGGCGGCGATGAAGCCCGGTTCCTCACGCGTGATGGTGCTTCGCGGCAGCGCCAGAATCGCCCGGCGCAGCACCGCCTGTGCTGCATCGGCACTGCCGGTGAAGGCGATCGGCGCCATGCGCGCGCGGTCGGCCGTGGCCTGTGTCGACACGCAGTTGGGGCGATCGGGGCAGGGCGTCAGTGTGCGCGGCGTACCGTCGTCCGCGATCACCGCGGGTGCCGCCAGGGTCGCCAGCCACAGCATGGCGTTGCGAAGCTTCATGGTCGTCGATGCCTCCCGGAATGGATGAATGTCGGTGTGATCACGCGATCAACGCGCGGCAGCGGGCGGCGCCTGCAGCCAGGCCAGCACGTCGGCGGCGTTGCGGTCCGGCGGAAACACCGGATGGAAGACCTTGATGATGCGCGCGTCGTCCACGATCAGCGTCAGGCGCCGATACAGGGTCATGCCGTCGGTCGTGAAGGTGGGCAGGCGCAGCGCCGCACCCAGCTGCAGCGCAACGTCGCTCAGCAGCGGAAATGGCAGATGCAGCCGCGCCGCCGCTTCCTGCTGGTAACCGGTCGTCTGCGCGCTCAGCCCGAATACGCCTGCGCCCAGCGCAGCCAGTTCGGCATGGTGGTCGCGGAAGGCGCAGGACTGGGGCGTGCAGCCGCGCGCGCCGGGTAGTGCGTCCCAGCCGTCGGGCAGCGCAACACCGGGGCGACCGGTCATGGGGTAGACGTAGATCACCCGACGTCCGCGCAGGGCAGACAGATCGACCTGCGAGCCGTCGGTACCGGCCAGCGTGACCGGCGGCAGCATGAGGCCTTCGAGGTGATCGGCGGCACCGTCGTCCACCGGTACCGGCAGGTCGTCGGGCAGGGTGGTCAGCAACGTTTTCATGACGATCTCATCGATATTCCGTTCCGGAATGCAGCAGCGGTTGCCGACCGGTCACCAGGTCAGCGTCCGCGTGTTGTCGCGGAACAGCGCCTTGTTGATCACATCCGGATAGGCGATCTGCATGCCCGGCATCAGGTTCGATTCCGATACCCCGTAATGCAGGGCGCACGGGCGGCACACCAGCACCGTGGCGCCTTTCTTGATCAGTTCCCGCAGCAGTTCCTGATGACTGATGAAGTAGCGGGTGTTGGCCGTGGCGCCGATGCGCACCGCGCGGTCATTCAGGAAAATGGTGAGCGGGTGCCCGCGCTCGAACTGGTCCTTCGCGAAATTCAGACCCACCCCCGACTGGTGCGAATTGTCCGTGGTGAGGTTCAGGAAAAGCGGCGCCGGGTCGGCGGCATAAGCAGAAACACTCACGGTGCCGATCATCAGGAAAATCGACAGGATCAGGCGTGACGCGAACTGCATGGGGGTTTCCTTCCGGGTGGTCGATGGCGCGCGGCGAACGTGCATGGCAGCAGCTGGTGCCGAGGGTGGGCTAGCGATGAGGCTGTTCGTCTGATGGATTTCGGTAAGACAAGTATCGCTCATCGGTGTTCGAATGGCAGTGCGCCCGACGGTCAATCCTCCAGCGGCTCGAACAGCGCCGCCAGATCGGTCTCCCCGAATTTCTCCAGCGCGGCTTCGTCGTTGCCCAGGATGCACTCGGCCAGCGCGGCCTTCTTTTCCTGCAGCGCGACGATGCGTTCTTCGATGCTGCCGGCGACGATCAGCTTGTATACGAACACCGGCTTGTCCTGACCGATGCGGTGCGCCCGGTCGCTGGCCTGGTTTTCGGCGGCAGGGTTCCACCAGGGGTCGTAGTGGATGACGGTGTCCGCAGCGGTCAGGTTCAGGCCGACGCCGCCGGCCTTCAGGCTGATCAGGAACACCGGCACGGTGCCCTCCTGGAAGCGGCGCACGACGGCTTCGCGCTGCGTGGTTTCGCCGGTCAGCATGACCGAGCCGATGCCGGCTTCGTCCAGTTCGGACTTGATCAGGTCGAGCATGGCGGTGAATTGCGAGAACACCAGCACCTTGCGTCCTTCGGCCAGCAGGTTTTCCAGCATGTCCATCAGCAGGTCGAGCTTGGCGCGTTCCTTCACGCGCAGCGCGGCGTCGGTCTTGAGCAGGCGCGGGTCGCAGCACACCTGACGCAGCTTGAGCAGCGCATCGAGAATGACGATGCGGCTGCGCGCGAAGCCGCGCGATGCGATTTCTTCGCGCACCCGCCTGTCCATCGCCACGCGCACCGTCTCATACAGGTCGCGCTGGCGGCCGCCCAGTTCGATGCTGCGCACCACTTCGGTCTTCGGCGGCAGTTCGGTCGCCACGTCGTCCTTGCGCCGGCGCAGGATGAAGGGGGCGACACGACGCGCCAGCAGTTCGCGGCGGATCAGGTCGCCGTGCTTTTCGATCGGCGTGCGCCATGCGCGGGTGAAGTCCTTCGATTCGCCGAGGAAGCCGGGCAGCAGGAAGTCGAACTGCGCCCACAACTCGCCCAGATGATTCTCCATCGGCGTGCCGGTGAGGCACAGGCGATGGCGGGCACGCAGCAGCCGGACCGCCTTTGCCGCCTGGCTGCCGGTGTTCTTCACGGTCTGCGCCTCGTCGAGGATGAGCAGGTGATAGTCGTGCGCAGCCAGCTTTTCATGATCGCGCCACAGCAGCGGATAGGTGGTGAGGCACACGTCGTGCTCCGGAATGCGCTCGAACAGTTCGCCGCGGTTCGATCCATGCAGCTTGAGCACACGCAGCTGCGGTGCGAAGCGTTCGGCCTCGCGCTGCCAGTTGAACACCAGCGAGGTCGGCAGCACCACCAGTGCCGGGCGGTCGAGGCGGCCGGCGATCTTTTCGGTCAGCAGGTGGGCCAGTGTCTGGGCGGTCTTGCCCAGCCCCATGTCGTCGGCCAGGATGCCGCCCAGATCGTGCGCGCGCAGGTGCTGCAGCCAGGCCAGACCTTCGCGCTGGTAGGGGCGCAGCGTGATGCCGAAGCCTTCGGGCTCGGCCACCGGCGCCACGCCCTGCATGCCGCGCAGCTGTTCCACCCACTTTTCCAGCGAATGGAAGCCGGCGCGTGACCAGGCTTCGTCAAGCGCATCGGTCAGGCGCGGTGCATCCATGCGCGACACGCGCAGTGCGCCGCTCATGGGGCTGTCGAACAGATCGACCAGCGTGCGCGCCAGCGGCTTGATGCGACCGGCCGGCACGACGATGCGTTCGCCTTCGGGTGTCTGCAGTTCGGTCACGTCGTCGTCGCGCATGCGGGCGAGTGCGACCGGATCGAGCCATCGCCCGTCGCGCCTGAACAGCGCATACAGCAGCGGCGCGAGGTCGAACCGGCGCCCGGCCACGTCTATCCCGAGCGACAGGTCGAGCCAGCCGGCGTCGTTCTCTTCAAGTTCGGCATACCAGTCGTCCACCACCAGTACGCGGTGCCGGAAGTCGGGCGGGCAGTCGATCTGCCAGCCTGAACGGGTGAGCGTGCCGGCGGCATCGGCAAAGAAGCGCGCCCAGGCGGCTTCGCTTTCCAGACCGAGTGCGCCCACCGGCAGTGCTTCGAACATCTGCAGCCAGCGCGCCTGTATGGGCGCGAAACCGCTGCTGCCCAGCTGCGCCAGCGCGCGTTGTTCCGCCGCAGCGTCGCGCTTGACGCGCACGGCACGGCCGCTCGGCAGCGTCGCCAGATCGGACGCGTCGGTCGCTGCGAAGCGCGCCTGACCGTATTGCAGCGTGACCGTCGCGATGTCGTAAAGCGTGTGGCCGAGCGCCTTGTCGTAGCGCCGGTGCGGTCTGACGTGCCAGACCGGCAGGCTCTGCAGATGCAGTACCGGACGCAGCGGTTCATCCAGCAGCGGCAGGCTGGCGGCATCGCGTCCCAGCGGCGATGGCAGCGCGGGCGCCACTTCGGCCAGCGCTTCGGCCACCAGCGACAGCTCGGCGGGCGACAGCAGCGGCAGCTCCAGCAATGCCTGCAGTGCCGCGCGATCCGGATGCGTGATTTCGCCGGCGAGCCCCGCCTGCGCGTCGATGTACCAGGGCGGCTCGGTGGGCAGCACGCAGTCGGCAGGCGGATCGCAGGCGAGCAGGGCGCGCACGCCCATTTTCTCGGTCTGCCATTCGAGCTGGCCGCCTCGCGGTTCGCTGGCGGACAGCATGCCGGCTGCGTGATCGGTGCCCGCTTGGGCGACGAAGGTGCGACCGGTATCGAGCGCGCTGCGCAACACCTGCAGGCCGTCCGCGCCGCGCAGTTCGAACGGTACGAAGGTGCTGCTGTGACGCTTTCGTATGGCATCGCGCAGCAGACGGAACACCGACAGGTCACCTTCTTCCACGAAAGTCGGTGGCTTGAGCAGTGCCTGTTCGAAATTGAACCAGGGCTGGCCGGCACCGGTGAAGGTGCCATCGCGGTTTGGCTTTGCCTTGAGCAGCTTGAATTCAGGGGTCTGGGCACCGCGCAGGGTCACCACGTAGATGATCGAATCGCGCGGCGCGGGGCGCTTCTTCAGTGCGTCGTCCGGCTGCCGGGCGAGTCGCGCCCCCAGCGTTTTCGCCCAGCGCAGCACTTCAGCGCGCGGCTTCTCGATCAGCTCGCCCTGCTGTTTCGCCGCCAGCAGCAGACCGACCGCGTGCTTGCAGCGGTTGCCGACCGGGCAACTGCAGCGCGATGCGATTTCCAGCGTGCGTTCGCCGAAGTACTCCCGTCGCTCCAGCCGCACCGATACCTGGTAGGGCTGCGGGCGCGAGCCGCGCACGAGCGCGCGCAGGGTCGGCCCATTGACCTCGATGTCGCCGACCCGTGAGACATAGCTGCTACCGCGGAGAATCGTTTCTTCCGAAAACAACTCGCCGAGCATGCGGTCGTCAAGCTGGGAAAGCAGGCGTGTCAGTTCCATCGCGAAGCGCGGTGCAGGGCAAAAGGGACGCAGGATTGTAAAGCCTGTGCCCGGCAGCACCGTGACAACACGCTACGTACTGCTAGCGGTGATCGCCCTGTGGCTTGCGCGAAAGCAGCAGGTCGACGCGTGCAAACAGATCGGCGAACTGCTGCGCGGCGATGCGGCAATGCGGACAGTGCTCGACATGGGTTCTGAGCTGCGTCGTTTCCTTGCCATCGAGCGGGCGGTCACGCATTTCCGACACGAGGCGTGTGCTGTCACGGCAGCTTATTCCGCCCGCCGGTGCGGGGGCAGCCGGGCTCACGGACAGCTCCAGCCAAGGCTGACGCAGTCGCGCAGTCGCATGCGGGCGCGGTAGAGCAGCACCCGCAGATGGCCTTCGGTCAGCCCCAGTTGCGCGGCGATTTCGCTGAACTCGAGATCAAGGAATTCGCGCATCAGGAACACACGGGCGGTGTTGGCAGGCAATTTCTGCATGCACAGTTCGATCAGTTCGAGCAGTTCGCGGTGCGCCACGGACGCTTCCGGGCAGCTGTCATTGAGCACGACAGGATGCCAGCAGCCATCGGCCGTGAAGTGGTCGTCGAACTCCGACTCGTCGTCCGGCAGCACGTCCTCGGGGTCGAGGCGGACGTAGCGGACGCGCCGGCGGATGGCATCGACGATCTTGTGCCTCAGGATGCCGACCAGCCAGGCGCGCACCGGCACGTCGCCGGAGAAGCCTGCCAAGCCGGTGAGTGCGGCAGCGAAGGTGTCCTGAACGACGTCGTCGGCGTCCTCGCGCGACCCCAGCTGCAGCGCGGCAAGGTTGAGCAGGAAGCGTCTGTGTTCGGCCAGCGTGTCGGCGAGCGGCTGGGACAGTGCGGTCATGGACGCGAAGTATGCATGATCCGTACTGTCCTGCCGGGCGCGGCGTCCGGCAGGACAGCCGGACGCCGCGCCCGGCATGACCGCTGCGATCAAGGCTGCGCGCGGCGAGCGCTCGAAACCCCGTAGGCCGCGGCGCGCACGCGAAGAACCGGGTCGTCGGACGGCTCGATCCCCGCCGGCAGCCGGGTTGGCACATACACCTGTTCATTGCAGTCCTGACCGCTGTAGCGATCGAGCGACAGCCGGCCGAGATGCACCCTGGCAGGCCCGTTGGACCATGTCACCGATGGATCGGTCAGCGAATCGCCGCTGCCGGCGGGTTGTGCGTAAAGGTCCAGATCGGCGCTGCCGCTGCCGACACGGTCTCTGAATTCCTTTTCGAGAAAGTCGTCGGGCAGCGATTTCTCCTCGGCCTCGCTGAGATGGCGGGTGCCGGATACCGGCTCGAACTGCAGCCGTGCCCAAGTCGAGCTGCCATCGGCCGCCACGAACTTGAAGGCGTGATTGGAGAAATACGGCGTGCTCGCATACGAGGCCGGCGCTGCGTGCGCCGCCAGCATTGAGGGTTGCCGTGTGCCCTCCGGATATTGTTCGTTGTGGGCCTTGATGCGCGCCGGGTCCGGTTTCTTCGTGGCCGGATCTGCCACGCGTGCTTTCAGGAAGCTCACGAAGGAAGCCGGTGTCGCGGCGAAGAACACGGGTTCGGAAATGAAGACCATGTCCCATCCTGCATCGGGCCCGGTCAGCCTTACCGCGATGCCGCGCACCGAGCGACTCTTGTCGGAGATGCGCGGATTGCCGCCGCCGATCGAGAAACGCACTTCGGCCGGCACCTGCATCGCAGACAGCAGCCGGGTCTTTGCGAAGCCGTCCGCGGCCGGCGCGGGCGTGAAGGTGCCGCGTGCGCAGAAGCCTTTCGCGTGCGATCCACGGGCGCCGGCATGCTTGCCGAAAACGCCGTTGAGCGCATTGACCATGTCGGCCGGTGTCGGCTCGGCTGCCTGCAGCGGCATCGCTGCGAAGGCGGCCAGAAGCAGTCCGGTGGCGGAAAGGGGGCGGGTTTTTCG
Organism: Methyloversatilis sp.; assembly: GCA_017984755.1. GTDB lineage: Bacteria > Pseudomonadota > Gammaproteobacteria > Burkholderiales > Rhodocyclaceae > Methyloversatilis. The sequence continues at coordinate 65,403 of JAGNYW010000006.1, forward strand.
TTTCATGGCGACTCCGTTCGAGTGAGGAAGGGGATGTGAAGGCACAGAACCCTCGCCATGTAGTCGCGCGAAACGCGTTTTCGTTACAGTCTTTTCGAATCTCCCCGATCGCTGCCGTGCGCGGTGATCACCTGCCAGCTCACGTGCCGGTGCAGCATGTTCGCTGCGGCGCGCGCCTGTTCCTTGTCTCCGGCGACGACGGCGAACATGCCCTGACCACCGGCTTCGACATGCACGCCCAGACCGCCGTACGAAGCGGTGATCGTGCGTGCCTTGTCCGGCATGAGCTGCGGCAGCAGCAACAGGGTCGCCGGACCCTTTTCCGTATCGAACACGATATGCCAGCCGGTACCGCCCGGCACCGGGCAGAGCTTTACGTAGCGCACCGCCGACAGCGGCACCTGCACTTCCGCTCCGAAACTTTCGAACACCTGTGCGACGCGCTCGGGTGCGATCAGACGGGTGCTCATCAGCGCTTCCGGTTCGTGCTTGACGTGCTCCACGGCCAATGCCACGCGTTCGCGGTCGGGTGCGGCATGCCAGAACTGCGCGCCCATGCCCACGCTGAGCACGACGCTGGCGGCCAACGCCCAGAGCTTCAGCGGCGCCCGCGTGCTGCTGCGGCCGGACACGATGATGCGTTCGGCCAGACCGTCCGGCACATCGATGGCGACCGCCTGCTGCAACGCGCGCTCCTGGGCGTTTACTCGGCGCGAGAATCCCTGGCAGGCGGGGCAGGCGATCAGATGCTCTTCCGCGGATTCGCTCAGGTGGCGCGGGTCGGCCAGCTTTTCGCGCCGGAAGTCGATGCAGTTGAATGCAGGGCCGTTCATGATTCCACCCTCCGGGCTACCTTGGTCCCCGGTTGCGCGGTGAGCACGCCGCGCAGTGTCTGACGGGCGCGTGTCAGGCGGGTCATGATGGCCCCTTCGGTCGTGTCGAGCATGGTAGCGATTTCGGCGCATGAAAATCCGCCAAGTGCCTGCAGGACCAGCGGTTCGCGCAGGGTCAGCGGCAGGCTGCCCAGCAGGTTTTCCATTTCGAACAGTTCGATCGGCTCATGGTCGGCCGCAATCTGCAGGTCTTCCAGCTCGATATCGACATAATCGAACTGCTTGCGCTCGTAGAGGCGCGCATGTTCGCGCCGCACGATGGTGATCAGCCAGCTCTTGGTGGCATTCGAATCCTTGATGTCATCCCAGGCCTTCCACGCGCGGGCGAAGGTTTCCTGTACCAGATCTTCAGCGACGAACTTGTCGCGGCACAGCCACCAGGCGAAACGGAACAGGTCAGGGCTGAACGCCCGCACGGCCTGCTCGAAACTCTTGCGCTTGTTGAATCCGAGTATCACGAAAGTGTCCGTGGAGTGATCTGACAGAACTTGAGACCCGTGCCGGGCACGGAACCTTACAAGTGCACAGGTGGATTTTCGGGGCAGTGTCCGGAACGCGGCACGCGGCGCCGGAATCGGATGCGCGGGCGTCTACAATGCATGCCTCGAACGATACAGGGTGTCGCGACATGCAGAGCTTCTTCGCGGTGGGCGGCGGCGCGGCGCTGGGCGCGTGGCTGCGCTGGGGTCTCGGGCTGGCGCTGAATCCGCTGTTCGCCGGATTTCCGCTCGGTACCTGGGTCGCCAATCTGGTCGGCGGACTGCTGATGGGTGTGGCGCTGGCGGTGTTCCAGTCGCTGCCCGAATTGCCGCCGCACCTGAAACTGCTGTGTACGACCGGCTTTCTGGGTGGGCTGACCACCTTTTCGAGCTTTTCCGGCGAGGTTTTCGCGCTGCTGCAGCGTGGCGACAACCTCTGGGCCGCAGCGGCCATCGCTGCACACGTGATCGGATCGCTGGCCATGACCGCCCTCGGCTGGTGGGTCTGGCACCGCCTTGCGGCTTGAGGCCGCAAGGCGGGATGCAGGGCGCGGGACGCAGGCTTTTTCCCGCATCTTGAATCTTGGATCCTGCAACTGCCCTTATGAATGATCTGAACGCCCTCCTCGAGAGCTGCATGAGCCGTGATGCGGCGGCGATCGCGCGCGCGGTGCGCGATCTGCCGCCTGCCATGCGCGCGCCGGACAGGTGGCCCGCGAAACTCGCCGAACGCGTTGCGGCTTCGCAGGCCAGGGTGGCGGCGCGCCGTGCTTCGGCGCCCAAAGTCGACTACCCGGAAGAACTGCCGGTATCGGCGCGACGCGACGAGATCGCCGCTGCGCTGGCCGCGCACCAGGTGATCATCGTGTGCGGCGAAACGGGTTCCGGCAAGACGACGCAGCTACCCAAGCTGTGTCTGGAACTGGGGCGTGGCGCACGCGGGCTGATCGGCCACACGCAGCCGCGCCGCATCGCCGCGCGAGCCACCGCCGACCGCGTGGCGAAGGAACTGAATGTGCTGCTCGGCCGCGAAGTGGGCTTCGCCATCCGCTTCACCGACCGCACGTCGGAAGACAGCCGCATCAAGCTGATGACCGACGGCATCCTGCTCGCCGGGACGCAGCGCGATCGCTGGCTGGCGGCCTACGACACGCTGATCATCGACGAAGCGCACGAGCGCAGCCTGAACATCGACTTCCTGCTCGGCTACCTGCGCGAGGTGCTGCCGCGCCGGCCTGATCTGAAGGTGATCGTCACATCCGCCACCCTCGATGCCGAGCGCTTCGCCAATCATTTCGCGCAGAACGGCAGGCTGGCGCCGGTGATCGAGGTGAGTGGCCGGCTGTATCCCATCGAAATGCGCTGGCGGCCGTTCGAGGCGCAGAAGGACCGCGACCTCTACGACGCGGTCGCCGATGCCGTCGACGAGGCGTTCTCGACCGGCCCCGGCGACGTGCTGGTGTTCATGCCGGGCGAGCGGGAAATCCGCGAGTGCACTGAAACGCTGCGCAAGCACCACATGCGTCTGCCCGGCGTGAAGCCCGAAGTACTGTCGCTGTATGCGCGGCAGTCGGCGCAGGAACAGGCGCGTGTGTTCCAGGGCTCGAACGGTCGCCGTGTCATTCTCGCGACCAATGTGGCGGAAACGTCGCTCACTGTGCCGGGCATCCGCTACGTGATCGACACCGGTCTGGCGCGCGTCAAGCGCTACAGCTACCGCAACAAGGTGGAACAGCTGCAGGTCGAACCCATAGCCCAGTCGGCGGCGAAACAGCGCGCCGGGCGCTGCGGCCGCGTGTCGAGCGGCGTGTGCTTCAGGCTGTACGACGAAGAGGACTTCAACCAGCGGCCGGCGCATACCGACCCGGAAATCCTGCGTTCCTCGCTGGCCGGCGTCATCCTGCGCATGAAGTCGCTGAGTCTGGCCGACGTCGAGGAATTTCCCTTCATCGACCGCCCGGCGCCGCGCGCCATCGCCGACGGCTACCAGCTGCTGCAGGAGCTGGGCGCCGTCGACGAGGGGCGTACGCTGACCACGCTGGGCCGCGAACTGGCCAAGTTGCCGGTCGATCCGCGCATCGCGCGCATGGTGCTGGCGGCGCGCGACCAGGGGGCGCTGAAGGAAGTGCTGGTGATCACCGCCGGCCTGTCTGTGCAGGATCCGCGCGACCGCCCGGAGGATCGGGCCGGCACCGCCGATCAGGCGCACGCGAAGTTCGCCGACGAACGCAGCGAATTCCTGTGGTACCTGAAGGCCTGGGCAGCGTTCGACGAAGTTTGGCATCACCAGTCGCAGGCGAAACAGCGCGAATGGTGCCGCGCCAACTTCCTGAACTGGCTGCGCATGCGCGAGTGGCGCGACGTACACACCCAGCTGCACACGCTGTGCGCCGAACACGAGTGGAAGGAAAACGAGCTGCCGGCTGCATTCGAGCCGCTTCACCGCGCGCTGCTTGCCGGTCTGCTGGGCAACATCGGCCTGCGGGTGGAAGACGCGCGCGCCGGCGAACCGCCGTATCTGGGCGCACGCGGCATCAAGTTCTGGCCACATCCCGGCTCGGCACTGGCGAAGAAGGGCGGCAAGTGGATCATCAGCGCCGAGCTGGTGGAAACCACGCGACTGTTCGCGCGCTGCATCGCACGCATCGAACCCGAGTGGATCGAGGAGGTGGGCGCTCACCTGCTGCGCCGCTCGACCTACGAGCCGCACTGGTCGAAAAGTCGCGGTGAAACCGTGGCGTGGGAGCGCGGCGTCATCCATGGCCTCACGCTGTACGCCAAGCGCGCCGTGCAGTACGGCAAGACCGACCCGGTACTGGCGCGCGAACTGCTCATCCGCGAAGGTCTCGTCAATGGCGACGTGACCGACATCGCGCTGAAACAGATGAAATTCCTGCAGCACAACCTCGATCTCGTCGCGCAGATCGAGCGGCTGGAGGAGAAGCAGCGGCGGCAGGACCTGCTGGTGGACGAGTCGCTGATCCACGCCTTCTACGATTCCATCGTGCCGGCCGAAGTGATCGACCTGCGCAGCTTCGAACGCTGGCGCCGCGATGCCGAGCGCGAAAACGTGAAACTGCTGTACCTGACGCGCGAACAGTTGATGCGGCACGAGGCCGCCGGCGTCAGCAGCGAGCGCTTTCCGGCGAAGATGGATCTGCTGGGCCAGCGGCTCAAGCTGGAGTACCGGCACGAGCCGGGTGCTGCCGACGACGGCGTGACGCTGACCGTACCGCTGGCCATCCTGAACCAGATTCCGGTGGCCCGGCTCGACTGGCTGGTGCCCGGTCTGATCGAGGAAAAGGTGCTGCAGCTGGCGAAGACGATTCCTCCCAAGCTGCGGCACCGGCTGCAGCCGGTGGCCGGCTTCGTCGCCGATTTCGTCGAGCAGGAACACGATCAGTCCGAACCGCTGGTCAAGGCGCTGGCGCGTGCCATCGAACTGCGGGTAAGCCTCAAGCTGCCGCCGGATGCGATCCGCGCCGAAAACCTGCCGGCGCATCTGATGATGAACGTGCGCGTGGTCGACGAGCATGGCCGCGTGCTGGGCCAGTCGCGCAATCTGGCCGACCTGCGCACGCGCCTCAGGGACGAAGTCGCGCGCCGATTCGAAGCCGCGACCATCGCGTTGCCGGCGGCTGCGCCCTTCGCGTCATCTTCGGCTTCGCCGATCGCAACGGCGCAGCCGCCGCGACCGGTCGTCGCCACGCCGCGCGACGACACGAAGCCGGTCAGCGCGCGCGGCAGCATGGCCGACGCGCTGGCTGCGCTCGGTGCGCGCAATGCCGTGGCACAGGCGGCGGTGCCGCCGTCGGCGAAGAAGGTGCGTGACCAGCCCGCAGCTGCGCCCGTGGCGGCCGCTCCGGCAGCTGATGTACCGGTCGCCGCCGGTGACAACCGTTTCCGCAGCTGGACCTTCGGCGAACTGCCCGAACTGATGGAAGTCGAGGTTGCCGGACGTACCGTGATCGGCTTTCCGGCACTGCAGGACGAAGGCGATGCAGTGAGCCTGCGCGTGCTCGACACGCCGGAGGCCGCGCAGCAGATTCACCGTGCCGGCCTGCGCCGCCTGTTTGCGCTGGAACTGCGCGACCAGGTGAAGTTCATCGAAAGGAGTCTGCCCGGTCTGCGCGACATGGCCATGCAGTACATGAATCTGGGCACCGAGCCGGAACTGCGTGCCCAGCTGGTTTCGGCCACGCTGGAGCGCTGCTGCATGATGGAACCGTGGCCGCAGGACGCTGCAGCGTTCGCCATCCGGCGTGACGAGGCGCGGCCGCGCATTTCACTGGTGGCGCAGGAAATCGGCCGTCTGGCCGGCACCGTGCTGACCGAGTACACGGCGCTGCACAAGCGATTCGCGTCCATGAAGGCGCATGCCGACGTGGTGGCCGACATGCGCGCCCAGCTCGATGCGCTGGTCGGCAAGTACTTCATCGAGCGCACGCCGTTCGAGCGCCTCACGAACTATCCCCGCTACCTGAAGGCGATTGCGCTGCGCATCGAAAAGCTGCGTGCCGACCCGGAACGCGATGCGCGCGCCATGGCAGAGTGGCAGTCGCTCGCCACGCTGTGGGAGCGCGAACGCATCGCGCGCGCGCGCGCCGGCGTGGCCGACCCGTTCATCGAGGAATTCCGCTGGCTGCTGGAGGAATTGCGCGTGCAGCTGTTCGCGCAGGAACTGCGCACGCCGGTGCCTATCTCGGTCAAGCGCCTGCAGAAGATCTGGGAGTCGCGATCGCGCGGCTGACCATCACCGGAGTGCTGTCCATGTCCCAAGCGATACACGAGCCGATGTCCGAACCTGCATTTCAGCCGGGGTCCCGGCATTTCGCAGACCTGCGCCTCGGCCGTCTGGTCAAGGCATTCGAGACGCTGACGCCCGCTACGGTCGATGTTCTGGCAGCCCTGTATGCAGAAGGGGCGCATTTCCGCGATCCGTTCAATGACGTGCGCGGGCGCGCAGCCGTGGCGCACATCTTCAGCCACATGTTCGAACAGGTCGATGCGCCGCGTTTCGAGGTGCATTCGGCCATGAGCGACGGCGCCGACGCCTGGCTGGACTGGACCATGCATCTCGAGATGCGCGGCCGGACGATGAAGATCGAAGGCACGACCCGCCTGCGTTTCGATGGCGCAGGTCAGGTGGTTGAACATCGCGATTACTGGGATGCCGCGCAGGAACTGTACGAAAAGCTGCCTCTGATCGGCGGGCTCATGCGCTGGTTGCGCAGAAAGCTGTCAGCCACGGCAGGCTGATCAGGGGCTTGCTTCCGGATCGCCGGCAATCGTACCGGCCAGCATCGCTCCGATCACTTTCAAACGCAGGTTGCGCTGTGACTTTCACGCTCCCGGATGACCTGGCGTCGATCCGGGACCGAGAACCGGCTGCGCTCAGCGGCCACCTCCGGCCTGATCCAGGCGACGGGCTTCTTCCGGGGTGACGATTTCGATGATCGCGACCACCTTGCTCACGCCGCCGGTGGCGGCGGCGATTTCCTTGGCCGCCTTTGCTTCCGTTTCGGTCAGCAGCCCCATCAGGAACACCTTGCCCATTTCGGTAACGACCTTCACGTGATTGGCGGATACGCGCTGGGCGTCGAGCAGGCGTGCCTTCACCTTCGAGGTGATGAGCGCGTCGCTCGAGCGCTGCGTCAGGGATGACACGCCGGCGATCTCGGTCTCGTTGCTGACGCCGCGCACATTCGGCACGCCGGCCAGGATGGCCGATGCTTCGCTGCGGGTGGCTTCGTCGGCGACCTGACCGGTCAGCAGCACGTTGCGGTTGTAGCTGGTGACATTGATGTTGGCGCGGTTGCCCAGTTTCTCGCGCAGGCGGGCGCCGGCACGCAGTTCGATGCCTTCGTCCTCGACCTGGGTGCCGCTGGTGCGCCGGTCGAGTGCCGAAAGCACCGCGCCGCCGGCACCGGCTGCAACCACCGGAAAGCAGCCCTGCAGCAGCGGAACGCAGGCCGCCAGCACGGCAGCGAGGGCGAGCGGGCGAACAAGGGCGAAGCGGGACGTCGGTGAGGTGGAGCGGGTCATGTATCGGTTCCTAGAAGCATGCAGTCGATGCCGTCGCACAGGCAGTGCAGGGTCAGCAGGTGAACCTCCTGGATGCGTGCCGTGCGTTCGGCGGGTACACAGATGTGGATGTCACGTTCGGTCAGCAGTTCGGCAATGCGTCCGCCGCCCCGTCCAGTGAGCGCGACCACGCGCATTTCGCGCTCGTGCGCGGCGCGGATGGCTTCGATCACGTTACCCGAGTTGCCGGAGGTGGACAGCGCCAGCAGCACATCGTGCGGTTGCCCGAGCGCACGCACCTGCTTGGCGAAGATCTGCTCGAAGCCGTAATCGTTGGCGATGGCGGTCAGGATCGAGGTATCGACGGTGAGCGCGATGGCGGCGAGTTCGGGACGCTCGCGTTCGTAGCGGCCGACCAGTTCTGCCGCGAAATGCTGCGCGTCTGCCGCGGAACCCCCGTTGCCGCAGGCCAGGATCTTGCCAGTGGCCATCAGGCTGGACACCATCATTTCGACCGCATCGGCGATCGGTGCGGCAAGAATCTCGGTGGACGAAAGCTTGGTTTGCGCGCTGTCGATGAAATGCTCGGAAATGCGGGAAACCAGATTCATGGGAGCGCATGGCGATGTGACGACACCAGTTTACCAATATCGACCGGCTTGCCCCGATTTCTTACAGGCCGAAACGAAGCCGTCATGTCATCGGACGGGGACCAGTTCGACGAATACGTCGACGCGCAGTCGTCGCCAGGGGTCGGCATCTTCGGTCAGCTTGCCGATACGGGCGGACAGACGTTGCCCGGCATCCATCTCTGCAGCAGCCTCGAAATTGGCGGCGCGCGGCAGGTAACCCAGCATGTGTCCGCGCCACAGCACGCGCACGGCAAGGCGGTCGTGCCGATTTTCCGGTTCGCGTTCCAGTGTCAGTGCATCGCCTGCCCGCACCTTCGACCAGACGTCCGGCAGTGCATGAAACTGTGCGCCGGCCAGTGGCGAGCGCTGCGCCAGCATGCGCAGACCGTCGGCCCACGCGGTGTGCGCCATCAGGCACGACAGCAGGATGAGCAGGCTAGAGGCCGAAGGCATCGCGTATCCAGTCGATGCCCTCGCCGTCAAGGCCGGACAGCGCGACCACGTCGAAGCGCGCCGGGCGGCACCGGGCGCGCCGGCCGTGTTCGGCGAGGTAGCGCTGCGCCGCGCGGATGACGCGTGCCTGCTTGGTGCGGCCCACGCTGGCTGCTGCGCCGCCGAAGCGCGTGTCGCGGCGCAGACGCACCTCGACGAACACCAGAACATCGCCGTGTTCGCACACCAGATCGAGTTCGCCGTCGGGCCAGCGCAGGTTGCGCCCGATCACGCGCAGGCCGCGCGCTTCCAGATAGCGGGCGGCCAGTTGTTCGGCGGCAGCCCCATGAGCAGCGCGCGCCGTCATCCGTGCTTGTGGCTGACCGCCGCCACGCTCAGAATGACGGGCCAACCGCCTGCCGATGACCGATGACTGATTCCGTTTCCACCCATTCCGATGATCGCTCAGAATTTAAGACATCGGCATTGTATGTCGTTGGCACACCGATCGGGCATCTGGGCGAACTGTCGGCGCGCGCCATCGGCGCGTTGCAGGCGGCCGACCTGATCGCCTGCGAGGACACGCGCGAAACGTCGCGGCTGGTGCGGCACCTCGGTCTCGATGCGCAGCTCGTCGCGGTGCATGAACACAACGAGCGCAGCGGTGCCGACCGGCTGATCGCCGCGCTGCGCGAGGGCCGCCGCGTTGCGCTGGTGTCCGACGCGGGTACGCCTGCGGTGTCGGACCCCGGTGCCCGGGTGGTGCGCGCCGTGCAGGAGGCCGGCTTTCGCGTGGTGCCGATCAGCGGACCGAGTGCGGCGATCGTCGCGCTGTCGGCCAGCGGTCTGCTCGATGCGCAGTTCCGCTTCGTCGGCTTTCTGCCCGTCAAATCGGCTGCACGGCAGCGCGCACTCGAAGCCCTGCGCGAGGAAGACTGTGCGCTGGTGTTCTACGAGGCGCCGCACCGCATCCTCGAATGCGTGGACGACATGGCCGCGGTGATGCAGCCGCAGCGCGAACTGGTCATTGCGCGCGAGCTGACCAAGCTGTTCGAACAGATCGTGCGATTGCCACTGCCGGATGCGCCAGCCTGGCTGCGTGCCGATGCCAACCACCAGCGTGGTGAATTCGTGTTGCTGCTGTCCGGCCCGCCGCAGCTGGAGGGCGCCGACGCCGCCAGTCTGCGTACGCTCGACCTGCTGCTCGAAGAACTGCCGCCGAGCCGAGCGGTGAAGCTTGCGCAGGTCATCACCGGGGCGCCGCGCAAGCTGCTTTACGCCCACGCGATGGTGCGCGGTGCGGATGCACCGGTGGACGAGGATGCGGGATAATCATCACGCCTTGCGGGTGCTTCGCTGCGGTGACGGTCCGATCGTCGTCGCAACAAGGCGCCGCGCCCGCGCATCACTGTCACCCAGCCCTGATCGGATTCACCCTTGGACAGACTGACCCTCACCCGCCCGGATGACTGGCACCTGCATCTGCGCGACGGCGCCGCACTGGCCGCCGTGCTGCCGGATACCGCCCGCCGCTTCGCCCGCGCCATTGTGATGCCCAACCTGCGTCCCCCGGTCACCACCGTCGCACTGGCGGCCGAGTACCGTGCGCGCATCATGGCTGCGCACGCTGCGACGCCGGGGCTGCCGCCGTTCCAGCCGCTGATGGTGCTGTACCTGACCGACAACACGCAGCCGGAAGAGATCGACCGCGCGTGCGACAGCGGTTTCGTTCACGCGGTGAAGCTCTACCCTGCGGGTGCGACCACCAATTCGGATTCCGGTGTGACCGACGTCGCCCGTTGCGATGCCGCGCTGGCGCGCATGGCCGAGCGCGGCCTGCCGCTGCTGATCCACGGCGAGGTGACGGATGGCGATGTGGACGTGTTCGACCGCGAAGCGGTGTTCATCGAGCGCATATTGAGGCCGCTGCTGGCACGCCACACCGGCCTGCGCGTCGTGTTCGAGCACATCACCACGCGCGAGGCGGCACGGTTCGTCGCCGCTGCCGGGCCGAACATCGCAGCCACGGTCACGGCGCATCATCTGCTGATGAACCGCAATGCGATCTTCGCCGGCGGCGTGCGGCCGCATCACTACTGCCTGCCGGTGCTCAAGCGCGAAGTGCATCGCCAGGCACTGATGGATGCGGTCACGTCGGGCAATCCGCGCTTCTTCCTCGGCACCGATTCGGCACCGCATGCAAAGGGCGCGAAGGAAGCCGCCTGCGGCTGCGCCGGCTGCTACACGTCGCATGCCGGCATCGAGTTGTACGCAGAAGCTTTCGACCAGGCCGGAGCGCTCGACCGGCTGGAAGCGTTTGCCAGTTTCAACGGCCCCGACTGGTACGGGATGCCACGCAATACAGAACGGATCACGCTGCTGCGCGAGTCCTGGCAGGTCAAGGACAGCCAGCAATTTGCCGATGGTGATGTTCTGGTGCCGCTGCGCGCAGGTGAGCGCGTGGCCTGGCGAATCGAATAAAGCGACCTTCATGACACGATATCCGCGCCTGCTTCTGCTGCCGCTTGCCGCCCTGCTGGCCGGCTGCGAAATCGAGAACGCTGCCTACATGATCCAGGGCAAGGACCACGCCCTCATCCTGAGCCGCGAAAAACCGTATTTCTGGAGCGATCAATATGAGATGGACGTCATCGTGTCGCGCATGCCGACCTGTCAGCGGCGTCACACGATGAAGCCGGCTCGCCTGACGTCGGCCAATGTCGTGGTGTTCGAGGGAGGCGAACCCAACCGCTTCCTGCTGCGTCAGGGTAACCGTTGGTACGCCGTAAACAGTACCGACTGTGCTTTTGCGGTGGTCGAAGAACCGGACGACGAGCCGGCCGTGATCGGTACATTCCGGCGCAGGAACGACGAACTGACCTTCGTGCCGAGCAAGACGGCTGAGGCCGAGTAACGCCGATCATCGTGTTCGGACCGCTGCACGCCGGGGTTCTGCCGCTGCTTGGGTCTTTGGTGGCCGGTGGACCGCCCCCGACTGCCGCAGCACTCGATGCGCTGGCGGCGGGGCGGGGCCGGCCGGTCACTTCGAATGGCGTGTCGCTGTTCTTTTCATCGGTGCCGGTACCCGCTTCGGGCTACGAACAGCGGATTGCCGACAGCGGGTACGTGGCCACGCGCGACGCCAGCTGGCATGACACCTTCAACGCGCTGACATGGCTTGCCTTCCCGCAGTCGAAGGCGGCGATGAACCATCGTCACTGCGAACAGATGTCATGCAGCCCGAGCGGCAGCATCGGTCGTGGCAGGGTGCGCGACGCGCTGACCCAGTTCGACGAGGACGGCCTGATCCTGGTGTCGGATGATGCGTCGCTGTTCGACGCCTTGCGCGAACATCGCTGGCGCGAAGCCCTGTGGGAGCGGCGTGCAGGCATCGAGGCCGCACGCCTGTTCGTGTTCGGTCACGCGCTGATGGAGAAGGCGCTGACGCCTCATTTCGGGTTGTGCGCGAAGGCGCTGTACGTCGAGGTGAGTGCATTCGGTGGAGCGGTCGATGACCTCACGCCCGCGCAGGTCGACCGCTGGCTGGCGGAACGGATTGCATCGGGGGGCTGGCCAGGCTCGCCACGCGATCTTTGCCCGCTGCCGGTACTTGGCTTGCCGGGCATGACGCCTGACAACACCTGCGCCGCGTATTTCGACGATGTCCGGCAGTTCAGGCCGCTGCCACGCAGACGCGAACCGGAATGAAAAAGGGCGGCCCCTGGTGGCCGCCCTTTTTCATTCCAGCGATGTGCCTCAGGCCAGACGGCCGTGACACTGCTTGTATTTCTTGCCCGAGCCGCAGAAGCAGGGATCGTTGCGACCGAGCTTGGGACCGGTTTCCGCCGGGCGCGCCGCCGCGTTACCGCCGGCGGGCGGTGCCAGCGGGTCGACGCCTTCACCCGCCAGTGACGGATCGAAGTCGGCGTGCGTGAAACGCATGTTGTCCGGCGAAGGCGCCACCGGTTCGCTTTCCTCTATCTGCTCCGGCGAGCGGATTTCGACATTCATCAGGACGCGCGTGACGTCACCGCGCACCGAATCGAGCAGACCTTCGAACAGTTCGAAGGCTTCGCGCTTGTATTCCTGCTTCGGGTTCTTCTGCGCATAGCCGCGCAGATGGATGCCCTGACGCAGGTGGTCGAGCGCGGCGAGGTGTTCGCGCCAGTGACTGTCCAGGCTCTGCAGCATCACGTTGTGTTCGAATTGCCCGAAGGAATCGGCGCCGACCAGCGCGACCTTCACCTGATACTGATCGTCCGACAGGCCCTGGATACGCTTGAGCAGATCGTCATCCGCAAGATTCGGTTCGGCGGCGAGCCATTCGGCCAGCGGTGCCTCGACACGGTATTCCGACAGCAGTGCGGCGTGCGCGCCTGCAAGATCCCACTGCTCTTCTACACTGTCTTCCGGCACGTACTGACGGAAGGCGTCGGCAAGCACGCTGTGGCGCATGGCTGTGACGGTTTCGGAAATGTTGCCCGCTTCGAGCAGTGAATTCCGCTGTTCGTAGATCACGCGACGCTGGTCGTTCGCGACGTCGTCATATTCGAGCAGTTGCTTGCGGATGTCGAAGTTGCGCTGCTCGACCTTGCGCTGTGCGGACTCGAGCGAACGATTCACCATCGCATGCTCGATCGCCTCGCCTTCCGGCATCTTCAGCCGGATCATGATGGCGTTGAGGCGCTCGCCGCCAAAGATGCGCATCAGCGAATCTTCGAGCGACAGGTAGAAACGCGACGAACCCGGATCACCCTGGCGACCTGAACGTCCGCGCAACTGATTGTCGATGCGGCGCGATTCGTGACGTTCGGTGCCGATGATGTGCAGGCCGCCTGCCGAGATCACCTTTTCGTGGCGCGCGGTCCATTCGGCGCGCAGCTTTTCGATGCGCGCGGCCCGGTCGGCGTCGTCGATGCTCTGATCCTGCTGCAGCGCCTGAATCGGTTTTTCTATATTGCCGCCCAGCACGATGTCTGTGCCGCGACCCGCCATGTTGGTCGCAATCGTGATGACGCCAGGACTGCCCGCCTGAGCGATGATTTCAGCCTCCCGTTCGTGCTGCTTGGCATTCAGCACCTGATGCGGCATCTTTTCCTTCGTCAGCAGGCCGGACAGCAGTTCCGAGCTTTCGATCGAGGTGGTGCCCACCAGCACCGGCTGGCCGCGCTCGTGGCAGTCCTTGATGTCGGCGATCACTGCAGCATACTTTTCCTGCGCGGTTCGATACACCAGATCGTTCATGTCCTTGCGGATCATCGGACGATGGGTGGGTATCACGACCGTTTCCAGACCGTATATCTGGTGGAATTCGTAAGCCTCGGTGTCGGCCGTGCCGGTCATGCCGGCAAGCTTGCCGTACATGCGGAAGTAGTTCTGGAAGGTGATCGAGGCGAGCGTCTGGTTCTCGGCCTGGATCTGCACGCCTTCCTTCGCTTCGACGGCCTGATGCAGGCCGTCCGACCAGCGACGTCCCGGCATCAGGCGGCCGGTGAATTCGTCGACGATGATCACTTCGCCGTTCTGCACGACGTACTGCTGGTCGCGCAGGTAGAGATTGTGGGCGCGCAGGCTGGCGTACAGGAAGTGCACCAGCGTGATGTTGGCCGGTTCGTAGAGACTGCGTCCGGCTTCGAGCAGGCCTTCCTGTGTAAGGATGTCTTCGGCGTGCTCGTGCCCCGACTCGGTCAGCAGCACGGTGTGCGCCTTCTCGTCGACCCAGTAGTCGCCCGGGCCGTCTTCCACTTCGCAGCGCTTGAGCTGCGGTGCGACCGTATTGAGGCGGACATACAGGTCGGTGTGATCATCGGCCTGCCCGGAAATGATCAGCGGCGTTCTCGCTTCGTCGATCAGGATCGAGTCGACTTCGTCGACGATCGCGTAATTCAGGCCGCGCTGCACCCGCTCTTCGAGCGAATACACCATGTTGTCGCGCAGGTAGTCGAAGCCGAATTCGTTATTGGTGCCGTAAGTGATGTCCGCCGCGTAGGCGACATGCTTCTTGTCCTGCGCCATGCGCGACAGGTTCACGCCGGTCGTCATGCCGAGGAAACCGTACAGCCGACCCATCATTTCGGCATCGCGGCTCGCGAGGTAGTCGTTTACCGTCACCACATGCACGCCCTTGCCGGCCAGTGCATTCAGATACACGGCGAGTGTCGCAGTCAGCGTCTTGCCCTCGCCGGTGCGCATTTCGGCGATCCGGCCGCTGTGCAGCATGATGCCGCCGACCAGCTGCATGTCGAAGTGCCGCATGCCCAGAACGCGCTTGCTCGCCTCGCGCACCACGGCAAAGGCCTCGGGCAGGAGGTCGTCGAGTGACTTGCCGTTTTCCAGCTGCCCGCGGAATTCCGCGGTCTTTCCGGTCAGCGCTTCGTCGCTCAGTGCCGAAAGCGCTGGCTCGAAGCCATTGATACGGGCAACAACCGGGCGATACTTTCGCAGCAACCTGTCATTGCGGCTGCCGAAAATCTTCGTAAACAAGGAAGCGATCATCGAGGACTGGAGCCCGTTTCGGGCAGACAGATTGCGGAAAAGACGGCGATTCTAGCATGCGCCGGAATGGCCTCCGGCTGGCGCGGACGTGCGCTCAGGTCGGGGCGGCACGACCTGACGCGCAGGGAACCGTCAGCGCTGGCTGGCGGCCGCGCTGGCCTGTTTCTGGCCCGCGGGCTGGATGCTTCTGGCCAATTCGAGGAAGCGCTTCGGATTCTGCGCGACATCCTTCACGCGGACCTCGAAATGGAGGTGCGGACCGGTCGATCGGCCGGAACTGCCGACTTCGGCAATCTTCTGACCGCGTCGCACGACGGTGCCCTGTTTCACCACCAGCTTGCTGGCGTGTGCGTAGCGCGTACTGAGGTCGCGCCCATGGTCGATTTCGACCATGTTTCCGTACTGGGGATGGAATGCGGCCGTGGTGACGACGCCCGCTGCGGCCGCGATGATCGGGGTACCCACTTCGGCCACGAAATCGACACCTTCGTGCATGGCGCGTGAGCCGTCGAATGGATCGATGCGCCAGCCGAAGCCGGAGGCGTTCCACGCACTGCCCACGACTGGAAGTGTGGATGGCACGAGCGAGAGGCTCGCCTGGTCCAGCAGAAGCTCGGATTCGATCACACCCAGATAGTCGTCCTGCTGCGACAGCAAATCCGAAAAGTGCTTCATCTGTGCTTCCAGATCCGCCGCTGCAAGCGGGTTGTCGTTGATCAGCGGACCACCTCGTCCGGGTGAGCCGGTCGAAACGGGCTGCTCGGGAGGCTTGATACCCGTGAACTTGGCCAATCTGCTGCCGAGCGTGTCGAGCTGGATGAGCTGGGCCTGCATCTGGCCGAGCTTGATCGCCATGGAATTGATGTTCTCGCGCACGAACTGCTCGCTGCGCGCGATTTCTTCATTGCGCGCAGTCGTTACCAGTTCATCGATGAAAGGAAGTTTCCACTCGCTCGCGTGTTTTAGCGTAATGAACGAAAACGCCGACGCGAGGGAAAAAACGAGGAGGGTAAAGGCGAACAGCGCACCGGCCAGATGCCACGGGTGGATCGTGATCGTTCTGGCGGTTGTAAGACGGTTGGAAACAAGAATAATCTGCACATTCGATCCCTTGTTCTTATGCCATGGCTGCCCGACACCTGCACACCCATCTCACCGCACAGGACTGCCTGGGCCAGCTGGCGCTGCACGCCAAATCAATAGCGCGCGCGCAGCGAACCTATGAAAAGTTCCTGCCGCCCGAAATGAAACTCGTCAGTCGGGTACTCAATGTGAAGCAGGGTGTCGTCGTCGTCAGCGCCCCGACGGGTGCCGTTGCCAACCGGTTGAAGCAGTTGCTGCCCAGTGCCCGGATGGCCCTTCAGGAAAGTTGCGCTGAGATTACCGAAGTCAGGGTCAAGGTGCAAGCATTTGAACAGGGCTCCATCCACGCGCCCACGGCACCCCGTGCGGTCAGCGAACTTGCGCGAAAGAAGGTCGCCGCCGGTGCCGCCACGCTCGCACCCGACAGCGAACTGGGCTTGGCGCTGCAGCGCCTGCTGGATCGTTCGGTGGGCTGAGCCGGATCGGGTTCCATATCAACGGAACCTACAGAACAAGCACGCGTTCGAGTACCAGCAGCGCGATGATGAGCAGCGCGCCGATCGCCGCGTACTTTGTGATCGATCCGGCGAGGCTCAGATAGCGGGCGTTGCGCGTGACGACGTAGGTGACGAAGCAGGCGCCCACCGAAATCACGAGCAGGATGCCGATTAGGCGAAGCACCAGCATGGCAGGCGCTTCAGGCGAATGCCGGAACCGACGGGCCGGCGTCGGAAATCGGCAGGAACTGGTGCGATACGGCTGCCGGGGTTGCAAGCGGCTGATCGAAGGATGCCCATTCCCATGCGTCCTGCTGCGCCAGCAGCGCGTGCAGCAGTGCGTTGTTCAGTGCATGCCCCGACTTGTGTGCGCTGAATGCAGCGAGAAGCGGGTGACCCAGGATGTACAGGTCGCCGATTGCATCAAGCACCTTGTGCTTCACGAATTCATCGGCGTAGCGCAGCCCGTCGCTGTTCAGCACGCGGTACTCGTCCATCACGATGGCGTTGTCCAGGCTTCCACCCTGTGCCAGGCCGTTCTGCCGCAGATATTCGACTTCGTGCATGAAGCCGAAGGTTCTGGCGCGGGCCACGTCATCTATATAGGACTGATGGGCGAAGTCGATCTTCACCCGGGTGCCCGTACGTTCGATGGCGGGATGACGGAATTCGATCGAAAACTCGAGGCTGAAGCCTTCGTAGGGGTCGAGGCGTGCCCACTTGTCGCCCTCGCGCACCTCAACCCGCCGGGTGACGCGCACGAATTTCTTCGGAGCCATCTGTTCCGCGATGCCGGCCTGCTGGATCAGATAGACGAAGGTGGATGCCGAGCCATCCATGATCGGCAATTCGGATGCGTCGACATCCACGAATACATTGTCTACCCCCAGACCGGCGAGCGCGGACATGAGATGTTCCACCGTCGAAATGGTCGCGCCGCCGCCCGACAGGCAGGATGCCAGACGTGTATCGCCTACCGCGCGGGCATCGGCGTGTATTTCGACCGGCGGCGTGAGGTCGGTGCGCCGAAACACGATGCCGTTGTCTGCAGGCGCAGGGCGCAGCTCCAGATTCACCTTCAACCCGGAGTGCAGACCGACACCGGTTGCATGGACTGCTGAGTGCAGGGTTCGTTGCCTGATCATTGGAAATGGTGCGATTTCTGAATCACGGACCTGATTTTATCCCAGCGCGGTGCAACATTCGTGTAACACGACGTATCGGCTGTCCAGTCGTGTTTCGGATGTGTCCGCCGGAGCTGTTCTTCGATGGCTGAAATGCAGCTGGCCCGCACGACACATGTCGTGCGGGCCAGCACTGAACAACCCGCAGGGTGTCAGTCGGCCTGTTTGCGCAGGAAGGCGGGGATGTCCAGCGTTTCGACGCCGTTCGCACGCATCGCTTCGACTGCGCTCGATGCGGTACGGCCGCCACGGCCACGCATCACGGCCGGGATGTCGAGGTGCGAATAGTCGGTGCCGGTGCCGGACGACATCACCATGTCGTCGGTGCCGGTACGGATGATGGTCATCGGCGGCTTGTTGCTGACGGCACGCGGCGCGCCCAGACCGGTTGCAACGACCGTCACGCGCAGGCGGTCTTCCATCGTTTCGTCGAAGACCGTACCGAAGATCACGTGAGCGCCTTCCGCGGCGAAGGCGCGCACCGTTTCCATCGCGTCCTTCACTTCCTTCATCTTCAGCGACTTGCTGGCGGTGATGTTGACCAGCACGCCTCGTGCGCCGGACAGTTCGACGCCTTCGAGCAGCGGACTGGCGACGGCCTGCTCCGCGGCGATGCGTGCGCGGTCCATGCCGGCCGCTTCGGCGGAACCCATCATGGCACGGCCCATTTCACCCATCACGGTGCGCACGTCCTGGAAGTCGACGTTCACCAGACCGGGGATGTTGATGATTTCGGCGATGCCGCCAACGGCGTTGCGCAGCACGTTGTCTGCCGCCTTGAAGCCGTCTTCGAGGCTGGCATCTTCACCCAGCACTTCCATCAGCTTCTCGTTGAGCACGACGATCAGGGAGTCGACGTTTCGCGCCAGTTCCTCGATACCGGTTTCCGCCGCACGCATGCGGTTTTCGTAGTCGAAAGGCTTCGTCACCACGGCAACTGTCAGGATGCCCATTTCCTTGGCGACTTCTGCGACGATCGGCGCAGCACCCGTACCGGTTCCGCCACCCATGCCGGCAGTGATGAACACCATCTCGGCGCCGCGCAGCTGGTCTGCGATGTATTCGCGGTATTCGTCGGCGGCACTGCGGCCGACTTCGGGCTTTGCACCGGCGCCACGGCCGTTCTTGCCGAGCTGGATCTTGATTGGCGCAAGGCTGCGGTTGAGTGCCATGCCGTCGGTGTTGGCGGCGATGAATTCAACCCCGTTCACGCCCTCGCGGATCATGTGATCGACCGCATTGCCGCCGGCGCCACCGACGCCGATGACCTTGATCACTGCACCTACCGGTTCCTTGTCGAGAATCTCGAACATACCCGCCTCCTGTCTATACAAAGCTGCCGTGGAACCTGTCGGTCCGTTGTGCAGCGGAACGCGTTAAACCACTACATTTAGTGATTTTTCGCGAGTATACGACTAAACTTAGTGCAACGTGCGCCGTAAATGCTGTCCGGGTCGCTATTTTCAGAAATTTTTCTCGAACCACGAGCGCATGTTCGCCAGCACCTGACGAACGTTCCTGCCATCGCGTGCAACCTGCCCGCGACGGCGCTGCGCCGCTCCTTCCATGACCAGTCCGATCGCGGTTGCGTAACGCGGGTGACGCACCACGTCAGACAGGTTTCCGCTGTACTCGGGGACGCCGATTCGCGCAGGCAGATGGAACACGTCCTCGGCCAGATCGGCCATGCCGCGCATGCTCGCGCTGCCGCCGGTCAGTACGATGCCGGATGACAGCAGTTCCTCGTAGCCGCTGCGGCGGAGCTCGGCCTGCACCAGCTCGAAAAGTTCGGACACACGCGGCTCGATCACGTCGGCCAGCGCCTGGCGAGACATGCGACGCGGACCGCGGTCACCGATGCCGGGGACTTCGATCATGTCCTCGGCGTCGGCCAGTGCCGACATCGCCACGCCGAACTGCAGCTTGATGTCTTCCGCCTCGGCGGTGGGCGTGCGCAGGGCCATCGCGATGTCGTTGGTGATCTGGTCGCCGGCGATCGGAATCACGGCCGTGTGGCGGATCGCACCCTGCGTGAAGATCGCGATGTCGGTGGTGCCGCCGCCGATATCCACCAGGCACACGCCGAGGTCACGTTCATCGGCAGACAGCGTGCCCTGACTCGACGCGAGTGGCTGCAGCACGAGGTCGACCACTTCTAGACCGCAGCGGCGGACGCACTTGATGATGTTCTGCGCTGCGGAGACGGCGCCGGTCACGATGTGGACGCGCACTTCGAGCCGCTTGCCGCTCATGCCTATCGGCTCGCGCACCCCGTCCTGCCCGTCGATGATGAATTCCTGGGTCAGCGTATGCAGGATTTCCTGGTCGGCCGGGATCGGCATCGCGCGCGCGGTCTCGACCACGCGCTCGAGGTCGAGGCGGGTGACTTCCTTGTCCTTGATCGCCACCACGCCGTTCGAGTTGAAGCTGCGGATGTGGCTGCCGGCGATGCCGGTGAAAACTTCCCGCACCTTGCAGTCGGCCATCAGTTCGACCTCCTGAACGACTCGCGAGATCGAATCCACCGTGGCCTCGATGTTGACCACGACGCCTTTCTTCAGCCCCTGCGATTCCTGTGACGCGAGTCCGAGGATGTCGAGGCGCCCATCACTGGTCAGTTGCGCAACGACCGCGGAGATTTTCGACGTGCCGATGTCGAGTCCGACGATGATGTCCTTGCTGTCTCTTGTCATGGTCTTTCCTGAAGGTCCGTGCCGGTCATTCGAATTGCGTAGCCGTTGGTGTAGCGCAGGTCGGCGTAGATGATCTTCTGCACGGCGTCGCGCTGGACGCCGGGTTGCGTGGTGACGTAGCGGGCGAGCCGAGCGGAGATGGGGTCCTTCTCGTCCTCGCGTCCGAGTTCGATCCGGCTGCTGTCGTCGAGCAGCAGTTGCCAGGCCTCGCGGCGGGTCAGTGCGATCTTTCTTATCCGGAGCGTCAGCGGCGACAGCGCGCCGCTCCATTCCGCGTAACGCTGCAGCATGTGTGTGGCGTGTTCTTCCGGCCCGATGAACAGCGGCAAGGTGCTGTCGTGCTCCGCGACGAACAGTTCGCCGTGGGTGTTCATCATGCGAGCCTGCGTGCTTTCAGGTACCCACCAGCGCGCAACGGCCTCGTGTTCTTCCAGCTCGATCTCGATGGAGCCTGGCCATGCACGACGTACCGAAGCGCTGCGCACCCAGGGCAGCTTGCCGAACACTTCGCGCGCATGTTCTACATCGGTGGTCAGGAAGTTGCCGGTGATGGCACGCCGGGCCGCATCCTCGATCTGGGCAGTCGTGACGTTCGTCGGCGCAGACTTGATCAGCACCGTATTCAGGGGCATCACCGGCATGCGGGTGAAGGCGATGACCAAGGCGTAGCCGAGCGCCGCCGCAGCCAGCAGCAGGATGCAGTCTGCGATCATCGTGAGCGCGCGCGGACTGTCCCACAGTCCGGCTTCATCGCCGGACGGCTTCGCTTTCCTGCCCGCTGAACGTGTCCTAGCCAAGTCGCGCCGACTCCAGAATGCGCACGCACAGTTCGCCGAATTCGATACCCGCCGCGCGGGCTGCCATCGGCACCAGTGAATGCGAAGTCATGCCTGGAGAGGTGTTGATCTCCAGCAGCCACGGACGCCCGTCGGCGCCAAGCATCAGATCCGCACGGCCCCAGCCGCGGCAGTCGAGCAGGCGCGCGGCGCGCATCACGAGATCCTGTATTTCATGCTCGAGTTCGGCATCCAGTCCGCTCGGGCAGTGGTACTTCACGACGTCGGTGAAGTACTTGTTCTGGTAGTCGTAGTTGCCGCTGGGCGCTTCGATGCGGATCAGCGGCAGCGGCATGTCGCCGAGGAAGGGTGCGGTCAGTTCCTGCCCTGCGATGAACTGCTCCGCCAGTACCAGCGGATCGCAGCGGGCTGCCGTTTCGAAGGCGGCCGGCAGTTCCTCCACCGTATTTACCCTGGTGGCGCCGACGCTGGAACCTTCGCGCGCCGGTTTGACGAACAGCGGCAGGCCGAGCTCGGTCGCGACGGCATGGAAGTCGCTGCCGGGATACAGCAGCTTGTAGCGCGGCGTCGGCAGGCCGGCGGACAACCACACCATCTTGGTGCGCCATTTGTCCATTGCGATCGCCGAGGCCATGACGCCGCTGCCGGTGTAGGGAATGCCCATGCATTCCAGCGCACCCTGCAGGCTGCCGTCTTCGCCGCCGCGTCCGTGAAGGGCGACGAATGCGCGGTCGTAGCGGTCACGCTTCAGTTCGAGCAAGTCACGTTCGGCCGGGTCGAAGGGGTGTGCGTCCACGCCCATTTCCCGCAGTGCCGCCAGCACGGCAGTGCCGGACATCAGCGATATTTCCCGTTCTGCCGAGCTGCCGCCGAACAGTACGGCGACCTTGCCGAGGGCTTGAATGGATGGAGTACTCATGCGGATTCCTGATCGCGTGCAAATCTGGCGGGCAGCTGTCCGATGGACCCGGCACCCATGCTCAGCACGACGTCGCCGTCGCGCACGGTATCGAGCAGGGTCTGCGGCAGTGCGTTGATGTCCTCTACGAACACCGGCTCGATCCGGCCGGCGACGCGCAATGCGCGCGCCAGCGCCCGGCCGTCTGCGGCGACGATGGGTGCTTCGCCCGCGGCGTACACCTCGGTCAGCACAACCGCGTCGGCACTGGACAGCACTCGCACGAAGTCCTCGAAGCAATCGCGCGTCCGCGTGTAGCGGTGCGGCTGGAAAGCGAGCACCAGGCGTCGCCCCGGATAGGCGCCGCGCGCTGCTTCCAGCGTGGCCGCCATTTCGACCGGGTGATGGCCGTAATCGTCTACCAGCGTGAAGTGACCGCCATCGGGCAACGCAATTTCGCCGTGACGCTGGAAGCGTCTGCCGACGCCCTTGAATTCGGAAAGTGCGCGGGCGATGTCCTGATCGGATACGCCCACCTCGTTGGCGACCGCAATGGCAGCCAGCGCGTTGCGCACATTGTGCAGACCCGGCAGGTTCAGTTCGATCGGGATACGCGTCGTCGTGCCATTGACGCGGACCGCGTCGAACAGCATGCGCGTGCCATCTGCCCGCACGTTTTCCGCACGGACCTGCGCCGACGGGTCGAGGCCGTAGCGGATGATCTGCTTCGGCACCTGAGGCATTATTTCCTGCACATTCGCGTCGTCGACGCAGAGCACCGCGACGCCGTAGAAAGGCAGGCGATTCAGGAAGTCGACGAAGGCGCGCTTGAGCCGGCCGAAGTCGTGGCCGTAGGTGTCCATGTGGTCGGCATCGATGTTGGTCACAACCGATACGACCGGCGACAGGAAGAGGAAGGACGCGTCCGACTCGTCCGCCTCGGCCACCAGGAAATCGCCGGCACCGAGCCGCGCATTGGCACCGGCCGAATTCAGCCTGCCGCCGATGACGAAGGTCGGATCCAGCTTGCCCTCGGCCAGACAGCTCGCTATCAGCGACGTGGTCGTGGTCTTGCCGTGCGTTCCCGCGACTGCGATGCCCTGCTTGATCCGCATCAGTTCCGCCAGCATCTGGGCGCGCGGCACGATGGGGATGCGCCTTTCGCGGGCGCTCACCACTTCCGGATTGTCGGCACTCACCGCGGTGGAGGTGACCACGGCGTCGGCGCCGGCGATGTTCTCCGCCTTGTGACCCTGAATGACACGTGCGCCGAGGCCGGCCAGACGACGCGTCACTGCGTTGTCGGCGAGGTCGGAGCCACTCACGGCATATCCCTGGTTCAGCAGCACTTCGGCGATGCCGCTCATGCCGGAACCGCCGATACCGATGAAGTGGATGTGGCTGATCTTGTGTTTCATTTGATTCTTTCCGTGAGCGCGAGCGAGGCGCAGATGTCGGCCACCTCGGCGCTGGCGCCCGGGCGCGCCCGGGCGCGGGCACGCTGTGCCATGTCCTGCAGCGCCGGGCGGTCGAGTGAACGGATCAGAGCCGCGAGTGACGCTGCATTCAGCTCGTGCTGAGGCATCAGCACCGCTGCACCGGCGTCCGCGAGAAAGCGCGCGTTGCCGGTCTGGTGATCGTCCACCGCATGCGGGAAGGGCACCAGCACCGATGCGACGCCCGCCGCAGCCAGCTCGGCGATCGTCAGCGCACCGGAGCGGCAGAGCACCAGATCGGCCTGTGCGTAGGCGGTCGCCATGTCATCGATGAAAGGAGCGAGCGTGGCTGTCACGCCCGCCTGCCGGTAAGCGGTTTCGAGCGCAGGCATGTTGCGCTCGCCCGCCTGATGGGTCACGCGTGGCCGCTCGTTTTCGGGAATGAGCGCCAGTGCCTGGGGTACCGCTTCGTTCAGTGCCTGAGCGCCGAGGCTGCCACCCACCACCAGGATATTCAACGGTCCGGTGCGGTCTTTGAAACGGGTCCCCGGGTCGGGCAGGGAGACGATGTCGGCGCGCACGGGGTTGCCGGTCCACTGCGCCCCCGCAAGGGCGTCGGGGAAACCGGCGAGCACGCGGTCGGCGACTTTCGCCAGGACGCGGTTGGCCAGCCCGGCGACCGAATTCTGTTCGTGCAGGATCAGCGGAATACCGCGCAGCGCAGCCATCATGCCGCCAGGGAACGTGACGTAGCCGCCGAGTCCGAGCACAACCTGCGGCCTTGCGCGTCTCAGTACGCCGAGCGCCTGCCAGAAACCGCGCAACAGGTTCAGCGGCAGCATGAGCTTGCGCAGCAGCCCCTTGCCACGCAGTGCCGTGAAGCGGATCGACTGCAGTTCGTATCCGCGCGGCGGTACGATGCGTCCTTCCATTCCGTCGGCGTTGCCCAGCCATACGATGCGCCAGCCGCGTCGGCGCAGCTCGTCGGCGACCGCGAGGCCGGGGTAGATGTGGCCGCCGGTGCCGCCTGCCATGATGAGGGCGGAAGGTTGGGTGGCCGTCATCGGCGGTTCTCCCAGTCCACGCGCAGCAGGATGGCCAGTGCGATGCAATTGACCAGAATGCCCGAGCCGCCGTAGCTCATCAGCGGCAGCGTGAGTCCCTTGGTCGGCAGGATGCCCACATTCACGCCCATGTTGATGAAGGCCTGCACACCGAACCAGATGCCAACGCCCTGCGCCACGAGCCCGGCATAGGCGCGGTCGAGCAGCAGTGCGCGCCGGCCGATGGCGAATGCGCGGTGCACCACGATCGCGAACAGCGCGATCACGGTGGCCACACCCATCAGACCGAGTTCTTCTCCGATCACCGCCAGCAGGAAGTCGGTGTGCGCCTCCGGCAGGTAGAACAGCTTTTCCACGCTGCCGCCCAGCCCCACGCCGAACCACTCGCCGCGGCCGAAGGCGATCAGCGAATGGGTCAGCTGGTACCCCTTGCCCAATGGGTCGTTGTTGAACGGGTCGAGAAAAGCGATGAAGCGGCCCCAGCGCAGTTCGTTGAAACGGATCAGCACGGCGAAGCCGATCATGGCGACCAGTCCCAGCGAGAAGAACAGCTTCCCGTTGATGCCGCCGAGAAAGAGCATGCCGAACGCAATCAGCACGATGACCACGAAGGCACCGTAGTCGGGTTCGGCGACCAGCAGCGCACCCACGAGCAATATAACCACTGCCATCGGTACGAAGGCGCGCCGGAAGGAGCCCATCTGCGGCAGCCGGCGCACGATGTAGCTGGCGGCGTAGAGCACGGTGAACAGCTTCACCAGTTCCGACGGCTGAAGATTGACCGGGCCGAGATTTATCCAGCGCCGCGAATTGTTCACCACGCTGCCGATGCCAGGAATGAGCACGAGGATGAGCAGCACGATGCCGCCCAGGAAGAGCCACATCGACCAGGCCTGCCAGGTCCGCATCGGGACCTGGAAAGCAACCATCGCTGCCACACCCCCTATCAGCAGGAACACCGCCTGGCGGATCAGGAAGAAGTCCGGGCGGTGGCCGGTGAAGCGGCTGCTGTCGGCGACCGCGATCGACGCCGAGTACACCATGACGAGTCCGATCAGCAGCAGCGCGACGGCGGGCCACAGCAACCATGGGTCAAGCTCGGCCGAACGCGGCGCCTGACCGAGCCCGCGCGGCGAATCGAGACGCATGCTGCCGCTCATCGGGTGACCTCGCGTGTTTCTGCAATGCGCTGCGCTTCCGCGATGAATACTTCAGCGCGGTGCGCGTAATTGCGGAACATGTCCAGGCTGGCACAGGCGGGCGACAGCAGTACCGCGTCGCCGGGCCGAGCGACCTCGAACGCAGCGCGAGTCGCATCTTCGAGGGTGGCGAAGCTGCCATGCGCCACGCCGCTGGCGGCGAGTATCGGGGCGATGGTCGGTGCGTCGCGACCGATCAGCGCACAGTAGCGGGCGTGGCGCGCGGCGACCGGGCCGAGCGGGGCGAAGTCCTGCCCCTTGCCGTCGCCGCCGAGAATGAGGCAGAGCGGACGACCGAGGCCTTCGATCGCGGCTACCGTGGCGCCGACGTTGGTGCCCTTCGAGTCGTCGATGAAACGCACGCCTTCGACATCGAGCACGGTTTCCACCCGGTGCGGCAAGCCACCGAAATCGCGCAGCGCGGCGATGCAGCGGTCTGCCGGCAAGCCAACCGATTCGCACAGCGCAAGCGCGGCGAGGGCGTTCAGCGCGTTGTGCCGACCGGCGAGCTTCATCTCGTCGAGCGCCAGCAGCCGCATGTCGCGCCGCATGAGCCAGGTGCGCCCGTCGTGTTCCGCCAGGTGGAAATCGCCATCGTTTTCGCCGAAGGTCAGCACCGGTGCGTCGGTGCGCCGCATCGCATTCGCGAATCCATCGTCGCCGTTGAGCACCTGCGCAACCCGTGGGCCGAAGATGCGCGCCTTGGCCGCTGCGTATCCGGTCATTCCGTCCGCGTAGCGATCGAGGTGGTCCTGCGTGACGTTCAGTACCGTGGCGGCGTCCGGTGCCAGGGTATCCGTGGTTTCGAGCTGGAAGCTGGACAGTTCCAGTACCCAGGCATCGGGCACGACGTGCCGGTCGAGCACCTGCATCAATGCGTCCAGCGCAGCAGGCGAAATATTGCCGCAAACTTCCGTGCACAGGCCGCAGGCACGGCACAGCGCGCCGACCAGCGTCGTCGTCGTGGTTTTGCCGTTGGTGCCGGTGATTGCGATCACCTTTGCGTGGCGGCGCAGATCGAGTTCGCGCAGCGCGCGGGCGAACAACTCGATCTCGCCGACGATTTCGATGCCGCGACGCTTCGCTTCCATCACCAGCGGTTCGTGCAGCGACAGGCCGGGCGACAGGGCGAGCATTGCGACGCCGGTGAGCAGCCGTTGGTCGAATGCTCCGCAGCGCATGTCGGCCGTCGGAATGTCGCGTTTCAATGCGTCCAGGCCCGGCGGCGTCGCGCGGCTGTCGGCCACGCGCAGTACCGCACCGTGGCGTGCGCACCAGCGCGCCATGGCCAGCCCGGATTCGCCGAGGCCGAGGATGAGGACGTGTTTTCCGGCGAGGCTCATCAGCGCAGCTTCAGCGTGGACAGACCGAACAGCACAAGCATCAGCGTGATGATCCAGAAGCGAACCACCACCTGCGTTTCCTTCCATCCGCTCAGTTCGTAGTGATGGTGCAGTGGTGCCATCCGGAAGATGCGCTTGCCGCCCGACCATTTGAAATAGAGCACCTGAATCATCACCGACAGTGTCTCGGCAACGAACAGGCCGCCCATGATGAACAGCACGATTTCCTGCCGCACCACGACCGCGACGGTGCCGAGCGCTGCGCCGAGCGCCAGCGCGCCGACATCGCCCATGAAAACTTCGGCCGGATAGGCGTTGAACCACAGGAAGCCGAGGCCGGCGCCGCACAGCGCGCCGCAGAAGATGGCCAGTTCGCCGGCGCCCGGAATGAAGGGCACGCCGAGGTAGCGCGAGAACACGGCGTTGCCGGCGACGTACGCGAAAATGGCCAATGCACCGCTGACCATGACGGCCGGCATGGTGGCCAGACCGTCGAGTCCGTCGGTCAGGTTGACCGCATGACTGGTGCCGACGATGACCAGGTAGGTGAGCACCATGAAGCCGAACGCGCCCAGCGGATAGGCCACCGACTTGAAGAAAGGAACGATGAGGTCAAGCTGTGCCGGCACCTGCGGCGTGAGGCCGAGATACACCGCAGCGCCGGCGGCGAAGATCGACGACCAGAAGAACTTGGCGCGGGCCGACAGGCCCTTCGGATTGCGATGCACGACCTTGCGCCAGTCATCGACCCAGCCGACCGCGCCGAAACCGAGCGTGACGATGAGCACCACCCAGACGTAGCGGTTGGACAGGTCGGCCCACAGCAGCGTGGTCAGGCCGAGCGATATCAGGATGAGTGCGCCGCCCATGGTGGGTGTGCCGGCCTTGGTCAGATGCGACTTCGGACCGTCGTCGCGCACCGACTGCCCGATCTTGTATTCGGTCAGCTTTCGGATGACCAGCGGCCCGAATGTCCAGCAGATCGCGAGCGATGTCATCATCGCCAGCACAGCGCGCAGGGTGATGTAGTTGAAGACGTTGAAGGCGCGGATGTCTTCGGCCAGCCAGCGGGTCAGTTCAAGAAGCATGGGTATCCCGTCCGGAGGTATTGAGCAGTGCCTCGGCCACGCGCTCCATGCGCATGAAGCGCGAACCCTTCACCAGCACCGTGGTGTCGGCGTCGAGTTGCGGGCGCAGTGCAGTGGCGATGGCGGCATGGTCGTTGTAGTGATGGGCGTCGTCGCCGAAGGCTGCGACGGCATCGGTGCTTGCCTTGCCCAGTGCGTGCAGTGCATGGATGCCGTGCGCACGCGCATAGGCGCCGGCTTCGGTGTGGAAAGCCGGGCCCTCGTTGCCGACTTCGCCCATGTCGCCCAGTACCAGGATTCGTCGCCCGCGTGCCTGCGCCAGCACATCGATGGCGGCGCGAACCGAGTCCGGATTCGCGTTGTAGCTGTCATCGATGATGGTGCTGCCGGCCAGGCCGGCACGAATCTGCTGCCGGCCCTTCACGCCGTCGAAGCCGTTCAGTGCCCACACGACGGCGGCCATGTCGGCGCCAGCTGCAAGACTGGCGGTGGCGGCGCACAGCGCATTGCGTGCGTTGTGCAACCCGGGCACCCGCAGCGTGATGCGCGCAGTGCCGAACACGCCGCTCAGGTCGAGTCGGTAACCGAGGCCTTCTGCGGTTGCGGTCGCACGGACTTCCGCCACATGCGCGATGCCGAAGCGCAAAGTGTGGTGCTGCACGGTGCGCCCGCACCAGTAGTCGGCGAAGTCGTCGTCGGCATTGATGATGGCCACGCCGCCGGCGTCGAGCGCGTCGAACACGTCGCCGTTCTCGCGCGCCACTTCGGCGACGCTGTTCATGAATTCGAGGTGTTCGCGCTGGGCGTTGTTCACCAGCGCCACCGTCGGCTTCGCCATGCCGGCCAGCCAGGCGATTTCGCCCGGATGGTTCATGCCCATTTCGATCACGGCGAGGCGATGCGTGTCGCGCAGGCCGAACAGCATGAGCGGCACGCCGATGTCGTTGTTCAGGTTGCCGCGGGTGGCCAGTACCGCCGTGTCCGGATTCCAGCCGACGCTCAGCGCATGGGCGCGCAGGATCGCAGCGATCATTTCCTTGACCGTGGTCTTGCCATTGCTCCCGGTGACGCCGATCAGCGGCAGCGTGAAGCGGCTGCGCCAGGCACGTGCGATGTCGCCCAATGCGATGCGTGTGTCGTGCACCCGGATCAGCGTGCCGTCGGCGTGCGGGCAGTCATGAGCGATGACCGTTGCTGCGGCACCGGCCGCCTGCACATCGGCGATGAAGTCATGGGCGTCGAAGCGTTCGCCGCGCAATGCGATGAACAGGTCGCCGGCATGCACCGCCCGACTGTCGGTGGCAAAGCCGGCCAGCGGCATGTCGGGCCCGCTCAGCGTGCCGCCACAGGCGTGTGCGGCATCGGAGGCCATCCACTGCGCGCTCATGCCGCGTTCCCCCATGCGGCGAGTGCGCTGCGGGCCTGATCGAGATCCGACCACGGCATGCGCCGGCCTTTGCGCTCCTGCCAGGTTTCATGACCTTTGCCGGCGAGCAGCACGACATCATGTTCACCGGCGCCCGCGATGGCGTGCCGGATGGCTTCGCCGCGTTCGGTGATGCGTTGCACGCGGCAGCTCTCGGATACGCCGCGCAGGATGTCGTCAAGGATCGCTTCCGGATCTTCGCCGCGCGGATTGTCCGACGTTACCCAGACCTGCTGCGCCAGTTCGCAGGCGACGGCGCCCATCAGCGGACGCTTGCCGGCGTCGCGCTCGCCACCGCAGCCGAACACGCAGATCAGCTTTCCACCGCGTGCAGCGGCCATCGGCTGCAACGCGAGCAGCGCCTGCTCCAGTGCATCGGGAGTGTGGGCGTAGTCGACCACGACCAGCGGCGAGCGCTCGCCGCCGACGCCCTGCATGCGGCCGGGTGGCGGCGTCAGTCCGCCGAGCGCGCGCACAGCGTCATTCAGGGCGACACCGGCGTGCAGCAGGCTGCCCACGACGGCCATCAGATTCTGGATGTTGAAGCGCCCGATCAATCCGGTCGTGACGTGCACGCTCATCTGATCAAGCACCTGCACGAGGTCGAAAGCGACCCCTGTAGAAAGATCGGCGTTGCGCGCACGCAGGCCGGTCACACCGGCAGGCGCTGCATGGTCCAGGGCGCAGGCCGTGACGGTCAGCCGCGATGCGCACTGCTGCGCCAGCGTGCGGCCGAAGGCGTCGTCCGTATTGATGACCGCTGCCTGCAGGCCGGGGTGCGCAAACAGCGCTGCCTTGGCGTCGGCGTAGGCATGCATGTCGGGGTGGTAGTCGAGATGGTCGCGCGTGAGATTGGTGAACACGGCGGTGTGAATGCGTACTGCGTCGATGCGTCGCTGGTGCAGCCCGATGGACGACACTTCCATGGCACAGGCGTGCGCACCGGCCCGACGAAGATCGGCGAGCGTCTGATGCACGCTCACGACATCCGGTGTCGTGTTGGCCGATTCGGCCAGATGGCCGGGCAGCCCGTAACCCAGCGTGCCGATGACACCGCATTCGCGGCCGAGCGTGCGCAGGGCCTGCGCGATCCACTGGCTGACCGATGTCTTGCCATTGGTGCCGGTGATACCGATCACGTGCATGTGGGCCGACGGGTGGCCGAGCAGGGCGTCGGCGATGGCGCCGGAATGGGTGCGCAGTGCGCTTACCTGTATGACCGGCACGGCGCTGTCGGCGGGTGCTGAGTCGGCTTCGCACAGCACTGCCGAAGCACCCTGTGCAATCGCGTTGGCGATGAAGCGCGTGCCGTCGGTGCGCTCGCCCGGCAGCGCGAAAAAGACGTCGCCCTGCGCCACTCGACGGGAGTCCACGCAAAGTCTGCGCGGAACGACCCCGTGGCGTGACAGCACCTCCTGCACTCGGGCGATCACTTCGGCGCTCACGGTAACACCTTCGGCGTCACGCTGTTGCGCGCCATCTGCAGCGGGGGGACCGGCCGGTCCGGTGCGATACCCGTGGTGCGCAGCGTGGCATTCATGATGTCCGAGAATACCGGTGCGGCAACCTGACCACCGTAGTGCTTGCCGTTGGAGGGCTCGTCGATCATCACCGCCACGACATAGCGCGGATCGGATACCGGAGCGAAGCCGACGAAGGATGCGATGTATTTGTTGGCGTAGGTACCGCCTTCGATCTTGTGTGCGGTGCCGGTCTTGCCGGCGACGCGGTAACCCGGAATCTGTGCCTGGGGCGCCGTCCCGCCCGCTCCGGCCGCAAGTTCGAGCATGCGGCGCACTTCGCGTGCAGTCTGTGCGGAGAACACCTGCAGGCCGCTGATCGGTGGCGTGTCGACGCGCGTGAGCGACAGCGGTATGAGATCTCCGTCGCGGGCAAACACCATGTAGGCGCGCGCCATCTGCATCAAGGTGACCGACATGCCGTGACCGTAGGACATGGTCGCCTGTTCGACCGGCTTCCAGCTGGCAGCCGACCGAAGGCGTCCTGACGCCTCACCGGGGAAACCGAGGCGAAGCGGACTGCCGAATCCGACCTGGTCGTATACGCGCCACATTTCGGCCGGCGTGAAGTCGGCGGCGATCTTGGCCACGCCGATGTTTGACGATTTCTGTATCACCTCGGCGACGCTCAAGGTGCCGTGGGGATGGGCGTCGCCGATGGAATAGCGGCCGAATCGCAGCTTGCCGGCGCAGTCTACCGGCGTGTCGAAGTTGTAGCGTCCGCCATCGAGCGCCATCGCCGCGATGAACGGTTTGATCGTGGAGCCCGGTTCGTAGGTGTCCGTGAACGCGCGGTTGCGCAGCGGCGGGCCGCTCAGCTGCGCGCGGTTGTTCGGGTTGTAGGTGGGCCAGTTGGCCAGCGCAAGCACTTCGCCGGTACGCGAGTCAAGCACCACGGCGCTGCCGGCGCGTGCCCTGTGCTCGGTCACTGCCTGTTTGAGGCGGCTGTGAGCGAGAAACTGCAGCCGGGTGTCGATCGCCAGGCGGATGTCGCCGCCGTCGCGCGGCGGCTGCAGGGTTTCGACGTCCTCGACCACGTTGCGACGGGCATCCGTGATGACGCGGCGCGAACCTTTCTGGCCGGTCAACGGCCGGTTCATCGCCAGTTCGATGCCCTCGAGGCCGTTGTCGTCCATGCCGGTGAAGCCGACCACGTGCGCGCTCACCTCGCCGTGCGGGTAGTAGCGGCGATATTCGGGTTCGGCGCGGATGCCGGGAAGCTTGAGCGCCAGGATGCGCTGGGCCACATCGGGAGCGACCTGGCGTTTCAGGTACCCGCGTCCGCGCTGATCGGGAATCTTGCGCGCGACGGTGCGGTGGTCCATGTCCAGCAGATCGGCCAGTTGCCGGATCTGTGCCGGCGTGAGCTTTTCGGCACCGATGTCGCGCGGGTTGGCCCTGGTCTGCGCCGTGCTGCGTGTCGGGCGCGCCTCGGCGACGATGGCGGATACCTGGGTGCTCATGGCCAGCACCTGCTCGTTGCGGTCGAGCACGCGGCCGCGCGACGCCGGCGTCGGCAGTACCTTCGAGAACCGCTCTTCGCCCTTGCGCTGGTAGAACTCGTTGTCGACGGCCTGCAGCCAGAATGCCCGAGCCACCAGCCCGCCGAACAGCACCATCATCAGCACAAGCATGGCGCGTGCGCGCCATGCAGGCAGCAATTCCGCCAGCAGCGGGTTGTCGGCGAGCTTCATTGCATCAACTCCGCAGGGTCGAGCACCACCACGTGGTCACGGGCAGGCGCGCTCATCCGCAGCTTGCTTCCGGCCAGTTCGGCGATGCGTGCATGCGCCGCCAGCGTGCCCTGTTCGATCTGCAGTTGCCCCCACTCGGTTTCCAGCGCGCGCATGCGTTCGATTTCGCGCTCCAGCTGCGTGTGCAGGCTGCGCGACTTGTGCTGCGCCGACACCAGTGCAATCGCGCTGGCCAGCAGCAGGAGAATCAGAACGAAGTGAAGCCGCAGCATGTCAGCTCACCTTCTCGGCGACGCGCAACGTGGCGCTGCGTGCACGCGGATTGCGCGCGATTTCCTCCGTACCGGCGCGGATGCGCGCGATCAGCGTCATCTTCGGCTTCGGCAACTGGTCGGCACGCAATGGCATGCCGCGCGGCGGCTGGGGCGGATTGGCCTGATCGGCCATGAAGCGCTTGACGATGCGGTCTTCCAGCGAATGGAAGCAGATCACCGCCAGCCGGCCAGCGGGCTTCAGGACCTCGAGCGCCTGAGGCAGCACTAGCGAAAGCTCCTCAAGCTCCTTATTGATGAAAATCCGTAGAGCTTGAAAGCTGCGCGTCGCCGGATGCTGGCCCGCCTCCCGCGTACGGACAGCGGACGCCACGATCTGGGCAAGCTGGTATGTGGTGTCGACAGGCCGCTCGCCCCGAGCAGCAACAATCGCCTTTGCAATCGCTGAAGCAAACCGTTCTTCGCCATAGTCCCTGATGACCTCCTTGATGTCTGCTTCGTCGGCGCGTGCCAGCCATTGCGCCACTGTGTCGCCCCGGCTGGTGTCCATGCGCATGTCCAGTGGTGCGTCCTGCCTGAAACTCATGCCTCGTGCGGCTTCGTCGAGCTGCGGCGACGACACGCCGATGTCGAGCAGCACGCCGTCCACGGCAGTCACGCCCAGATCGTCGAGCACGCTCGCCAGTTCGGCGAAGCGCGCATGAACAAGGGTGAAACGTGCGTCACCGATGGTTTGTCCGGCGACGATGGCCGTCGGGTCGCGATCCAGTGCGATCAGCCGGCCGGCTGGGCCGAGCCGGGCGAGCAGGCCGCGGCTGTGACCGCCGCGACCGAAGGTGCCGTCGACGTACACGCCGTCGGGGCGCACCGCCAGCGCCTCCAGCGCCTCGGTGAGCAGGACCGGGATGTGCTCCATGTCAGAGCCTGAAGCCGCTGATGACGTCCGGCGGCAGTTGCGCCGTACCTTCGCGTTCGTCGCGCGCCTGTGCTTCGGCGTTCCAGCGCGCTTCGTCCCACAGTTCGAAACGGTTGCCACGGCCCACCAGCATCACGCTCCTGACCAGACCGGCGCGTTCGCGCAAGTCACTGCAGAGAAGCAGACGGCCCGCGCGATCGATCGACTCGTCGCGTGCATTGGCGGTGAAGCTCAGCTTGAAGTCATTGCTTGCCTGATCCAGGTCGGGCAAGCGGTCCAGGCGGGCCAGCAGCGCTTCGAATTCGGGCTGGGGATAGAGCAGGACGTGTTCGCGGGTGCGTGCGGTCATCACCACCTCTCCGCCGCACATGTCCATCAGCTTTTTGCGCGGACGAGCGGGAATGACAAGCCTGTGCTTGTCATCCATGGTGAGCCGGGTCGTCCCGTAGAACATTCGTATGCCCGCGAAAGTGATTCAGGTGCTGTGGATAAATACAGTGAATTGTCTGATGGGCCGGAATGCGTTGTTCCCCGGTTTCCCACTATCAATCCACTTCTTATCCAATATTGCTCCACTTTAGCTTTCAGCGTATCGATGGTCAATAGACGAATGAGTGCAAAAGCATTGCTGCAACAATGACTTAGCGTGACTTTTTCACGTTATTCCCATTAAAAACCGTTTGTTTTTAATGGGATAGAAAATGAATTGAATGTGCTTGGTGAGAAGCCGCGGGGACGGAATGGCCGCGGTGGGGCGAAAGGGGAACGGAATGCACGGCTGTAGCGTGCGCTCCGGTGATGCGACAAACAGGAATGAGTGGAAGTCCGCCTGTAAGCCGGGTTCTGTTGTGCGCGAACGCACCGGCAACCATTCATCTGGGCGACGTGTTGCCACGCCGCTCGAGCAGCCTACCCGGAAGCGACGCGAGCCGCGTCATGGCTTCCCTATTTGGCCTTGCCCCGGATGGGGTTTTGCGTGCCGTGCACGTCGCCGCGCACGCGGTGGGCTCTTACCCGGCGTTGCCGCCCGCCCGGAGGCGCACCATTTCAACCTTGCCTGATCCTTGCGGCCATCGGCGGTATGTTTTCTGTTCCACTTTCCGTCGCCTTGGGTCGCACTTGCGCACGACTTGTAGCGCCCGGCCGTTAGCCGGCATCCTGCTCTGAGGGGCCCGGACTTTCCTCCGCGCTTGCGCGCCGCGGTTGCCCGGCGGACTTCCGGGCCGGATTGTACCCGCACGGCAGGTCCGCTCCGCGCCGATCGGTGGCCATCAGTGCTCTCAAGATGCTGCGTTCGGGGCCGTTCAAGCGATGTCGCACAACCTTTTTCCGCATGCTTCCGGATGAATCCAATGATGCTGACAGCCCGTCATCTGGCGCGGCACTGGCTGGCCTATCTGCTGGCGTCACTCGCGGTCGGCATGCTGGTGATCGATCTGTGGGGTCACGGTCCCCTGACCACTTCCGGCCGGGTGTTCGCGTACGGACTCGCACCGCTGCTGGTGCCGGGTCTGGTGGTGTGCGTGGTGCTCTGGGCGGTCGGCATGAGGCTGGACAGTGCGCGTCGTGAGCTCGAAAGTCTGCACACGGAACTCGAGCGCGCGCAAAGCCTCGGCCGCACCGGCAACTGGTCATACGCCGACGGTCGGTTCGAGTGGTCTGCCCGTTCGCTGAAGATGCTTGGCGTCCCGGCCGGACAGGCGACGACGCTGGAACAGTTCTCGGCTCTGCTCGCAGCAGAAGATCGCCCGCAGTTCGAGCGGGCCTGGCTTGCTGCGCAGGCAGGTGCGTCGCATCGTGCCGAATTCTCGGTGACGGGTGCCGACGGCGAACGCCGGCTGCTGTTCGAAGGACGCATGGAAGACCATTACGATTCGGCGGGGTGGCGTCTCGCGGGCATCGTTCAGGACATCACGGACCGCTACGTCATGGAGCGCGAGTTGCGCCGGGCGATGAGCTATCAGCGGGCGCTGCTCGACAACTTTCCCTTCATGGTCTGGTTGAAGGACCGCGATCTGCGCTTCCTCGCCGTCAACAAACCACTGGCTCTGGCCGGCGGGCTGGAGGACCCCGAACAGGCGCGCGGGCTGGAAGATCACGACCTGTGGCCGGAGGATCAGGCAGACAGCTATCGCGCGGACGACCTCGAAGTGCTGAAAAGTCGTGCTCCGCGCTGTACCGAGTCGCTGCTGGTCCACGGTGATCGCACGAACTGCTACGAGATATGGAAAGCGCCGGTATTCGATGACGATGGCGGGTTGCTCGGTTCGGTGGGCTTTGCGCGCGACATCAGCGATCGCAAGCGCGATGAAGCCGCACTGAAGCAGAGTCGCGATCAGCTGGCTGAACTCGGGCGGCTCCAGGCGCGGTTCATCCAGGGTGAAAGCGGTGAGGCCCTGTTCTCGTCCATGCTGAACATCCTGTTCGATCTTTCCGGCTGCAGCGACGGCTTCCTCGCTGAAATCTTCCACGATTCGCGCAGTGACCTGTCCGTCAACCTGCTGGCGTGCTGCGGAACCGACTGGCTGAACGACCGCGCCGATCTGGTTGACGCGGCACTGCTGTCGGACGGACTCGACTACGCGTCGGGTGCGATCGTTGCGGCAGCACCGACCGACGGCGATGCGAAGGGCCTGTGCTGCATCGCAGTCATGCACGGCCAGCGGCTGGTCGGGCTGATCGGTCTGGCTACGCCGCAAGGATTCATCGAAGAAGACCGTCTGGCGAGTGTTCAGGCCGCAGTCGGTACGTTCGGGCTGATCCTTCAGGCGGGCTTGCGGGAGCACGAGCGTCGGCGTTCCGAAACCGAACTGAAGCGTCACCGTGACCGCCTGACTGCGCTCGTGGAAGAGCAGTTGTCCGACAGCATTGCGGCGCGGCAGATGGCGGAGGAGGCGAACCGCGCGAAAAGCCGATTCATGGCCAGCATGTCGCACGAGCTGCGCACGCCCATCCACGCGATTCTCGGATTTTCCCGGCTGGCGCTGCGGGATCGGCCGCCGCTGGCCGATACGACACGGCAACGCATCGAAGTCATCCTGAAGAACGGGGACAGGCTGCTGGCGCTGGTGGATGATCTGCTTGACCTGTCGCGCCTCGAGGCCGGCGCCATCACGCTGAATGTATTGCCGTGCAATCTTGAAGAACTCATGCGCGACGCCGCGGACGCGATGCAGCCCGCAGCGACCGAACGCCACATCCGGATCGAGGTCTCCGGTGGCCGGCCCGATCTGACGATTCCGGTTGACGCGCACCGCCTGACGCAGGTGCTCTGCCAGCTGCTCGACAATGCGATCCGGTTCTCACCCTCCGGCGACGTGGTGCAGGCAAGCTTCGCCAGCCACTGGCATGTGGATCGGAATGGTGTGTTGCTGAGTGTCAGCGATCGCGGTCCCGGCATTCCCGAGGAAGAACCGGAAGCAGTGTTCGATCAGTTCGAACAGGCATCGCGCCTGCGCGGCGAAGCCGGCGGCACCGGGCTCGGGCTGGCGATCTGCCGCGAAATCGTGATGCTGCATGGTGGGTGGATACGGGCAGTGAATCGCCCGGAAGGGGGCGCATGCATCGACCTGTGGCTGCCGGCGAAGGGTGCGGAGATGCCGGTCAGTACCGTCCCAGCAGTGTTTTTGCCGCCTGATCCCCCCACCACGACGCTTCCTCGAACAGAGACAGTCCGCTGATGTCCGCGTGTGCATGGAGTACACGACCGGAGGATGTGCGCAGCGCGCGTGCGGGCGCATCGAGGAAGCCCGGTTCGGGTACTGCCATTGCGTGCGCCCTCAGCACAATTTCGACCTCGCGGATGCGTTCCCGCCAGCGCGGATCGTAGGCGACATCCAGATCGCCGAGTGCGAAATCCAGCAGGGCGCCGTCGTTGGTGTTCGCCATCCAGCGACGCGCTGCCGCGGAATCGGTCCAGCCTGACTGGTAGGCGGTGAATACCGTTTTTGCCGGTCTGGCGACGCGCGTGAGCTGATGGGTGGCCACGACGTAGCCGAGCCCCGGACCTTCGTGCAGCACGTTGTCCCACGCCAGGTCGACGCCGGGCTTCTCATGCGGAAAGCCGTGCAGCAGCACGTTGGTCACCAGCCAGGGTGAGGACGCCGGCAGTGCTTCCCGCGGCAGTCCCGCCGCCAGCGCGGGATCGATGCGGCGCGCCGCGAACAGCGGCATCGCGCAGATGATGTGGTCGGCTTGCAGCATCAGGCTGTGTCCCTCCGTGTCGATGCAGGTGACGCGCACGCCGGTGCGGTGTTCTTCAATCGCGGCGGCGTACCCCGTCAATGTGCGCGTTCCACCGAGGCGCCCGCGCAAGCCGGCGGTGAGCGTCGATAACCCTCCTGGCCAGGTCAGCACGGTGCCCGCCTCGGCGTTGTGCGCCTCTCCCCGTCGGCAGGTGAAGTAGTGAATGCCGGCCCAGGCGGATATGCGGGCCGCCGGCGCGCCGTAATCGTCGCGCATGGCGTAGTCGATGTAGCGGCGCAGGGCAGGGTGGCGGTGATCATGTGCATCGAGCCAGTCGGCGAAGCGCAGCCGGTCGAGGGCGCGTAGCGCGCCATCCCGCGAGCAGGCGGCCAGCGGCAAGGTGAAGCCGGGTCGGCCGTCGTCGCCGGTGTGTCGTGCGAAGGCCTGCATCGCGACATTGAATGCCTTTACGGCGCCCTGTTCGTCCGTTGTCGAGGCCGGCAGCAGGCCTTCATGCCAGACGCCGCCGGCCAGCGTGCGTTCGGCCGCGGGATGAACCAGTGCGTGTTCGTCGTATTCAGGCTGGCGGACACGTGGGTCGCCGAGCAGGATGCCGAGGTCGGCCAGTATTTCCCGCACATGCATCGCATCGATGCCGGGCAGCGGCAGGTAGTGCGCGCCGCGCGGGCACGCGATGCCGGCCAGTGCGCCGCCCGCCGCGTTGCCGTCCGGCTCCGGGCCGTTGACCAGCACCACATCGCGCTGACCTTCGCGCGCCAGTCGCCAGGCCGCAGTCAGTCCGGCGGCACCGGAACCGAGCACCGCCACGGCACAACGCACCTCGCCGGACGGTGGCGCCGGTGCCGAGCCGTCGCGCAGGGCATGACCTTCGCGCATGCCCGGTCGCACGATGCGCACAGGAAAGGTACGGGTGGCACCGCTGCACGCGGACAATGCCGGGAGCGCCGCGACGGCGCCCAGGAAGCGACGGCGTTTCATCGCGTCTGCCGCGACCAGTCCTGTTCGAAGTAATGCACCAGCATCTGCGTGTTGAGCCGGTTCGGCTCGACGCGCGGCGCCGCCATGTCGGGCGGGAAGGCGAACATCCGGGCAACGGTGGCCGCATTGGCGTGGCGCAGCCCGTCGGGGAATTTTGCCGGTGGCCGGTAGCCCGCTTCGCGGCCGGCGATGATGAAGCCCCAGTCGCCGAAGGAAGGTACCTCTGCGTGGTAGGGCGCCGTGTGCAATCCGGCTTCGCGCAAGGTGGCATCGACGCACCAGAACGCGTGCGGCGCATACCAGGGCGAGGTCGACTGCACGGCGATCAGCCCGCCCGCCGCGAGGTGGCGTTGCATCAGCCGGTACATCGGCACCGAATAGAGTTTGCCGAGCGCATAGTGCGACGGGTCCGGGAAATCCGCGATGATCAGGTCCCAGCCCGGACCGGGAGCCGTCTCGAGCCACTGCGCCGCGTCGGCATTGATCGTCGTGACACGGCGGTCGCGCAGAGAGAAGGTGTTCAGCGCAGCCAGTTCGTCGTGGTCGCGGAACAGCCGCGTCATCGCGGGATCCAGTTCCACCAGCGTGACCTGCTCGATCTGCGGGTACTTCAGCACTTCGCGCACCGCCAGTCCATCGCCGCCGCCGAGCACCAGCACGCGCCGGGCACCGGGCAGCGCAGCGAGCGCCGGATGCACCAGCGCCTCGTGGTAGCGGTGTTCGTCTCGGGTCGAGAACTGCAGGTTGCCGTTCAGGTAGAGCCGCGTGTCGTCCAGCCAGCGCGTGAGCACGATGCGCTGGAACGGTGTGGTTTCCTGGTGCACGATGCTGTCGCCGTAAAGGCCGGCTTCTGCATCGTCGGTCAGTTTCTGCGCCCACAACAGCGCTGCCAGCAGTACTGCCAGCACCAGCCAGCCGCGCATCATCAGCGCGCCGGCCTGCGGCAATTCGGCACGGTAGCGCCGGGTGACCCACAGGCCGATGCCCGCGTTGAGCAGGCCGAACACCACGGCCGTGCGGGCCAGTCCGAGCAGCGGTGCAAGCACCAGCGGAAACAGCAGCGAGACGGCCAGCGCGCCGAGATAATCGAAGGTGAGCACACGACTCACCAGTGCCTCGAACGCCTGCTTGCGCTGATGCAGCAGGCGCATGACGAGCGGGATTTCCATGCCGACGAGCACGCCGATCAGCAGCACGATGGCGTACAGCGACACACGGAACGGCGCACCTGCCCATGCATAGATCAGGAACAACGCGCAGGCGGACAGTCCGCCCAGCAGGCCGATCATCAGTTCGATATCGATGAAGCGCGCAAGTACGACGCGGTCATCCACATATTTCGACAGGTGGGAGCCGATGCCCATGGCGAACAGGTAGGCGCCGATGATGGTGGAGAAGCGCAGCACCGATTCGCCCAGAAGGTAGCTGGCCAGCGCCCCGGCGATCAGTTCGTAGGCCAGTCCGCACGATGCGACGACGAAGACGGCAACGATGAGACCGTGGTGGGCGGTGCCTCCGCCGGCTTCCGTGCCGGGTGTCTCGTCGTCATGAAGATCGGGTGCTGGGCGGGATTGCGGTGGCATGGGGCAGCAGCTAGAGTGCGCGGGCAGAAACACGACGGGGCCCCGAATGATGCCGCAACTGCCGCTGGATCAGTTCTATCTGTACGCCAAGCATCTGCTGTCCGGCTTGTTGATGGTCGGCGTATTCGTCGCCGTGTATTGCCGATTCACCCCTTTCCACGAAGTGCAGCTGATCCGTCGCGGCTGCATGGCCGCGGCGCTGTCGCTGGCCGGCGCCATCATCGGGTTCTCGCTGACCGTTGCGTCGAGCATCCTGCACAACGATCATTTCCTCATGTTCATCATGTGGGGCACGCTGGCCATGTTCGTGCAGATCGGCGCCTATCTGCTGATCGAACGCAGCCTGCCGGAAATGAAGCTCGCGCTCGAGGCGAACAACGTCGCCATGGGCGGGCTGATGGGTACCGTTTCGCTGGTGGTCGGCGTCATCAACGCTGCATGTCTTTCCTGAAAGGGTCGGTAATGGGAATCGGTGATT
The DNA here is from genome assembly GCA_017984755.1 of Methyloversatilis sp. GTDB lineage: Bacteria > Pseudomonadota > Gammaproteobacteria > Burkholderiales > Rhodocyclaceae > Methyloversatilis. The sequence goes on from JAGNYW010000006.1 coordinate 106,713, forward strand.
TCATCAAGAAGCAGTTCATCGACGTACTGCAGTGGAATGAGGACAGCGATGGCGTTCTGGCCTGGCGCCATCCGATGCAGGACTTCGAAATCCAGTATGGCGCGAGACTCACCGTGCGCGAGTCGCAGATGGCCGTGTTCGTCAACGAGGGCAAGGTGGCCGACGTGTTCGGTCCCGACCTGCATACGCTGACCACCAGTACGCTGCCCATCCTGACCAACCTGCAGCACTGGGACAAGCTGTTCGAATCGCCCTTCAAGAGCGACGTGTATTTCTTCAGCACGCGTCTGCAGCTCGGTCGCAAGTGGGGCACGCCGCAGCCGGTGACGCTGCGCGACAAGGATTTCGGCATGGTGCGCATACGCGCCTTCGGCATGTATTCGTACAAGCTGGCCGACCCGCGGAAGTTCTTCGCCGAAATCAGCGGCACGCGCGACATCTACACCGTCGACGATCTGGAAATGCAGCTGCGCAATCTCGTGGTGTCGACCATGAGCAGCACGCTGGGCGGCTCCGAGGTTCCCTTCCTCGACATGGCGGCCAACCTCGGCGTGATGTCCGACACCATGAAGGCCGCGATGGGACCGGTGTTCGAACGCTACGGTGTGGCGATGGACAACTTCGCGGTCGAAAGCATTTCGCTGCCGGAGGAGTTGCAGAAGGCGCTCGATACCCGCATTTCCATGGGCATGGTCGGCAACATGGCGACCTACACGCAGTACCAGACCGCCACCAGCATTCCGCTGGCGGCGCAGAACGAAGGCGGCCTGGCCGGTGTCGGCGCAAGTCTGGGTGCCGGCCTGACCATGGGTCAGGTGATGGCCGATGCGATGCGCCAGGCAAGCACCGCCCCGGCTGCTGCTGTGCCGGCCGCGGCACCGGCGGTCGATGCGCCGGAGGTGCGGCTGGCCAAGCTCAAGTTGCTGCTCGACGGCGGTCTCATCACGCCGGCTGACTACGATGCAGCCAAGGCTGAAGTGATCAGGCAGATCACCGGCTGACCGATGGCGATGTACCAGGTCGCCTGCCCCGGCTGCGGTGCGCCGGTCGAATTCCGCTCCGCTGCGTCACGCATGGCCGTCTGCGCCTACTGCCGCACCTCCCTGCTGCGCGAAGCAGATGCGGTGCGCGACCTCGGCAGGATGGCCGCGCTGATCGAGGACCATTCGCCCCTGCAGCTCATGAGCACCGGTCAGTTTGGTGGCCAGGGCTTCACTGTGGTGGGGCGCGTGCAACTGCGTTACGAGCACGGGGTGTGGAATGAGTGGTACCTGCTTTTCGATGACGCCGGCGAAGGCTGGCTCGGCGATTTCAGCGGACAGTTCGTCATCACGAAGCCGGTCGGCGACACGTTCACCGCACCGCTGTTCGAGAAGATCGAAGCAGGCAGCCGTTGGTCGCATGGTGGCAGGAGCTGGTACGCGGCCGACATCCGCGAGGCACAGTGCGTGGCGACCGAAGGCGAATTGCCCTTCCCGGTCGACGCACGCTGGACCGCACGGGTGGTCGATTATCGCAGCGAAGACGAATTCCTGACGCTCGACTTTTCCGATGTGCAGCCCGCCTGTTACCGCGGCAAGGCCACCACGCTCGTGCAGTTGCGCGCGCAGCGGCTGCGCGATGCCGATGACGTGAAGCTGCGCGCCGGTCGGCTCGACGGCAGGGTCGAAGCGCTGGCCTGCCCGGCCTGTGGTGCGTCGATTGCCGTGGTCCCCGGTGTGACGCAGCACCTGACGTGTCCCTCGTGCGCGTCGCAGGTCGCGGCCAGTGCCTCGCAGGCTGAAGTACTGGTCCGGCACGAGGCGGAACAGCGGGAACTCGGCGCCAGCATCCAGCCGGGCGAGGTGATGCGCATCGACAATCGCGTGTGGCATGTGATGGGCTGGCTGCGCTGCGGTGTGCCCAGTGATCCGTCCGAACCGGACTGGTACGAATACCTGATGTTCTCGCCACAGGCCGGTTTCAGCTGGCTGGTGGAAACCACCACCGGCTGGCAGCGTGCGACGGTGCTCGACCGCTGGCCAGCGACCTTCTCCGACACCCGGGCGCAGCTGGACGGCATGACTTATGTGCGGCGTTACCTCTATCAGTCGCAGATACGGAAGGTGTCCGGTGCATTCAACTGGCGCGCACAGGCCGGAGACATGGTGGAAGTAGCCGAGTATGTGCAGGGCGCATCGGTGCTCAACGCCGAGCGCAGCGCACGTGAAATGAGCTGGTCGCTGGCCGAACCGGTCAGCCAGGAAGAGGTGGCCACATGGCTCGGGCGCAAGGTCACTTCCATTATGCGGGAGGGGACCGCCTCCGTGACGGGCCTGTTCAGCGGTGTTGACGTCGTGCGGCTGAGGCCGGTGGCATGGGCATTCACAGCGCTCATCGTCGTGATGAACCTGCGCTACATGCTGCCGTTCGACATCGATGCGATGTTCATGACCGGTCTGGCCGTGTTCCTGCTGTGGCTGCCGGTCCGCAAGCTCGAACAGGCCGGGGACTGACGCGATGCAGCGACTGCTCTACGGGCTGTACGCCCTGTTCCTGCTGCTGCTGAGTCTGGGCATCAACGGCACCGATGACGAGGGCCGTACGCGCTCGTACTCGTCCGGTTCAGGTGGCACGTCCTGGGGCTCGGGCCACAAATGAGTTTGACTCCCACCTCGCCGCTGGGCATGCATGTACTGCTCGACCTGCACGATGTTTCCGGCGCCATGCTGACCGACTGTCCGCTGATCGAGCAGTTGCTGCTCGATGCCGCCGCTGCTGCCGGTGCGCGGGTACTTGGCAGCCGCTTCCATCCGTTCGGCCCGGGTCAGGGCATCACTGGCGTGCTGCTCCTGGCCGAATCGCACATCAGCATCCATACCTGGCCGGAACACGGCTATGCGGCGGTGGATGTGTTCATGTGCGGCGACGCCCGGCCGATGGCTGCCATCACCCTCATCCGCGATCGGCTCGGCGCGGCACGCAGCAGCGTGCGCGAGTGCCCGCGGGGCCTGTCGCAGACCGACCTTCATGCAAGCGCAGCGCAGCCTGTGCCCTGAGGGACGCAGGCGCGGCAGTCCGCGCCGGGTGTCGGCACGAGGTTCAGAGGAGGGGCTGCATCACAGCTGCCGGCGTTCGGCCTGTAAACTGTGCGGCTGCCGGTGGTCGAACCGGTCTCACATACCTGCCCCGACATTCCCTGCATGTTGCGATTAACCGAAATAAAACTCCCTCTGGACCACCCCGGGGAGGCGCTGCAAGCGGTCATTCTGGAGCGGCTGCGCATCGACGCCGACGTGCTCGCCGGCTTCACCGTGTTCAAGCGCAGCTACGACGCGCGCAAGCGTTCGAACATCTTCCTGATCTATTCGGTCGACGTCGAGGTGAAGGACGAAGCGGCACTGCTGCGCCGGCTCAAGGGCGTGCCGCACGTGCTGCCCACGCCCGACATGAGCTACCGGTTCGTCGCGCGCGCGCCGGCTGGAATGACGCAGCGGCCGGTCATCATCGGCATGGGCCCGTGCGGCATCCTGGCGGCGCTGGTGCTCGCCCAGATGGGCTTCCGGCCCATCGTTCTGGAGCGTGGCAAGGCGGTGCGCGAGCGTACGAAGGACACGTGGGGACTGTGGCGCAGGCATGTACTCGATCCGGAGTCGAACGTGCAGTTCGGCGAAGGCGGAGCCGGCACCTTTTCCGACGGCAAGCTGTACAGCCAGATCAAGGATCCGAAGCACTACGGCCGCAAGGTACTCGACGAATTCGTCAAGGCCGGGGCGCCGGAAGAAATCCTGTACGTCAGCAAGCCGCACATCGGCACCTTCCGGCTGGTCGGCATGGTGGAGAAGATGCGCGCTGAAATCGAGTCGCTGGGCGGCGAGATCCGTTTCCGGTCGCGGGTCGAGGACATCGTGATCGACGACCGCAAGGTGCGCGGCGTGCAGCTCGCAGGCGGGGAATTCATCGCTGCCGACCATGTGGTGCTGGCGGTTGGGCACAGCGCGCGCGACACTTTCCAGATGCTTTACGACCGCGGCGTGTACATCGAGGCGAAACCGTTTTCGGTCGGCTTCCGGGTGGAGCACCCGCAGGCGCTGATCGATCGCTGCCGCTTCGGCGATTTCGCGGGGCATCCGCTGCTCGGTGCGGCGGACTACAAGCTGGTGCATCACGCGAGCAACGGCCGCTCGGTGTACAGCTTCTGCATGTGCCCCGGTGGCACGGTGGTCGCGGCGACCTCCGAGCCGGGCCGGGTGGTGACCAACGGCATGAGCCAGTATTCGCGCAACGAGCGCAACGCCAACGCCGGCATCGTGGTCGGCATTTCGCCGGAGGACTATCCGGGGCATCCGCTGGCCGGCATCGAATTCCAGCGTCGCTGGGAGTCGCGGGCCTTCGAACTGGGCGGCTGCGATTACAGCGCACCCGGGCAACTGGTCGGAGACTTCATCGCGGCACGACCTTCATCGGAACTGGGCGTGGTGACGCCGTCCTACACACCGGGTGTGCGCCTGGGCGAACTGGACACCGCACTGCCCGATTACGCGATCGCTGCCATCCGCGAAGCACTGCCGGCGTTCGATCGTCAGATCAAGGGCTTCTCTATGCACGATGCAGTGCTGACCGGCGTGGAGACACGTACGTCATCGCCGATCCGCATCAAGCGCGACCCGGTCAGCTACCAGAGCCTGAACACGGCGGGCCTTTATCCGGCGGGTGAAGGCGCGAGCTACGCCGGCGGCATCCTGTCGGCGGCGGTCGACGGCATCGAGGTGGCCGAGGCGGTCGCACGCAGCATGGTCGGCGGCTGAGCGTTCAGCGCAGGCTATCGAAGAAGTGCAGCAGCCGCTGCGGCAGCCAGTCGAGGTGGCCTTTCGGCGCACCGCTCACATAGCCGACGTGACCGCCGTGCGTTGTGTATTCGGGCAGCACGTCGGAGGACAGCATCTGCGGCGTGGCCAGCGACCACGCCGGCACCATCGGATCGTTGAGCGCCTGAAGCAGCAGCAGCGGCACCCGGACATCGGCAAGCAGCGGTCGCGCGGAGCAGCGCGTCCAGTAGTCGTCGGCATCGCGGAAGCCATGCAGCTGCGACGTCACCGCGTCGTCGAAGGCGCGTATCGAGTTGCTGGCTGCGATGGCGGCGGCGTCTAGCACGCCGGGGAACAGGCTCGCCTTGTGCAGCGCACGCGGCTTCATCGTGCGCAGGAAGTACTGCGTATAGACACGGTTGAAGCCCATGTCGAGTGCGCGCCCCGCGGCGCCCAGATCGACCGGCGCGCAGACCGATGCCGCGCTGCGCAGCCATGTCGATGCGGCATGTCCGTGTTCGCCCAGCCACTTGCAGAGCACGTTGCCACCGAGCGACACGCCGACCGCATGCACGGGCTGGCCCCTCATGCGCGGAACGATGCGCGGAAGCAGCCAGTCGAGTTCGGCACTGTCGCCCGAGTGATAGGCGCGGAGCAGGCGGTTCGGTTCGCCTGAACAGCCACGTGCATGCACCACCACGCCGTTCCAGCCACGTGCGTCGATGGCGCGCATCAGCGCGCGTGCGTAATGGCTTTCGGAACTGCCTTCCAGACCGTGAAAAAGCATGACCAGAGGGCGGTCCGGCCGCGCCGGCAGCCAGTCCAGATCGATGAAGTCATGGTCGGGGGTATCGATGCGTTCGCGCGTCAGGGCGGGCAGCGGCGGCAGGATGAAGCGCGGCCAGATCGTTTGCGCATGTCCGCCGGGCAGCCAGGGAGCCGGCAGGAAGGGCGGTGGACCGGACTGCGGATCGACCGGCCGGGCGGAGTGCCTGTCCATCGTGTCCCGCGGCGCGGCCTAGTGCAGGACTTTCGGCGCGCCCTTGATTTCCTGGACAGCCGGTGCGACCGAGGCGTGATGCAGCACCATGTGCCAGCCGAGCGGGCCGCGCAGATAGACGTTGGTCACGATGAGCGTGGGCCGCGGCGTACTGTCGCCCGGTGCGCTGCACTGTTCATTGAGGCTGTGTATCGACTGCAGCACACCCTGCATCACGTGTGCATTGGCAATGCGGACATCCACGCGGGTACCTGCAAAGACGCGTCGCCACGCCTCGCGCACTTCATCGTACCCGCTGGCCCGCGGGCAGCCGGCGAGGGCGCATACGATGTCGTCCTCGTCGCCCCAGACCGCCATCATCGCTTCGATGTCGCCGCGCGCCCGCGCTTCGTAGAAGGCAGTTTCCGCTTCCTGCGGCGTGGCGAAAAATGCCTTGCGCGGCATTTCCATCGGCGACGGACTCAGTGGCCGGCCGGAGCCGGACCGTTGTAGCTGTAGCGGGTACCGCAATAGGGGCAGCTGGCCTGACCGGTCTTCGTCACGTCGAGAAAGACGCGCGGGTGCCGTGCCCACAGGGGGGCGCCGGGCAGCGGGCAGTGCAGCGGAAGGTCGGCTGCCGTGACTTCGATGTCGCGCGCCTGATCGCGCGCCTGACCGTGGCTTGAATCGTGGGTGGTCTGCGTCATGATGTGGGTGCTCCGAACTCAGATCTTGGTAAGCCAGCGGTGATACTCGGGGGCGCGGCCATTGACGATGTCGAAGAAGCGCGCCTGAAGCTTTTCGGTGACCGGACCGCGGGTGCCCGCACCGATGACGCGATTGTCCAGTTCGCGGATCGGCGTCACTTCGGCTGCAGTGCCCGTGAAGAAGGCTTCATCCGCGGTATAGATGTCGTCGCGCGTCAGGCGCTTCGAAACGACCTGATAGCCGAATTCGGCGGCAATCTCGATCACCGATGCGCGCGTGATGCCGACCAGCGCGGATGCGATTTCCGGTTCGTAGATCTTGTTGTCCTTCACCACGAACAGGTTTTCGCCGGCACCTTCCGCGACGAAGCCATCGACGTCCAGCAGAAGTGCTTCGTCGTAGCCCAGATCGGTGGCTTCCATGTTGGCAAGAATGGAGTTGGCGTAGGTGCCGGAGTACTTGGCACGGCACATCGATACATTCACGTGATGGCGCGAGAACGACGAGGTCTTCACGCGGATGCCGCGCTTGAGGCCATCTTCACCGAGGTAGGCGCCCCAGGGCCAGGCGGCGATCGACACGTGCACCGATGCACCGCGGGTCGAGATGCCCATCTTTTCCGAACCGAAGAACGCGATCGGGCGGATGTAGCAGGATTCGAGATTGTTGGCGCGCACCACTTCGAGCTGCGCTTCCATGATTTCTTCGCGGCTGTACGGCATCTTCATCATGTAGATGTGCGCGGAATTGAACAGCCGGTCGGTGTGTTCCTTGAGCCGGTAGATGGCGGTGCCGATTTCGGTGTTGTAGGCGCGAACGCCTTCGAAGACGGCCAGACCGTAATGCAGGGAGTGCGTCAGCACATGCGTGGTCGCCTCGCGCCAGGGCACCAGCTTGCCGTCGTACCAGATAAAACCGTCGCGGTCGGCCATCGACATGAGAAACACTCCAGAGATTTCGTCAAGCCTGCGATTTTAGCCGAAGCCGGCGTCGCGGCGACGGTCGAAGGCGCTCTCCGCGTTAAAATCAATGCATGAGCGAACGCGTATGGAAACCCAACGTCACGGTGGCCGCACTGATGGAGCATCGCGGCCGCTTTTTGATGGTCGAGGAGGAAACCTCGGCAGGCCTCATGCTGAATCAGCCCGCGGGGCACCTGGAAGAAGGTGAGTCGCTGGTCGATGCATGTGCCCGCGAGGCGATGGAAGAGACTGCCCATCCGTTCGTGCCGTGCGCCCTGATCGGTGTCTATCAGTGGCGCCGGCCGGATGGGGAAGTCACCTACCTCCGGTTCGCGTTCGCCGGCGACAGCGGCGAACAGATCGCAGGCCGGGCGCTCGACGACGGGATCGTCCGTGCATTCTGGATGACGCCGGACGAAATCGAAGGCAGCCGGGCCCGGCACCGCAGTCCGCTGGTGCTTGCCTGCGTGCAGGACTGGCTGGCGGGCGTGCGGATGCCATTGGCGATCGTGCGGCATTTTTCCTGATGCGGCGATGCCTGGCCGCGCTGGTTTCGGCCGCCATGCTGTCGACCGCGAGCGCGCAGGGCGCCCGGCTGGACGTGTGCTTCAACTATGGCTGCATGGATGAACGGACGGTCACCTTCTCGCCCGAGCAGTTCGACGTGCTGCGCACGGAAATGGCGAAGGCTGCCGATGCCGGCAATGAACGCGAGCGGCTCGAATGGGTGATTGCGCGGATGTACCGCTGGGCGGGAGAGCAGTTGCCGATCTCGGTGGATCGCGCTGGTGACTTTCTGGACGATGCCGCGCACGGGCGCATGGACTGCATCGACCATGCGATAACCACGACGCGCATGCTCGAACTGCTGCAGGACGCCGGCGCGCTGCGCCACCATCGCGTGCTGGAGGCGGCACGTCGCCGCAGCTGGATCATCATGCAGCACTTCAGCGCAGTGATCGAAGAGATGGAAGATGGACGGCGGTATGCCGTCGATACCTGGTTTCGCGACCACGCCGATCCGGCGGTCGTGATGGATATGGAACAGTGGCGCAATGGGGACTATCCGGATGACTGGAATGCAGGTCGGTGAAACGCAGGTCGCGGCGACGTCGGGCCAGCCGGGTGAAAAGGCCGAACACGGCGAAACCGTGGTGGTCGGCATGTCGGGCGGCGTCGATTCGGCGGTGTCCGCGCTGCTGCTCAAGCGTGCCGGCTACAGGGTGGTTGGCCTGTTCATGAAGAACTGGGAAGACGACGACACCGACGACTACTGTTCCACCCGCCAGGACCTGATCGATGCAGTGGCAGCCGCCGACGTGATCGGCATGGACCTAGAAGTGGTGAATTTCTCGGCCGAGTACAAGGAGCGCGTCTTTTCGAGTTTCCTGCGCGAGTATCAGGCCGGGCGTACCCCCAATCCGGACGTGCTGTGCAACGCCGAAATCAAGTTCAGCGCCTTTCTCGACCATGCCGTCGAGCTGGGTGCGAAACGCATTGCAACCGGCCACTATGCCCAGGTACGCGAGTTCCAGGGCCGCTTCCAGCTGCTCAAGGGCGAAGATGGCAACAAGGACCAGAGCTATTTCCTGCACCGCCTGAATCAGGCGCAGCTGTCGCGCACGATGTTTCCGGTCGGTCACCTGCCCAAGCGGGACGTGCGTCGCATCGCGGCCGATGCTGGCCTGGCCAATCACGCCAAGAAGGATTCGACCGGCATCTGCTTCGTCGGCGAGCGCCCGTTCCGCGAGTTCCTGCAGCGCTATCTGCCGGTCGCGCCGGGTGACATCCGCGAACTCGACACCGATCGTGTGCTCGGACAGCACGACGGCCTGATGTATCACACGATCGGCCAGCGCAAGGGGCTGCGCATCGGCGGCCTCAAGGGCATGGCCGACGAGGCAGGCGAACACGAAGCCTGGTACGCGGCACGCAAGGACATGGCGCGCAACGTGCTCTACGTGGTGCGCGGGCATGAGCACCCGGCGCTGCTGTCGGGGCGTCTCGTGGCGGGCGATCTGTCCTGGGTTTCGGGCGACCTGCCGCACACCCACTGGGTCTATGCCGCGAAGACGCGTTATCGCCAGCCGGATGCGCCGTGCAGCATCGACGCGGTGGACGCTGATCGCTGTGAAGTCGTGTTCGCCGAGGCACAGTGGGCCGTGACGCCCGGTCAGAGCGTCGTGGTCTACGAGAGCAGGGTGTGCCTGGGTGGCGGGGTGATCATGTCGGCCGGTAACTGAAAGTGCTTCGCGGCGCCGCGCCTGCGAGCCGATTGCGCCGCCCGGCCCGCAATCGGCTACTCGAACGGGGCAGTTTCAGCAAGTGACGGCCGCTGAATGAGCTTCTCCTGCAGTTTGGCAAGATTGGCGTGACGGTCGCGCCAGTCGATGTCGGGGAAGCGGAAATCCAGATAGCCGAGTGCGCAGCCGACGGCGACGTCTGCCAGTGAAATGCCGTTGCCCTGGCACCACGCGCCCTCGCCGAGGTCGTCGGACAGGGCGACCAGCGCGCGGTCCACCTTGGTGCGATGGCGCTCGATCCAGGCGGCGTTTCTTTCCGCTTCCGGCCGGCGTGATTCGAGGACGATGGTCACTGCGGCATCGGTCATGCCGTCCGCCAGGGCTTCCCAGCGCTTGACCAGAGCACGCTCGCGCGCAGTCGACGGCAGCAGCTTGTTGTTCGGCGCGACGCCGTCGAGATACTCGACGATCACGCGCGAATCGAACAGCCGGGTGTCGTCATCGAGTACGAGCACGGGGATTTTCCCCAGCGGGTTGACTGCCGGGACGCCGGTGCCTTCGAGCCAGGGTGAGTCGATCACGAATTCGCAGTCGATCTTCTTTTCTGCAAGCACCACGCGTGCCTTGCGCACATACGGGCTGGTGTACGAACCGACGAGTTTCATGAACTGTACCGATGGAAGACCGCCCGATTATAGCGCCCGGTCAAAACGCTCAAGGCCGAGGCAGTACGCGCCCCATGATAAAATTCGTGCCGCACTGGCCGGGCTGATCGGTCAGCAGCCATCCTTTCCTTCATTCCTGCAGGTCCTTCATGAGCGTCCATACCCTTACCGCGTTGTCGCCGCTGGACGGTCGTTACGCTGCCAAGCTCGATCCGCTGCGCGGTCACTTCAGTGAATTCGGCCTGATCCGCAACCGTGTACGCGTCGAAATCGCGTGGCTTCGAGCGCTTGCCGCAAGCCCGCGGATCGCTGAGGTGCCGGCGTTTTCGCAGGCGACCTGCGACGAGCTCGATGCCCTGTTGCGTGACTTCGGTCCGGACGATGCGGCCGCCATCAAGACCATCGAAGCGCGCACCAATCACGACGTGAAGGCGATGGAGTACTGGTTGAAGGATCGTCTGGCGAACAATCCGGAAGTGACCGCGGTATCGGAATTCATACATTTCGCCTGCACGTCGGAGGACATCAACAACGTGTCGCATGCACTGATGCTGAGCGAGGCACGTGCCGACGTGCTGCTGCCGGCGATCGATGCGGCCATCGAACGTCTGCGCGCCATGGCGCACGAGTTCGCCGCGCTGCCCATGCTGTCGCGCACGCACGGCCAGCCGGCCAGTCCGACCACGCTCGGCAAGGAAATGGCGAACATCGCCGCGCGCCTGATGCGTGCCCGGTCGCGCATCGCCCAGGTCAGCCTGACGGCCAAGTTCAATGGCGCGGTCGGCAACTACAACGCGCACCTGTCCGCCTATCCGGATGTCGACTGGCCGCTGTTCAACCGTTGCTTCATCGAGTCCTTCGACCTCGAATTCAATCCCTACACCATCCAGATCGAGCCACACGACGCAATGGGCGAACTGTTCGATGCGATGGCGCGCGCCAACACCATCCTGCTCGATGCCGCTCGTGATTTCTGGATGTACATCTCGCTCGGCTACTTCCGCCAGAAGCTGAAGGCCGGCGAAATCGGCAGTTCGACCATGCCGCACAAGGTCAATCCGATCGATTTCGAGAATGCGGAAGGCAACCTCGGGCTGGCCAACGCGCTGCTGCGTCACCTGTCCGACAAGCTGCCGGTGTCGCGCATGCAGCGCGATCTGACCGACTCGACGGTGCTGCGCAACATGGGCGTCGCATTCGGTTACACGGTGCTCGCGCTGGACTCGCTGTCGCGTGGCCTGGGCAAACTGGTGGCCGAGCCGGAAGCCCTCGCGGCGGATCTCGACGCCTGCTGGGAAGTACTGGCCGAACCGGTACAGACCGTGATGCGTCGTTACGGCGTGGCCAATCCATACGAACAGCTGAAGGAGTTGACGCGCGGACGCGGCATCACGCGCGAGGCGCTGCAGGCCTTCATCTCGGGTCTCGACATCCCGGCTTCGGAGCGCGAACGATTGCTGGCGATGACGCCTGCTTCCTACATCGGCGACGCGGTGCGCCTGGCCACTGCGATCTGAGGACCTGACATGAGTTTTGCGGAAACCCTGAAATCCCTGCCCGGTGTGTCGCACCTTGCCGCACTGCAACTGATCGACCTTGCGACCGACGAGGTCGTGGCCACCATAGAGAACAAGCCCGGCCAGGCCGGCTCGCTGGCGGTGTACAACCACCTGGCGCAGCTTCACGGGGCCATCAATGCCGAGGCCGCCAGCCAGGGGCTCGTCATCTACGCCGAACATACGGTCGATGCACGCGCCAATCCGGGCAAGCATCCGAACATCGATCGTCTGATCGACCTGATCGAGGCCGGCCGGACGCTGCGGGTGAAACAGGTGTTCGCGCAGCCCTGATCGTGCGGGGCGCCCAGATGAAAAACCCGGCACATGCCGGGTTTTTCATCTGGGCGAAGCCGCCTTACACCACGGCTTCATCTTTCCGCTTGGGCGGCTTGATCAGCTGCTCGCGCCTGACACCCAGCCACATCGCCAGCGGGCAGGCGACCAGCACCGACGAGTAGATGCCGAAACAGATGCCGATGGTCAGCGCCACCGCAAAGTAGTGCAGCGCTTCACCGCCGAACAGCAGCATCGAAAGCACCATCATCTGGGTCGAACCGTGCGTGATGATGGTGCGCGAAATGGTGCTGGTGATCGCGTTGTCCATCACCTCGGGGACTGTCAGCGTGCGCTTGCGTGCGTTGCGGAACACTTCGCGGACACGGTCGAACACCACCACCGATTCATTGACCGAATAACCCAGCACCGCCAGCACCGCCGCCAGTACCGGCAGCGAGAATTCCCACTGGAAGGCGGCGAAGAAGCCGAGGATGATGACGACGTCGTGCAGGTTGGCGATGATGGCGGACACCGCATAGCGCCACTCGAAGCGCATCGCGAGGTAGGTCATGATGCCGATGATCACCAGCATAAGTGCGAGAGTGCCGTCGGCAGCGAGTTCCTTGCCGACCTGCGGGCCGACGTACTCGACGCGGCGCAATTCGGGCTTCGCATCCCCCGTGGTGCCGGCGCTCAGCGTTGCCATCACCTGCTGGCTGACCTTGGCGGATTCCACGTCCTTGACCAGCGGCAGCCTGATAAGCACATCGCGCGCAGTGCCGAAATTCTGCACCTGCGGATCGTTGAACCCGCTCTCGGTCAGTGACTTGCGCACGCCCTGCAGATCAGGCGCTTCGCTGTAGGCGACTTCCATCAGCGTGCCGCCGGTGAATTCCACCGACAGGTGCAGGCCGCGCGTCGCGAGGAAGAACACTGCCAGCAAGAAGGTCACCAGCGAAATGATGTTGAATACCAGCGCACGCCGCATGAACGGAATGTCGCGCCGGATACGGAAGAATTCCATGTCTGTTCAGCTTTCTAGAAAGGGGTTCAGGCGTCTGCGCCCGGTTTCCACACGGTACCGATCGAGACGGACTCGAGTTTGCGGGCACGACCGTAGACCAGATTCACCATGGCGCGTGACACCACCACTGCACTGAACATCGAGGTCAGGATGCCGAGGCAATGCACCACGGCGAAGCCGCGCACCGGGCCCGAGCCGAAGATGAGCAGCGCCAGACCGGCGATCAGGGTCGTGATGTTCGAATCGAGAATGGTCGCCCATGCTCGTTCGTAGCCGGCCGAAATCGCCGCCTGAGGCGTCACGCCGTTGCGCAGTTCTTCGCGTATCCGTTCATTTATCAGCACGTTGGCGTCGATCGCCATGCCCAGCGTCAGCGCGATGGCCGCGATGCCCGGCAGGGTCAGCGTGGCCTGCAGCAGCGACAGCAGTGCAATCAGGAACAGCAGGTTGGCGGCCAGTGCGGCAGTCGAGATGAAGCCGAACGCCATGTAGTAGCCGATCATGAACACCGCGATGGCGACGAAGCCCCACAGCGTCGAATCGAAGCCCTTCTGGATGTTCTCTGCGCCAAGTGACGGCCCGATCACCCGTTCCTCGATGATTTCCATCGGCGCAGCCAGCGCACCGGAGCGGATCAGGATGGCCAGCGTGTTCGTCTCCTGTGGCGAGAACTGGCCGGTGATCTGGAAGCGGTCGCCGAATTCACCCTGGATGGTGGCCACCGAAATGGCTTCGCCTCGACCCTTTTCGAACAGCAGGATGACCATCAGCTTCTTCAGGTTTTCGCGCGTGACGGTACGCATGATGCGGCCGCCCGTCTGATCGAGCTTGACCGCCACGGCCGGGCGGTTCGAATCGTCGAACGCCGCCTGCGCGGTTTCGAACCGTTCGCCGGTCAGGATCACGGTCTTCTGCACCGGAACCTGGGACACCAGTCCGCCGCGTGTGTTTTCCGGATAGACCTCGCGCCCTTCCATGTTGCCGCTGATCATCGCTTCCTGATCGACCAGGCGCACTTCCAGGGTTGCTGTGCGGCCGATCAGGTCTTTCGCCTTGGCCACGTCCTGCACGCCGGGCAGCTGCACGACGATGCGGTCGGCGCCCTGCTGCTGGATGATGGGCTCGGCAACGCCCAGTTCGTTGACCCGCTTCTGCAGCGTCAGGATGTTCTGCTTGATGGCGGAATCGCGCAGATCCTTGGCCGCAACTTCCTTCATGCGGCCCGCGTAGGTGATGTCCGCGCCGGATGTGCCGGTGATCCAGTCCATCTCCGGCAGTGCAGTTTCGATCGCACCGCGTGCTGCTTCGAGGCTCGCATTGTCGCGGAAGCGCAGCGCGATGGCATCGCCTTCGCGTGCGATGCCGCCGTGACGGATGTTCTTTTCGCGCAGCTGCGTGCGCAGGTCCGACGCCATGGAGTCGAGGCGCTTGGCCATGGCGCCCTGCATGTCGATCTGCAGCAGGAAATGCACGCCACCGCGCAGATCGAGGCCGAGGTACATGGGCAGTGCGCCGAACGAACGCAGCCAGTCCGGAGATTTCGACAGCAGATTGAGCGCCACCACGTACTTCGCGTCCGCCGCATCGGGGTTGAGCGTTTTCTCGAGCAGGTCGCGCGTCTTGAGCTGGGTGTCGGTATCGGCCAGCCGGACACGGACGCCGGTGGTGTCCAGCGTGAGTCCGCTGTGCGCGATCGCGGCCTCCTTCAGTGACGATTCGACGCGCGACATCAGATCGGCATCGATGGTGACCCCGGTTCGCGCTGTGGATACCTGGACGGCAGGCGCTTCGCCAAAGAAATTGGGCAGCGTGTAGATCAGTCCGAGGATCAGCGCGACGAGCACCAGCGCGTTTTTCCAGAGCGGGAAGCGGTTCATTGCGGGATAGGGACAGGGAGTGGGGAGTAGGGATCCTGCAGGCATGCCGCGTGCAGGACCAATAAGGATCAGATGGCCTTGAGCGTGCCCTTGGGCAGTACGGTGGCCACGGCCTGACGCTGTACTGCGACCTCTACATTGGGCGCCAGTTCGATCGTCAGGAAGCTGTCACCGACCTTGGTGATGCGACCGGCCATGCCGCCCTGGGTCACTACTTCGTCACCCTTGGCGAGTGCTTCGATCAGCGCCTTGTGTTCCTTTGCGCGCTTCATCTGCGGGCGGATCATGAGAAACCACAGCACGACGAACATCAGGATGATGGGCAGCAGGCCCATCAGGCCACCTGTCGGGTCGGCGGCGCCGGCAGCCTGGGCGTAAGCGGGTGAAATGAACACGTTGAACTCCGTTTGCGCAAATAGTAAAGCGCGCGAGTATATCAGCCGCGCCCTGCTCGGCCGTGACCCGGCAGGATTCGCTCAGACGCCGCGTCGCCGCTCGGCCACGAACGATTCCGCCCACTGCGCATAGCGGCCGCCTTCGATTGCTTCGCGCGCTTCCCGGGTGAACTGCTGATAGAAGTGCAGGTTGTGCAGCGTGTTGAGGCGCGCCCCGAGCATTTCGTTGCAGCGATGCAGGTGATGCAGGTAGGCACGCGTGTAATGCGTGCACGTGTGGCATTCGCAGGTGCTGTCCAGGGGGGCCGTGTCGTCCCTGTAGCGCGCATTCTTCAGCTTGATGTCGCCGTAGCGGGTGAACAGCCAGCCGTTGCGTGCGTTGCGGGTCGGCATCACGCAGTCGAACATGTCGATGCCGCAGGCGATCGCATGCACGATGTCTTCCGGCGTGCCGACGCCCATCAGGTAGTGCGGCGCCGCTTCCGGCAGTTTCGGCGCGGTGTGCGCGAGGATGCGCTGCATGTCTTCCTTCGGCTCGCCGACCGACAGGCCGCCGATGGCGTAGCCGTCGAAGCCGATGCCGGTCAGACCGGCCAGCGACTCATCGCGCAGCGCTTCATGCATGCCGCCCTGCACGATGGCGAACAGCGCATTCGTGTTGCCCAGCGCGTCATGCGCATCACGCGAGCGCTGCGCCCAGCGCAGGCTCAGCCGCATCGACTCGGCGGCGGTGTCGAGATCGGCCGGATAGGGGGTGCATTCGTCGAAGATCATCACCACGTCGGCGTTCAGGTCGTGCTGGATGCGCATCGACTCCTCCGGTGTCAGCATGAGTTTGTCGCCGTTGATGGGGCTGGAGAAACGGACGCCTTCTTCCGTGATCCTGCGCAGCGCGCCGAGCGAGAACACCTGAAAACCGCCCGAATCGGTCAGGATGGGGCGGTCCCAGCCCATGAAGCGGTGCAGTCCGCCGTGCTTGCGGATCACCTCCGTGCCGGGCCGCAGCCACAGGTGGAAGGTGTTGCCGAGCACGATGCGTGCGCCCATGTCCTTCAGTTCGGCCGGGTCCATGCCCTTGACCGTGCCGTAGGTGCCGACCGGCATGAACACCGGCGTCTCGACGGTACCGTGGGCCAGCGTCAGGCGGCCGCGGCGGGCCTGGCCGTCGCGGGCGAGCAATTCATACTTCATGGGAGTCCTCGGTATCCGTCATGCGCGCGGGGATGAACATCGCGTCGCCATAGCTGAAAAAACGGTAGTGCTGCGCGACCGCGTGGGCGTAGGCCGCGCGGATGCGCAGCTGTCCGGCCAGCGCCGACACCAGCATCAGCAGCGTCGATTTGGGCAGGTGAAAGTTGGTGAGCAGCGCATCGACCACCCGGAACGTATAGCCGGGTGTGATGAACAACCTGGTGTCGCCGCTGCAGGCGACGAGCGGACCGTCACCGCAGGCCGCGGCAGCCGATTCGAGGCAGCGCAGGCTGGTGGTGCCGACCGCGATCACGCGCCCGCCTGCCGCCTGCGTCTCGGCGATGGCGCAGGCGGTTTCGGCCGACAGCTGATAATGCTCGCTGTGCATGCGGTGTTCCGCCAGATTGTCGACGCGTACCGGCTGGAAGGTGCCGGCGCCGACATGCAGCGTGACGCGCGCCTGCCGGACACCGTGTGCGGTCAGCGCGGCAAGCAATTCGTTGTCGAAGTGCAGGCCGGCGGTCGGTGCTGCGACCGAACCGGTTTCCCTCGCGAAGACTGTCTGGTAGCGCTGTTCGTCGGCGTCTGCCGCTGCGCGCTCTATATATGGGGGCAGTGGCAGGCGGCCATGTCGCTCGAGCAGCTCGGCGAGTGCCGTTTCGCCCAGGCTGCGCAGCCGGAAGAATTCACCGTCGCGGCCAAGCACCTCGAAATCGAAGGCGTCTTCGATGCGCATGCGGCTGCGCGGATGCGGGGTCTTGCTGGCACGCACCTGGGCCAGTGCTTCGTGTTCGCCGGTCAGCCGCTCGATCAGCACCTCGACACGCCCACCGCTTTCCTTGCGGCCGTAAAGTCGAGCATGCATGACCCGCGTGTCGTTGAACACCAGCAGGTCGCCCGGCACGAGCCAGCGCTTCAGGTCGCGGATCGTGCTGTCCGTCGGCGCATCGTGTCCGACCACCAGAAGGCGGCCGGCGCTGCGTTCGGCCGGCGGTGTCTGGGCGATCAGTTCTTCGGGCAGCGGGTAATCGAAATCGGACAGAGTGAGCACGGGGCAGGGCGTCAGGTTCGCAGAAGCGGACAAAGCCGATGATTGTAACGTCCGCCGCTCTTGCACTGCAGCGTGCCTGACACGCATAATCCGCGGCTCTTCCCTGCCGGGATGGCGGAATCGGTAGACGCAGCGGATTCAAAATCCGCCGCCGCAAGGTGTGGGGGTTCGAGTCCCCCTCCCGGCACCAACACAGCGCCGTCGGTATAATTGCGCGTTTTTTTGGGCGCATCCTTGTCCGTGCAGGTTTTTCGCGCAATTCCTCCGGTGGCCGATCGGCCGGTCGTGCTGACCATCGGCAACTTCGACGGTGTGCACCTTGGCCATCAGGCGCTGCTGGCTGACCTGACTGCGCGTGCCGCAGCGGACGGCGTGCCGGCGGCCGTGATGACGTTCGAACCGCATCCGCGCGAGTTTTTCGCGCGTGAGCAGCGGCCCACACGACTCACCAGCCTGCGCGAAAAACTGGAACTGTTTGCGGGCGCCGGCATCGAGCGCGTCTACGTGTGTCGTTTCAACGCCGGCTTTGCCGCGCTGGGCGCGCAGGCCTTCATCGACGACCTGCTGGTGCGCGGACTGGCGCTGCGACATCTGATCATCGGCGACGATTTCCGCTTCGGTCGCGGACGTGAAGGTGATTTCGAACGACTGAGGACGGCCGGGCTGCTGCACGGGTTTTCAGTGGCGACCATGGATACGGTCGAGATGGATGGAGATCGCGTGTCCAGTTCGGCCGTGCGGGTGTCGCTTGAACATGGTGATCTGACCCGCGCGGCACGCATGCTCGGCCGACCCTACGCGATCAGCGGTCGCGTCGAGCATGGCCGGAAGCTGGGCCGGACGCTGGGTTTTCCCACGGCGAACATCCAGCTCGGAAACCGCTCCCTGCCGCTGGCGGGCATCTTTGCGGTCAGCGTGAGTGGCGGTGGTCTGTGCGACGCGCCGGGTGCGGCCAGCGTCGGCGTGCGCCCAACCATCGCCGACGGATTGAAACCGACCTGCGAAGTCCATCTGCTGGACCGCACGGTCGATCTGTACGAACAACGCCTTTCGGTGCGCTTCTGCCACAAGCTGCGCGAAGAGACGCGTTATGACGGACTCGATGCTTTGCGCGAGGCAATAGCGAAGGATGTGGCCGACACGCGCCACTGGTTTGCTGAACATACTTTCTGAAGGCTGAACATGGCTGACTACCGCTCCACGCTGAATCTTCCCGATACGCCCTTTCCCATGCGCGGCGACCTGCCCAAGCGAGAGCCCGGCTGGGTGCAGCAGTGGCATGACAGCCAGCTGTATCGCCGCATGCGGAAGAAGTCGGCCGGGCGGCCGCAGTTCGTGCTGCACGACGGCCCGCCGTACGCCAACGGAGACATCCACCTCGGCCACGCGGTCAACAAGATACTGAAGGACATCATCGTCCGGTCGATGACGCTGTCCGGTTTCGACGCCAGCTACATTCCCGGCTGGGATTGCCACGGTCTGCCGATCGAGCACCAGATCGAAAAGACGCACGGCAAGAGTCTGCCGCCGTCGGAAGTGCGCAAGCTGGCACGCGCCTACGCGGCCGAACAGGTCGAACTGCAGAAGAAAGGTTTCATCCGGCTCGGCGTGCTCGCGGACTGGGAGCGTTCCTACCGCACGATGGACTTCGCCAACGAGGCGGGCGAGATCCGCGCGCTGGCTGCAATGGTCAAGAAGGGCTGGGTCTACCGCGGTTTGAAGCCGGTGAACTGGTGCTTCGACTGCGGCTCGGCGCTCGCCGAAGCGGAAGTGGAATATCAGGACAAGGCGAGCCCCGCAGTGGATGTCGGATTCCCGATCGCCGATGCCTGCCGTCAGATGCTGGCGGAGGCCTTCAACCTGCCGACGCTGCCCGGCGGCAAGGTGCAGGCGGTGATCTGGACCACCACGCCGTGGACGATTCCGGCCAACCAGGCCCTGAACGTGAATGCCGAGCACACCTACGCGCTGGTACGCACGCCGGACTTCCACGTGATCGTGGCGCGCGACCTGGTCGACAGCTGTCTGGCGCGCTTCAAGCTCGACGGCGAAGTGGTCGCCACGGCAAAGGGCGCCGCGCTGGCGGATCTGCTGTTCCAGCATCCCTTCTACGTTCGCGACGTACCGGTCCTGCTGGCCAGCTATGTCGGGCTGGACGCCGGTACCGGCATCGTGCACTGCGCGCCGGCCTACGGCGTGGAAGACTTCCAGAGCTGGACGGCGCACGGTCTGGCGATCGAAGAAGTGTTCGGACCGGTGCAGAGCAACGGCGTCTATCTCGATGCGCTGCCGCTGTTCGGCGGCATGCATATCTGGAAGGCCAACCCGGTCATCGTCGAGACGATCGCCAAGGCAGGTGCACTGCTGTCGCATGAACAGATCCAGCACAGCTACATGCATTGCTGGCGCCACAAGACGCCGGTGATCTACCGTGCGACCTCGCAGTTCTTCGTCGGCATGGACATCCGCCAGCCGGAGTCCTACACGCTGCGCGAATGTGCGGCTGCGGCAGTCGAGGCGACTGCGTTCTACCCCGAGTGGGGCAAGGAGCGTCTGGCCGCGATGATCGCCAAACGGCCGGACTGGTGCATTTCCCGTCAGCGCAACTGGGGCGTGCCGATTCCGTTCTTCATCCACAAGGAAACCGGTCAGCTGCACCCGGATACGCCGGATCTGATGGAGCAGGTGGCGCAGCGCGTCGAGCGCGAAGGTGTGGATGCCTGGTTCAACCTCGATGCGGCCGAGCTGCTGGGCGAGGAAGACGCGAAGCTGTACGACAAGCTGACCGACACGCTCGACGTGTGGTTCGACTCCGGTACCACCCACTGGCACGTGCTGCGCGGATCCCACCCGGACGGACGCCGCGGCGACGGTGGCCCGGTGGCCGATCTGTACCTCGAAGGTTCGGATCAGCATCGCGGCTGGTTCCAGTCTTCGCTGCTGACCGGCTGCGCGCTGGACGGTCACGCGCCTTACCGCGCGCTGCTGACGCATGGCTTCACGGTCGATGCTACCGGCCACAAGATGAGCAAGTCTGCCGGCAACGGCATCGAGCCGCAGGAAATCGGCGACAAGCTGGGTGTGGAAATCCTGCGTCTGTGGCTGGCTTCGTCCGACTATTCAAGCGAGCTGTCGATTTCCAAGGAAATCCTCGATCGCGTCGTGGAAACCTATCGCCGGCTGCGCAACACGCTGCGCTTCCTGCTGGCCAACATCGCCGATTACGACCCGGTGGCCAACAAGCTGCCGGTCGCCAAGTGGCTCACCATCGATCGTTACGCGCTGGCCCTGACACGGGATCTGCAGGAACGTGTGACCAACGATTACATGGCGTTCGAATTCCACCGCGTGGTGCAGGCGCTGCAGCACTTCGCATCGGAAGATCTGGGTGGCTTCTACCTCGACATCCTGAAGGACCGCCTCTACACGACGGCGCCCGGTTCGCACGCCCGGCGTTCGGCTCAGGCTGCGCTGTGGCACATCACGCAGACGCTGGTGCGCCTGATGGCGCCGGTGCTCGCCTTCACCGCCGAGGAAATCTGGGCGGTGCTGGGCAAGGACGGCAAGAACGGTGACGTCGACAGCGTGATGCTGACCACGTGGAATGCGCTGCCGATGCAGGCCGGCGAGGCAGAACTGCTCGCCAGCTGGTCGCGTATCCGCGCTCTGCGCGCAGAGTCGGCCCGCGAGCTCGAAACGCTGCGTTCGGAGGGCGGCATCGGATCATCGCTGCAGGCGGAGGTCGAAGTGCGCGCAGCCGGTGAGCTGTACGACGATCTTGCTGCGCTCGGCGACGACCTGCGTTTCGTGCTCATCACGTCCGCCGCGACGCTCTCGAAGGTCGAGACCGAAGCGGAGCAGGGCGTCAGCGTCACGGCGAGTGGGTTGGCGAAGTGCGCGCGCTGCTGGCACTATCGCGCCGATGTCGGCGTCAATGCCGAACATCCCGAACTGTGCGGTCGCTGCGACAGCAATCTGCATGGTTCAGGGGAAGTGCGCAGCCACGCCTGACAACGATGACACCGCGCCTTGCCGGCTGGCTGTTACTGGCGCTCCTTGTCGTGGGCGCCGACCAGCTGACCAAATACCTTATCACCCAGTGGCTGTCATACGGTCAGAGCTGGTCGGTGACGCATTATTTCGATCTGGTACTGGTCTACAACCCGGGCGCGGCATTCAGTTTCCTGGCCGATCATTCAGGCTGGCAGCGCTGGTTCTTCATCGTGCTCACGTCGGCGGTGTCGGTCTGGCTGATCTTGCTGATGCGGCGGCACGTCCGTCAGATCGTGCTGCCGCTCGGCCTTGCCTTGATTCTCGGAGGCGCCATCGGCAATCTGATCGACCGGGTGATATTGGGAGCGGTCGTCGATTTTCTGTACTTTCATCTGGGAAGCCACGGCTTCCCGGCGTTCAATGTGGCCGATTCGGCCATTACTTTGGGTGTTGTACTGATGCTCGTGGACCAGTTCGGTCTGCTGTCGCGCAGCACCCGTCCGGAGACTAGAGCATGAGTGGCAAGATCAATCCCGACAGTCTGGTGACACTGCATTACCGCATGGCGGTGAATGAAACCGAACGGGCACAGGTGCGTGTGAGCACCTTCGAATCGAGGCCGGCTACACTTCAGCTTGGCAAGGGAGAGCTCGCTCCGGCGCTCGAAATCTGTCTGGTCGGGCTGTCGGAGGGCGATCGCGAAGTGTTCCAGCTCGAGCCCGGCGAGGTGTTCGGTGAGCACATGGAACACATGGTCGAGCGCTTCAAGCTCACCGACCTGCCGGACGACATCGAACTCAAGGTGAATTCCGTGGTCGAGTTCATCGGTGAAGATGGCAGCAAGTTTCCGGGGCTGGTGCGCGAACTGGACAACGAGTCGGCGCTGATCGACTTCAATCATCCGCTGGCCGGCCGTGCAGTGAGTTTCGAAGTCGAAATCATCCACATCCTCTGACAGGGGAAGCGAAATGGACGTTCTGCTGGCCAATCCGCGCGGTTTCTGCGCCGGTGTGGAACGCGCGATAGCCATCGTGGAGCGTGCGCTCGAGCAATACGGCGCGCCGATCTACGTACGGCATGAAGTGGTGCACAACAGGTTCGTCGTCGACAGCCTGCGCGCCAAGGGCGCCATATTCATCGACGATCTCGAACTGGTGCCGGAAGGCGCGACGCTGATCTTCAGTGCCCACGGCGTGCCGCAGGCAGTGCGCCACGATGCGTCGTCCCGCGGCCTTCGCGTGTTCGATGCGACCTGTCCGCTGGTCACCAAGGTGCACGTCGAAGTCGCCAAGATGCGCGAGGCGGGTCGTGAAATCGTGATGATCGGCCACAAGGGTCATCCCGAGGTCGAAGGTACGATGGGGCAGACAGAAGGCGGCATGCATCTGGTCGAGACGACGGATGACGTGATGGCTCTCGGCGTAAGCGATCCGGGCAAGCTGGCCTATGTCACGCAGACCACGCTGTCGGTGGACGATGCCGAAACGATCGTCAAGGCGCTGCGCAGCCGCTTCCCGGACATCGTAGGTCCGAGGCGCGACGACATCTGTTACGCCACGCAGAACCGTCAGGACGCCGTTAAATTCATGGCGCCGCGCAGTGATCTGGTGCTCGTGGTCGGGTCACCCAACAGTTCGAATTCGAATCGGCTGCGGGAAGTCGCCGAACAGTTCGACGTTCCCGCCTACCTGATCGACAACGCGGGTCAGATCGACCCGGCCTGGCTGGTCGGTCGCAAGCGTGTCGGCGTGACGGCGGGCGCCTCGGCGCCGGAAGTTCTGGTGGACGAAGTCGTCGCACGGTTGCGAGAGCTGGGCGCCGGCTCGGTCCGCACGCTCGACGGTACGCCGGAGAACGTCAATTTTCCGCTGCCCAGAGAACTCGTTCGTGGGTGACGTGAAACAACAAGGTTGTTCAACTCCCGACTGCATCCCTATACTCAGGCCATGAAACACCCGCTCAACCGCGAACAGACCATCGATCTCCTGCGCAACCACGGCATCAATCTGACCCGTCCGCGGATAGACATCGCCACCGTGCTGTTCTCTCGCATGGAGCATCTTTCGGCCGACCGGATTCTCGGCTTGGTCAACGAGATGTCATCGTCCGCGTCGAAGGCGACTGTCTACAACACGCTCAAGGTACTGCGCGACGCCGGTCTGATCCGCGAAGTCATCGTCGATCCGACCAAGGTGTTCTTCGACCCGAACATCGAGCAGCATCATCATCTCTACGATGTCGTGACGGGCTGTCTGACCGACATTCCGCAGCATGTTCTTCGCATCGACGGCATGCCGGCCCTGCCGCCCGGCATGGTCGCCGACGGCATGGATATCGTGGTGCGCATGCGTCCCCAGACCGTGAGCGCATCGTGACTTGTACGTTTCTTTCCGGTTTCGTGCATGTTCACATTGATTTGAGCCGCCTCAACAGCTAACATGCGCGCTCTTTTTCGCCGCTGTAGCTCAGTTGGTAGAGCAGCGCATTCGTAATGCGAAGGTCGCCAGTTCGATTCCGGCCAGCGGCACCAATGGAATCAAGCAGACAGGCCAATCTCTAGGGGTTGGCCTGTTTGTTTTTCATCGCCCGGCAAGCACCGTGTGTTCGAT